>NZ_JAAFZY010000002.1:0-618642 GCF_011764015.1 Mangrovimonas sp. CR14 | reverse complement strand
ACAGCCAGAGCGGGGAGCCATTGCAGGGAGCCAGCGTATCTGTATACGATGACCAGGGGAGCATGTTGCTTACCCAGTTGACCGATGCAGAAGGAAAGGCAACCTTCTTGGTAGAGTGCGACAAGCAGTCTGGTCTTGAGGTGAGCATGGACGGTTATGAGAGCGAAAAGGTAAGTGTTGCCGGTACATTTGATGAATCGACTACTGTAGATGTGGCCCTGGATCCGATCGAGATGATCGTTGCAGAGGACCAAGTGGTACTGAACCCTATCTACTTTGAGTTCGACAAGTCAAACATCACGCCAGAGGCCGCCTTTGAACTTGACAAGTTGGTACAGGTGATGAACAAGTACCCGGATATGGTGATCAACGCGACTTCACATACGGACAGCCGTGGATCTGCCTCATACAACGAGAGATTGTCAGACAGACGTGCCAAGACGACCGTACAGTATGTGATCTCCAAGGGCATTGATGCCTCAAGGATCACCGGTAAGGGTATGGGCGAGAGCGATCCAAAGGTGGATTGCGGAAGCAACTGCAGCGAGGAGGAGCACCAATTGAACAGAAGGTCTGAGTTTATCATCACCACTGGAGGTCCACAGGACCAATAGGGAGATGGAGAACCCAAACATAAGAGCATAAAAAAAGCCCTACCAAACGGTAGGGCTTTTTTGTTATCTGATTTCTTTACCATTTTTATCTAAAAAATGATATTCTAAATATGTGTAAGCATCTCTAGGTAAAATTTTCACCCATTTTTTGTGTTCAAAAAACCATTTTGAACGTACTGATGGAAATCCTTTTGTTAAAAAGGCTGCTATAAAAGGGTGTGTGTTTAAGGTTACCTTTTTATAGTCTTTTTTAAAGATTTGTTCTAAATCGTGGGTGATCTTTTGGACTAGAACAATTGGTGCTTCAACTTCTTCGCCATTAGTGCCGTTAGGATTTTCCTCACGGGTTTTAATGTTCATTTCAGGTCTTACACGCTGTCTTGTAATTTGTACCAATCCAAATTTACTTGGAGGTAATATTTTGTGTTTTGCCCTATCATCTTTCATTTCTTCTCGAAGATGATTGTAAAGGGTCTTTCTGTTATCAGCTTTTGTCATATCAATAAAGTCAATGACTATGATACCACCCATATCACGTAATCTTAATTGCCTGGCTATTTCTGATGCCGCAATTAAATTGACTTCCAACGCTGTTTCTTCCTGGGTTTTAGCTTTGTTAGAACGATTTCCACTGTTCACGTCTACCACATGTAGTGCTTCAGTGTGTTCTATTACTAAATAAGCTCCCTTGGCCATAGAGACAGTTTTACCAAATGAAGTTTTGATCTGTCTTTCTATCCCAAATTTTTCAAAAATGGGTACATTGGATTGATGTAACTTAACTATAGATTCTTTCTTAGGTGCAATTTCTTGCACATAATCTTTGATTTTAATGTAAAGCTCCTCATCGTCGATATGAATGTTTGTAAATGTGTCATTAAACATATCTCTCATAATTGAAGAGGCTTTATTGAGCTCTCCCAATACTTTACTGGGATGATGAGCTTTGTGTAATTTTTTACACATGGCCGTCCAACGACCTAAAAGATTTTGTAAATCTTTATCTAATTCGGCTACTTTTTTGCCTTCTGCTACTGTTCGTACAATAACTCCAAATCCAGCCGGCGCAATACTTTTTACTAAGCGTTTTAAGCGGTCTTTCTCTTCTCTATCTTCTATTTTTTGAGAAATAGAAATACGATCGGAGAAAGGAACTAAAACTATATAGCGACCAGCAATTGATAATTCAGAACTGATTCTAGGACCTTTCGTTGAGATAGGTTCCTTGACAATTTGTACTAGAATAGATTGGTTTGATTTAAGAACGTCGTTAATTTTTCCGTCCTTATCAATGTCCTTTTCAAATGGGAAATTCTTAAGAGAAAAATCTTTTAGTTTACCTGTGCTTACACGTTTGGTGAATTTTAAAAGAGAGGGAAGTTTTGGTCCTAAATCATGATAATGTAAAAAGGCATCTTTTTCGTAGCCTACATTTACAAATGCAGCATTTAGACCAGGAACGGCTTTTCTGATTTTGGCTATAAACACATCACCAACAGAAAAGTTATTACCCCCTTCATCTTTTTGTAATTCAATTAGTTTTCCATCTTTTAATAAGGCAAAATCAACATGTTCAGAATTAGATCGAATAATCAATTCTTTATTCATTGTGTTAATTTTTATCCATCACGCTAAGCATGATAGATGGATTAAAAAATAATTTGTTCACAGGATTTTAAATCCGTGGAGTTGGTTAAAAACGCAAGGTTTCGTTTTACTCAACTCTTTTCAAAGAACGTTTTGGTTAAAAAACCAAAAAAGTAGTTAGACAACTACTTTTTTGACTTATTTTTTCTTTTTGTGACGATTAGCGCGTCTTCTTTTTTTACGCTTGTGCGTTGCAACCTTGTGTCTTTTGCGTTTTTTACCACTTGGCATGTTGTACTCGTTTTTTTAAATTATTACTGTGTTTATTTAACTTCTACGTTAGATTTTACACCTTCTACAAATACTTTAGCTGGTTTAAAAGCTGGAATATTGTGAGCTGGTATTTTAATAGTTGTATTTTTGGAGATATTTCTACCAGTTTTTTCTGCTCTAGTTTTAACAATAAAGCTACCAAAACCTCTAAGATAAACATTGTCTCCAGCTTCTAATGAAGTCTTAACTTCATCCATGAATGATTCAACAGTTGCCTGTACATCACCTTTTTCAATTCCTAATTTTTCAGAAATTCTTGCTACTAAATCTGCCTTAGTCATTTTATTTATTTTTATTATGTTACTATTAAATTAAAAGGGTTGCAAATATAGGAATTAAATATCCAATTCTTCAAACCTAAAACACTAAAATTTAATTAAATAAACAATTATTTTTGCTTTTCGTATTTATCTTAAATGACTATCACAAAAAATTTAACCTCTTGGTATTCAAACAGTAAAAGGGATTTGCCATGGAGAAAAACAAAAGATCCATATCGTGTTTGGTTATCAGAAATAATTTTACAACAAACTCAAATCAAGCAGGGATTACCCTATTATGAACGGTTTATTTTAAGGTTTCCAAATGTTTATGACTTGGCCAATGCCTCTGAGGAAGAGGTTTTGAAATTGTGGCAAGGGTTGGGTTATTACTCTAGAGCCAGAAATTTACATGCAACAGCAAAGTATGTTGCCTATGAATTAAATGGTCAATTTCCAGAGACCTACGGTGGTTTATTAAAGCTTAAAGGTATAGGAGATTATACTGCAAGTGCCATTGCATCTATTTGCTTTGGGGAACCAAGTGCTGTTTTGGATGGTAATGTTTATCGTTTCCTTTCAAGGTACTTCGGAATTGATACGCCTATTAATACGTCCCAAGGATTTAAAGTTTTTAAGGCTTTGGCTCAAGATATTTTGGACGAAAGGGATCCCGAAAAACACAATCAAGCTATAATGGAGTTTGGAGCGCTTCATTGCACTCCAACAAACCCAAGTTGTGACACGTGCCCTTTTCAGAATACCTGTGTGGCATTTGCCGAAGGAAAGACTTCTGAGTTACCTGTAAAACTTAAAGGTAAAAAACCAGAAAAAAAGTACTTCAATTTTTTAGTTTTTCTTTCAGATAATGAAACCATATTGGAAAAACGAAAGGGTAAAGGGATTTGGAAGAACTTATATCAATTTCCATTAGTGGAAACTTCAAAAAGTTTAAAGGTTCAGGAGGTTCAAGTTTTGGTTGATCAATCTGAATTGTTATCCAACACTGTTTCTGAAATATACCTATATAATGAGGACGATATCGTACATAAATTATCCCACAGACACCTTTATACCAAATTTTGGATTGTATTAACTGATAGATTACCTGTTGAGGGCGTAAATTGGGATCTAGTTAAAAAATATGCAGTTCCTATATTAATTGGGAATTTTTTGGAGGTCTTTAATTTCCAAGAGGTTTTAAAAGAATAATAAATTTTTATTAAATTTAAAGTAGTCATAAGCAAATATGTAACTTTGCTAACTTAAATTTCAGGAAAATTATGTCAGGTACATTAAATAAAGTGATGCTAATAGGGCATTTGGGAGATGAAGTGAAAATGCATTATTTTGATGGTGGAGGTTGTGTAGGTAGGTTTCCTTTGGCAACAAATGAAACTTATACCAACAGGCAAACCAATGAGCGTGTTACCAACACCGAATGGCATAATATTGTAGTGAGAAACAAAGCGGCAGAGATTTGTGAAAAATACCTAAGTAAAGGAGATCGTATTTATGTTGAAGGTCGTATAAAAACGAGAAAATGGCAAGATGAAAACGGGAACGAAAGATATTCAACAGAAATCCAATGTACAGATTTTACGTTTTTGACCACAAAGAGTGAAAGCGAAAGACCATCTGGCGATTTTCAAAACAAGCCATCTGCACCTAAACAAGATTCACAGGTAAGTGAACCCATGATAGATGATGATAATGATGATCTTCCTTTCTAACCATATGTCTAACTAAACCATTGATAATTGGACCCTGAACCCCCGAGTTTAATCATCAATTTATTGACCGCGGATATTTCTATTGTCCTAGGTTTCGTGCTGCTTTTTATTTTGCTGATATGTTCAGCGCTGATTTCTGGTGCTGAAGTAGCATTGTTTTCCTTGAGTAGAACCGATTTGGAGGAAGGCTTTGGAGAAAAGTCCAATGCCGTTCCTATTTTGACCAAATTGCTTGAAAGACCTAAAAAATTATTAGCCACCATTTTAGTAGCCAATAATTTTATAAACATTGGTATTGTTATTTTGTTCTCTTACTTAGGGGAATTCTTGTTTGCTGGATTGATTTCTCCTGTTTTAAAATTTTTATTGGAGGTTGTTCTTGTTACTTTTTTAATCCTGCTTTTTGGCGAAATATTGCCTAAAATTTATGCAAGTCGAAATCGAGTTAAATTTGCTTCCTTTATGTCTTATCCACTTCGTGTACTGGATGTGTTTTTCTCTCCATTAAGTCTTCCAATGAGAAGTATTACATTGGCTATTCATAATAAATTAGGAAAGCAAAAATTAAATTTTAGTGTAGACCAATTGTCCCAAGCTTTGGAGCTAACTAGTGAGGAAGATACTACTAAGGAAGAGCAAAAAATCCTTCAAGGCATTGTTTCCTTCGGGAATACAGATACCAAACAGGTTATGAGGCCAAGAATAGATATTTTTGCTATCAATATTAATCAAAAATATACTGAAATTATATCGGGGATAGTGAAACAAGGGTATTCCAGAATTCCAGTTTATGAAGACAATATTGATAACATTAAAGGGGTTTTGTATGTTAAGGATTTACTTCCTCATTTAGACAAAAAACAATTGGATTGGACGACTTTACTACGGGAGCCATTTTTTGTTCCAGAGAACAAGAAGCTGGATGATTTGATGGTAGAGTTTCAAGAAAAGAAAGTGCATCTAGCTGTTGTAGTGGATGAATATGGGGGAACCTCAGGATTGATTTCTTTGGAAGATATTATTGAGGAGATTGTGGGTGATATCAGTGATGAATTTGATGATGAAGACCTCGTTTATTCCAAATTGGATAATAACAACTATGTGTTTGAAGGTAAAACACCGTTGAAGGATTTTTATAAAATTATCAAGTTAGAAGACGATACTATTTTTGAAAGTTCAAAGGGGGAAGCTGAAACTGTTGCTGGATTTGTTTTGGAAATTTCGGGAGGGTTTCCCAAATTGGGAGCAAAAATAAATTATCATGGTTATATTTTTACCATAGAATCATTAGATAAAAAACGTATTAAACGATTAAAAGTTACCTTGCCATAATGTTGAAAAATTTATTGTCCCTTGCTATATTATTTATTGTCACCTGTTCTTGTAAAGATGATCCTGTTCCAAAACCAAATGCATTTTTGCGATTGGAATATCCTGAAGCTACTTATAAAGAGGTAGATCTTAAACTCCCGTTCACTTTTGAAAAGAATACTATGGCAGAGGATGTGAAAATTAGGCAATTGGATAGCGTAACAAATAGTTTTGGTATTGATTTGAGTTATCCTAAACTAAAAGGAACCATATTTTTGACCTATAAAGGGGTAGACCAAAACAAGGACAAGTTGATCGCCTACCTCAGGGATGCCCAAAAATTTACACAAGAGCATACTAGAAAAGCTGATGAGATTTCCGAACAGGTGTATGAAAGTAAAGACCGTAGGGTCTATGGGATGTTTTATGAAGTTGGGGGTAATGCGGCATCACAGTCGCAATTTTATATTACAGATAGCATCAACCATTTTCTGACGGGATCCTTATACTTTTATGCTAAACCAAATTACGACTCCATTCTTCCTGCAGCTCATTATTTGGAAAAGGATATCAGATATATTATGGAAACTGTTAAGTGGAAATAAAAAAGCATCCATAATAGGATGCTTTAGTGTGTCTTTAATATGCTGAACTTTTAAGCTTTCGCTTTTTGTGCACAACAAGCCATTTTACAATCTTCTTTGCAAGTCATGGGTTTGTCATTTGAAGCAGTTTCTTTTTCTTCAGCTTTTTTACCAGCACAACAGTCTTTAGTGCATCCAGGTTTACAAGCCATGGTCTCAGATGAAAAGGATTCAACCTTTTTTAGGTCTTTAACCTCATATACTTCTCCAGCTTTTTTTACGGTTTCTTCAAGAGATGCAGGTGTTACTTTGGCTTCATCATATTCTACCATGGCCAATTTTTTATCAAAATCTACCTTGGCCGACTTGACGCCTTCCATGTGAGCCATTTTGTTTTCAATGGTTTTAGCACATCCCATGGCGCAGGTCATACCTTCAATGGTGAATTCAGCCTTGGCATATGTTGCATTAGGGTCAAGTTCCTTTACCTCGCTTGAAGTTTCCATTTCAACCGTTTTTACCTCTGGAGAAACATTGTCTTTACAAGAGGTTAAAAATGTTACTACAACAAGTATGGCGAAAATATGTTTTAAGTTTTTCATTTGATTAAAGTATTTAATGTCACAAAATTAAGAATTCTTCTCGGTTAATTGCCCTAAATATATGAATTTTGCATTTTGTAAAAATTGATGAAAAATTCTCAAAATAAGTGGTTTTATTTAGTGCTCCTTTCTTTAATATGGGGGACTTCATTTATCCTGATAAAGAAATCTCTATTAGGCTTGTCGGCTTTTCAAATGGGTGCCTTACGCACTATCATTACAGGTTTTTTTCTTTTCTTGGTGGGATATAAGCGTATTAAAACCATTTCATCCTCAGATTGGAAATGGCTGGCTTTGTCTGGTTTCTTAGGGTCCTTAATGCCTGCTTTTCTTTTTGCTATTGCTGAAACTGAAATTGATAGCGCTATAGCTTCCATGCTAAACTCTTTAGTGCCCATTTTTACTCTGATTATGGGCGCTTCTATATTTCATATCAAGTCTACCAAAAGGCAATTGATTGGGGTGATGATAGGATTTGTGGGAACAGCTGTTTTAATTTTTCAGGGGGCTGAATTGAATCCCGATCAAAACTATTTGTATGCGGCATTTATCATTGTGGCGACTATCATGTATGCAGCAAATGTGAATATTATTAAAAGGAATTTGCAACATGTAAAACCTCTAACCATCGCAGTAGGTAATTATGCAACCATTGTATTGCCTGCTGTTTTAGTGCTTTTGTTTTCAGGTTTTTTTGAAAATGAAAGATTGAACCATCCTGAGCTAAAACAATCACTGATTTATGTGGTTATCCTTTCTTTTTTTGGTACAGCTGTAGCAAAAGTATTATTTAACAAGTTGGTACATATGTCATCCCCAGTATTCGCTTCCTCCGTTACTTATTTGATGCCTGTTATTGCTTTGGTTTGGGGCGTGATAGATGGAGAGAAGTTTGGTGGGGTTCAAATCATTGGTTCTGCTCTAATATTATTGGGGGTTTACTTAGCGCAGAGGAAGAATAAATAAAAAAGGCCTTAAAAAGGCCTTCTCTAAACTAAAGTATTTTCTAGTTGAAGTCTTCGTCGGTAACGCCTTCGTTAAATACTACGCTTGTAAATGTAATATTGATGGATTGCATTCCAGAGACCATATCTTGTTTGAATGGAAATAAAATTCCGTCTATTTCTTTGTAGTCTGAGTAAGCTATTATGGATTTTACAGTGCCGCCTTCTACTTCCACTTTTTCCAGTAGGTGGGTTTTGGTATTGTAGAATCTGTAACTTTTAGTGGCTTCATCCAATACTTTTATTTTGTAAAGCTCTTTGTCACCTTCAGTAACGATGCCTTCTAATGCTATCTCATCACTTTTAGCATATAATTCTTGAAACAAGGTGTGCTTTCCTTTCTTTGGAGCGATTTGCTCTTCGGTTAGATCTACTTTCATTCCTTGTTGCTCAACATATCCTTTTTCACCATCAAATACTTGTTTGTTTAAAAGGCCCATGCCCTCGGCGGTCATTGCCATGTATTCTTTATTAGGTACTTTTATTTTCATTTCGGTGGAAATAATCATAGGAGCACCAGGGATAGTAACGGTTCCTTGGATTGCAGCCGTCTCAATCGATTTTAATTTCTTTTCGCCTCCAATGGCCTTAATGTATTCCTTGTACACGGTTTGGGCTGTGACGCCATTTGGGGCAGCTTTAATTTCTGGAGCAGTTGTTGGTGTTGCTTCCTGAGCTTGTAAATTGAATCCTAAAAAGGCTATAAGGGCTGTAAAAACTATTTTTTTCATGTGTTGTTTATTTTATTATTTGGCTATTGGTATGCAAGTTATGATTTATGTTACAACTATGTAGCTAAATGTAAATAAGTTCATAAAGTTTTTAATAAATGACATTTTTTTCGGAAATTGAATGGACAACTAATTAAAAATCAAACAAAATGGATTCTTCCTTGTCAGTTTCGGTAAAATATGGATTCTTTATTTCATTGGGCCTAATCGGCTATTTTTTGATTCTTCGTTTGTTCGGGTTGCATCAAAATATATGGTTACGTATATTAAATGGAGCGATTATGGCCTATGGCTTATATGCCGCCATCAAAAGTTATAAGTTGGCGTCTGGTATGGAATTTAATTATACGGAAGGGTTCAAGACTGGCTTGTTTACTGGTTTTATTGGGACTTTTCTATTTATGATTTTTATGGCCATTTATCTTTTTCATTTGGATCCAGAATTTATGAATAGCATTCTTCAAAAGTTTTTAAATGGTAATTACGGTGGAGGTATGTTATTGTTTATCATTCTCATTGAAGGTTTTGCTTCAACTGTGGTGCTTACCTTATCGTTTATGCAAATTTTCAAAAACAGCAAGAAAATAGGTCAATTTGAATAAAACGTTTGTAGATTAATTATTTAGCAGTATATTTGCACCCGCCTTAGCCAGCTGGCAGGCACATTTTAATTTAAATTAATTAACATAAACGTTACGCTATGTACGCAATTGTAGAGATAGCAGGGCAACAATTTAAAGTTGAAAAAGACCAAAAAGTGTTTGTTCATCGTTTAGCTACCGAAGAAGGTAAAACAGTATCTTTTGATAATGTTTTGATGGTAGGAGACGGAGACAAAGTAACTTTAGGCGCCCCAGCTATAAACGGAGCTCAAGTAGGAGCAAAAGTTTTAAAGCACCTTAAAGGTGATAAAGTTATCGTTTTCAAAAAGAAACGTAGAAAAGGTTACCGTGTTAAAAACGGTCACAGACAAGCATTAACTGAGATTGTTATTGAAAGTATCGTTGCTTCAGGTGCAAAACCAGCTGCTAAAGCTGAGAAAAAAGTTGAGGCTCCTAAAGCTGAAGCTTCTCAAGATTTAAGTGCTTTGACTGTTGCTGAATTAAGAGAAATGGCGAAAGCTAAAGATATTTCAGGATATTCTTCAATGAAGAAAGCTGAATTAATCGAAGCTTTAAGTTAATAACCAAAATAAAATCGAAATAAAATGGCACATAAAAAAGGAGTCGGAAGTTCGAAAAACGGTAGAGAATCAGAATCGAAACGATTAGGAGTTAAGATTTTTGGTGGTCAAGCGGCTATCGCTGGTAACATTATCGTAAGACAAAGAGGTACTGCTCACCATCCAGGTGAAAACGTATACGCTGGTAAAGACCATACTTTACACGCTAAAGTTGATGGTATCGTGAAATTTGAAAAGAAAAAAGACAACAAGTCTTATGTTTCAATTGTTCCATTTGAAGCATAATTACAGCTCTTTTTCAATATAACTGGAAACCCTTTCAATTTTGAAAGGGTTTTTTGTTTTCTATTATTTAATGTTCTTATCATTTTTAAGTAACATTGAAACTGTTTCTTTGGATATTTTACTTTAACATATCCATGAAATTATCTCTTCCTTTAAAAGGAACCTTATCCTTGTTGCTTAGCTTATTTATCCATACTACTATTCTGGCACAAGGAAATTATCAAATGGAGCACTTGACTTCCAAAGTCTCCGAGTTTAAGGAATTACTTCAAACTTCAAAACAGAATCATGACTTGGACGGCCTCATTCAAGCTCAAAGTAAATTAGGAGATTTTTATGATAGGTTGGGCATTGCCAATGAGGCTATTAAACATTATCATGAAGCGTTAGTGAGTCAAACAATGGAAGATACTACTACCATTTATCTTAATAATCAATTGGCTTCTGTTTATATATCTTTAAAAAAGTATGGGACAGCTCAGGATTATTTGACTCGAGGATTAATGCTATCAGAAAAATTATCTTTTAACAAAGGAAAGGCAGTGGCATTGGCCCGTTCGGGAACTGTGGCCGAAAAGCAAAAGAGCTATGATCAGGCATTGGGTTATCAAAATCAGAGTTTTTTGCTTTTCGAAACCCTTAAGGATAGTACAGGAATGGCTATATGTTTGGAAAACATTGGTAGTGTTTATGAAGATTTAGAGTCTTATGATATGGCTTTCCAATATTTTCAGCGTGCGGAACAATTGGCGCAGCATAGTCCAAACAATGTTTTGATCAATATCATCAACAATTTAGGAGATTCCAAAAGAAAAAAGGGGGCATTGGAAGAGGCTCTTTTCTATACCAAGAAGGCTTTAGAACTGTCTCAAAAAACAAAAAATATTCATCAAGAGGAGAGCGCTTTAAAAGACATGGCTCGCACATATTCAAAAATGGAGCGTTTCGATTTGGCTTTAAATTATATGAATAAACATGCAGAGGTCTTTGAAAATGAAATTGAAAGAAAAAATGCCCAACAAGTTAATACGCTCCAAGTTTTATATAACGTCAAGGATAACGAAGCAAAACTGGCCTTACTGAGTAAAGAGAATGAGTTGAATAACATTAGACAAACGGTTTTATTATTGATTAGTCTGTTTGTTCTTGCGGTACTGCTAGGATGGTTTCTGTATTATAAAAAGAGGCAGCAGCAGGAATCCAATATTATTAATTATAAACAAAAATTATTGCAGGCTGAATTAGAAAGGAAGACTGCAGAAGAAGCTTCCTTGCAGCGCGAAGTAGATTTTAAGCTTTCGGCCTTAACCAATTATAGTTTGCATTTGGCTCATAAAAACAAAATGTTGAATGCCGTTTCCAAAACACTAACCAATTTGAAGGATAGAAATCAAGCTATGATAAAACCGAAATTGGAGGAATTAATAAAGGAAATAGATTTCGATTTATCTAAAGATAAGGAGTGGGATGAATTCACGGGATATTTTGAGCAGATTCATCCTCATTTCTTTCAGCGTTTGAATACTATTGCTAATCCAGAACTTTCTCCTACAGAATTACGCCTCGGCATGTTACTTCGCCTTAACTTGTCTTCAAAGGAAATTGCTTCCATTTTAAGAATTACTCCAGATAGTGTTCGAATTGCTAGATACCGCATGCGAAAAAAACTGCCACTTGATTCCAAAGAGGATATCCAGTCTTTTTTAGTGAATTTATAGAAAGTTTCCTCAAACTTAATTCAATGTTACCCCTTTGTTAATGTTGCCTTGTTTTATAGCCAGAATAGGTGGTTTACTCACTTTTTGTTAACGCTAATTTTAGCTTGAAGCCAAGATGGCAATATAGTTTTGTGTCTAACTAATTGATACAAAAAATGACAATGAAACTACTTTTTAAAAATCTTTTTATTTGGTGCCTAATTATTTTTGGTGCTAACTCCATGATGGCCCAGAATGGGATTATTAGGGGGATGATTACAGACAATAATGGATTGGTCGTTCCTGGGGCATCCGTTATTGTAGAAACGACTAACAAAGGAGCTATTTCTGATTTTGATGGAACCTATACCATTTTAAATGTGCAGGAGGGTACTTATACCATTACTGTAAAATATCTAGGATACGAAAATATAAGCCAAGAGGCTATTGTTCCTGCTTCTGGGACGGTTACTTTAAACTTTACGCTTTCTGGTCAAGATACCGAATTAGATGAGGTATTGATTACTGGGTATGGTTTAAGCGGACAATCAAGGGCTCTGAACACACAAAAAAACAAACAGAATATAACAAACATTGTTTCTACAGATCAAATAGGGAAATTTCCTGATGCTAATATCGGGGACGCTGTAAAGCGTATTCCGGGTATAACCATGCAAGTAGATCAAGGTGAAGCCAGAAATATTATCGTTCGTGGTTTAGCACCTCAATTGAACTCTGTAACGTTAAATGGTTCTAGAATACCATCTGCAGAGGGAGATAACAGAAATGTTCAAATGGATTTGATCCCTTCAGATATGATTCAAACCATTGAGGTAAATAAGGCTGTGACGCCAGACATGGATGCGGATGCATTAGGAGGATCTGTTAACTTAATAACAAGAACATCACCACAAGGGTTCCGTTTATCGGCTACCGCTGGTTCAGGTTTAAATTTTATCACCAACAAGCGAATTTTAAATGGATCTTTCCTATTAGGGGATCGCTCTAAAAATGACAAGTTTGGGTGGATGGTTTCGGCATCTTTTAATGACAATGCCTTCGGAAGTGATAACGTGGAAGCAGAATGGGAAGATGAATTTGAATATAATGCAGGTGATGAAGACAATTTAGAAGCTGTAAATGTGAATCCATATGCCAGTGTGTTTGAAATGAGAGAATATTTGGTACAACGTATTAGAAGAAGCTTCTCTGCAAATTTTGATTATAAGTTTGATAAAAACAACACCATTTACTTCAAGTCCATTTATAACTGGAGAGACGATAGAGAAAACAGGTATCGTTTGGAACATGAAATTTTAGATGGGGAAGATATTTCTTTTGATGATTTCACCGTGGATAGTAATGGAAATTTAACTAGTTTCCCAGTTGAAGCAAAACGTCAGACCAAGGGAGGTATTGATAACAATAGAAATCAAAACGCCAGACTGGAAGACCAACGTATGCAAAACTATAGCCTAGGAGGAGACCACTTGATTGGTAAAGTGAAATTAGACTGGATGGCATCTTTTGCTAAAGCTTCTGAAGAGCGTTTAAACGAGCGTTATATTGAATATGAAAGTGAATATGGAATTGCTTTTAACAACAATGAAGATAAACCTTTGTTTTCCCCTTTAAGTCAAGCTGATGCCGATTATAACTTGTTTGAGTTGAATGAAATCACTGAGGAAAATCAATATACAGAGGAGGAAGATATCAACATCTTTGTCAATGCTCAATTTCCTGTTTCGATTGTTTCAAATCAAGAAGGATTCTTAAAAGTTGGAGCTAAAACCAGAATGAAAAATAAGAATAGAACCAATGGTTTTATTGAGTATTCTGATGAAACTGGAGCATTGGAAATGTTAGGAATGGTTCCAACCCATAATTACACAGATGAGGATTATTTGGCAGGAAGCCAATACCAATTGGGGTCATTTGCATCTTCAGAATTTTTAGGAGGATTGAACTTATATGATTCTAATTTATTTGAAGGTGAAGATTTACCTGAAGAATACCTGACCGCCAATTTTGATGTAAACGAAGATGTATATGCAGGATACCTGATGTTAAATCAAAACATAACAAATAAATTTAGTGTCCTAGCTGGGGTAAGATTAGAGCATACCTCAATTGAGAGTGAGGGGAATGAATTGATTTTTGATACAGACGGTGATTATGCAGGAACCAATGTATTGAAAGACAAAAATGATTATACAAACATACTTCCTGGTGTGCACTTAAAATATGATGTGACAGAGAATACCATTCTTCGTTTATCATGGACCAATACTTTGGCTAGACCAAATTACGTAGACTTAGTGCCTTACCAAGAGGTGAATAATGAAGATGAAGAAATATTCTTAGGAAATTCTGAATTGGACCCAACTACATCTATGAACTTTGACCTTATGGCAGAACACTATTTCAAGTCTGTAGGTATTATTTCTGGAGGGTTGTTTTATAAGAATATTGACAAATTTGTTTATACCAGACAGACCGAAAATGCTGATGGTTATGAGGTGTATCAGCCATTAAACGGTGAGGGAGCAACAGTCTTTGGAGCTGAAGTTTCTATCCAAAGAAGATTGGATTTCTTGCCTGGGTTTGCTAAAAATTTCAGTGTGTATTTAAACTATACCTATTTAAAGTCTGATGCTGATGGAATTTACAATGAAGATGGGGAAGAAAGAACTGATTTAGATCTTCCTAACACAGCTCCTAATATGTTCAACGGATCTTTAGGATACGCTGGAAAGAGATTTAGTTTGAGATTATCTGCCAACTATTCTGATTCTTACATCGATGAAATCGGTGGACGCGCTTTTGAAGATCGTTACTATGATGAGCAATTCTTCTTAGATTTTAATGCTAATGTAGCATTATCTAAAAATCTAAGTGTCTATGCGAGCTTAAATAACATCACCAATCAACCTTTACGTTACTACCAAGGGGTAAAAGGAAGAACCATGCAGATGGAATACTATGAAAAAAGATTAACCTTTGGATTGAAATATGATTTATTTAAAAAGTAAACAAATGAGAAAAGGCCTATTAACCCTAGGGTTAATAAGCTTAATATTCTCATGTAAACCTAATTTAGTAGAAATAGCTCCTGATATTATCACAGAAAGTACTTTGCATGATACAGATGATCCTGCTATTTGGGTGAATAAAGAAAATACAGAAGAAAGTATTGTTTTTGGAACCGATAAAGATACCAATGGAGCCATTTACGCTTTTAATTTGCAAGGGAAGATTATTGAGGAGAAGACCTTGCGTGGAATGAAACGTCCAAATAATGTCGATGTAGCTTACGATGTGAAAATCAATGATTCGACCATAACAGATATACTTGTTTTTACAGAAAGAGAGCGTGAGCAAATACGTGTATTTTCTATTCCTGATATGAAACCCTTAGATCAGGGAGGGTTTAAAGTGTTTCAAGATACATTAGAGAATGAATGGAATTTACCTATGGGAATTTCTATTTACAAATCACCAAAAAGTGAGAAGGTCTATGCAGTTGTGGGAAGAAAAAATGGACCTTCAACAAACTACTTGCATCAATTTGAATTAATTCCTGGAGGAGATCATTTAGAGTTCAAGTTGGTACGTGAGTTTGGTAACTTTAGTGGGAAAAAGGAAATTGAAGCGATTGCAGTAGATAGCGAGTTAGGCTATATCTATTATTCTGATGAAATGAGCTGTGTTAGAAAGTATATGGCTGAGCCAGATGCAAGTAATGAAGAGGTTTCCTGTTTTGGTGGAGACACATTTAATAGAGATATAGAAGGGATAGCCATTGCTTCTTATAAAGACGGTGAAGGTTATATTATTGTGTCAGATCAGCAGGAACATACCTTTAATGTTTTTGATAGAAAAACCAATGAGTTTTTATATGCAAAGAATCTGGGAACTCTAGAGACTGACGGATGTGAGGCCTACACGGGCTATTTAAACGAAACGTTTAAAAATGGACTGTTTGTTGCTATGAATGACAATAAAAATTTCTATTTCTACGACCTATCAAAAATCGTTGAGTAACAACTTAAAGTAAACATTAAAGGTACAGAGTTCATATTTCTTTGTGCCTTTAATAATTCTAAAAACATGCACAGAATTTTATTTTTTATTTTGGTCTTAACTGTTTGTCAGATTCAGGCTCAGAGGAAGTACTATAATCAAAATGAAAATGCCAATTTAAATCAACTTCAAGTAGAAAAAGAGGCATTTCATTTTTATGTTATTGGTGATTGGGGTAGAAATGGTCATTTTAAACAGGTAGAGGTGGCTGATATAATGCAACAAGCTGGATTTATATTGGAACCTGAATTCATCATTTCTGTGGGGGATAATTTTTACCCCGATGGAATCGCTTCTGTAAACGACCCTTTTATTAAGAGTAGTTTTGAAGACATTTATTACGGGTCTAATTTATTTTGTCCGTGGTATGTTATTTTGGGAAATCATGGTTACAGAGGAAATTACCAAGCTCAGTTAGATTATTCTCAGGTAAGTCAAAGATGGAATATGCCCGATCATTATTATGAATTTGAGAAGACTTTAGAGGATGATAAAACCCGAGCAAAATTTTTATTTTTAGATACCAACCCTTTTGAAGACGATTATTATCATGAGGAAAAATATCAACAAGTAAAAACTCAAGATTCCTTAAAACAAAAGAAATGGTTAGAAGAAACATTGAAAAATTCTACCGCCGACTGGAATATAGTTATTGGACATCATCCATTATACACTTCCGGTAAACGAGTAGATGACAAACCTTATGTAAGATATCATTTAGAGGCTCTTTTCGAAACTAATAAAGTGCCTGTTTATTTTGCAGGTCATGAGCATGATATACAGCATTTAAAACCAAAGGGTGTGTACACCCATCATTTTATTTCGGGTGCAGGTTCTGATGTTCGACCTACGGGAGAGTCAAATTTCACGAAGTTTTCTAAATCTGAACAAGGATTTTTAATAGTTAGTTTATTGCCTTCAAAAATGTTGGTTCAAGCTGTTAATTGGAAAGGAGAGATTATGTATAAAACAGAGATTGAACTGTAATTTCTATAATATTATACGTGAAAACTCATAATCTAGGAGCCAAAGAGACAGATGGTTTTGATATGACAACAATATAATTGGAAATAGTTTCCATTTACACTCCCCTTCATAAATTGAAGGGGATTTTTTTACCAGATTCGGCCAGTTTCAATGTAAATCAAGATATCATTGAGGCACGTTTTTAATTCACGTTTGATCTCGTGGCTCCAAAACCGGAAGACGGTAAATCCTTTTTCAGCAAGCGCCCGATTCACTTCACGGTCCCGTTGCATGTTTCGCTCTATTTTTGGAATCCAAAACTCCCGATTTGATTTGATAGTTTGTTTTCTTTCGTCCCAATCATACCCATGCCAAAATTCGCCATCAATAAAAATGGCAAGTTTGTATTTTTTAATAGAGATGTCTGGGTTACCAGGAAGTTTGTTGTTTAAGCGATATCGAATACCTTTTTTCCAAAGTGCTTTTCGGAATAGCATTTCTGGTTTGGTGTTCTTCCCACGAATTTTGCCCATCATCTTGGAGCGTTTTTCAGTGGTATAGAACCCAGATTCCTCATTAAATCGAGGCACTTTTATTTTGACTTCTTGATATGCCATGTGCTGGTAATTTAAGCAATTTTTGAGCCAAAAGAAAACCCTCACATCACTGCAAGGGTTCATCTTAATATCTAAAAGCGAAGCGATCTAGATGTTCTAGAAGCGCTAGCGGTCTTATTAATATCTGTAGTATTCTGGCTTGTATGGTCCTTCTACCTTAACACCAATATATTTGGCTTGATCTGGCTTCAATTCAGTCAACTCAACGCCAATTTTTTCCAAGTGCAGTTTGGCTACTTTTTCATCCAAATGCTTAGGAAGCATATAAACTTCATTTCCGTATTTGTCGCTGTAATTCCAAAGTTCTATTTGTGCCAAAGTTTGGTTGGTGAATGAATTACTCATTACAAAACTTGGGTGACCCGTAGCACAACCAAGATTTACCAAGCGACCTTCAGCCAATAGGATAATATCGTTTCCATTAACCGTGTATTTATCTACTTGAGGTTTGATTTCAACTTTGGTGCTACCATGATTGTTTTTTAACCAAGCTACATCAATTTCATTATCAAAATGCCCGATATTACAAACGATGGTTTTGTCTTTCATAGCTTCAAAATGCTCACCGCGAACGATGTCTTTGTTTCCTGTGGTCGTGATTACAACATCCGCTTTCCCAACTACAGACTCCAAACGTTTTACTTCATAACCATCCATAGCTGCTTGTAAGGCACAAATTGGATCGATTTCAGTCACGGTAACAATACTTCCAGCTCCTCTAAAAGAAGCTGCAGTTCCTTTACCTACATCACCATATCCACAAACCACAACACGCTTTCCAGCCAACATGACATCAGTAGCACGACGAATAGCATCCACAGCACTTTCTCTACAGCCATATTTGTTGTCAAACTTCGATTTGGTTACAGAGTCGTTTACATTAATGGCTGGCATAGGTAATGTGCCATTTTCCATACGCTCATACAAACGGTGAACTCCAGTAGTAGTTTCTTCTGAAAGTCCCTTGATACCAGCGGCTAATTCAGGATATTGGTCTAAAACCATATTGGTTAAATCTCCACCGTCATCCAAAATCATATTTAGAGGTTGTCTTTCTTCTCCAAAGAATAAAGTTTGTTCAATACACCAGTCAAATTCTTCTTCGTTCATACCTTTCCAGGCGTAAACAGGAATTCCAGCAGCAGCAATGGCAGCAGCGGCATGATCTTGTGTAGAGAATATGTTACAAGAGCTCCAAGTTACTTCAGCACCAAGGGCTACCAATGTTTCAATAAGTACAGCTGTTTGAATGGTCATATGCAAACATCCAGCAATTCTAGCGCCTTTTAAAGGTTGTTGTGCACCATACTCTTCTCTCAAACTCATTAATCCAGGCATTTCAGCCTCAGCCAATTCTATTTCTTTTCTTCCCCAATCTGCCAATGAAATATCTTTCACTTTATATGGTACGTAAGGAATTGTTTTTGTGCTCATAGTTGTATATTTACATTCAAAATTTTAGACCGCAAAGATAAATAATAAGTTTTAGAATTTTAAATGCCACTGTATAAAACACTTAATCCCAACCCCAATACCACCATTAAAATTTGGAAAATCACTGAGTCATACGACTATTTGAAGCAGGATGTGATTTTGAGACCTGTTTGTGAAACACGGGTTTTGGGTATGAAAAGTGAACTGCATCAACGTGGTTTTTTAAGCGTAAGACACTTGCTGGCCGAATTTGGCTATACCGATGAAGACTTGTATTATGATGATAATGGCAAGCCTCATTTAACGGATGGGAAGCATATTTCTATTACCCATTCTTTTACCTTCTCAGCTGTTGCAGTAAGTGATGATGTGATTGGAATCGATATTGAAAAGCAACGGGAAAAAATAGGAGTGATTGCCCAAAAGTTTTTGGACTATGAATTTCTGTATTTAAAAGAAGAAGACCCAGAATACATTAATAAGCTTACGGTTATTTGGTGCATCAAGGAATCGCTTTATAAATTATTCGCAACACCGGGTCTAAGCTTTTTGCAGCATACTCTGGTGATTCCATTTACAATGGAAGAAGCGGGTACTAAAGCTTGGATAGATTATCAAGGTTCAAAATCATCATATCAGTCAGGATTTTTAGAATTTGAGGGATTTACCTTTGCTTATGCCATTCCATAATGAAATCGGTCTATTCTCACATAAAGCAATCCATTGATAAGGGAGAAAAACTACTTGCAGTTTTAATGGATCCTGATAAGGTAAAGTTGGAAACCGTTCCTGAGTTTCTGAAAAAGGTGAATTCTTCCGTAATTCAGTATGTTTTTGTAGGTGGAAGTACCGTAGCAGTAGACCAAACTGAAAAGTTGGTAGTCGAAATAAAAAAGCATACTAATTTACCCATAGTGATTTTTCCAGGGGATGTGAACCAAATTACTTCTGAAGCAGATGCTTTATTATTCTTGAGTTTAATCTCGGGAAGAAACCCAGATTATTTGATAGAAAAACATGTGCAAGCCATTCCTATTTTGAAAGAGACGCAATTGGAAGTTATACCTACTGGCTATATTTTGATTGAAAATGGGAAAGAAACGGCTGTAGAAAGAGTCACAGGCACCAAACCAATCAGTAAGACTGAAGTGGAGTTGATTGCACATACAGCCAAAGCGGGAGAGTTGATGGGCAAGCAATTGATTTATTTGGAAGCCGGAAGTGGTGCACAACAACCTGTAGCCAATGATGTGATTGAAGCAGTACGAATGGAACTTAAAATTCCATTAATTGTTGGTGGCGGTATAAGAAGCATGCAACAAATGGAACTTGCCTATGGTGCTGGAGCCGATATGATTGTTATCGGTACCGCGTTTGAGGAAGATGAATCCTTTTTTGAAGAACTAAAATTAGAACCCAAATTAAAACATATATAATGAAAATATCAGTAGAATTAACATTGACGCCTATTCAGGATAACTATGAGCCATCTATCATTCATTTTATCAAGAAATTAAGGGAATCAGAGCTTAAGGTTTTGGAAAATCCATTGAGCACACAAGTTTACGGCGATTATGATGCAGTAATGCGAGTTTTGACTGTTGAAATCAAAGAAGCTTTTGAACTTATAGAACGTGGCTTGTTATATATGAAAATTGTTAAGTCAGACCGCTACGACTATGAACCACATTTTTGATTGGTTTTTTGCGCAATATGAAGGCGTAGATACTCATTTAGTTGTTTTAGAACTTATTGGGGTTGTCTTTGGGTTTTTGAGTGTGTGGTATTCCAAAAAGGAGAATATTTTGGTTTATCCTACCGGTATCATAAGTACAGCTCTGTTTGTTTACATCTTATGGGTTTTTGGATTACTGGGAGATATGCTTATCAATGCCTATTACTTTTCTATGAGTATTTATGGATGGTATTACTGGACTCGGAAGGACGGGAACAATCAAGAAGTGCCTGTCACCAAAACCAGCAAAAAGGAGCAGCTCTGGAGTGTCATTATATTTATTCTTACCATCATTTTTATAATTGTGGTTTACGCCGTCAATGATAAATTTAACCACTGGACAGCCTATGTGGATACACTCACTACGGCAATATTCTTTGTGGGCATGTGGCTTATGGCTAAGAAGAAGCTAGAAAACTGGACCTATTGGATTATAGGTGATGTGATATCGGTGCCCTTATATTTTTATAAAGGCCTTATCTTTACATCATTTCAGTATCTATTGTTTACCATCATCGCCATTTACGGTTATAAGGCATGGAAGAAAAGCTTAAACAGCAATCCCGAAATATCATAAAAGTAGTCCTGTTTGGTCCCGAATCAACAGGTAAAAGTACGTTGGCTGAACGATTGGCAAGCCATTATCAAACTAAATGGGTTCAAGAATATTCGCGTATTTATGCTGAGGAAAAGTGGCAATTGGGAGAAACACTATCTGAAAAAGATGTCCTTCCTATAGCATTTGGGCAAATGAAGGAGGAAAATAAATTATCTAAACAAGTAGAAAGACTCCTTATTTGTGATACCGATTTGTTAGAGACGAAGGTGTATAGCGAGTGGTATTATTCAGGGTTTTGTCCAGACCCCGTGCAGAAATTCGCTCTAGAAAACACCTATGATTTGTATTTTTTAACCTATATTGACCTTCCTTGGGTTGCTGATAATATTAGAGATAAACCCAATGAAAGAGAAGAAATGTTTCAAACATTTCAACAAGCATTAATCAATCACAAAAGACCTTTTGTTTTACTCAAAGGGGATCAAGCTACCCGATTTAATGAAGCAGTAAAACAAATCGATAAACTTTTATCAAAAACGTATGGCATTTAAAAATAAAGATCTTAAACAAATTAAAAGTAAAGGCTTAACCGAAGAAAAAGTCAATGAACAAATAGAGTTATTTAAAAGCGGACTTCCGTTTTCAAACTTGGTAGAAGCGGCTACTATAGATAACGGTATTTTGCGACTTTCAGAAGTAGAAGAGGCTAAAGCCATTGAAAAATTTGAGGCGGATAAAAATAAATTGGACATTGTAAAGTTTGTTCCGGCATCTGGAGCCGCGACCAGAATGTTTAAATTCCTTTTCCAGTTCTTGGATGAATACAATCCCGAGAAAGAAAGTCTTAATTCTTATGTCAACAATCATGACACTAAGGACTTAAATTTATTCTTTATCGGTTTAGAAAAGTTTCCATTCTATTATGAAGTTATGGAGGAGCTCCAAAAGGCATATCCAGACTTGGAAAGCAAAAACATCAATGAGCGATCCTATCTGTTTGTTAAGGCGATGTTGGATCCCCAAATGTTAAATTATGGTGATTGTCCAAAAGGGTTGTTGCCATTTCATGAATATAAAAATCAGGTGATTTCTACGGCCTTTGAAGAGCATCTATTTGAAACGGCGCTTTATGCACCTTCCAATAGTACCACTCAAATCCATTTTACGATATCTGAAAACCATCAGGATAAGTTTAAAAAGGAATTTGACCGTATTGAAGAAAAAGTTGAAGGAAAGACGGGATCTAAATTTGATATTTCCTTTTCCTATCAAAAGCAATCTACTGATACTATTGCCGTTACGCCAAAGGACAAACCGTTTAGAAATGAAGACGGTTCTTTGCTGTTCAGGCCATCAGGTCATGGCGCATTGATTGAGAACCTCAATGATTTGGAAGCTAATATTATCTTTATGAAAAACATAGATAATGTGGTGGTTTATAAGTACAAAGAAGATGTAGCCAAATATAAAAAGATGTTGGCGGGGATTCTTATCGAGGTCCAGCAACAAGCTTTTGAGTATTTAAAGCAAATGGATGACCATCAGTTATCTGAATCAGAAATAGAAGAGGTGGCGGCTTTTCTTTCACAGCACTTAAATGTGAGAATCTCTCCAGAATTTGAAAAATATAAAACCAAATATCAAATAGCCTATTTGAGAGACAAATTAAATAGACCTTTGAGAGTCTGTGGCATGGTCAAAAATGAAGGGGAACCGGGAGGTGGTCCATTTTGGGTGAAGGATGAATTTGCGAACGTTTCTCTTCAAATTGTGGAATCGGCACAAATCAACTTGAAGAATAAGAAGCAAAAAAGCATATTGAAAAATGCTACTCATTTTAATCCTGTGGATATCGTTTGTGGCGTTAAGGATTACCAAGGCAACAAATTTGATTTAACCCAATATGTAGACCATCAAGCGGCTTTTATCACTAAAAAAACCAAACAAGGTAAAGATTTAAAGGCCTTGGAATTGCCCGGACTTTGGAACGGCAGTATGGCTTTTTGGAATACCATTTTTGTTGAGGTTCCTTTAATAACTTTTAATCCCGTGAAAACGGTCAATGATTTGTTAAAAACCACCCATCAAATTAAGGGGTAATGGTACAAGAGGAAGCTCTCATATCAGAATTGCAATTTTCAGCCATGAGGAGTTCGGGTGCTGGTGGACAGAATGTCAACAAGGTATCCAGTAAGGTAGAATTGCGTTTTGATGTGGAAGCTTCTTTGGCTTTGAATGAAGAGCAAAAACAAAGCTTGTTTGAAAAACTTCAGAATAAGATCAGTAATGAAGGGGTTTTGATTCTTCAATGTGATGAAAGTAGAAGCCAACATAAAAATAAACAGTTGGTGATTGAACGCTTTTTGGCAATGATTCAGCAGGCATTCAAGAAGCCTAAAAAAAGAAAACCTACTAAAATTCCAGCGTCTGTTAAAAGAAAACGGCTGGATAATAAACGCAAACAATCTGATAAAAAGGCCAATAGAAAGCCGCCTGAAATATAAAGGTGGTTCATATTTCAAATTTGGGGTATCTTTTCTGTTTTTTCCTTGTTAATTGTTAATTCTTCATTAATTTTGCGCCGTTCTCATAAAGGGGTGCCTAATATCGGCTGAGATCATACCCAATGAACCTAGAACAGGTAATGCTGTTTAGGGACTACGAACGTTAAGAAAACATCTAGTAGATGTTTTTAGTGAGTATCAAAAAAAGCTTTGCTTTTTTACTGCTTTTAACGCTCAAAATAAATCATTTAACAACAAAGAATAATTGCCTCTTTTTATTCGCTAAAATTTATTTTAACGAATGAAAATTTTATTCAAATCAAGTGTTCTCCTAGGGCTATTAATAACTGCCACGACAGGGTGGTCGCAGGAGAATCCATCAGAAACAACCCAAGATTCAACCAAACTGGAAAGCCTGGATGAGGTATTGGTAAAGGCCGTAAGGGTCAATGCTACATCTCCTATTACCCATTCCAATGTCACGGGTGAAGAATTGGAAAAGCGAAATTTAGGTCAAGACATTCCAGTCTTGTTAAACTTTTTACCTTCGGTAGTGACTACTTCAGATGCTGGTGCAGGTGTGGGGTATACGGGCATTCGTGTTCGTGGGGTGAGTTCCCAATCTACTAATGTGACCATTAACGGGATTCCCTACAATGATGCAGAATCATTAGGAACCTTCTGGGTGAATTTAGGAGATTTTGCTTCTTCAGTAGAAAGTTTGCAACTACAACGTGGGGTTGGTACCTCCACAAATGGTTCAGGAGCTTTTGGGGCGAGTATCAACGTGCTTACTGATGCCGTTTCAAAAGAGTCTAGCGGACAAATTTCCAATTCCTTTGGAAGTTATAATACCCGTAAGCACACTTTAAAATACAGCACCGGACTGATGAATGATCATTTTGAAATTGCGGGCCGGCTTTCGCAAATCAAGTCCGATGGCTATATTGACAGGGCTTCGTCCGATTTGAAATCTTATTTTGTTCAAGGCTCCTATGTGAGTGATCAAACACTAATTAAGGTGGTTATGTTTGGTGGTAAGGAAATCACTTATCAAAGCTGGAACGGACTGGAAGATTTGGACAAGCTGGAAAATGATAGAACTTTTAACACGGCAGGAATGTATTATGACGAAGAAGGTAACATGCAATTTTACGATAATGAAATTGACCACTATCAACAAGATCATTACCAATTGCATTGGAACCAAAAATACAGCAACCGTTGGTCAACCAATGTGGGGTTGAATTATACCTACGGAAGAGGGTATTTTGAGCAATATAAAGAGGACGAAAGTTTTTCGGATTACGATTTGGAAGAGATTGTGATTGGTGGGGAAACAATCAATACTACCGATTTGATTCGTCGCAGATGGTTGGATAACGACTTTTATGTGGTCAATGCGAATGCCAATTACAAAGACGATTTTATGGATGTGATCTTTGGAGGATCTTATAGCTATTATGAAGGGGATCATTTTGGGGAAATCATTTGGGCACGTTACGCGAGCCAAAGTGAAATACGTGACCGCTACTATGATGGCGTTGGAAAGAAACAGGATTTAAGTGGTTTTGCCAAGGCTAACTTGCGCTTTGATAGCCATTGGAGTCTTTTTGCCGATTTCCAAGTTAGAAATGTGGCCTATGAGACTTCTGGAATTTCATCTGATTTGGTGCCTTTTGTAGTCGATAAAAACTATACGTTTTTCAACCCGAAGTTGGGATTGACCTATGAGCTAAACCAAATGAATAACCTCTATTTCTCCTATGCTAGAGCCAATAGAGAACCTAATAGAGATGATTTTAAAGGAAACCCAGACGTGCAACCAGAGCGCTTAAACGATTTTGAATTGGGTTGGAGACATAACAATAAAAATTTCAGGTTAAATGTTAATGGCTATTACATGATGTACAATGAACAACTGGTGCTTACGGGTGAGTTGGATGATGTGGGTAGCCCTTTACGTGACAACAGTGGTGAGAGCTACCGTTTGGGACTTGAGGTGGAAGCTGCGGTAAGAATTAATGATGTATTAACAGTGCAGCCAAATATCACGTTAAGCACCAATAAAAATAAGGAGTTTGTCACATCTTTGGATGGCGAATTGGTGAATTTAGGAAAAACAAATATTTCGTTTTCTCCCGAGTTGATTGCTGGAAATGCCATTATTGTGACACCTTTGAAGAATCTACAAATGACCTTGTTGAGTAAATATGTAGGTGAGCAATATATGGGGAATACAGATGCCGAAAGATCGAAGTTGGACAGCTATTTTGTAAACGATTTTAGTGTTACTTATGAGATTAAAACCAAGTTGGTATTTGATAGTATTGTAATTACTGGTTTGGCCAATAACATTTTCAATACCAAATACATATCAAATGGGTATTACTATACCTATGATGATACTTGGAGTAATCCCAATCAAATTACAACCATTGAAGGTGCGGGATATTACCCACAAGCTACGGCTAACTTTTTAGTGGGAGTGACACTGAATTTTTAAAGGGAATTGTCATTCTGAACTTGTTTCAGAATCTATTAGTCTTAAAAAAAGCCAAGGATTTCCTTGGCTTTTTTAATTCAATAAAATAGATTTAAAAATTATTACATTTTTTGTTGGGTTTTAATTTCCATAGGTTGGCCCAATTTAGAAAGTTTCAAGTCTTGCATTTATTTCGAAGGCTGGATTAGTAAGGAATATATTTTTAAATATTATGATAAGAAAATTTAGTATTCTGGTAATGATTTTAGTTTTTTTGAGTTGCCAACCGGTTTTGAGAACCGTTGCAGGTATAAAGAAACCTAAAGTTGAAAGTATTCATTCCCTTGAACAATATATTCAAAAAGAATCATTGCCTATAGGGTTTGCTAATAGCCTCTATTTGTCTGGTTATTATGGCTATAATGATTTAGCTATATTCCGAGATTCTTTATTTAGATTGCCAGATACGTATCTGTTTAATAAAAAAGGCGGTTTTGTGGAAGAAACACAGATGTGTTTGGTTAAGAAAAAAGACGAGGGTTTAGCTACGAACTATTACGACATGATTTTTGAGGATAGTATGCTTCAATTTAATGCAAAAAGCATATCGCAATTAGAGGGTTTTATAATTGATCAGCATGGAGAATCAGTTCGTTTTCCAGAGAATCAAAATATAGCTATAGTTCTTTGGGCTAAATTCATGGGAAGTAAAAAAAACAGGAAAGTTTTAGAAACCTCAAATCAACAATTAAAAGATTCAAATAAGAACATTCAAATCTATTATTTGAACTTAGACATGTTGGATTCTTGGCCAGAAGAGGAAGCTTCAACAGAATAAAATGTATCTTAGGTTTTTGTAGTTGTGAATTATGGGATGTCATTTAAGTATTCTTTTTATTCTATCTTGTTTCAGTTTAAATGCCCAAACTGATATCTCAGGCTATTCCCTATTAAGCTTAGAGACAAAAGATGGCTCATTGGGATTGTTCAGTTCTTCTCCATCCAAAAAGCAAATCATACTTAACGGTTTTGTGTTATCATCACAAGCCAATTTTGAGACTGCTACGTCTAACGATTTAATATTCATGAGGGAGCGCCCCAAGTTTCTTTTTGATGAGGGTGCTATGTCAATCTCACGCGAAGATGAAGTAAAAATGAAGCCCATTCGGTTTCCTAAAACCCATTTAAGAATTAAGGTTTATGATAAGTGCAATTAGTTATAAACCCTAATGATGCTACCAGAAACTTGTACCCGGTAATTTAAAAGCGCATAGGGGCCGTTGGTACCTTCTTGAGGGCTGCCCGTAACAATGTCATAGGAGTTGCCATCATCACAATTGCAAGAGGCAATAATGCCATCTACAGTAAGTGTAGAGCAAGTTTGAAGGGTATGATTGGGATCTGCAATTTCAAAAGCGGTATAGCCACTACCCGTATTATATACAACAATACCTCTTATACCCACACCTTCTCCAGGAACCACCTTGTGGTTGCCAGTAAAATTCAAATCACTATACTGGGGTAAATTGGTGTTGATCATATTTCCAGTGTCAAAAGACACGTTGGGTAAATAAGGGTTTCTGTTGTTGTCATCATCATCCTTATTACATGAAAACAGCACGGTAACCGCCAAGATTATGAGGAGTTTAAAGGATTTCATTTTTTCTTCAATTTTTAGGCACAATTTACAACAAAAAGCACAGAGACATAAATATTTTGTATATTTGTAGGACAATCTCGTGAGAACGGGATTTTTTGCGTTTATGTCCCGTCTTCAGGAATTTTTTGGACGGGCTTTTTGTACACAAACAAGCGCTAATTATAATTTAAAAACGATGAAGTTATGAGTAAAGTATCTTATTACACGGCAGAAGGATTAAAAAAGTTACGAGACGAGTTAAACCAATTAAAAGATATAGAACGTCCAAAGGCCTCCCAAGCTATTGCAGATGCAAGAGATAAGGGAGACTTAAGTGAGAATGCCGAATATGATGCCGCCAAGGAAGCGCAAGGACTTTTGGAAATGAAAATATCCAAAATGGAAGAGACGCTGGCCAATGCGAGACTGATTGACGAATCACAATTGGATACTTCTAAAGTATTGGTATTGTCTAAGGTGAAATTAAAAAACCAGACCAATGGTATGGAAATGACCTATACGTTGGTGGCAGAAAGTGAAGCCGATTTAAAAACTGGAAAAATTTCTGTGAATTCCCCAATTGGGAAAGGTTTGCTTGGTAAATCTGTTGGTGATGTAGCCGAAATTCAGGTGCCTAATGGAATCATGAAATTTGACATCTTAGAAATCAGCCGATAAGATTTTACAACCTATAAAGATTCCTGCTTAGATGACTTTAGGCAGGAATTTTCTTTTTATCTTTAGTACTCAAAACACATACCCATGGCATCCATTTTTACTAAAATTATCAACGGAGAAATCCCATGTTACAAAATTGCAGAAACCGATGACTTTTTGGCGTTTCTGGATATTAATCCCAATGCCAAGGGACATACCCTTTGTATTCCTAAAAAGGAGGTGGATAAACTCTTTGACTTGGATAAGGAAACCTATATGGGTTTGATGGCTTTTTCAAGGACCGTGGCTTTGGCCATTGAAAAGGCTGTGCCATGTAAACGGGTGGGTATGACTGTAATTGGGTTGGAAGTACCTCATGTTCATGTGCATCTCATTCCGTTGACCTCCATGGACGATGCCCGTTTTATTACAAAGTCCGCTCACACGCCTGAGGACTTTGAAGCTGTTGCTAAAGCCATAAGAGCGCAGCTGTAATAAGAAGCGCCAGTAATATGATTGAGGAGATTATCAGAACCCAAGACAGTTTCTTTAACTTCATGGACTTGGTTTTTGGGATAAAAGCTTTTTGGTGATACTTAAAAACACGCTCAATATCTTCTGTCCATCTTACAGGGTAAATCATAGTGTTGCACACACGGCATTCAATTTCTTGAATGGTCTCTTCGGTTAAAGACTTATAGAATTTATTCTCCACAAACTTCTGTTTGAAAGTCAAGTTGAGCCCTTGATTGTTGAAGCATTCCGGACAATTGTTGTTCAGGGCAGCTTCCTTAACCGTAATGTACTTAACGTCCATATTTAGATGGTTTTTAAGATGATTTGCATGGTGGTTCCTTTTCCTATTTCAGAATGTAAAACTTTAATCTTGCCACTGTGAAAGTCTTCAATAATGCGCTTTGCCAGAGACAGACCTAGTCCCCAGCCTCTTTTTTTGGTGGTGAAACCAGGTTCAAATATACTTTTAAATTGGTTTTTATGGAGACCTTTTCCGGTATCTTTTACTTGAATTTTTACTTCGTCTTCCAAATGCGTAATCCGTACCGATAGTTTTCCCTTACCCTTCATGGCGTCAATGGCATTTTTGACTAAGTTTTCTATGGTCCAACTATAAAGTTGCTGGTTTAAAAGCACAAAAATTTCTTCTTGAGGGGTCTCAAGTTCAAATTCCACCAGATTAGAGGAACGTGCCTTCAGATAGTCATAAGACTCAATAGTTTCCTTGACAATATCAGCTTTTTGCAAGGTGGGCACAGAGCCTATTTTGCTGAAGCGTTCGGTAATGGTTTGCAGCCTGCTAATGTCTTTCTCAATTTCTACGATGTACTCGGGGTTGGTGTTTTCAGATTTTAATATTTCGGTCCAACCAATCAATGAGGACAAAGGCGTTCCTATTTGATGTGCTGTTTCCTTGGCCATACCAGACCAGAGTTTGTTCTGGGTCGCTATCTTGGAGCTTCTATAAAAGAAATAAACCACAGCGCTAAACAGGACGATAATCAAAATAAGCGCAAGCGGATAATATTTGAGTTTATTGAGTAATGGTGAATTTCCGTAGTAGAGTGTTTGGTTTTCATTGATAATGGCAATGGGTTTGTTTTCATTGCTGAATTGCTCAATGAGTTGTTTGGCATTGTTCATCACAAACAACGAGTCTTTCTTGCTTACAAAGGTGGAGTCGGTCACTTTGCTTTCTCCAATGTTACTAAAAGTTACCACATTTAAATCTTGGTCGGCCACAATCATAGGTGTGGTGGTATTGCTTCCTAGTATTTTCAAGATAAGGTCTAGATCCTTTGGATTGAAGTCGTTATCTATGGAAAGGTTGTCTAAAATCCTCAAATACTCCTTTTGGGCAAAGGACCAGTTTTCCATTTTGGTGCGCTCTTCTTCCTTGAAGTTTTGAAAAAATACATAGGTATTCCACAAAATGAGGGATATAATGACAAAAGAGAGGAACACCATGACCCATCTCATGACATTGGGGTATTTTGAAAAAAGCATGCGACTTATTTTGTTCTTGAAATATAATGTAATTCTGTTAATAATATTGTACAAGTCCTACTTCAAATCATTTTTTGTTGAAATGCTAATTGGTTACATTTGTACAAATTGGAAACTTAATGACCTCATACGAACCTCAGGAATTGCCTACAGCCAAATTGCAGGCTTATTTACAGAGTGCTGTTGCGCCTAGGCCTATAGCTTTTGCAAGTACCGTGGATGAAAGCGGAAATCCAAACTTGTCTCCGTTTAGTTTCTTTAATGTGTTTAGCTCGAATCCGCCAATTTTGGTATTTTCGCCGGCTCGAAGAGTTAGGGATAATACCACTAAGCACACTTTGGAGAATGCTGAAGCAACGAGAGAGGTGGTTATCAATGTGGTGAACTATGATTTGGTTCACCAAATGTCTTTGAGCAGTACGGAATATCCTGATGGGGTCAATGAATTTGACAAAGCGGGATTGACTATGGTTCCATCTGATTTGGTGAAACCTTATAGAGTCGCAGAATCGCCTGTGCAATTTGAGTGCAAGGTCAATGATATTATCAAATTGGGGACTGAAGGTGGTGCTGGAAATTTAATTATCTGTGAGGTGATCAAGCTGCATTTAGACAAGGATGTGCTGGATGATCATGGCATGATTGTTCAGGAGAAATTAGATTTGGTTTCTCGTGCCGGTGGAAGTTATTACAGTAGAGCCAAGACTGGCTTTTTTGAAATTCCAAAACCTTTGACTACCTTGGGCATAGGAGTGGATAGTATGCCTGAAGCCATTAGGAATAGCATGGTGCTAACGGGTAATGATTTGGGAATGTTAGGCAATGTAGAAACCTTACCATCGCAAGATGAGGTGAAGACCTTTGTGTCTCAATTAGCAGAGAAACACCCCAATGTGAAGACCGCTACCAACAGGGAGAAACATAAGTTGGCACAAAATTATTTAAGTTATGGCGATGTAGAAAGCGCCTGGAAAATATTATTATCGTAATTAGTAAATTGAATTAGAAAATGGAAGTACAAGGAAGAATTAAATTGATTGGAGACACGCAATCGTTTGGAAGTAATGGTTTTAGAAAGCGTGAGGTAGTTGTAACTACAGAAGAGCAATATCCGCAGCACATCATGATTGAGTTTGTTCAAGATAAAACGGATTTGTTGAATACATTTCAAGTAGGACAACAGGTGAAAGTTAGCATCAATTTAAGAGGAAGAGAATGGGTGAATCCACAAGGAGAGACTAAATATTTTAACTCGATTCAAGGATGGAGAATTGAAGCGCTACAAGCGGATGCTTCAAATGGAAATATGCCACCTATGCCGCCAGCTGAGGCTTTTGAACCAGCCAATGATTTAAATGATGAAGATCACGACGATTTACCATTTTAATAAAAGAGATTAAAAGATTAAATTGAGCCTGTTAAGTTAATTAACAGGCTTTTTTATGAATATTACCCAAACCATAGAGACTGTTTTTAAGAGGTTTTTGCCTTCACCTTTTACCATAGCTGTTTTGCTTACTTTGCTGACTATAGCTCTCGGTTTTATTTTTTCACCGGGGGGTGCTGATGGGAAGTCGTTTCTTCAAGTGCTTTCTTTTTGGGAGAATGGTATCTGGAATAATGCCCTTTTGGTTTTTGCCTATCAAATGATGCTTATTTTGGTTCTTGGGCATGTGTTGGTTCTTAGTAAACCAATGAACCAGCTTATTCTAAAGTTGACCCAATATGCTAATACCACGACCAAAGCTATCGTTTTGGTAAGTGTCAGTACCATGTTGGTGGCCTTTTTTAATTGGGGTCTCGGACTTATTTTTGGAGCCATTTTGGCTCGAAAGGTAGGAGAACAGGCAGCAGAAAATCAAACCCCTATCAATTATCCGTTAATTGGTGCTTGTGGCTATGTGGGTCTAATGGTGTGGCATGGAGGGATAAGTGGTTCGGCACCCATAAAAGTAGCTGAGACGGGACACTTGAATTCTTTAATGTCTCAAATAGCTTCCGAGGAGGTTCTTGCCAAATTGCCTAATAGTATCAATTTTAATGAAACGGTTTTCAGTTGGTGGAACTTGATACTCATTGGTGTTTTATTGGTATTGATTCCGTGGGTTCTTGTCAAAGTATCTAAGTCTACTTCTATGAAAGTGCCGTCTTTAGAAGTTTACAAGTTTCATACAAAAGAAAATCAAAAATTGGAGGGAGCAGAACTACTTGAAATTTCAAAAATAATGGCTTGGGTTTTCGGACTCATTATTTTAGGAGCTCTTTTATATCAATATTGGGATGCTTTTATGACCTTGCAAATCACACCCAATATGTTGAATTTTTTCATGTTGGGATTGGCAATTTTGATGCACGGTAATTTTCATAATTTTCTTGCTGCTCTAGAAGAAGCTATCAAGGATACTTCTGGAATATTGATACAGTTTCCTTTGTATTTTGGAATTATGGGAATAATGAAGGAAACGGGTATGGTGGTCATGGTTTCTGATTTTTTTGTGTCCATCGCTAATGCTACAACCCTTCCCATTTTTACTTTTTTTAGTGCCGGGTTGGTCAATATCTTTGTTCCCAGTGGAGGCGGACAATGGGCTATTCAAGGCCCTATTGTCATTGAATCGGCCTTGAAATTGGGGGTACCACTTCCCAAAGCCATCATGGCCTTGGCTTATGGAGATCAAATCACGAATATGTTACAGCCGTTTTGGGCGTTGCCCCTATTGGGGATTACCAAGCTAAAGGCTAAGGAAATTTTACCCTACACCTTGATCATGATGGTGGTTGGGATAGCGGTTTTTGTTTTAGGATTGCTCATTTTTTAAGATAGGTTATGATATATTTAGAGCCGAATGTTCCCTTTCCTGAAATCCCACAAACCGCCATGGAAGGTGTGGTGGCCCTTGGTGGTGAGCTGTCGGTAAACCGACTTTTGGAAGCTTATGGCAAAGGTGTTTTTCCTTGGTTTGAGGAGGGGCAGACCATCCTTTGGTGGTGTCCTGATCCACGGTTTGTGTTGTTTCCTAAAAAGTTGAAGGTTTCCAAAAGCATGAAACAGGTTTTGAGAAGTAACCAATTCCGGGTTACTTACAATCAAGATTTTAGAGCAGTGATTGAGAACTGCGCCAACATCCATCGGAAAGGTCAGGATAGTACCTGGATTACCCAGGATATGATTCAAGCCTATGTGAAGCTCCACCAATATGGATTTGCCAAATCGGTGGAGGTTTGGGAAAACAACGAACTGGTGGGTGGTTTGTATGGGGTTGATTTGGGCAAGGGTGTGTTTTGTGGGGAGAGTATGTTTGCCAAGGTGAGTAACGCCAGCAAGGTGGGGTTTATTAGATTGGTTCAGGATTATGACTATCGGCTTATCGATTGCCAGGTGCATACCGATCATTTGGCTAGTTTGGGTGCCGAGGATATGGCCCGGGAGGTGTTTTTGAGTTGCCTGTAAGCATATTGCATGGTTGAAAAGTCAAACCTTCCTGTGGTGGATTGGAGGGATGCAGCTGTCTTTGGTTTGGCTGTCTTGTTTTTGCCATTTATGCCGAATTGGATCCTTTATTCCGAAAGGCCTCTTCCATATACGTGGTTTTGTGTATAGCTATTTTAGGACAATACAAACTAGGCCGTCCTAAAATGGCTATACAGATTTAGGTATTGGGGAGGACATTTATGTTTGGGTAGTGATTGGGATTTTTGTTACTTGTGGGTTTGAATTTAAGTGGAGGATATGGGTAGGATGTTTGTGGTAGTTGAGGTAGAATCACGATATTGAGTATTAACATGAGATGTTTATTCGTTTTATTATTTCTTACTTGTTTGTTTTCTTGTAAAAAGAACATGAAGGAGCCGAATGTTTCGGCTGAAATAAAGGGTTTAAAGGAGAATTATATGGATTTATATTTTCCGGATACGGTTACTGTAAATTCAACCAATAAAGGATTTGTAAAGTATTATAATAGATTTGATACAATTACCAAGAAACTATTTGAGGGTGAAGATACATTAAGGATGATTACATTCTACACTAGAAAGAATAAAAGCTTTGTAACCAATAATATAGAAGAATTATTAAAAACGGTGGCGAAGGATAGTTTTTATCCGAGAAAATCTGATATAGATAACAATAATTATATTATACATTTTGAACAAAAATTCCCAACTGTAGGTAAATGTTATCTTGAGGGACTTTTTAGGGACGAAGTATATTTTTTAGAAGATTCTCCTTTACGAGTTTTGACAAAATATTTTTATGTTTCCAAACCGGTTTATGTTATAGATAAATGAGTTTCTTAACACATTTGTGCCGGCTGAGTCAGAATCACGGATTGCAAATCCGCGATATCGGTTAAATTTACAGATTTCAAATCCAGTAAATTGGGTGGCGACAAGGAGCAAATTGCTATAATATCAATGCAAATGATCCAGAGGTTATGATTAGAAGATTAATTTTATGCTTACCACTTTTTATACTTAGTTTTTCTTGTGAAAAGAGAGAAAAGAGTATTATGGATTATCTTTTAGAAGGGAATAATATTTCGGATAAAAAATATGGACATACATTGAACCTTGATTATCCGATAATAGAAAATGGATTTGATTTAGAATTTAATTTTTATTATAAAAAAGTTTTAGGAGAGACGACTACTTATTCTTTAGCTGTTAAAGATTCTGTGTTTGCTGAGCTTGATTGGGATGAGAAAGATTTTGCCCAAGCTAGGAATGATCGTTTGGAAATAGAAACAAAACCGATTGAATCTTATAAATTTAACAATGAGGAGAATAAGTTAATCTTTGTTTCTAAAAGGGATGAAAGTATATTTTTTGTACAAATAATATATTTTGAAAATACCGTCAACGACTTAAGGGGCAAGACTTATGATGATATATTAAATGGGAATCTTGTAGAAGTAAGCCACATGCTTGCATTAATTTACATAGTCAAAAACAATACAGTAGTAAATGTATATGTTGAAGATGGAGGTATTGGGTAATGGCGGAAGTGTTCCAACTACTTTAGAACCAATCCCTATTGTATGGTTGTTCAACGTTCGGAAACCACACAAAAAGACTTGTGCGGTAGCATAGGAATTTGTTTTCATGAATAAAAAAGTTCCATTTCAATCAATACGTTCGTTTAAATGATTGTATCTTTGATAGTATCATATGATACTATCATAAATGAAGCCACCTTACGATATAACATCTTCTATTTTAAAATTAATAACTTCTATTTCTGAAAAAATAGGGGAGGTAAATGCTAATTTATTAAACAAACCTTCCCCTAAACTGAGAAAGCAGAACAGAATAAAAACCATTCATTCTTCTCTAAAAATTGAAGGAAACACGCTTACTGAAGAACAAATTACAGCACTGCTTGAAAACAAAAGAGTAATCGGTCCCAAGAAAGATGTTATTGAAGTTTTAAATGCGATTAAAATTTATGAGAACTTAGAAGCATATAATCCTTCCAATGAAAAATCTTTTTTAAAAGCCCATCAAAACTTAATGGAAGGTCTCATTGAAAATGGGGGGAAATACAGAAATCAAAGTGTGGGAATTGTTAAGGGGTCAAAAGTAGAACATTTGGCACCTCCATTTGAAAATGTTCCGTTTTTAATGAAAAACCTTTTTCAATACTTGCAAAAGTCAGACGAAATTGAACTAATTAAAAGTTGCGTCTTTCATTACGAAATGGAATTTATACATCCATTTTTGGATGGAAATGGTAGAATGGGAAGATTGTGGCAGACTTTAATTTTAATGGAAAAATATCCCGTTTTTGAATTTTTACCTTTTGAAACTTTAATTAGTAATGACCAAGAGAGCTATTATAAAGTGTTGGCCGAAAGTGATAAATCTGGGGAATCAACAAGATTTATAGAATACATGCTAAACGTTATTGATATTTCAATAAGCGAATTATTGGATTTTAATAACCGAACATTCACCGAAAAGGATCGGTTGGAGTATTTTACTTCTTTGAACAAAACGGAATTTACGAGAAAAGATTACATGGATGTTTTTAAGGATATTTCTTCTGCGACTGCTAGTAGGGATTTAAAAAAAGGTGTGGAATTAAAATTATTCGAAAAAAGAGGAGAGAAAAATAAAACAAAGTATCGCAAAAAATAAGCGGCATTAACCAAGAATTGAAGGGGCCCCTAAGACTTGATGACATATTATGAGAGGACATTTATGTTTGGGTAGTGATTGGGATTTTTGTTACTTGTGGGTTTAAATTTAAGTGGAAGAAGTGATTGGGATGTTTGTGGAAGAATCACGGATTGTAAATCCGCGATATCGGAAAGCAGATTTCAACAGGTCATTAAGTGGGTTAAGTCTTAATTCTTCTCAAAAGTCAAATAATCCGTACCGCCATTACCACCACTAACGTCAATCAATTCAATTTTGGTTGAAGATTGGGATATAAAGTCCCAGTCATCATTCAAGTCTTCAAAATTGTTGGTCAAGTTGAAATGCAGATTGAAATGCAAATCGTCGGGACTGTCATCGTTGCTATTACTATCTGTGATGCTCCAAGTCCCATCATAAGTATTGGTTCCGTTGGTGGCGCTAACACTTCCATTGCTCATAAAGTTGAAGTTATATCCCGAGAAATTGGCAGTTTCGTTATCCCCCGAGTCAATGAACTTAGTAATCTTCCAAGTGCTAGCGGTGACATTATTTTCAATTTCATTTTGGGTGTTGTTTGAGCTGCTATCGTCATCGTTGTTACACGAAAATATGACTAATAAACCCAATAGCAGACTGGAGATTAGTGTTCTCATTTTTAAATAAATTAGTTTGTGAAGTATCTCTAAGGTACGAAAAAAATGAATGTTAAAAAAGCTTCCTTAGTCTTGATTTTTGTCATGGCTAAACAAAGGAATTTTTATTTGTTTGGCTGATTCCCTTGCGGTCAATAACATAGGGGCAAACACCCCTACAGCAATGGCCAATAGAATGAACATGGTCTTGAAGCCATTGGTCACAGTCTCGTTTAGCAACGGTAAAAAATCTTCAGGAGTTTGGTTGTAAGCCAACCTGATAATTCCCTTCATGGTATGGTAGGCAAAAGATCCGGGAACCATAGGAATGACAGCCGGAATGGCAAAAACAAAAGGCGGGGAATGCTTGGAATGGGCAGCAGCAATACTTACAAAGCCAATAAAGATAGAGGCAATTAAAGTGCCTAAAATAACACCGTTATTCCATTCTAAGAATAACAGTTTGACAAGACCACCAAATCCCCCCATCATAAAAATGGCAGTTAGGGTTCTTTTGGGAACGTTAAACAAGATGGCAAATCCCAAGGCCGCAAAACCAAACCAAAACCAACTTTCTATAAAGTGCATCCAGTCCATCCGTTATACAAAATTATAGATTAATAAGGCTATCAATAATCCCGATGCAATGGCAAAGGAAATAACAAACCCGTTTACAGCTCTTACCAATCCGTTTAGGGAATAGCCATCTAAGAAATCAGAAATGGAATTAATTAATGGAATCCCAGGAATCAAATATAAAATGGAAGTTACTAAGGTGATGTTATCGTGCTCATAAAGCCCAAAATAGCCAAGACTTCCAGAGATTATTGTGGACAGGAACGCCGCTAAAAATACGGTGAAATAAGGGTTGAAGCTCTTCTTGGTTAATTCCTGTCTAAGAAAGAGACCTGTAATGGCTGCAATAAAGACGGCTCCCATTTCAAGGGGATCGCCTCCCGCTAACCTACAAAAGGAACTACAGGCGAATGCCACAGCTGTTAAAACCACCCATCTAGGATATTTGGGTTTGGATTTTAAACGTTCGATTTCTTTCCTAACTTCAGCCATTGGTAATTGTTCTTCAACTATGTGCCAACTTAAACGACTGATGCCGCTTACCATAGTGAAATCGGGGACCTGGGCATACGTTTGCTTTACTTGATTGAAAAAGGTTTTGCCCTTTTCGTCATAAATAGTCAACATGATGGCCCTATGGGTTATGAGAAATTCGGCTTGGTTGTGATAGCTTTGGGCAATCCGTTTCATGGTCACCCGAATCCTGTTGGTGTTGGCCCCGGCACTCATCAATAAGGTCCCCACCTCGAGTAGGAGGTCTCCTAGATCGTTTAAATGCTCGTTATTGTTGCTAGCCTGTTGCATACTAAACTTCTTGATACCTAAAGCAATTCACTTCATGGTCATTGACCATACCTGTAGCCTGCATGTGGGCGTAAATAACGGTAGAGCCAACAAACTTAAACCCGCGTTTCTTTAAATCTTTACTTATGGCATCGCTGAGTGGTGTGGTAGCAGGTGCTGACTTGTAATGATCCAGTTTGTTTTTAATGGGTTTGCCATCTACAAATCCCCAAATATATTTGGAAAACGACCCGAATTCTTCCTGGACTTTCATGAAGGCCTGAGCATTGGTCACAGTGGCGCGTACTTTTAGTTTGTTTCTAATGATGCCAGCATCTTGAAGGAGATCCAATATTTTTTCTTCTGAATACTGCGCTATTTTATGATAGTCAAAATCATCAAAGGCTTTTCTAAAGTTGTCGCGTTTTCTTAGGATGGTGATCCAACTTAAACCTGCTTGAAAGGTTTCTAAAACAAGGAATTCAAAAAGGGTTTCGTCGTCATAAACAGGAACCCCCCATTCTTGATCATGGTAAGCTTCATAGAGGTCGTCGCCTACACACCAACCACATTTATGTTTCGCCATTTTGTGCCAAATTAAGACACTAAGATAAGAAAGAAACGGAAGCTAATGTTTGGATTTAAATAAAAATGTAATGGTTCCTAATTGGGTTTTTTTAGCCCGATCGGGATTAAATCTGGCCTTTTTGGCATATTCCAAAGCACTTTCTTCCAAACACTCGTTTGAGGAAGTTGTGGATCCGTTCACGTTAGCCTTGGTGACCATGCCCTGTTCATTAACTGTGATATTAATGACCACTTTTCCGCCATCTTCACATAAGTAAATAGGAATGGGAAGGTATTCATGAGTTCGGTCCTTAAGGGAGTATCTGATGGTTGTATTTTTGTTAACCGATTGTTCTCCCGGAGCCGCACTACTGCGTTGTTTTTTTAATAGGGCATTAACCTCATTGAAAGAACTCATGGTCTCCTCATCGATACCTGCATCGCTGTCAGCACTGGAATCTTCCAAAGGCTCTTCTGATACTTCTGTGGTTTCGGTGTTTTTTAATTCGTAGTCTTGAGGTGGCTCAATGGGTTGATATGCTTGAGCGAATCGTTTGTAAGTGCTGGTTTCGTTTATAGCCTTATTGGTGCTATTGGCAGCATTGTCTTCTGCCTCGGCTTCCAATTCTTCCAGTTTTTTAAGCTCTTCAAGCATTTCTTGAGGCTCCATTTCGTAGTAACTTTCTGCAAGCACCTCTTTTTGCCTTTTTAAATGCATATTGAAAACGGTGAGCAAAACAGTACCAGAAATGAGTGCTGTTATGAGAATGGCCTTATGTTTATCAGATAAATTCAAACGTCACAATTTGGGTTGGATGCCGTTAGTTTTCACGAAATATACGTAAAATTCACGTTTTTAGTTCATAAGTTGTCCAAAAAGCTATCAATGGACTGGCTATTCTCAATGGAGAAATCGCCAATTCTAGTACGTCTAAGAGCTGAAAGATGCCCGCCAGAATTCAATGCTTTTCCAAAATCATGGGCCAAAGAGCGGATGTAAGTCCCTTTACTGCAAACCACCCTAAAATCTACTTGCAATCCATTTATTTGGGTTATTTCAAATTCTGATATGTTAATGGTTCTGGATTGGATTTCTACTTCTTTACCTTCTCTTGCAAATTCGTAAAGGCGCTTCCCTTCCTTTTTAATGGCAGAAAATACAGGTGGAAATTGCTGGATGTCACCAATAAACTGTTTGGTGGTTTCGTGAATCAAGGTTTCGGAAATATGCTCGGTAGGAAAGGTTTGATCAATTTCGGTTTCCAAATCATAAGAAGGTGTCGTGCTTCCCAATACGATGGTTCCGATGTATTCTTTTTCCTGACCTTGGAAGGTTTGTATTTCCTTGGTTTTTTTTCCTGTGCAGATGACCAATAACCCAGTAGCCAAAGGATCTAGGGTTCCTGCGTGACCGACTTTTATTTTTTTAAGGTTGTGTTTTTTTCTAATTGCCCAACGAAGCTTATTCACTACTTGAAAGGAAGTCCAATCTAAAGGCTTGTCAATGAGCAGCACCTGTCCGTTTTTAAAATCTTCTCCCGTTATCATTAGCTTGTGAATGAATAAATGATGGCAATTAAACCAACGATGGCACAATAGACTGCAAAATAGGTGAGTTTGCTTTTTCTTACCAAAGATATCATCCAGGTGCAAGCAAATAACCCAGATACAAAGGCAGCAATAAAACCTATGGTCAAAGGCATAAAGTTGGTAGCCTCATAAGTTAATTCGCCCCCTAAAATATCTTTAGCAATTTTCCCTAATATTAATGGGACCACCATTAAGAAAGAAAATCTAGCGGCTTTGGTTTTGTCGTTTCCTAGCAATACAGATGTAGAAATGGTCGCTCCAGATCTGGAAATACCGGGCAACATAGCAATAGCTTGTGATATTCCAATCACAAAGGCATTGGCAAAGCTTACTGGTTTTTGTGTGTCTTTGGCACGATCTGCCAAGAATAAAAGGGCTGCTGTAACCAATAGCATCAAGCCTACCAAAAGAATGTTTCCGCTGAACAAATTTTCCAATTCTTCTTCGAACAACAAGCCTATAATGACTGCTGGAATCATGGAAATACCGATTTTAACCGCAAATTGTAAATCGTCATTCCATTGGAATTTTAAAATTCCTTTGATAATGTTGTAAATGTCTTTTCTGAAAATTACCAAGGTGCTCAATGCTGTTGCAAAGTGTAATACAACGGTAAACAACAGACTTTCCTTAGGCACAGAATTATCCCCTAGAATGGCTTTCCCCAGTTCCAAATGGCCGCTGGAAGATACAGGTAAAAACTCGGTAAGCCCTTGTATAATACCTAAAATGATTGAATCAATGATATCCATGAAAATTGGTATGGTTGGAGTTTAAGTAATGAGGAGCCAGTTAGTCTTTGTCTGGATTGACCAAGATGGCATAAACTTCAATGGCAAACCCAATCAATACAAGAGTAGGGGCCAATCGAATGCGTCTAAAACTAAAAATATCAGGATTGAAGACATTGGGATCGTCGCTTCCACCACCAGACATTAAAATAAAACCAACGGCAATAAAGGCTAAACCAATAAGCATGAATTTGTAGTTCTTTTTCCCAAAAAGGAATTGCCCTTTGGCTTCTTCTCTACGTTTTTTCTCTCCCATAATCAATTGAATTCGGTAAAAATAATCTGGTCTCCTAGCTGTATTTGGGCAATATGTTCAGAAGTGCCCCAAAACAGCTTTGGCAGTTGCAAAGTAACGGATTTATTTAAAATTTGCTTGTTAAGGCTATCTAAATTTAGGCCTCTTTCCAAGCCGCGGTTAATGTAGTATAAATCCCCACTGCCATCCTTAAAGACAATATCATGTGAGGAACCTTCATAAATTTCAACAATCTGTACCGTTTGACTGGCACATTCCTCAGGTTTTGGATCTGAGATAATGTTTGATTTGGCAATGAAAAAAATAAACACCGCAAACAATAAAAGAAAGATGTAGAATATTTTTTTCATAACTCAAATTAGTAATACAACTGATCTGTTTTTAAATTCAAGAATCGTTGTGTGGCAATAAAGGTACTGATCCACGTGATGACAATCCCCATGGCAAAAACACCTAAAAATAACGAAGCAATCAGTATTTGGTTTTTCAAAAATTCCAATTCGGGGAACGTTTTGTCAATGTAATATAATACCACAGCCATTCCAATAAGTGCGACAACGGCTCCAATAATACCTAAACGTACACTCTTCCAAACAAACGGACGTCTAATGAATTTTTTCGTGGCTCCCACCATTTGCATGGTTTTGATAGTAAACCGTTTGGAATATACCGAAAGTCTGATGGAGCTGTTAATCAATAACACGGCAATCACGGTAAATAGACCGCTGATTACTAAAATCCAAAAGCTTATTTTCTTGACGTTGTTGTTCATAAGAGTAACCAGATCATTGTCATAACGCACTTCATCTACAAAGCTTTTTGAAGTGGTTTCATCGGCTATGAGTTTCAGTTGTTCTTCGGTCACATAATCGGCTTTGATGTGTACATCAATCGAGTTTAAAAGCGGATTAAAACCAAGGAATTCCATAAAATCTTCCCCATTTTCGGCTTTCATAGATTCGGCAGCCTGCTCTTTGGAAACATATTCTATGGATTTTACATAATCTGCCATGGCAAGACTTTTCTCCATTTGCTTCACTTCAACCTCTTTGGCTGTGTCTTTCAAGTAGATGGTCAATACCACTTGTTCTTTAAAATGGTCTGAAACTTTTTTGGCATTCAAAACCAAAAGACCCAAAAGACCCAATAGAAACAACACAAGGGCGATGCTTAGTACTACAGAAAAATAAGAAGAAATCAATCGGCGTTTTTGATACCTTTCAAACGATGAACTCATAGAATATGTAGGGTTAACTCTGTAAAAATATAAAGAAATCTCTTAACCTAACCTTTACAACGTTTAAACTTTCAACATTGTTATATTAACCGTAAATTTGCGCTTTTAAAAAGCAGAAACTCAACGATGAAATACAATTTCAACGACATCGAAGCCAAATGGCAGGCATACTGGGCCGAGAACCAAACTTTTAAAGCCGAAAACCATAGTGATAAACCTAAGTATTATGTCTTAGACATGTTTCCTTATCCTTCTGGAGCGGGATTGCATGTGGGGCATCCGCTAGGATATATCGCTTCTGATATTTATGCGCGTTATAAACGACATAAGGGCTTTAATGTCTTACACCCTCAAGGGTATGATAGTTTTGGTTTGCCGGCAGAGCAATATGCCATACAGACTGGGCAACACCCTGCGGTGACTACCGAGGAAAACATTGCCACCTATCGACGTCAGTTGGATCAAATTGGATTTTCATTTGATTGGTCACGCGAAGTGCGTACCAGCAATCCAGACTATTACAAGTGGACGCAGTGGATTTTCATTCAGTTGTTCAATTCGTATTACTGCAACATCGATAACAAAGCTGAAGACATTTCAGAATTAATCAAAGAGTTTGAACGTGCCGGTAATGCCAAGGTAGATGCTGTTTGCGATGAGGATACGCCTAGTTTTTCTGCTGAAGATTGGAACAGCTGGTCTTCAGAAAAGCAACAAGAAATCTTATTAAAATATAGATTGACTTACTTAGCGGAAACCGAAGTTAACTGGTGTCCGGCTTTGGGAACCGTGTTGGCGAATGATGAAATAGTCAACGGAGTTTCTGAAAGAGGTGGTCATCCTGTGGTTAGAAAGAAAATGACACAATGGAGCATGCGTATTTCGGCTTATGCAGAACGTTTGCTTCAAGGATTGGAAACCATCGATTGGACCGATTCTCTTAAAGAAAGTCAGCGTAATTGGATCGGGAAATCGGTAGGGGCTTCAGTGGTTTTCAATGTCAAGGATCATGAGGTTACGATTGAAGTATTCACCACACGTCCTGATACTATTTTTGGGGTGAGTTTTATGACCTTGGCCCCAGAGCATGAATTAGTATCTAAAATTACCACGCCGGAACAACAAGCGGAGGTAGAAGCTTATATAGAAAAAACAGCCAAACGCAGCGAACGTGAGCGTATGGCGGATGTAAAAACTATTTCAGGGGTGTTTACAGGTGCCTATGCCGAACATCCGTTCACAAAAGAACCGGTGCCGATTTGGATTGGTGACTACGTGTTGGCCAGTTATGGAACTGGGGCTGTCATGGCAGTTCCATGTGGGGATCAACGTGATTACGATTTTGCGAAGCATTTTAATATCACGATTCCTAATATTTTTGAAGGGGTTGATATTTCTGAAGAAGCCTTTGCTGATAAAGAAAACACCGTTATTGGGAATAGTGATTTCCTTAACGGATTAAACTACAAGCAAGCTACCAAAAAAGCCATTGAGGAACTTGAAAAACTAGGTCAGGGGGAAGGAAAAACCAATTACCGTTTGCGTGATGCGGTATTTAGCCGTCAGCGTTATTGGGGAGAACCTTTCCCTGTGTATTATGTGAACGGAATGCCTCAAATGATTGAAGCTAAACATTTGCCTATCACATTACCGGAAGTAGAAAAGTATTTGCCAACCGAAGAAGGGGAGCCGCCATTAGGTCGTGCCGACGTTTGGGCTTGGAATACCGAAACTGCTGAGGTGGTTAGCAATGAGATGATCGATAACAAAACTATATTTCCATTGGAATTGAACACCATGCCGGGTTGGGCTGGAAGTTCGTGGTATTTCTTTAGGTATATGGATGCGCATAATGATGAGGCTTTTGCTAGCAAAGAAGCTTTGGACTATTGGCAGAATGTGGATTTATATATTGGAGGTAGCGAGCATGCTACAGGCCATTTATTGTATGCCCGTTTCTGGACCAAGTTTTTAAAAGACCGTGGTTATGTGCAAGTAGATGAGTTTGCCAAAAAACTCATTAACCAAGGTATGATTTTGGGGACGAGTGCGTTTGTTTATCGGATAGAAGGAGAAAATAAATTTGTTTCTAAAGATTTGGTTCAAGATCAAACGGTTCAACCTATTCATGCTGATGTTTCATTCGTAAATGCTTCGGATGAGTTGGATGTTGATGCCTTTAGGAATTGGCGTCCAGAATTTAAAGATGCTCAATTTATAACCGCGGAAGACGGAACTTTTAAAGTCGGTCGCGAAGTCGAAAAAATGTCCAAGTCCAAATACAATGTCGTCAATCCAGACAATATCTGTACAGAATACGGGGCAGACAGTTTAAGATTGTACGAAATGTTCTTGGGGCCTTTAGAACAATACAAGCCTTGGAATACCGCTGGTATTACAGGGGTTCATGGATTCTTGAAGAAACTTTGGAAGTTGTATGTAGACGACAATGGCATCAAAGTCACAGATGCTGAACCGTCCAAAGACAGTTTAAAGACCTTGCATAAAACCATTAAAAAGGTAGAAGAAGATATCGAAAATTTCTCTTTTAATACTTCGGTTTCGACCTTTATGATTGCTGTAAATGAGTTGACAGCTCAAAAATGTACTAGTAGAGCGATATTGGAGTCTTTGTTGGTATTGATTTCGCCATACGCACCTCATATCACCGAAGAATTGTGGAGCCAATTGGGTCATGAAGGCAGTATCTCTACGATAGCATTTCCTCAATTTGACGAATCCCATTTGGTGGAAAGCAGCAAGAATTATCCCATTTCCTTTAATGGGAAAATGCGTTTCACTATGGAGCTTCCTATGGATATGAGCAAGGAAGACATAGAAAAGGCGGTATTGGAATATGATAAAACCCAAGAGCAGTTACAAGGTCGTACCCCTAAAAAGGTGATTGTAGTTCCTGGTAAAATTGTCAATATTGTAGGATGAAATCCTTAAACATATCATAAGAAATAAGGGTTATGTTAATGGCCCTTATTTTTTGAGTTCTATCTTTTGAAAACTCTTTAAAAGTCCTATTTTGCATCCCACTTTGTAAATCATTTTCATGAAAGTTTGTATTGCCGAGAAACCAAGTGTCGCACGTGAAATAGCCTCTGTATTGGGGGCTAATACCAAGCGTGATGGCTATTTTGAAGGCAATGGGTATGCAGTGACCTATACGTTTGGTCACCTTTGTACCCTCAAAGAACCCAATGATTACAAACCCCATTGGAAAAGTTGGGATTTGAATAATTTACCCATGTTACCCGAAAAGTTTGAAACCAAGGTGGTAGCCAATTCGGGCATTCAAAAACAGTTTAAAATTGTCAAGTCATTATTTCAGAAAGCTGAGGTGATTATCAACTGCGGGGATGCTGGCCAAGAGGGAGAATTGATACAGCGTTGGGTGATGAATGAAGCTAATTATCAAGGTGAGGTAAAACGCTTGTGGATTTCGTCTTTAACTACCGAGGCCATAAAAGAAGGTTTTGATAATCTCAAACCTGCTGCCCATTACGACAACCTTTACTATGCAGGTTTTTCTAGGGCTATTGGCGATTGGTTATTGGGAATGAATGCCACCAGATTATACACCCTAAAACATGGGGGATATAAACAAGTGCTGTCTATAGGTCGGGTGCAAACTCCAACCCTGGCCATGGTGGTTAATCGTTTTAAGGAGATTGAAAATTTTAAGCCACAGCCATATTGGGAGTTGCAGACCCTCTACCGCGATACCCTTTTTAGTTATGAGGAAGGCCGGTTCTTAAAAAAGGAAGATGGAGAGGCTTTGGCAAACCAAGTTAAAGAAAGTGAGTTTGAAATTGAGGATGTCTCTAAGAAAAAAGGCAAAGAATATGCGCCCAAGCTCTTTGATTTGACTGGCTTGCAAGTGTACTGCAATACCAAATTTGGTTTTTCAGCCGATGAAACATTAAAAATTGTTCAAACCTTATATGAACGAAAGGTTGTGACTTACCCTAGGGTAGATACAACTTTTTTACCAAGTGATATCTATCCCAAAGTGGAAGGCATTCTAAATAAACTAACGCAGTACTCAGCATTGACGCAACCCTTGCTGGGAAAGAAAATCAAAAAGTCCACAAAGGTATTCAACGATAAAAAGGTAACCGATCACCATGCTATAATTCCCACGGGTATGGAGGCCAGTTTGCCATATAACCAACAGCAAGTTTACGACATCATTACCCGACGTTTTATTGCTGTGTTTTATGAAGATTGTACGGTTTCCAATACCACAGTTACAGGAAATGCTGCTAAAATTTTGTTTAAGGCTACGGGTAAGGAAATCTTAAAAAAAGGCTGGCGTGTGGTGTTTGAAAATCCGGATGCCAAGGAAAGGGAACCAGATATTTTACCAGCTTTTGAAAAGGGTGAAAAAGGGACTCATGAGCCTTCGTTTTTAGAAAAGGAAACCAAACCCCCAAGACAATTCACCGAAGCTTCCCTATTGCGTGCCATGGAAACTGCAGGCAAACAAGTAGATAATGAAGAGCTACGGGATCTCATGAAAGAAAATGGTATTGGAAGGCCATCTACCCGCGCCAATATTATTGAGACCCTATTCAAGAGAAAATATATCAAGCGAAATAAAAAACAGGTATTGCCCACGGTGACCGGTATTCAGTTGATTGATACTATTCAGAATGATTTGTTGAAATCGGCCGAGTTGACAGGTTCTTGGGAAAAGCAATTAAAGGACATTGAAAAAGGGGAGTATAGTGCCGCTGCTTTTATAAAAAACATGAAGCGCATGGTAGATGCTTTGGTGTATGAGGTACGTAGTGAAACCACCCGTGCTAATATTTCGCAAGCCATGGTAGTTAAAAATAGAGCGGTCAAAGCTGAAAAAGTAAAGGCAGCAGGAATTCTAAATGAGGACTGCCCTAAATGTCAAAAGGCCAAATTACTGAAAGGGAAAACCGCTTATGGCTGTAGTGGCTATAAGTCTGGTTGCGATTTTGTGTTGGCCTTTAGTTTTATGGGCAAGAAGATATCCGAAAAGCAGTGGATTCGATTGCTTCAAAAGGGGTCTACGGTCAATTTAAAAGGTTTTAAGGCAGACGGCGGAATTGTGGAAGGCTTACTGCGGTTTGATGAAAACTTTAAGTTGAAATTGGAACCTAAGAAAGGAGCGGTCAAAAAGAAGGCTTCAACAGATACAAATGTTTTGGCGTGCCCAAAGTGCCAAAAAGGAACTGTCATAAAAGGTAAAACAGCCTATGGTTGTAGTGCCTATAAATCGGGCTGTGATTTTAAGGTGGATTTTGATGTCGTTAGGAAAGCCATTGGGGATCAAAAACCAACCAAGGCTTTGGTGTATCAGATTTTAACTTCGCACAAATAAACCTATTTTTATCATTCTTAACCCACTTGTCATTCCTGCGAAGGCAGGAATCTTTCAAGTTCAAACGGTGTCATCCCTAACTCGTATGAGGAACAAAAAAATCATTAATTTTAGCTCTAAAAACAAAATACCCTATAATTTATAGGGGTCATTTTAGTAAAATTGTTAAAAAGGAAATCTGACTCCTTTTTTGTTTGGGGGTATGAAATAAAAAACCCAATTTTGGAATATAAAAATCTTGAAATCATGAAAATAGGTGTTCCAAAGGAGATCAAAAACAATGAAAATCGTGTAGGGATGACTCCCGCTGGGGTTTTCGAATTAATCAATAGCGGTCATTCGGTTTATATTCAGTCCACTGCAGGAGAAGGTAGTGGATTTTTTGATGAGGATTATCAGGAAGTAGGAGCAGAAATTCTGCAAAGTATCGAGGAGGTCTATGATATTGCTGATATGATTGTGAAGGTTAAAGAGCCCATTGCTTCCGAATATTCTTTGGTGAAACCAAAACAAATTGTGTTTACTTATTTTCATTTTGCTTCCAGTGAAGCCCTAACCTTAGCCATGTTAAAAAGCAATGCCGTATGTATTGCCTATGAAACGGTAGAGGATGAGGAGGGTACGTTGCCTTTATTGACACCCATGTCTGAAGTGGCTGGTAGAATGGCTATTCAGCAAGGGGCCAAATATTTGGAAAAGCCCATTAAAGGACGAGGCGTTTTGTTAGGAGGTGTGCCTGGGGTGACACCGGGGAAGGTTCTCATTTTAGGAGCAGGTGTTGTGGGTGTTCAAGCAGCAAAAATGGCGGCTGGTCTAGGGGCTCATGTGACCATTATGGATGTGAATATGAAACGTCTCAGATATATTAATGATATTATGCCTCCCCATGTGGTTACTGAATATTCCAGTAAATTCAATATTAAAAAACACATTCAAACCCATGATTTGATTATTGGTGGGGTTTTGATAAAAGGCGCTAAAGCTCCTAAATTAATCACTAGGGAGATGCTGAAACTGATGCGTCCTGGGACCGTATTAGTGGATGTGGCAGTAGATCAAGGAGGTTGTATGGAAACAACTAAGCCCACAACCCACGAAAACCCGACCTATATTATTGATGATATTGTACATTATTGTGTGGCTAACATGCCCGGAGCGGTTCCCTATACTTCTACCTTGGCACTCACCCATGTCACTCTGCCTTATATTTTAAAATTGGCAAATATGGGATGGGTAAAGGCCTGTGAAGCCGATGAGTCCTTGCAAAAAGGTTTGAACGTGGTGCATGGAAAGGTTGTTTACAATGAAATTGCTGAGGCCTTTGGATGGGAGTCCAAGACAGCTTAATCTGACAAAATTTCTTAACAAGAATTTGGCGCATTATTTGCTGTAATTGCTCTAATTTTAATATTTAAAAATTGAGAGTATGTTAGGCTATTATATATTATTAGGAGCGATTGCGCTCGTCAGTTGGTTGGTGAGTAATCAACTGAAGCAAAAATTCCATAAATATTCGCAAGTACATCTTCGGAATGGAATGAGCGGACGCGAGATTGCTGAAAAGATGTTAGCGGATAATGGCATTCGTGATGTGCAAGTTATTTCTACACCAGGTCAATTAACAGATCATTACAACCCAAAAAATAAGACAGTCAACTTGAGTGAATCGGTTTACTCACAAAGGAATGCTGCGGCCGCTGCCGTTGCTGCCCACGAATGTGGACATGCGGTTCAGCATGCACAAGCATATAGTGCATTAGGAATGCGTTCTGCATTGGTACCTATTGTAAGTGTTACTTCTGGAATGTCTCAATGGTTGGTCATTGGTGGATTGGTGTTAGGTGCGGGAGCCGGAATGGGCTTGGGTTACTGGATAGCCGTTGCCGGATTGGCATTTATGGGATTTGCAACCTTATTTAGTTTTATAACTCTTCCTGTAGAATATGATGCCAGTAACCGAGCTTTGGCTTGGTTAAAGAACAAGAATATGTTGTCACAAGAGGAATATGCTGGAGCTGAAGATGCTTTAAAATGGGCTGCCAGAACCTATTTGGTGGCGGCAATAGGTGCCTTAGCTTCTTTATTGTATTGGGCATTCCAAGTATTTGGAAGACGGGATTAAAAAGTCACATATAAAAATTGAAAGTCGGATTTTTCTTTCCGACTTTTTTTTTGCTAAATTACCTCCTCAATTAACTAAATCTTATTTATGGAAAATCAAATGGAAAACAAATTGTTATTAAGTGATTTGTCAGCTGTCGATAGGGTAGCATTTTACAAAAAGACCTATGCCCATGTGGCTGGAGGGGTATTGGTTTTTATTCTTTTTGAGTACTTACTGTTGCAAAGTGATGCAATTGTTGATTTCGCTCTATCTATGACCCAAGGTTGGCGTTGGTTATTGATGTTGGGTGGGTTTATGTTCATTACCAATTATGCAGAAAATATGGCTATGAAAAGTGAAGATAAAAATAAACAGTACTTGGCTTATGGTCTGTATATTTTAGCTGAGGCTTTTATTTTTGTTCCACTCCTATATATTGTAATCAATTTATTGCCAGAAGGGACTAAGGTGCTAAATCAAGCGGCTATTGTCACCTTATCATTGTTCACCGGTCTGTCTGCTGTTGTTTTTGTGACCAAAAAGGACTTTTCCTTTTTAAGAACCGGTTTAACCATTGGTTTTTTTATTGCTCTAGGATTAATTGCCGCAGGAGCCATCTTTGGGTTTGACTTAGGTTTATGGTTCTCTGTTGCGATGTGTTTACTGGCAGGAGGGAGTATCTTGTATCAAACCTCTAACTTGGTGAATAAATACTCGACGGATGATTATATTCCGGCTGCTTTGGGATTGTTTGCTTCTTTAATGTTGTTATTTTGGTATATACTTCAGATCTTTATGAGTAGAGACTAAAAAGAAATCTATAAGATTAAAAAAGCCCTTTCAAAAAGGGCTTTTTTTTATACTTGAATTTGACGGTCAATTTGCTGCTGCAGTGAAATAAAGGTTTCCGTTCGGGAAACTCCCGGGATGGATTGAATTTCTTTATTCAACAAATGCATTAAATGTTCATTGTCCTTACATAATATTTTGATAAAAATACTCCAGTTACCTGTGGTGTAATGACATTCAATAACTTCAGGTACTTTTTTTAATTGTTTCACCGCCTCAGGGTTGTTCATGGCCTTATCTAAATAAACACCAATAAAAGCCATGGTGGTGTAACCTAATACTTTGGGGTTGATAATAAATTTGGATCCTGAAAGCAAACCAGACTTCTCTAATTTTCTCAATCTTTGATGAATAGCAGCTCCAGAAATGCCCACTTGTCGAGCTATTTCCAGGATAGGGGTTCTTGCGTCTTCCATAAGGGCGCGCAGGATTTGTTTATCTATTCCATCGATTTCAATATGGTTTTGATTTGTAACTTTCACTATAGTATAATTTTAGGAATGTAAATGTAAGCATTGAGTTTTAAAATGAAAGCTTAAAATCAATGTTTTACAATAATTGTTTAAAAAATGAATGAGATTGGCATCTATCTATCACTAAAGGTTTAAAGGATTATAGCCAAAATAAGGAACTTCATACTCATGGAACCGAATATCAAAGGTTTCCAATTCCTTTAAAATAGGGTCGTATACTTCTTTGGTTATGGGGATTTGAACACCTGGAGTGGTTATCTTTTTGTTCAAAATGGCGAGGGTAGCAATGGCTACCGGCAAGCCTACCGTTTTAGACATGGCGGTGTACGTTTGATCTTCACCTGTGGTAACCATGGTGGCGTCTATTTGATGCTTTTTCCCGTTAAGTTCATAGCCGAATTTGTGGTACATGACAATCATATCTTTGTCATCTGGAGCTAAGTCCCAGCTGTCCATTAAAATCTTTTGAAGTATTTGCGCCGGAGTGGCTTCTCTGAGTTCCACTTTTTTAGAATGGCTAAAAATATCTAGTTCTTCCAATTTATCCCAAACAATATCGTCTTGGTCAATTTTCAATTGATGTCTGAATTTGAGTTCTACAGAATCTGTTGGACTGTATGGCAGAAAGGCATTTACGAAATCTCTATAAGTCATGTTCTCACTATCCTCTATGGTGTAACTATCATCCGTCATACCCAGTTGCACAAACATATTCCAGGCTCTAGAAAAACCAACCCGTCTCATCGTACCACGGTATAGGGTTTTAACTTGATCAAGACCATAGGTCGATTGATATTTTAGGGAGTCTCTATTGGCATAGGCCTCAAACCTTCCGTAGCCTTCCACATCTAAAAATTCGGTTCTTCTAAATAGACGGTTATAAGGTATGTACTTGTAGGTTCCTTCTTGAAGAAATTTAGCAGCGCCACCTTGACCTGCAACGACCACGTTTCTCGGGTTCCAAGTGAATTTATAATTCCATAGGTTATTGTCGCTTTCGGGCGCAACCAGCCCCCCAGTGAAGGATTCGAATAAAATCATTTTTCCGCCTTTATCTCGAATGGTATCAATCACTTTCATGGCGCTCATGTGATCAATTCCTGGATCCACACCAATTTCATTCATGAAAACAAGACCCTTATCCTTTGCTGCTTTATCCAGATTTTGCATATCATCGCTTACATAGGATGCGGTAACCATGTTCTTGTTGAATTTGATACAATCTTTTGCGGCTTCAATGTGAAATCTAGCTGGTAGCATGGAGACCACGATATCTGCATTTTCAATGGCATTTTCACGAACTTGTTTATCAAAAACATCAAAGACAATGGCTTGTCCGTTTTTGTGGTTGTGTACTAATTTTTGGGCATGACTGAAATTTTTGTCGCCAACAATGATGAGTAGATTTTCTTCTTCGGATTTGTCAAGCAGATATTTTATCAAGTAAGACGATGATTTGCCTGAACCAATGACCAATATTTTTCGCATAATTAGTTAAGTTGAGTAATTTTGTGTTCACGAATTTAGTGAATTGAATGAGCAATAAAAACCTAAAATACTTTTTTAGATGAATCAGAAAATTTTAATAACTGGAGCCCTTTTTGGAATCTTAAGTGTGGCTTTAGGTGCTTTTGGTGCCCATGGATTGAAAGCTGTATTAAGTCCCGAGCAACTAACTACATTTGAAACAGGTGTGCGCTACCAAATGTATCACGCGATATTGCTTTTATTTGTTGGTGGGACCAATATTTTAGAGGTTAAGACTAAGAAAACCATTTTTATTTTAATCCTTGTCGGTATTATCTTTTTTTCTGGATCTATTTATGGTTTGGCTACAAATGAGATGTCTGCCTTTAATTTCAAAACCATTGCTCTTATCACACCAGTTGGAGGTTCAGCATTAATAGCCGCTTGGGTGGTCATGTTGGTTGGTTTTATAAAAAAGTCACAGGTTTAAATCATTAAAAATAGCTATATAAAAATAAAGTTTTAGCTTTGTACCAACAATTCAAAACAAAAACTCATGGCTAATTACACCCAAACAACGAAAACGATTTCGTTAGAGCCCTATGGCATTAAGAATGCTCAGGTAAATTACCAACTATCTCCAGAAGAACTTCAAGAAGTAACTATTGAAAATGGACAAGGTGTAGAAACTGCAAATGGAACTTTGGCAGTTAACACAGGTGAATTTACGGGAAGGTCTCCCAAAGATCGTTTTATTGTAAAGGATGCTATCACAGAAGATAAGGTTTGGTGGGGAAATATCAATATTCCTTTTGATTCTGATCAATTTCAAAAACTATATGACAAAGTTGTAGATTACCTTTCAGGAAAGGAAATTTTCGTGAGAGATGCCTATGCTTGTGCAGATCCTAACTATAAATTGAACATTCGCGTCATTAATGAATATCCATGGAGCAATATGTTTGCTTATAATATGTTCTTAAGACCTGATGAAACAGAATTAGAAGACTTCTCACCAGAATGGACTGTGGTCAATGCTCCCGGTTTTATGGCTAACCCTGAAGTGGACGGGACACGCCAACACAATTTTGCTATTTTGGATTTTACAAGAAAGATAGCGTTGATTGGAGGAACTGGTTATACTGGGGAAATAAAAAAAGGTATTTTCTCAGCACTTAATTTTATTTTACCTGTTTTCAAAAACACCCTTCCTATGCACTGTAGTGCTAATGTTGGGAAAGATGGCGATACTGCTATTTTCTTTGGTTTATCTGGAACAGGGAAAACTACTTTGTCAACTGACCCTAACAGAAGTTTGATTGGGGATGATGAGCATGGTTGGACTAACGAAAATACCGTATTTAATTTTGAAGGCGGTTGCTATGCTAAAGTCATCAATCTGTCACAGGAAAATGAACCTGAAATCTTTCAAGCGATTAAAAAGGGGGCTATTCTAGAAAATGTTATTTTGGATTCAAATGGTGAAGTTGATTATGAAGATACCTCGATAACTCAAAATACAAGGGTGAGTTATCCTATTTACCACATAGACAATATTAAAAAACCGTCAATTGGTGAAAATCCAAAAAATATCTTTTTCCTTACTGCTGATGCTTTTGGAGTTTTACCTCCAATTTCAAAGCTTACTCCGGCTCAGGCTGCTTACCATTTTATTTCGGGATATACCGCTAAAGTGGCGGGTACAGAGGCAGGCGTTGTAGAACCCCAGCCTTCTTTCTCGGCTTGTTTTGGTGCGCCTTTTATGCCATTGCATCCAACAAAGTACGCTGAAATGTTGAGCAAAAAAATGAAGGAAGCTGGGGTTAACGTTTGGTTGGTCAATACTGGTTGGACTGGTGGACCTTATGGTGTAGGAACCCGAATGAAATTAAAGTATACAAGAGCTATGATCAATGCCGTTTTAAATGGTGATTTGGGTCTGTATAATTATGATGATTATCACATTCACTCTGTATTTGGGGTGGCACAACCTAGACATTGTCCAGGAGTACCATCTGAAGTTTTAAGTCCAAGAACTACTTGGAATAATGACAAAGCGTATTATACAACAGCTTTTAAACTTTCAAATGCTTTCCGGGAAAATTTCAAAAAATTTGAATCTTTTGCCAGTGAAGAAATCAGACGGGGAGGACCACAGCGATATAGCTTTTAAAATACAAATACCTAAAAATCAGATGTTGTTCATCTGATTTTTTTTTGTTTATGTTAAAAAATTGGTAAGTTTAAGAAGACAAACTATTAACCAATTTATCCTATGAAACAAAAACTACTATTATTTATTGCTTTATTAAGCTTTGGTTTTTCTGGTGTTTGCCAGTATACAGCAATACCAGATTCTAATTTAGAATTAGCCTTGGCTTTTTTTGACGACATCCCCAATGACAACCAAATACCAACCGCAACGGCTTCGGCCTTTACTGAGGTTTTGAATATTGAGAACTTTGATATTACAGATTTATCAGGTATTGAGGCATTTGATAACATTACGGGTATTATTTTAGGTTATAATGCTAATTTGGAATTTGCTGATTTTTCGGTCTTACCGCAATTGGAATCTATTTCATGTGAGAGCTGTTCTTCTTTGGAAAGCATTGATGTCGCTGGCTTGTTTGATTTGACAGATTTATACATGCCAGATGCCGCTATAAATAGCCTGGATTTGAGTTCTAATTTTGCGTTGCAAAATTTAAATGTTAGAGCTAATAATTTAATTACCCTTGACTTGAGCTTAAATATCAATTTAGTTACACTGGATGCTTATAATAATGGTGGCGGATCGAGTTTAATTTTGATAGATTTAAGGAATGGAAACAATGCTAATATCACCTCATTTGATACTGATTTTAATGGAAACTTAAGCTGCTTGTTTGTTGATGACCCTAGTGCTGCATATTTGTCTGGATGGACCATAGATGCACAAACAACTTTAATGAATGAATCCTCTGAATGCACTCTATCTGTATCGGAGGTAGATAATGAAATAGGATTCCAAGTGTATCCCAATCCGGTTAGTAATAATCTAAATGTTCGTTTAAATGGAAACCAAACTGCTCAACTTGAAATTTACAGTGTTACAGGGAAACTGGTGCATTCTAGTGAATTGTTAGAAGGGAGTAATGTCATAAATATGTCTCATCTTTCTGGTGGGATCTACATGGCCAAGTTGTTTGTAGATGACCATATGGAAATTAAGAAGCTGGTCATTCAATAAGGAAAATCATACGTCATAAAAAAAACGACTACTTTAAGTAGTCGCTTTTTATTTTGAATAAGTCAAAAACTTACTTCTTTTTGTTTACTTCATTAATGTATTTCTCAAGCGCCATTGTCATAGAAGGCGTCTCTGGAGTGGGTGCTTGAATATCAACCCTTAATCCTTTCTCTTCAACTGCTTTAAGAGTGGTGTTCCCAAAAACAGCTAAACGCGTGTTATTTTGTTTGAAATCAGGGAAATTGTGAAATAGGGATTCAATTCCTGAAGGACTAAAGAAAACTAGGATATCGTAATAAACATTAGCTAGATCAGATAAATCACTGATCACGGTTCTATAAAAAATAGCTTCTTTCCAATCAATTCCCAAATTGTTTAGAATTTCAGGGACTTCAGGCTTCAATTTGTCGGTGGTAGGAAGTAAGAATTTTTCGTCCTTATATTTTTTGATTAAAGGAGATAATTCAGCAAACGTTCTCTTACCTACATAAATTTTACGTTTTCTGTAAACCACATATTTTTGCAAATAGTAAGCAACAGCCTCAGACTGACAAAAATATTTCATGGTATCAGGAACCTTAAAGCGCATTTCTTCTGCTACTCTGAAGAAATGGTCCACAGCATTTCTACTCGTAAGAATAATAGCCGAGTAATTGTTAAGGTCGACCTTTTGATGTCTAATTTCTTTGGCTTCTACACCTTCGACATGAATAAAGGGTCTAAAATCAATTTTAACTTTTTGTTTCTCTTGTAGATCAAAATAGGGCGAATTTTCTATTTTAGGTTCGGGTTGAGACACTAAAATTGTTTTCACTTTCATAGGATAAGTCAGTTTTATGCTTTTGCAGTTTCAATAAACAACTTGTATAAAATCAGATAAGGTCCGATTTCAAGTGCGCAAAGATACAAAATAAAATAAAAGAATTCCTTTTTAATTAAACTTTGATGTGATTTGTAAGAGGTGATTAGACCTACTAAATTGACTAAAAACAGGAGGGCAATAACAATAAGAATGATGGTTTTATTGGGTGTCAAACTATATAATAAAACGGCATTTATGGGGACTAATAGAATACCCAAAAAGTTTTTGTAGGAAATTTTTTGAAAAAGGTATTCGTCGATCAGTTTGTCGATGTTGAATATACTTGCCACCAACCTTTCTATAAGCACCTTTACCAGTATAAAGACACTGATTGCCAATATAAGTCTAAGAAGATTATTTGCAGATATTTCAATGGGTTCAAAAACTGTATTAAGTGTGATCCAAATAAAAATAGCTAGGGAGAAAATGAGATTGACAAATAACAAGCTGTCGAAGTAATCAAAAAACTTTTGATTTTTTTCATAGACCTTGAGGTAAGTTGAGCTTACAAAAATCCCTATAAATTGGTTAAACCGCCTTTCAAAAAACAATTTGGAGGCAGCTACCAAAATAATTCCTGTTACCATAAGGATGGTAAATAAGTCATGCGTGTCATAATCTCTTAGCATGGTTTAAAATTATTACAAAATTTTGATACCGGTCTTTTTAATTTAAGTAATATTTAAAAAGTCATCAATAATAATTAACTTACATTTGCTGAAAATTCCTTGTCAATGGCGGACGCCTTAGTGATCATACCTACCTTTAACGAAATTGAAAATATTGAAGCCATTATCCGTGCTGTTTTTTCGCAGAATAAGGAGTTTCATATTTTGGTAGTTGATGATAACTCACCTGATATGACTGGTTACAAGGCAAAGGAACTTCAAGAAGAGTTTCATAATCAGCTGTTCTTATTGGAGCGGGAAGGTAAAACCGGGTTAGGTACGGCCTATATTGAAGGGTTTAAATGGGCACTTCAGAAGGACTATCATTATATTTTTGAAATGGATGCCGATTTTTCGCATAATCCAAACGATTTGGTGAGGCTCTATGAGGCATGTAGTTCAAAAGGAGCCGATTTGTCCATCGGGTCACGATATGTAGTTGGTGTTAATGTGGTGAATTGGCCTATGAGTAGAATTCTACTGTCTTATTTTGCCTCCAAGTATGTTCGCTTTGTTACCGGGATGGAAATACACGACACAACTGCTGGGTTTGTTTGTTATAGAAGAGAAGTTTTGGAATCCATAAATTTGGATAAGATAGAATTTGTTGGGTATGCCTTTCAAATTGAGATGAAGTTTAAAACCCATTTATTAGGGTATGAAATTGTTGAGGTTCCTGTTATTTTTACAGATAGAACCAAAGGGAAATCAAAAATGAGTAAAGGAATTATTTCTGAAGCTATTTTTGGAGTAATAAAAATGAAATTAAAAAGTATTTTCAATCATAAAAAAACATGGCAAAGAACACTATTCTTTTAAAGAATGCTCGAATCATAAATGAAGGGAAAATTTTTGATGGTGATATTTTAATTGAGGATGCCTTCATAAAGGAAATAGATAGCAGTATCAGTGCTAAATCTGCACAGGTTAAGGTGATAGATGTGGAAGGTAATTATGTTATGCCCGGTGTTATTGATGACCAAGTCCATTTTAGGGAGCCTGGGTTAACCCATAAAGCTACAATAGAAACAGAGTCTAAAGCCGCCATTGCGGGTGGTATTACTTCATTTGTGGAAATGCCTAATACCAATCCACAAACTGTAAATCTTGAGGCGATGGAAGAAAAATTCGGAATTGCCTCAAAAAGGTCTTATGCCAATTACTCTTTTATGTTTGGAGGAACCAATGATAATCTTGATGAAATTTTAAAGGTAGATCCCAAAGATGTAGCTGGATTAAAGTTGTTTTTAGGGTCTTCTACAGGGAATATGTTAGTGGATAATCCTGAGGTTTTAGAAAAAATATTTTCAAGCACCGATATGGTTATTTCTGTGCATTGTGAAGATGAACAAACCATTAAGAATAATCTTAAAGCCTATCTTAAAGAGTATGGCGATGACATTCCAATGGAGATGCATCCCAAAATCAGGAGTGAGGAAGCTTGTTATTTGTCTTCTTCAAAGGCTATTGAATTGGCGAAGAAAACAGGTGCTAGACTTCATGTATTCCATTTGTCAACAGGAAGGGAAACAAAGTTATTCTCAAACAAATTACCATTAAAGGAGAAAAAAATTACGGCCGAGGTTTGTATTCACCATCTTTGGTTTACTGATGAAGACTATGAGAAGAAGGGGACATTAATTAAATGGAATCCGGCAGTTAAAACCACAAAGGATAGGGATGAACTTTGGAAGGCATTATTAGATGATCGAATAGATGTTATTGCCACAGATCATGCTCCACATACTTGGGAGGAAAAAAATAATGTGTACACGCAAGCACCATCAGGCGGGCCTTTGGTTCAACATGCTTTGGTAGCCATGTTTGAGATGCATCATCGCGGTAAAATATCTCTGGAGAAATTGGTAGAAAAAATGTGCCACAATCCAGCGATTCTGTTTGAAGTTGAAAAAAGAGGGTTTATTAGAGAAGGATACTATGCTGATTTGGTGGTGGTAAATCCTGCCAATCCATGGACCGTCAATAAATCTAATATTTTATACAAATGTGGTTGGTCACCTTTTGAAGGGGTCACTTTTAAGTCGCGTATTACTCATACCTTGTTGAATGGTAATGTGGCTTATGAAAGCTCCAAGGTAAATGAAAAAAGGTTTGCTAAAAGATTAACATTCAATAGATGAAAAAAGGGGTGCTCTTATTCTTAGTATTAGCAGTTTTTTTGGGTTGTCATGATGTTAAAATGCCTGAAGAGCCAGAAAACTTACTGTCAAAGGAGCAAATGGTGCATATACTTTTAGATTTAGCCCTTGTAAATTCTGCCAAAGGAGTTAATAAAAAAATGTTGGAAAACAATGGGATAGTCCCTGATCAATACATTTACAAAAAGTACCAAATAGATAGCCTGCAATTTGCAGAGAATAATAATTACTATGCTTATCGAGTAGATGACTATGATGAAATAATCCAAAAGGTAATGGATAGTTTGGATGTCATCAGGAAGGGTCTGAGTGAAGATATGAAGAAGGAGGAAGAAAGTATGCGAGGGATTGGTAAATCAGATAGTGTAACTGGAGCAAAAAGAATTAAACCAGTCACAAATGATTCTTTAAATCAGCTTCGTGGAATAAATGATAGAGTTGAAAATAAGGGGCTAGAAAGAGTGGATTCTCTAATTGTCGATTAAAAATTCATTGCATACCCGTTGAATGGTCTGGTCAATGGGGGTGAATTCATAATTCAATTCCTGGACTATTTTAGAATTACTGTAGAAGCTTGGGGTATTTAAAGTTTTGGCCAGTTGCTTGGTAAGTAGGCGTTCTTTTCCTGTTAATTTCGTTTTTAACCAATCCATTCGCCAGCCAATCTCCAACATCCATTGGGATACCTCTTTAGTTGGTTTTGGTATTTTTAAATAGGTTGAAATTTTGGATAAAATGTCATGAGAGGACAAATGGTCTGCAACTAAAATATAAGTCTCATTTTGTATGTTGCTCGACATCAAAAGCATCATAATGTTAACCACATCCTGAACGTCCACATAACCAGTGCCTCCTTTGGTGTAATATTTATTTCCTTCAAAGGCTTTTTTGAAAATGATACCACTTCCTTGATCCCAATTTCCGCCGCCAAGAATGACTCCTGGATTTACAATAACTGCATTTAAACCTTCTTGGGTCCCGCGCCATACTTCTATTTCTGCACCATACTTGGTTATAGCATAAACATTGTTATCTGCCTCTGGATTCCAAGCAGTTTCTTCAGTTATTGGAGTGTTATTTGGAGTTTTACCTAAGGTGGCAACAGAGCTCACATAGCATATTTTTTTTATGTTATTTGCAATGCAGAGGTTGACAATGTTGGCAGTACCTTCTATATTGGTTTTCCGGAGTTGGTGATAACAATCAGGGTCAAAGGAGACCATGGCTGCACAGTGGTAAACATATTCAACGTTTTTGAATGCCTCAGAAAGTTTTGGAATATCCAATAGGTCGGCATGAACCCAATCTATTTGGTTCCATAAAAGTTCGAAGTTGGATTCGTAGTAAGAGAACACTTTTTTGGTAACAGAGAGCTTGTTCTCACTTCTGAAAATAGCTCTTACACTTTCCCCCTTTTTTACTAGATGGTAAAGTAGATGAGCGCCTACTAACCCTGTTCCGCCGGTTACCAAAATCATGAAACTAAAGTAAAGAATTCTATTGAAAGGCTCAGTAATTCTTGTTGTATTTTTATCTTTGCTCCAATTAAATTTTAAAATTTTATACATGTCAAATTCAATCGTAGAAGAATTACGTTGGCGAGGAATGGTTCATGATATCATGCCTGGGACGGAGGAGCAACTTAATAAGGAAATGACAACAGCTTATATCGGCTTTGATCCAACCTCAGATTCTTTACATATTGGTAGTTTGGTGCCTATTATTTTGTTGGTGCACCTTAAGAATTTTGGACATAGACCTATTGCCTTGGTAGGAGGTGCTACTGGGATGATTGGTGACCCATCTGGGAAGAGTGATGAAAGAAATTTATTGGATGAAGCTACCTTAAACCATAATGTTGAAGGTATTAAAGGCGTGCTCTCTAGGTTTTTGGATTTTGATTCTAAGGATGAAAATGCTCCTGTTTTAGTTAATAACTACGATTGGATGAAGGACTTCTCGTTTATAGATTTTGCTCGGGATGTAGGAAAACGAATCACGGTTAATTATATGATGGCCAAGGATTCTGTTAAAAAACGTTTATCGGGAGAAGAGGGTAGTGTAGGTATGTCTTTTACGGAATTCACTTATCAGCTAATACAGGGTTACGACTTTTATTATTTGCACCAAAACTTCAATTGCTTGCTTCAAATGGGAGGAAGTGATCAATGGGGAAATATAACTACCGGTACCGAGTTGGTGAGAAGAATGAATGTGGGAGAAGAGACAAAGGCATTTGCGATGACCTGTCCGTTGATAACTAAAGCAGATGGCTCTAAATTTGGGAAGAGTGAAGGAGGGAACGTATGGTTAGATCCTGAAAAAACATCCGTTTATAAGTTTTATCAATTTTGGTTGAATACTTCTGATGAAGATGCTGAAAAGTATATCAAGATTTTCACCTTTTTGGATAGAGCTACTATTGCAGGATTGGTTGAAGCCCATCAGGAAGCTCCTCATTATAGAATCTTACAAAAAAGATTGGCAGAGGAAGTGACTACTTTTGTGCATTCTAAAGAAGCCTTTGAAACAGCTGAAAAGGCTTCAAATATTTTGTTTAGTAAATCCTTTAAACAAGATATTCAAACTTTGGATGAAAAGACTTTCTTAGACGTGTTTGAAGGTGTGCCTCAAGCCGAATTACCTATTTCAGATTTTGATGAAGGGGTTGATATGATTGGTGCTTTGGCCGCAAAAACGGAGTTTTTGGCCTCCAATGGTGAAGCTAGAAGATCCTTGAAAGAAAATGCTATTGCTGTCAATAAAGAGAAGGTTAAGGAAGACTATCTGTTGACACGTGATGACTTGATCAATGATAGGTATGTTATTATAAATAAAGGGAAGAAAAATACTTATATAATAAAGGCGGTTTAATTAAGCCGTATCAATAACTATAAAAGCGCCTGAGATATAAATCTTCAGGCGCTTTGCTTTCTAACCAACTTAAAAATCAATTTCTTTTCCATGAAAGCATGTTATTAGTCGATTGGAAAATTAATTCCTTACAAGATTAGAAGGTTACATCCCCTAATGTCTGAATGATCAAATCGGCCTATAACTTCAAAACTTCCATCTTTATGTGTTTTTCCTAAATCTTGGGTGGCAACAAAGGAGCAAGAGTGATAATTAGCGAGATCAATCACATTAATACCTCCAGTTTTGCCATGGTTTTGAATGGTAAGAGCGTCTTCTGGATCTCTGGTTAGAACTTTCATCCAAGGGGGGCAATTAAAAATTCCAGTCCCTTTAGAATATCCTTGGCTTAATAATTCGGTCATGCCATATTCACTATGAATTTCTTTAACGCCAAATCCTTCTTCCAAGATGGCATGTAATTCCACGCGAATCAATTCTTTGCGACGTCCTTTCATTCCCCCTGTTTCCATGATAATGGTGTTTTGAAGATTGAAGGAGTACTTTTCAACCAAATCTAACAGTGCAAAAGAGACACCTATTAACAATGTTTTTTCTCCTTGGGCATCCAATTGGTTTAAAGTGTGTGCTAATTTTTTTAAATCATTCAAATAGAACCCACTATTCTCCTTTTTGGAGTTTTTAATAAGGTCTTCAACCATGTATATGAGTGAGGAGCCTTCTCGTTCTAAATAAGAAGGTAAGAGAGCAAGAATAGTGTAATCTTCAATATTCCCGTAGAAATGCTGAAATCCTTTTCTAAAACTTTCAATGTACCATGAAATATCAGAAACATAATGCTTGCTGGTAGAAGAGCCTGTAGTACCGGAACTTGTAAAGATAATGTCTTTGATTCCCGGTGTGGTAGTAATTTCTTTGGCTTTAAAGAAGGATATGGGTAGAAAAGGAATGTCCTCTATGCAGTTCACATCCGCTGGATTCTTATAGAGTAGATCGCAAAAGGACCTATAAACTTTATTGTTTTGAAATTGATATTTAAAAACTTCCAGAGCTTTTTGCTCAAAGTTGGTAGGGGAATTAATATTAAAAATAGTAGCGGGATCCATGTTCACAAAAGTATTGAAAATAAAAAAGCACTGCCAATAGACAGTGCTTATAAAAATTAGGTTGTGTTTCTTTTATTTAACTACTAATTTCTTAGTTGTGTTAAACCCGTTTTGAGAAATTCTAACCAAATAAATTCCAGACTTTAAACTTGAAACATTTAATGTGTTATTAGAAATTTCTTTGTTCAATACATTTTTCCCTAATACGTCAAATACTGAAACAGAAATAGTACCATTACCTTGAGTTTGAATGGTTACCTGGTTTCCTAAAACTGGATTAGGATACATACTTAGAGTACTTAGAGAATTGATTTCGTTTACTGATAATAAATAATCTGCTCCCGTTGGATATACCTGAGGAGTTCCAAAAAATTCACCTGCAAGAGTCATGATATTTACAGGCGTATTAGGAATTAGTTCTCCCTCCAAATTGTCATTTGGATAATTGGTTCTAAACACAAAGGCAGAAGAAGTGCTATCAGAGATATCATAATTGGTATTCGAAGTAAAAGTAGTTGTGCCATCGCCATCTGCAAAAGTAACACCGTTAATCATAACTAATTCTGATTCGTACATATCCAAATTATTTTCCAAATCAGTCAATGTCACCATTTGAGGAGAGATACTGTTAGCAGAAGAAGTTGCGGCACCTGGATCTTCAGTGGGTACAAATTGAAGCATGTCTGCATAGCTGCCCAATTGTCCTGTAAGACCTGTAATACCATCTCCATCCATATAGGCAGTAGTAATTGTTCCGGCATTATCATCAATTAACATTCCAGCAGTCGCATCTTGGATGAAAATTTGATTTCTGTTGTTTCCTGTTACAAAGGTGACAATAACTTCACCAGTCACTTCATAGATTCCACCTTCGGCAGAAGCTCTTAAAGCAGCAAGGTCAGCTACCTCAGTAATAGAAGTCACAGTAAAAGTAACAGAAGCCTCAACTGGTGGGTCTAAAGGAGTATGTGTGTTGTCTACTAACCAAACATCTACTGTATGCTCACCATCAGCAAGTCCAGTTAATGCAATAGGATCTGTGTCATATACCATAACCGTACCACCAGCATCTAAAGAATAATGAATGTGTCCATCCAATCCAGCATCAGTAGCTCCAACTTCAAAATTTTGAACTGATAATTCAACGTCTACATCGGGACCAACAACAGATTCTCCGTCTGAAGGCGAAAGAATTGCTAGGGATGGTCCAGATTGTGCTTCAACGATGAAATTATCTACAATGATAAAGGAAGAAGTTCCATTCCAATCATCAGTATCATAAAAACGAAGGCCAAATTCAATTGACTCATTTCCTGCAGCAGTATACTCATAAGTAATGGTTTGCCACTCACCTACAAGGGCGGGGTCTGAATATCCTTGATAGTTGCCAGCATAAATTCTCGCTCTACTACCATTGTCCACTTGGTAAATGTCAACGGATACATTATAAACTGTTCCGGCAGTAACATCTATAGATTGTCTAAAATCTGTATCACCTTGTGTAGTAGTAGTAACTTCAAAATTAGCAGCATAAGTACCTTCAGAAAATGTTGTGGTTTCTTGAGTAATGGTTGTTCCTGATTCAGAGGTCCATGTGTCAAGAACGCCTCCAGTCCAATTTTCAAAACCACCATTTACGGCTAGGTTTTGTCCAAACGAAACCGCAGAGGTAATAAGTAGAATTAATAATAAGTAAATTTTTCTCATAGATTATTGATTTAATATGTTGAAAAACAAATATAAAGATTATTATGAGTAAAATCTACCTGAGAAGTAGGTTTATGTCAGTTTTTACGTTAATATAACATAAGGGTTTTAGCGAACTATAAGTTTCCTAGTCACTGTTAGGCTTTCTTCAGAAATTTTCACAATATAGGCACCTGCCTTTAACTTGGAAATATTGAGTTCGTTACCTAATTGGGTGGTGGATAAAATCAATTTTCCTAAAACATTGAAAATTTCAATTTTTTTAACCTTGTTGTTTTTAGAGGAGATATAAACTTTTCCATGACTAGCAGGATTGGGATATAGCGTTAAATTTTCTGCTAGTTCCGTATCTTGTTTGGCCGCCATATACTTCTCAGTAGTTTGGGAGAAACCACTTAGAGAAAAGACCACACAAAAGAATGTTATTAGGTAAAACTGCTTCATTGGGAAAAATTATTCAATTAAATGTAATAAAATAATTCAAAAATCAGACCAAAATTATCATAACATTCGTTAAAACGCCCTTTTTCTTTAACTTGTTGTAAGGTATTTGTTACCTAATTGTTATTTGTAATCAAATGATATTAAATTATTTTGATTAATACTATCTTTACTTTTCAAACTAAACGAAACCTTTAAAAATGAAAAAAAAGGACATCAAAATCCTCCTTGTAGATGATGAACCAGATATTTTGGAAATCATAGGTTATAACTTGACAAGTGAAGGTTATCAAGTAATTACAGCCGAGAATGGAGTTGAAGCTTTGAAAAAAGCTAAAAAGGAGAAGCCGCATTTAATTATATTGGATGTTATGATGCCTGAAATGGATGGAATTGAGGCTTGTGAGCAAATCAGGAAAGTGCCAGACTTACAGGATACTATTGTTACTTTTTTAACAGCTAGAGGTGAAGATTATTCACAAGTTGCTGGTTTTGATGCAGGTGCTGATGATTACATTACCAAGCCGATTAAGCCAAAAGTGCTGGTAAGTAAGGTGAAGGCCTTATTAAGACGAATTAAAGAAGATGAAACCCAAGAGTCTACAGTGAAAATTGGAAGCTTGGTAATCAATAGGGACGAGTATAAAATCACCCTTAAGAATGAAGAAATTATACTTCCTAGAAAAGAATTTGAATTACTATCTTTGTTGGCATCAAAGCCAGGTAAAGTTTTCAAGCGAGAGGAAATTTTGGATAAAGTTTGGGGTAATGAAGTTGTTGTTGGTGGACGTACCATTGATGTACACATCAGAAAGCTTCGTGAAAAAATTGGAGACAAAAGCTTTAAAACCGTAAAAGGTGTTGGGTACAAGTTTGTCGATTGATGCAGAAACTCAAGAAAACATATAAATTTGCGATTAGAACATCGCTGTTTATCACCATAATACTAACACTCCTTTTGAGTGTTTTTTTATATGTGGTGGGTGCCTTAGGTTGGTTTGTGATTCCTTTTGCACTTCTTTCTTATTTGGTTTGTTTTGCAATTATTCAATACCGCGTGGAACGCTTCATATACAGAAGGGTTAAGAAAATTTATGATGATTTGACCCTCTTGGAATCTACGTCCTTGACTAAACAGCCTATTACTACGGATATGGCTACTCTGACCAAGGAAATAGACAAATATGCCAAGGATAAAAAGTTGGAAATTGAAACTTTAAAGGTTAGGGAGGAATATCGAAAGGAGTTTCTAGGAAATGTTTCTCATGAGTTAAAGACCCCTTTATTTACTGTCCAAGGCTATATTTTAACCCTCCTCGATGGTGCCATGAAGGATAAAAAAATCCTTAAAAAATATTTATCAAGAGCCAATAAGGGGGTAGAAAGACTCATTTATATAGTAAAGGACCTTGATATGATTACCAAATTAGAGGCAGGTGATTTGCGACTTAATATGGAGGTGTTTAACATTGTGGAGGTCGTCCAAAGCGTTTTTGATATGCTGGAGATGAAGGCGGCCAAAAAAGAGATAACCTTAATGTTTGACTTGAATTATGATGAGCCGGTTTTGGTAAAAGCAGATAAAGAACGAATTCAACAGGTGGTGACCAATCTTATGGTGAACTCCATTAAATACGGAAGGGAAAAGGGAACAACAGAGGTAAGTATAGAAAACTTGATAAAAAATAAAATTATTATCAGGGTAACTGACAATGGAGAAGGTATTGGTGAAGAACATATCTCCAGAATTTTTGAACGATTCTATAGGGTTGATAAAAGCGGGTCAAGAAAAGAGGGCGGTTCTGGTCTTGGACTTTCCATAGTTAAGCACATCATTGAAGCGCACGAAGAGAAAATTTACATTGAAAGTGAGTTGGGGGTAGGGAGTGAATTTTCTTTTAGTTTAGAAAAGGCTGAATAGACTTTCAAAATTTGTTTCTGTCTCAAATGAGAGCCCTTTAAAATCCTTAACACGCTCAAGGTCTTTAATTTTGAATTGACTTTGTTTGCATGTAGGAACCAATCCTTGTTTTTGTAATTCTATAGCTAAATATTCTTGTTCCGTTTGCCCAGGTGTGGGAATGAAAAATGCTTTTTTGCCTAGTTTAGCTAAATCCAATACAGTGGTATATCCAGACCTAGAAATTACTATGGCACTTTGGTTCAGTGCGGTTTCCAATTCGTTACTGGTCATGAAATTGTAAATGGTAATATTTTCTTTTTTTTCAACCAATTGCTTTGATTCAATGACGCCCCTCACAAAAAGGACTTTTCCATTGTAATTTGAAAGTTCGGTTAGTAGCTTTTCTTGAAGTATTGTGCGTTGAGGTTCTGGACCAGAGAGAAGCACCATCAAGTCATAAATTATTTCCAAGTCTTGCTTGTTAAACCGGCTAATAGGACCCAAATATTTAGTAGGAATAATGGGGTGGTCTAAATGCCCCAGCTTACCACTTAAATTCACTTTTCCTTCAGCATCTGGCACCCAACATTCATCAAATTTTTTAATGACGTTATGATGAAACCTTGTGCTAAACCATGTGGTAGCACCACTTAAGACTTGTAATTGATGTGTGATAAATATGGAAGGAATGTTTTTATGCCTTACTCCAAATCGGTTATCTGAAATGATTCCAACAATATCATAAGTTTTAACCAATTCTTTGACTTTTTGAAGCTCTTCCTTTTGGGTCCTCAATATTCTTGGAGCGTCTTTTAAAATCTTATATTTAAAAAACATCCCTTTTTTGGAATAGGTAATGTTATAGGAGGGTAATTCTTCATGGATTAAGCTGGGGAATTCTTTTTTAAGCAATTCTAATGCGACTCCATCACTAGCAATGACTGGGTCAAACCCTTGATCAATTAAAGCTTGAATTATTGGAATGCAACGTGTGGAATGACCTAAACCCCAATTAAGAGGGGCTACTAATATGCGTTTTCTCAATTTCATAAAAAAAGCAAATGTAAAGCGGCTATGTTTCCTTAATTTTGCCTAAACTTTAAATTTATCCGTGGGAAGTAAAAATAAACTAAAAAGATTTAAAGAGAATGAATCTTTTGATAACGTTATCCAACCTAGTAGGGAGGAATTGGTGAATGGTGATTTTCAATTAAAAGGGCAATGGAATAAAACGTTTTTCAAAAACGACCAGCCTTTAGTTTTGGAATTGGGTTGTGGTAAAGGTGAATACTCTGTAGGTTTAGCAAAGAAATTTCCAGATAGAAATTTTATAGGGATCGATATTAAGGGGGCTAGATTTTGGCGAGGAGCTAAGACGGCTATTGAAGAAGGGATATCGAATGTCGGCTTTTTGAGGATTCAAATAGAATTGATTGAATATGCTTTTGCAGAGAATGAAGTTGACGAAATCTGGATTACTTTCCCAGATCCTCAAATCAAATACAAGCGCACGAAGCATAGAATGACCAATACTCATTTTTTAGAAAAATACAGGAAGGTTTTAAAGCCCGATGGTGTTCTTAACTTAAAAACAGATTCTGAGTTTATGCACGGATATACGCTTGGGTTGCTTCATGGCGAAGGCCATGAAATTATTTATGCCAATCATGATGTGTATAGACAGCAGGGAAGCCCTGAGGAAGTGACTGGAATCCAAACCTTCTACGAAAGTCAGTATTTGGAACAAAACAAACCAATTACGTATATTAGGTTTAAATTGAGATAGAATTGAATTTAACTTTTGTCTTTTTCCTGGGTTTTGTGGTAACTTTTTTAACCACAATGCCACCAGGATTACTTAATATGACTGCGGCCAAAATCAGCATGCGAGAAGGTCATGTTCGAAGTGTCATGTTTGCATTGGGGGCATGCTTGGTCATAGTATTTCAAGTGCTTCTGGCAACCATATTTGCTCGGTATTTAAGCAACCATCCAGATGTAGTCGATATTCTTCAAAGAGTCGCTTTGGTGATATTTATTTTGGTGAGTATTTACTTCTTTTTTATTGCGAATAAACATGAAAGACCCAAGGCAGATCTTGACAGTAGAAGTAAAACCAGTCGGTTTTTTCAGGGAATGTTTTTGTCGGTTATCAATGTGTTTCCCATTCCGTTTCAGGCTTATGTTACCATTTCCTATTCTGATTTTGGTTGGTTGCATTTTGATAAGATAAGTATTTTGTCTTATGTCGCAGGATCGACTTCAGGAGCCTTTGTAGGGTTGTATATCTATTTGTTTTTCTTCGAAAAAATTAAGAGTAAAAAATTCAATAACCAACGAAATATGAACCGTATAATCGGAACTATTACGGCCATCATTTCTTTGATTACTTTAATCAGAATCATTCAAGAATTTTAATGAAACCAGAAACACTAAGTTTTTTTGAAAAGGTGTATGAAGTTGCTAGGTTAATTCCTTTCGGAAGGGTTACCAGTTATGGCGCCATTGCTTCCTATTTGGGTGCTCCTAGAAGTTCCAGGATGGTTGGTTATGCCATGAATGTGTCGGGTGAAAAGAATGTGCCTGCGCACCGAGTTGTCAATAGAGTAGGCTTGTTGACTGGAAAGCATCATTTTGAAGGAACCAATCTCATGCAGCAACTTCTGGAAGCTGAGGGTGTTCAAGTAGTTGATAATCAGGTTCAAGATTTTGATTCGCTGTTTTGGGATCCATCCAAGGAATTGAAATAGAACCTACCAATCATTTTGATTAATCAAACCATAAATCATTTCAATAAAACCGCTTCCCTTTCTAAACATTTCGCAGTATATTTGGAGTTTAGAATTATTCTGAATAATAAGTTTGTAACTTACGTTACATGAGTTGTTTAGCTCAGCTAGTAACTTTACGTATTGATTAAAAAATGAAATTGAATAAACAAGATATTCTTGCAGCTTTAGAAACTATATCAGCCCCAGGAGAGGGTCAGAATTTGATAGAAAGTGGTGCCGTTGGTAATGTAGTGACCTTTGGAGATGAAGTCATAGTAGATGTAACTATTAAAAATCCGAGTCTTCAAGCCAAGAAAAAGACCGAGGTTGAAATCATGAAGGTTATTCATGAGAAAGTATATGAAAAGGCAAAAATAAAGGTGAATGTCAAAGTAGATGCCCCAGAAAAACCTAAGAACGAAATTAAAGGAAAGGCGATTCCCGGGATTCAGAACATCATTGCTGTGGCTTCTGGAAAGGGAGGGGTAGGAAAGTCTACAGTGACAGCCAATTTAGCTGCAACCCTGGCTAAAATGGGATTCCAAGTTGGAATTCTAGATGCAGATATTTACGGTCCATCCATTCCCATTATGTATGATGTGGAATTTGAAAAACCATTATCTGTTCAAGTCGATGGAAAGTCCAAAATGAAACCGATAGAAAGTTATGGGGTTAAAATTTTATCTATAGGCTTTTTTACAAAGCCTGATCAGGCTGTAATTTGGCGAGGGCCTATGGCTGCCAAAGCATTAAATCAGATGATTTTTGATGCGGCTTGGGGAACCCTAGATTTCTTATTGATCGATTTACCTCCGGGAACTGGAGATATTCATTTAAGTATTATGCAATCTTTGCCTATTACTGGAGCGGTAGTAGTAAGTACACCACAACAAGTGGCCTTGGCAGATGCCAGAAAAGGAGTTGCGATGTTCCAACAGGAAAGTATCAATGTACCAGTATTGGGTATCATTGAGAATATGGCCTATTTCACTCCTGAAGAGCTTCCAGATAACAAATACTATATTTTTGGAAAGGAAGGAGCTAGGAATCTTTCAGAGAATCTAGAAGTGCCATTTTTAGGAGAAATTCCTTTGGTGCAAAGCATTAGGGAAGCTGGTGATGTGGGAAGACCTGCAGCACTCCAAACGGCTACGCCATTAGAGCAATCCTTTGAAAAAATCACCCAAAATGTGGTGCAAGAAGTTGTTAAAAGAAACGACCAATTGCCGCCAACCGAAGCAATTAAAATTACAACTATGGCTGGTTGCTCAGCCGTTAAGAAATAAGTGATGACAACAGAAGAAATAAAATTGAATGTTGAAAAGGCTTTGGACGAGATTCGTCCATTTCTTCAGAGTGATGGAGGGAATATTTCCTTAATTTCTATTGAAGATGATAAGCTAGTTAAAGTGCAATTGGAAGGTGCATGTATTAATTGTAGTGTCAACCAAATGACCTTAAAATCAGGGGTGGAAATGACTATTAAAAAATATGTTCCTCAAATTGAAAAAGTCATAAACATAGAGATTTAACCAAACGGAATTTCTAATGGTATTGGAACAAGTCTCTTCTAACGTTCCTTTACAACAAAAAACAAATTCATGATTAAAACAGATATTTTAATAATTGGCGCTGGACCAACAGGGCTATTTACAGTTTTTGAAGCAGGTTTGTTGAAATTAAAATGTCACCTAATAGATGCCTTACCACAAGCAGGGGGGCAATGCTCGGAAATATATCCTAAAAAACCTATTTATGATATTCCTGCCTATCCAGAAATTTTAGCAGGTGATCTTACTGAAAAACTTTTGGAGCAAGGGAAGCAATTTGAACCTGGTTTCACATTGGGGGAAAGAGCCGAAACCATTGAAAAACTAGAAGATGGCAGCTTTATAGTGACAACCAATAAAGGAACTAAACATCAGGCTCCTGTAGTTGCTATTGCTGGAGGTTTGGGGAGTTTTGAACCCAGGAAACCTTTAATTCATAACATTTCAGACTTTGAAGATAAAGGTGTGGAGTATATGATTAAAGATCCAGAAGTTTATAGAGACAAGCGCGTTGTTATAGCTGGTGGAGGAGATTCAGCTTTGGACTGGAGTATTTTCCTAAGTGATGTAGCCAAGGAAGTCACATTGATCCATAGAAGAAATGAGTTCAGAGGAGCTTTGGATTCTGTTGAGAAAGTTCAAGATTTAAAAAATCAAGGTAAAATCAATTTGATTACGCCTGGTGAAGTGACTGGGATTTTAGGTGATCCTATGGATCATTTGAAAGGGGTGGTAGTGTCTCAAGCTGATCATATTGAAAAGGAATTTGAAATTGAGTGTGACCATTTTATCCCATTGTTTGGGTTGTCTCCAAAATTAGGGCCCATTGCAAATTGGGGGTTGGAGATTGAGAAGAATGCCATAGTGGTTAATAATGCTTTAGATTATCAAACCAATATTCCTGGTATTTTTGCCATTGGAGATGTGAATACCTATCCAGGGAAATTAAAGCTCATTTTATGTGGTTTTCATGAAGCCACATTGATGTGTCAAGCAGCATACCAAATCATTAACCCTGGAAAGCGATATGTTTTAAAATATACTACGGTTAGCGGTGTTGATGGGTTTGATGGAACGAGAAAAGAAGCCCCGAAAGCTGTAGTTAAAGCAATTAATTAATTCATGGAAGAACAAGATATAAAAATCACGATTATAGATAGAGATGGAGTAACCCATGAAGTGGATGCTCCTACAGATATGGCCATGAATTTAATGGAGGTGGTTCGCAGTTATGAATTGGCTCCAGAAGGAACTATTGGCGTTTGTGGTGGTATGGCCATGTGTGCCTCTTGCCAATGTTATGTTTTAAGTGATACCGAACTTCCGGAGATACAGGATGACGAAGAAGCCATGTTAAGTGAAGCTTTTTATGTCAAAGATAACAGTCGCTTGGGTTGTCAAATTCATATTACGCCTGAATTGGATGGTTTAAAAGTAGAACTGGCTCCGGAAAGCTAATTCCTCTCCTATGGAATTTTTTCTATAGCCAAAGGCATCAATCTATCCACAAACTGGGAGTATGCTTCTACTGACGGATGCAATCCATCAGAAGCTACCAAACTGGGATTTTCAAGTCCTAGCCTTGTTATGTCGGTAATATATAGGAAGGTGACATTGTTGGTTTCTGCAATCGATTGGGCAAAGTCATTGTACTGATCAATCTGTTGTGAAATCAATTCAAAGTCTGGATTGTTCTCACCATATGGAGTGTATGCATAGTCAGGGATAGAAATAACAATGACCCTATTGGGGTCTCCACCTGCAAAACTTTTAGCTAAATCTAATAGCTCTGGGAATTCTTCTTCATAAATGCTAAACGGCTTATGTTGGTATTGATTATTAACCCCTATTAAAAGAGTGACTAAATCATAATCATTAGAAGGGTTTTGAGCGCTAATAGCACCTAGTAAATTGGTGGTGGTCCAGCCCGTTTGGGCAATCACTTCTTTGTTATAATCACCACTAATTTCAGAATTTTCTAAACGACTAATAAGTTGGGCCGGAAAGTTACAGGTTCCACATACACTTTGTCCCACCGTGTAACTATCTCCAAGAAACAAGAGTTTATATTCTGGGGTGGTATTCGAATTATTTTCAGAAGTGGTTTCTTCAGAATAATCAACAGGACTATTCGAATTATTGGAAGAATTATTACCGGAAGAGCATCCGAATAGTAAAACGATAAAAATTAAAAAATGAGCTTTCATTGCGAACATATATTTCTACAATTTACGAAAAGAAAGCTCATTCAGTTTTATTATTTGAAGGCATTAAGCCCTGTGATATCCAAGCCAGTAATAAGCAGGTGAATATCATGGGTGCCTTCATAAGTAATCACACTTTCCAAATTCATGGAATGACGCATGATGGAATATTCTCCTGTGATTCCCATACCGCCTAACATTTGGCGTGCTTCTCTAGCAATATTAATGGCCATATCTACATTATTTCTTTTTGCCATGGATATTTGTGCTGTAGTGGCTTTCCCTTCATTTCTTAAAACGCCAAGTCTCCAAGTTAATAATTGAGCCTTGGTAATTTCGGTAATCATTTCGGCCAATTTCTTTTGTTGCAGCTGAAATTGCCCAATTGGTTTTCCGAATTGAGTTCTTTCTTTGCTATATCTCAAAGCGGTATCATAACAGTCCATGGCAGCTCCTATAGCTCCCCATGCAATTCCATATCTGGCAGAATCTAAACATCCAAGTGGCGCTCCTAACCCAGATTTTTTAGGTAATAAATTTTCTTTAGGAACCTTAACATTGTCAAATATCAACTCTCCGGTAGCCGAAGCTCGTAAAGACCATTTGTTATGGGTTTCAGGGGTAGAAAAACCTTCCATGCCACGTTCTACAATCAATCCGTGGATACGGCCTTCTTCATCCTTTGCCCAAACAACTGCGATATCCGCAAAGGGGGCGTTACTAATCCACATTTTGGCTCCATTCAATAAGTAATGATCGCCCATATCTTTGAAATTAGTCACCATGCCTCCTGGATTACTTCCATGATCTGGCTCAGTCAATCCAAAACAGCCCATCATTTCTCCAGAGGCTAGCTTTGGAAGGTATTTTTGGCACTGTTCCTCTGAACCGTATTTCCAAATAGGGTACATCACCAAACTTGATTGTACAGAAGCTGTACTTCTTACTCCAGAGTCGCCCCTTTCTATTTCTTGCATAATCAATCCGTAGGAAATTTGATCTAGACCTGCACCGCCGTATTCCTCAGGAATGTAAGGCCCAAAGGCTCCTATTTCAGCCAAACCATTAATGATTTGATTTGGAAATTCTGCATTTTGAGCGTATTCTTCTATAATGGGAGATACATTACGCTTTACCCATTCGCGGGCAGCATCACGTACTAATTTATGTTCTTCTGAAAGTAACTCGTCTAATTGATAGTAATCTGGAGCTTCAAATAAGTCTGGTTTCATGAGTTGTTTTTAGTTTGTCACAAAATTAACGAAATCGTTTTCAAAGGCATAATAAATTGCCTGGTTTTGACATAAATTACTGGTATAATTTTTTATTTGGTTTGCTGCCCATTTCAAAGGTTAAAACACCTCCTTGCATTATTTGGCTGTGTTTTATAATAGGTAGAGACAGTTCTTTTCCATTCCAAAGAACGCTTTGAACATATTTGTTTTTCTCTGAAAGTTTTTTCGATTCCACGCGAAAGGTCTTGCCATTTTCCAAGTGAAGTACCGCATCCTTTACCAGTGGGCTACCTAAAGCGTAGTCCTCACTGCCAGGAGCAACAGGGTAGAAACCAAGACTGCTAAAAATATACCAGGCGCTCATTTGACCAAAATCATCATTACCGCCTAGACCATCTACAGTTGGTTTATACATGGTTCTTAAGATCATTTTGATTTTATCATGGGACTTCCAAGGATCTTTTGTCCAGTTGTACAAATAGACCACATGATGTGATGGTTCGTTGCCATGAACATAATTCCCAATAATGCCATCTCTTGAAATGTCCTCGGTTTTCTCAAAGTACTTATCTGGTAATTCCATTGAGAACAATGAATCTAGATGTCGGGAGAATTGTTCTTTTCCACCCATCATGGTTACCATGTTTTCGGGATCATGAGGTACATACAGACTATAATTCCAAGAGTTTCCTTCAATAAAACCTTGGCCATGGGTATCCAATGGGTCAAACTCCTTTTTAAAGGTGCCGTTGGACAATTTAGGTCGCATAAACCCAGTTTTGGCATCAAATACGTTTTGATAGTTTTTGGAACGATTTATAAATTCTGAATATATAGTTTGTTCTCCTAAAGTTTTGGCGGCTTGAGCAATCGCCCAATCATCATAGGCATATTCTAGAGTCTTGGATACAGATGCTCCATTTTTGTCTTCTGGAACAAATCCTTTTTTGATGTAATAATCCAAACCGTCAAAATAGGGGACATTGGCTGTAGCAACACATGCTTGCAGCGCTTGATTGGTGTCAAAGTTAGAGTTTCCTTTGACAATGGCATCGGCAATCACCGAAGCGCTGTGATATCCAATCATACACCAGTTCTCATTGGCATAGTGCGACCAAATAGGAAGCATGTGATGCACACTTTGTTCTTGATGTGCCATCATGGATTGTATCATATCTCCATTTCTTTTGGGTTGGATCAAATTGAAAAAAGGATGGAGTGCTCGATAGGTGTCCCAAAGTGAAAAGCTCGTATAATTTGTGAAGCCGCTAGCTTTATGGGTGTTCATGTCCAGTCCCTTATAGTTTCCATCTACATCCATGTAAACGGTTGGCCCTAAAAAGGCATGATACATAGCCGTATAAAAATTGGTTTTGTCACTATCATTTAATGAAGTGATTTCTATTTTTTGAAGTTCCTTTTCCCAATTACCCTGAACCTTCTTTTTGGTGCCTTCAAAATCCCAATTTGGAATTTCAGTTTGCATGTTTTTTATAGCACCTTCTGTACTTACGGGTGAAAGGGCTACTTTGATTTGAATGGATTCTTGATCTTTAGTGTCAAAATCGAAATAGGCTTTTATTTGTTTGCCTGCTATTTCTGGAAACTGATGCATCTGGTCAAACTTTCTCCAAAAGCCTTGATAGGTGCTTTTCTCCAGTTTCTGATAGCCATAATTTTTATAAGGTTTGCTAAAAGCCATGGCAAAATATACCGTTCGGGTTCTCGCCCATCCATTGGTTTGTCGATATCCTGTTATAAGGGTGTCGTTTTCAACTCGAAGGAACGTCCAAACATTTTTATCTTCATAATTATAGATGCCCGAAGTTAAGTCTAGGATAATGTGTGCATCTTCCGACTTTGGGAAAGTATATTGATGCATGCCCGTTCTGGTGGTTGCTGTTAGTTCTGCTTTTATGTTGTGATCTTCCAGTAGGACACTGTAGTAACCAGGTTGTGCAATTTCGGTGTCATGGGAGAAAACAGACCGATAACCATTCTCAGGGTGCTCCTCTGTTCCTGAATTTAGTTGAAGTTTTCCAGTAGTAGGCATAATGAGAAGATCACCTAAATCAGAATGGCCGGTGCCACTAAAATGCGTATGGCTAAAACCAACGATTGTTGTATCCTCATATTGATAACCCGCGCAATATTTATAAACGTCAGGATTGTATCTGCCATTGACAGCAAAGGGGATGGTGTCGGTGTCTGGACTTAATTGAACGCTACCAAAAGGGGATGACGCGCCAGGATAGGTATGCCCCATTTTGGCTGTTCCAATCATTGGGTTTGCAAATTGTATGAGTTTGTTTTGCTGAGAAAATATGTTAAACGGGAGAAATAGTAGTGTAGTTATACAAATACTATATAATGAGAGTTTATTCATAATTATTTTTGATTTGATAATGAATATGGAACGTCATTTGGTGTTGTGCCTCTTTCTTTATTAGGTTGAGGTCCCATTTTAATTTCAATAGTGGCGGCTTTCATCAGTTCTGAATGTGATAACCAATTTTTAGTGTATGGCTTACCATTAAATGTCATGCTTTGAATGTATCGGTTTGCAGAGTTGTTTTCTTTGGCTTCTATAGTTATAGTGTTTCCATTTTCGAGACTAATCTCAGCTTTTTTAAATAGAGGAGCGCCTAAAATATATTGGTCTGTAGCTGGACAAACTGGGTAAAATCCAAGGGAAGAAAACACATACCATGCTGATGTTTGTCCATTGTCTTCATCACCACAATAACCATCTGGGGTAGGAAGATAGAGCCTGTTCATGGTTTCTCTTATCCAATATTGAGCTTTCCAAGGTGTTCCAGCATAATTATAGAGGTAAATCATATGCTGTATGGGTTGGTTTCCATGGGCATATTGCCCCATATTAGCAATTTGCATTTCCCTTATTTCATGGATGGTTCCACCGTAATAGGAATCATCAAAAATAGGTTTCATGGTAAAGACACTATCCAGTTTTTGGACAAATTTCTCTTTGCCTCCCATGAGCCCAATTAAACCTTCAATATCATGAAAAACAGACCAGGTGTAGTGCCAGCTGTTACCTTCAGTAAAAGCATCTCCCCATTTAAAAGGATTAAAGGGAGCCATAAATTGGCCATTTTTATTTTTCCCTCTCATCAAACCCGTTTTAGGATCATACAGATTTTTGTAGTTAAGACTTCTCTTTTTGTAAACTTCAATTTCTTCCTTGGGCTTATTGAGTGCCTTGGCAAGTTGGTATATGGCAAAATCGTCATAAGCATATTCTAAGGTCCTTGCTGCATTTTCATTTATGCCGATATCATATGGAACATATCCAAGCGATTTGTATGCTTCAGCTCCCGCTCTTCCAACGGCTTCCATAGGTCCCTCATTATTGGCACCATGAATTACTGCTTCATATAAGGTTTCAATGTCATAGGGAAATTGCTCTTTGTTTTTAAGATAGGCATCAGCTACTACCGAAGCTGAATTGTTTCCAACCATAATATTTCTTAGACCCGGACTAGCCCATTCTGGTAACCATCCACTTTCTTTATAGGCGTTGGCCAATCCCTCTTGCATGTGTACATTGAGTTGTGGGTACATAAAATTAAGGAATGGAAATAGAGACCGGAACGTGTCCCAAAAGCCGGTGTCCGTGAACATATACCCTGGAAGAATTTCACCATTGTAAGGACTGTAATGAACTATGTTTCCTGTCGCATCCATTTCGTAGAACTTTCTCGGGAATAGTAAGGTGCGATAGAGACAAGAGTAAAATGTTCTAGTTTGTTCGACAGTACCTCCCGTAACTTTAATTCGGTTCAACTCTTTATTCCAACTGGTTTTGCCCTTTTCCTTTAAAGTATCAAAATTGTTTGGTCCAATCTCCTTCAGATTTTGGAAGGCCTGTTCCTTACTGATAAACGAGGAAGCTATCTTGGCGTGAACCTGTTCTCCTTTCTCGGTTTTAAACCCAATAACAGCGCCAACATGGTCATCTGTATTTTCCAAAGAATTCATAAGTGTTTCACCAGAGAAGGTCTGGTTGAAGGTGAAAGGTTTGTCAAATTCAATCACAAAATAATTTTTAAAATTCTCGGGGACACCACCGCTATTCTTGGTGGTATATCCAGTGATTCTTTTGTGATCTGGATCTATTTTTATGTAAGAGCCTTTGTCAAAGGCATCAATAACAACAAATGAGCTATCTGTTTTTGGAAATGTAAAACGAAACATGACAGCTCTCTCTGTAGGAGTAAATTCCGTCGTCACATCATGATCTGCCAAATAAACCTGATAGTAATATGGGGTTGCTTTTTCTGCTTTATGTGAGAACCAGCTAGCTCGTTCGTTTTCCGTGAATCGCAAACTTCCGGTAATAGGCATGATAGAAAATTGCCCATAATCATTCATCCAAGGGGAGGGTTGGTGTGTTTGCTTAAAGCCCCTTATTTTGTCCGCATCATAAGTGTAGGCCCAACCGTGGCCCATTGGTCCGGTTTGAGGTGTCCAAAAATTCATTCCCCAGGGTAAGGCGATAACTGGATAAGTATTACCATTGGAGAGGCTCGGTTTGGAATCTGTTCCCATTAAAGGGTTCACATAATCTACAGGACTATTGATTTGGTTAACAAGTGCCTCCTGTGAATGGGATATCCAGCAGAAAAGGATAAGGAGAGCAAAAAGGGCGTGTTTCATAATAGGAAGAAGAAATCTTTAAAGCCTTAAATATACCTATTATATATGTTTTAAGCCCTTGCTACATTTTTAAATAAAAGTCTTTTACTAATTCCTTATAAGCATCTGTATATTGATGTCTTTCGGTTTCTATGATTAATTCCGAAAATTCAGGATCCTTTTGTTCAAAGCTAAATGCTAGTAGGCTTCGTTTGATTTCTGATGTGCCTGTTCCTTTGACTCGCATGATTTCAAAAGGGAACAATTCAAATTGACTGGCCAATTGGATAAAAGTTGTCTCTTCCTTGTTTGGGATAACCACATTGAAAATTCCGTTCTCTGAAAGAATAAGGGAGGTTCCTTCTATTAAATCTTCAAAAGGTAAGGATGAGGACATTCTTGCTTGATCTCTTTTTGAATTTCCAGAAGAAACTTGTTCGGTATAAAAAGGGGGGTTGGACACAATGATGTCATAGGTTTCTTCTTCCTCAAACATCTCGGCAACAAATTCTGTGAATTCGGCATGATAACAAAATAAGCGGTCGTCCCAAGGAGAGTTTTCAAAATTCTCTACAGATTGCTCGTATGCATCGGGATCAATTTCTAGGGCATCAATTGCGGGAGCGTCGCTTCTTTGGGCAAGCATAAGGGAAATAACTCCCGTTCCCGCTCCAATGTCTAGGATATTTCGTGGATGATTATCAATTTTAGACCAGGCTCCAAGTAGAACGCCATCGGTGCCAATTTTCATGGCACATTGGTCCTGATTTATGGAAAACTGTTTGAATTGGAAGGGTTTCATGATAGGTAAAGGTCAATTAAACCTTCGGGAGTTTCAACAAAAATAGTTCTATTTTCTTTATCAATTTTTGTGATAAATTCATCATTCATCGGAATTAAAATCTCGGTTCCGTCTCGGTCTATTTCAAAAAGAGCTTGAGCCGTCGAATCATTCACGCCTTTAATAACGCCAACTTTTCCGAAGTTAATATCCTCGATATCAAAACCTATAATTTCATGGTAATAGAATTTATCATCTTCCAGTTTTGGCAGAAAAGCTAATGGCAGGTAAATATCATGTTTTAAAAGGGCGTCGGCATCGGCTTCGTTTTCAACATCCTCAAATTTGATTCTCAATAATTCCGATTTGTGGAATTGGGAGGACTCAATAAAAAAGGGAATCAGCTGGCCTCTTAATTCGATAAAAACAGAATCTAAATTTTCATAGAGTTCTGGTTCATCGGTATCTAATTTGGCGAGTAATTCACCCTTGAAACTGTATTTTTTTACAATTTTACCTAAGTAGAAACATTCTTCCTTTTTCATAGTCTTGGCAATAAAAAACCCCGACAAAACTTGTCGGGGTTAAAAGTATAAAAAATAAATTTTTTATTCCTCTTCGTTAGAAGCTTCAGCTTCTACTTCAGGAGCTTCTTCTGCTACTTCTTCTTCAGGAGTATTAGCAGCGATTCTAGCAGCATTTACTGCTTTTTCAGCTTCTAAGGCAGCAGCCTTGGCATCAGCATCAGCTTGGGCTAAACCATCAGCTTTTGCTTGTACTTTGTTTGCTTTTTCATCTAACCAAGCAGTGAACTTTTGTTCAGCTTGTTCTTCAGTTAAAGCTCCTTTTTTAACACCTCCAGCTAAGTGGTTTTTCAATAAAGCACCTTTGTAAGATAAAATAGCTCTCGCTGTATCTGTAGGTTGCGCTCCATTTTGTAACCATTTTACAGCACCATCAACGTCAAGGTCAATTGTTGCAGGGTTAGTGTTTGGATTGTAAGCACCAATTTTTTCAAGGTATTTACCATCTCTTTTAGCACGCGAATCAGCGGCTACGATCCAGTAAAAAGGTTTCCCCTTTTTACCATGTCTTTGTAATCTAATTTTTACAGGCATAATAATTAAATTTTGAGGTTCGCGACCTCGGTTATTAATGAGGGTGCAAATATACCACAATTTTTTAATTTTCAACTTTTTATTTCTCTGCGATATGAATTAATTATTTTATTCTATTTTTGGGCATATTTGTACCCTTACTATTAAAATCGACTATGAAAAAAATTTATGTATTACTGTTGGCAGTCCTTTCTTTGGTAGGCTGTCAAGATGAAGTAGAATTCAATTCGCCTGCTGTTCAAGGAAGATTTAATGGAGACTATTGGAAAGCTGTTTCCATGTCTGGAGATTATGATGAAGCTGGTCGTGTTGTGATTACTGCAAGAAGTAGATATGAAACCTTAACCATTAGAGTGAATGCCCCAAGCCAAGGACAAACTTACCAATTAGGGGGTGAGTCTGGTACAAACTCTCGTATGGCGGCATTAGAATTATCTAATGGAGACTTATATTCAACCAACTATCTAAACGATGGTGAGAACTTTATGTATCCTCCAGATGGGGAAGTGACCATTACAAGATGGAATCCAGATTTACGTGAAATTTCTGGGGAATTTTGGTTTAATGCTTACAATGAAACTGGAGATGAAACAGTTAATTTCAGTGAAGGGGTGTTTTTTGATATAGTTATGCCTTATGTAGGTGGAGGAGATGATATTATGTCTTGTGATGAGGCAGTTTCTGCAGCAGCTACTGCGCTTCAGACTTATCAAGCAGCAAGTCCAACAGATGCTAATTATGTTGTAGTATGTAACAATTATAAGGAAGCTTTAATGGATCAGCAAGTTGCTTGTGGTGATGCAACTGGGGTTTTGCAAGGAATTATAGATGGGTTGAATTGTGAGGCTTCTGACCAAGATGGAGATGGTATTGCAGATGTTGATGAGGATACCAATGGTGATGGTGATTTGACAAATGACGATACAGATGGTGACGGTACACCAGATTATTTAGATACAGATGATGATGGGGATTCCATTTTAACCATGTATGAAATAGAAGATGCTTTAGGCAATCCTTTAGATTCTGATTCGGATGGTATTTTGGATTATTTGGATAATGATGATGACAATGATACGATATTGACTATCGATGAAAATCCAGATCCAAACGGCGATGGAAACCCAGATGATGCTCAAGATGCAGACAGTGATGGTATTCCAGATTATTTGGATGCCAACTAATAATATCTTAAAATACTTTAACAGAAACGCAGCTTTAGGGCTGCGTTTTTTGTTAATTAAACATAACAAATTGGTAAAGTTGTTAAACTAGTTGCTTTCACAGCCATTACATGGTATCTTGATTTAGAGATGTTGAACAATGCACATCTTTAAAAAAGGTCATTGAAAAACTTAAAAATCAAAATATCATGGAATTTGCAAAAGATATGTCGAATAAGTTGAATGAGTTACTAGAAAAGAATTATGACGCCGAGAAAGGTTATTTAAATGCCATGGAACAAGTGGAAAATGATCGTTTAAAAATGTTTTTTAAACGTCGAGCATCTGAAAGAAGCATGTTTGCTAAGGAATTAAGGACTGAAATTCTTCAATACGGTGAGACGCCAGAAAAATCAGGTACGTTTCAAGGGGCATTGCATAGAAATTGGATGAATTTGAAAAATACGTTTTCTCAGAATAGTGAGGAGGCTGTTTTGGAAGAAGCTATCAGAGGAGAAGAAGCCAGTCTGGAAGAATATAATGCTATTTTAAAAGACAAGAACTTGCCGCCAAGTATAGATGCCTTACTAAATAAACATAAGAATGCCATTCAATCGGCCATCAATACCGAAAAGGTGCATGAAGAAAGTATTTCTTAATTTATTGAAACAAAATAACAAAAAAGCGTCGCTGTTTATGCGGCGCTTTTTTGTTTAAAACTATTGAAAAGTTCTTTGATTTTTTCCGACAAAACTCTTTATTTTTAATCACTTTTCTTATTCCAAATTTAAGAGTCACTTTAAAAAAATCGATTGTTCTATGTACCTCATTTTTGATACAGAAACCACAGGTTTACCAAGAAGTTTTCAAGCGCCAATAAGCGATACAGATAATTGGCCTAGGGCTATCCAGATAGCTTGGCAACTTCATGATGCCATGGGGAATGTCATAGAGCATGAAGATTTTTTGATACAGCCAGAGGGGTTTAATATTCCTTATGATGCGGAAAAAGTCCACGGAATTTCAACAGCATTGGCTGAAGAACAAGGTGTGCCTTTGACTGAAGTATTACATAAATTTCATGCCGTACTGCAGAAAGCCAAATTTGTGGTTGGGCAGAATGTGGAGTTTGATGTCAAGGTGATGGGATGTGAATTTTTTCGTGAGGATTTTGAAAATCAATTACAGGAACTACCTATTTTAGATACCTGTACAGAGAAAACGGCAGAGCTGTGTCAAATCCCTGGAGGACGTGGAGGGAGATTTAAACTGCCTACCTTGACGGAACTTCATGAGTTTTTATTCAACGAGCCCTTTGCTGAGGCCCACAACGCCACTGCCGACGTTGAGGCTACAACAAGATGTTTCTTTGAGTTGGTAAGAAGAGAGGAATTTGACAAAAAAGAATTGGATGTAGAATCTGATTATTTTGAGAATTTTTCACAAGCTAACCCTAGGGAAATTCAACTCATAGGTTTAAAGCACATCAATTTAAAAAAGGAGAGTGCCAAAATCTATGAGCGATTAAAAAAGCAGGAAGATTCGATATCGTCGGCTGAAATCAAACAAAACATTCAGGAGCTGGCCGATGTTGATTTTGTGCATTTGCATAACCACTCACAATTCTCCATTTTACAATCGACGATTAGCATTCCAGATTTGGTGGCCTCTGCCGCCAAACATAATATGCCTGCTGTAGCCTTGACAGATCATGCTAATATGATGGGAGCCTTTCATTTTGTGAAGGAAATTGGGAATTACAATCGATCGATAAAGGATAAAATTGAAGCCGCAGAAGCAAATGGAGAACAAGCTGATGTTAAGCCTATTAAGGGGATTGTAGGATGTGAATTCTTTGTTTGTGAAGATCATACCAATAAAAATGTCAAGGACAATGGATATCAAATTGTTCTTTTGGCAAAAAATAAAAGGGGCTATCACAATTTGGCAAAACTTTCTTCTATAGCATATACAGAGGGGTTTTATTATGTGCCCAGAATCGATAAAAACTTAATAGAAAAGTACAAGGAAGATGTTATTGTGCTTACAGGAAACTTATATGGAGAGGTGCCTAGTAAGGTACTTAATGTAGGTGAAAAGCAAGCTGAAGAGGCTTTGGTATGGTGGAAGGAAACCTTTGGTGACGACTTGTACATTGAGTTAATGCGTCACAATCAAGAGGATGAAAATAGGGTAAACAAAGTTTTGGTTGAGTTTGCTCAAAAACATGAGGTGAAACTGGTGGCTTCAAATAATACCTATTATGCAGAACAGGAGGATGCCAATGCCCATGATATTTTGTTGTGTGTTAAGGATGGGGAGAAGCAGGCCACACCTATTGGGCGTGGACGAGGATACCGTTATGGCTTACCTAATCAGGAGTATTACTTTAAGTCTTCTGATGAAATGAAAGAGCTCTTTAAGGATTTGCCTGAGGCCATTACCAATATTCAAGAAATTGTAGATAAAATTGAGCCTTTTGAATTGGCTCGGGACGTCTTGCTTCCGAAGTTTAATATTCCTGAGGAGTTTCAAGTAGAGGAAGATCAGGTTGATGGAGGAAAGCGAGGTGAGAATAAATTCTTAAGGCATCTTACTTATGAGGGAGCTAAAAGGCGTTATGAAGAGATTACCGAATCCATCCAAGAACGACTTGACTTTGAATTGTCCGTTATTGAGAATACAGGATACCCAGGTTATTTCTTGATTGTTGAGGACTTTATTCGTGAGGCCAGAAATATGGGGGTTTCGGTAGGCCCCGGACGTGGTTCTGCTGCAGGTTCGGCGGTGGCTTATTGTCTTGGGATTACCAATATTGATCCTATCAAGTACGACTTACTTTTTGAGAGATTCTTGAATCCAGACCGTGTCAGTATGCCCGATATTGATATTGACTTTGATGATGAAGGTCGGGGACGTGTTATGGATTATGTAATCAATAAATATGGGGCGAACCAGGTGGCACAGATTATTACTTATGGTACCATGGCTGCCAAATCATCTATTCGAGATACAGCGAGGGTTTTGGATTTGCCATTATTTGATGCCGATAGAATTGCCAAGTTGATTCCGAATACCAAATTGGCCAAGATATTTGGTATGGATGAAAAGACTTTGAAAAGCAAATTTCGTTCAGAAGAGGTGGAAAACATCAATCAGTTATTGAATATAGCTGACGGAAGTGATTTGGAGGCTGAAACGGTAAACCAAGCAAGGGTTTTGGAAGGGTCTGTAAGAAATACTGGTATCCATGCCTGTGGGGTGATTATTACCCCTGATGATATTACCAATTTTGTTCCGGTTTCTACAGCTAAGGATTCTGATTTATACGTCACCCAATTTGACAACTCGGTAGTAGAAAGTGCTGGGTTGTTAAAAATGGACTTCTTGGGTTTGAAGACCCTTACATTGATAAAGGACACGGTCAAAATCGTCAAAGCCAAACATGGTATTGAATTGGACCCAGAGAATTTTCCTCTAGACGATCAAAAGACCTATGAGTTGTTCCAACGTGGTGAAACAGTTGGGGTGTTCCAATACGAATCTCCTGGGATGCAAAAACACATGCAGTCCTTAAAGCCCACTGTGTTTGATGACCTTATTGCAATGAATGCCCTGTACCGTCCGGGGCCAATGGAATACATTCCAGACTTTATTGCGCGTAAACATGGAGACCAGGAAATTGTTTACGATTTACCTGCCATGGAGGAATATCTAAAGGAAACCTATGGGATTACGGTATATCAAGAGCAGGTAATGTTACTCTCGCAGAAATTGGCCAACTTCTCCAAGGGTGATGCCGATATGCTCCGTAAGGCGATGGGTAAAAAGATATTTGCTTTATTGGAGAAACTGAAGCCTCAGTTTTTGGATGGCGGAGAGGCTAACGGACATCCGAGAGAGGTGCTGGAGAAAATTTGGAAGGATTGGGAAGCTTTTGCCAGTTATGCATTTAACAAATCGCACTCTACTTGTTATGCTTGGATTGCTTATCAAACAGCCTATTTAAAAGCTCATTACCCAGCCGAATATATGGCGGCGGTACTTTCAAACAACATGAATGACATCAAGCAGGTGACCTTTTTCATGGAAGAGTGTAAGCGTATGAAATTAAACGTGTTGGGGCCTGATGTAAATGAATCGTTCTATAAGTTTTCTGTAAACAAAGATAACGCCGTTAGGTTTGGAATGGGAGCTATTAAGGGTGTAGGTCATGGTGCTGTTAAGACCATTGTGGAGAATAGAAAGGAGAATGGGCCCTATAAATCCATCTTTGATTTGGCAAAACGTATAGACTTAAGGGCAGCCAATAAGCGTGCATTCGAGAACTTGGCCTATGCTGGGGGGTTTGATTGTTTTGACGATACGCACAGAGCCCAGTACTTTAAAGACGAAGGTGATGGCATTACCTTTTTGGAAAAGGCCATGAAGTATGGCGCTAAACATCAAGAGAACGAGAATTCTGCACAGGTAAGTTTGTTTGGGGATGCTAGTGAAGTGCAAATTGAGGAGCCTAAAGTGCCGCCTTGTGAAGAGTGGGGTACTATGGAAAAGTTGGCGCAAGAAAAGGAGGTAGTGGGTATTTATATTTCTGGACATCCATTAGATGATTTCAAAATAGAGATGAAAACCTTTTGCAATGCTGTGGTGTCCAATTTTAAAAACTTAGAGCCATTTGTCAATCGTGAAATGGTTTTTGGAGGCGTAGTTACCGATATCCAACACCGTACCAGTAAACAAGGAAAAGGATGGGCCTTGTTTATCATTGAGGATTATGACGATAGTTTTGAGTTTCGGATTTTTGGTGAAGAATATCTAAAATTTAGGCACTTTTTGGTTAAAAATTCCTTTGTGTTTGTGAAAGCCTTTGTAAGAGAAGGTTGGGTCAATAAGAATACAGGTGTTAAAGGTGAGCCTCGATTGCAATTCAATAGTTTTCAATTATTGCATGATGTGATGGATACCTATGCCAGAAAATTATCTGTGCAATTGAATATTTTGGACTTAAAGGATGATCGTATTAAAACCTTACAGAATTTGTTCAAAGAGCATGAAGGTGACAAGGCGTTGACTTTTATCATTTATGATAATGAGGACCAATTAAAATTAACGATGCCAAGTAGAAGACAGAAGGTGAAAATTTCCCAAGAATTGTTAAATCAGTTGACGGAACAAGAGTTATTTTATAAATTGAATTGATTTGTCAAATAACCAACTATGGATAATTCCTATTTTTCAAGTTTTTGGAAAATAAAGACCTTTTTTAAAACCATTGCAAATAACATTGCCTTCATTCCCGGAGTTTTGGGAGTGGCCGGATTTCTGTTAGGTGTCCTTGCAGGTCTTTCTGAAAAATGGGGTATTACTCCCTATTTAATCGAAAAGGCCCCTTTTTTAATAATCAATAATTACGAAACAGCGGCAACACTGTTGAGTTATTTGTCTGCTGGAATAATTTCCATCATGGTGTTTAGTTTTTCCATGGTGATGTTATTGCTTAATCAGGCTTCCAGTAATTTTTCCCCACGCGTTTTGCCAGGATTGATTTCAGTACGAAAGCATCAGTATATCTTAGGTCTTTATTTAGGAACGTTACTTTATAATACCTTTGTGATGGTGGGTATTGAGCCAACAAAAGATCAATACCAATTGCCTGGTTTTTCCATTCTTATTGGGATTATCTTAACCATCATCTGTCTGTTTTTTTTCATTTATTTTATTGATTCGATTTCAAAATCCATACAGGTTGAAAGTATATTGGACAGTATTTTCAATAAAGCTAGTAAGAGGCTTCAATTTATAATTGATAATCAAAAGGATCCTGTTTCTTTTCCAGATTCGGAAAACTGGACATCATATTCCGCAAAGACGTTTGGGTACTTTAGAGGATTAAATCGGGAAGGACTTTTGGATATCTGTGAAAAGGAAAATTTTAAACTTGAGTTGTTGAAATATCAAGGTTTTTTTGTTGGAGCGGGAATGCCGCTTTTTAAATCGAGTAAGCCCTTATCTGATGACGAATTAAATAGTGTCTTTGATTTTATTCTTCTTAATAGATCCACTGAAAATGTCAGGGAGAATTATGTGTTGGGATTTAAACAAATTGCTGAGATTGGAGTGAGAGCTATGTCGCCAGGAGTTAATGATCCTGGAACAGCCGTAAATACCATAGATTATTTAACCGAACTTTTTGCATTAAAATTACTGGAGGCTGATTGTGATTTTATCTGTAAAAAGGAAGGTGATCCCTGTGTGAAATTAAGGACCTTGTCTTTTTCAGATTTGTTGTCTCAAATCATGATGAGTTATAGGACTTACTGTAAGCAAGACATGACATGTAGTCAAAAATTGGTTATGATGATGGCTACACTAGTTGCAAATCCAAACGCAACTAAAATCCATAAGAACGCCATAAAAGAAGAATTGGATCGGTTGATGTATGATGTAGAGGGTCATATTAAAAACACACAAGATCTGGATCTTTTAAAACAGTTGGCGAATAAGGTGTCCTTTGACTAAATATTAGTTTTTTAAAAGATTACCGCATAATCTGCAACAATGTCGGCATAAAAAAAACAAATTGTCAGGCTGTAAGGTTTGGCAGAATTTTTGACTAAGTTTGCATTATTAATAGATGAGTTAAGTAGAACATATTAAATTATATATTATGGCATTAGAAATCACAGATGCAACGTTTGAAGAAACGGTATTAAAAAGCGACAAACCAGTAATGGTTGACTTCTGGGCTGCATGGTGCGGACCTTGTAGAATGGTAGCTCCTATCATAGATGAATTAAGTAAGGAATATGAAGGAAAAGCAGTAATTGGAAAAGTAGATGTTGATGCCAATCAAGAGTTTGCTGCAAAATACGGTGTGAGAAACATTCCAACCGTATTGGTATTCCAAAACGGTGAAGTAGTAGGACGTCAGGTTGGTGTAGCTCCTAAAGGAACCTACAGTGAAGCTATCGATTCGCTTTTGTAAGATAAAAACATAAAGTATTGATAAAAGGTTTGCAGTTACTGCAAACCTTTTTTTATTTTTAGGTAAAATTATTTCATATGAGCAAAACAACTAAGGTCCAAGACCTATTAGACCATAAATTACTAGAGGAACGTAAAGTGTTTCTTTGGGGGCAAGTGGACGATGATTCGGCCAAACATGTCATTGATAGATTACTATATTTGGATGCTTTGGAAACCAAAGACATCCATCTCTATATTAACAGTCCTGGAGGCTATGTAACTTCGGGATTTGCTATGTACGATTGCATTCAATCTTTGAAAAGTGATGTGTCTACAATTTGTACAGGATTGGCAGCTTCAATGGGATCTATACTATTGTCTGTGGGAGCCAAAGGGAAACGATTTATCCAGCCACATGCCAAAGTGATGATCCATCAACCAAGTGGAGGGGCTAGAGGACCAGCCAGTGACATTGAAATTACGGCACAAGAAATTCTAAAAACGAAAGAATTAAGTGCAAAGATTTTGGCCGATAACTGTGGACAGGATTATGAAAAGGTCTTAAAGGATTTCAATAGAGACCATTGGATGGATGCTGAAGAATCGGTGGCATACGGAATTGTGGATGCGGTAATTTAATCACGTGGATTTAACCAAGGAGCTTAATAAAACAAGTGGATTTACCAATTTAGAACTGTTGGCAAAACAGGTGGTGGAAGGGTTTATTGCTGGGATGCATAAGAGTCCGTTTCATGGTTTTTCGGCAGAATTTGCAGAGCACAAAATTTATAACAGTGGTGAGAGTACCAAACATATTGATTGGAAGCTCTATGCCAAAACGGATAAATTGTATACCAAGCGCTATGACGAGGAAACCAATTTACGCTGTCATTTGATTATCGATAACAGCAGTTCCATGCATTATCCAAACATGAGTTCCTTCTCCATTGATAGGTTGAATAAAATAGGCTTTTCTGCTTTGGCCGCTGCGAGTCTAATGCATATTTTAAAAAAACAGAGAGATGCTGTAGGATTGAGTATCTATAGTGATGCCTATGATTATTACGCGCCGGAAAAGGGAAGTGATAGACACCATCATATGTTGTTGCATCAATTGACTCAAATGGTGTTAAGCAAGCCAGAGAATAAGCAAACGGAAACTTTTACCTATCTACATCAGATTGCTGAAAAAATTCATAGGAGGTCTTTGATTTTCTTCTTTACAGATATGTTCCAAACCGAAACAGATCAGACTAAATTATTTGAAGCCTTAAGGCATTTGAAGTATAATAAGCATGAAGTCGTGTTGTTTCATGTTTTTGACAAGGAAAAGGAATTGGATTTTGATTTTGACAACGCACCCAGACGATTTGTAGATGTTGAGACGGGAGAACACATCAATTTATATGCTGAGAATATTCAGGAAAGCTACCAAAAAGCTGTAAAAGAGTACTTTCAGGCTGTTAAATTGAAGTGTGGGCAATACCAGATAAAGTACGTTGAGGCCAATATAAATGACGCCTTTGACCATATCTTGACGACCTACATGGTAGAGCGGCAAAAATTTATTTAAAAAAACCTGAAAAAATATTTGACTTATTAAAAAAGGCACGTATATTTGCATCCGCATTAAAGCAACGGTCTGGTAGTTCAGTTGGTTAGAATATCTGCCTGTCACGCAGGGGGTCGCGGGTTCGAGTCCCGTCCAGACCGCAAAAATGCACAAAGCTCCAAGAAATTGGGGCTTTTTTGATATAAAACAGTTTTTTAACTGACAAAACAAACCCTACAAATTGTAGGGTGTTTTAAATTTATGTGCTCAATAGTTAATCTTGGTTTGACGACGCATTGGGTAAAATAAGGGTGCCTTCCCAAACGTGATCGGTTCCAGTTCCATCGCTTCGTACCTTACCATGGCCATTAAATTCACCAGAGGCATTTTCAAATCGTCCGGTGCCTCCTATTATGTACCAAACATCATCAAATTCAAAATCGTAAGTTTCATTTTGAACGGGAACTAGACTTGATTCTTCTAATACTTCAGCATACAATAGATCGCCATTTGCTGCCATGATTATAGGGGCTTCTAGTCCATCAGAACCATCATATTCACCAAATCCTCCTTCCAAATCCGGGAAACCTTCCCCATCTAAAACAATATGAAAGCAAAATGTTAGATCGACCGTAAAATTACCTAAGTGTGTTCCTTGGCCTCCACCTACTTGATGTTCCATTGCCCAGAAATCTGTCGGGGAATTGACTGAGCAAATTATTGAAAGAGCATCCTCTGCTTGACTTGTGTGCAGCTTGGCTTTAAATGGAATTTCTGCCGGTTGGGATGCTTTGTCATTGAAGGACAATCCAGATGGGTTGTCTTCCATTATCATCTCTTGGGGTTCCTCACATGCGCTAAATGTATAAATTAAGCATGCGGCAATGAATAAGGATTTTACATTTTTCATTTTAGTTTGATTTTTGATAAAACAATAAGATTAATAAAGACTAATTAGTATTTATGAAATTATATTTTTTGTAAAGCTTCAAATGGATTGCAAGTTGTAATTGGTAAAACATATGTTGTGTTAATAAAACATATGTTGCAAGGAGTAAGACTGATAAAGGGATAATTCCCATGAATTGGGGATTTCTTAATAAATAGACAGTTTTGATTGAAACTCCAATTGTAAAAAATTTTGTAACTTATAGAAGTTGTTTTTAGGATGTTTAAGGTATGGAAAGCCTATTGTCAAAGGATCAATCTTTTATTTCAAAGCTTAATGAAATTCTTGAGAAACATTACCAAAATGAAAATTTTGGGGTTAATAAACTTGCGTTAACCATTGGGATAAGCAGATCACAGCTTCACCGAAAATTGCACGATATCAAAGGTGTAACTACTAGCAAATATATTAGGTTATTTAGGCTTCAAAAGGCATTTATTTTGTTGAAAAATGATGTGTCAACAGTTTCCGAAATAGCTTATGATGTAGGCTTTAGCAACGTTTCATATTTTATTAAATGCTTTCGGAAAACATACCATTGTTCGCCTGGGGAATTAAAAGCAAAAATAGAGCAAGGAACGTTAGTAGGTGAAGAGGAGGAGCCACAACCTATTTCCTTTACTTCTTCTACTTCAAAGAACCCTTTATTTGATAGGTTATTCAAATATTCTTTTGGTTTAGGGGGCTTTAGAATAAATGCATTTAAGATTGCTGTAAGTTTCTTGATGCTTTTCACAGTGAGCATGTTCTATCATTCTTTAAAAATGCCTAGTAAACAAATGTCTAAATCTTTGGCTATTATGCCTTTTGAGGTGAAATCAACAGCCATAGAGAAGGATATTTTGTCTGAAGGTGTTCAGAAAGGTCTAACAAGTTCCCTGGGGAAAATAAAGAAGTTTAATGTGCTCTCGAGCGCAACTACTGCAAAGTATAAGGACAGTAAATTGTCAATGGAGGAGATTATAAAAGAGCTAAATGTCGATTTTTTGGTGTCTGGAAAGGTTGATTATTTGCAAGATGACAGGCTGGTTTTAAATGTAACGGTTTATAAATTGGGGGCTCCTAAAGCTGGACTTCAAACATTTGATTTTAATACTTCTATTGAGAATATTATAACGGTTCAAAATGAAGTCTCAAAGAGAATTGCTTTATACATCGGGGTTTTGGATGATAACCATTCTGAAATTGGTTATTACAACAGGAAAATTAATAAAAATGCCTACAAAAATTATATTAAGGGGATGTATTACCTTCATAAATCTTCACAAGAATACTTTGATAAAGGGATCCGCTTCCTTTATAAGTCGCTTGATGATGATCCTTCAGAGCCCTTGGCTTATGCTGGCTTAGCCTACGGACACGTTATTTTGGGCCATAGTTCTGCACAGAACAAGAATGTGTTTGGAACGGCTAAAATAGCTGCGAGACAAGCTATAGAGCTTGACTCTACGCTTCTGGAGGCCTATGCCAGTATGGCAAGTATAGCCATTTACCACGATAGAAGTTGGAAGGAGGCAGAAGATTTGTTTCGCTACATCTTATCACGAAACTCAAGTATGGCAAATGTTCATTATGATTATGCTTGGTATTGCTTGTTGATTGGGAAAGAGCAGAAAGCAATATATCATCATGAAATGGCTGAAAAGCTAGACCCGTTTAATGTAAAATATATGGCATGGGGAGCTTGGTTGCTTGCCTACTATGGCCATTATAAGGAGGCAGCGGAAAAAGTGGAGGAGGCATTAAATGTGGCTCCGGATAATGCAATAGCCTATTTGGCAAAAGGATTTATTTATAGGAAAAAAGGCAAAATGGATAAAGCTATTCAAACTTTTGAAAGGTTACATGATTTGACACCGGGATATGCCGGTATGCTTGGAAATATTTATGCTTTAAATGATGATTTGGACAAGACTCATGAATTACTTAAAGAAGTAGAGAACTGGCCAAAGTCTGCTTGGAGAAATTTTAATTTGGCGATGTTGTATGCAGGTTTAAATGATGCCCAAATGGCAGTTAAAATGTTGGAAACAGAACCAAAACATGCTTTTGTAGCATGGGCCATGGTAGTACCGGAATTTGAGGGTATAAAGAACGATCCAAGGTTTGAAGCGTTTGTTTCCAGTTTAAACCTGCCAAAAGAGGAAGAAACATTTCAGGCCTATGCTGATACTCAATACCAGTAATATGTTGCTGTAAATATTGATACATCGTAATTAAGTTAATCATGCCCCGTCCAGACCGCAACAATGCACAAAGCTCCAAGAAATTGGGGCTTTTTTTGTGTTAATAGGTTACTGGAAAGTAGCCTAATTTATTCAAAAGGAGCTTCCGGTGGAGGATACATCCTATTGAATCTTGCACCACAGCATTTTTCTGGATTTTAAATACAATTTACACCTGTTCATGGAATGCCTATGTCATAGGTATTGTAAATAGTAAATGCTTTGGATGATTGGTTAATCGGTAATAAACTCTTTGAAATGGTAATGGGAAGACCACTTTGAAGATTTGGTTTATTATATTGTGATTATTTTAAGTGAATTTTAGTTATTTTGTTTATTCAAGCATAGAAAAAGTGAAATTTACGACTTAATATGGATTGCCAGAAATAGAATGCTTTCTTTTGACATTCGTTAAAAGGCACGTATTTATAGGTTATAAATTTTATATTTTCTCAATTAAGTGAATTAACTTTTAGTAGCGTTACTCGGTTTATACATGTTATCATACAAACATTTTTTGATTTTTCTTCTGTTATGCAATTTCATGCGAATTCAGGCTCAATCTGCAATTGAATTCAAGCAGCTCACGGGAGACAATGTGTCTACTCAAAGTATTACTTATGACATAGAACAGGATAGCATCGGTAATGTGTGGATAGCGTCAGAAGAGGGTGTCCTAAAACATAACTCAAGGTTTTTTAAAATTTATGACACCTATGATGGGCTTCCTGAGAATATAAGCAATAGGACTACTGAAGTTTTTATAGATTCCAAACAGCAAGTATGGGTTGGTATGGAGAATGGAATTTGCTTGTATAATAAAAACTTTGATAAGTTTGATCTAATTGGGAAAGCAGATGATATCAATCCGTCATTAGTAAATAAAATAACGGAAGACGGAAATGGAAATATTTGGATTGGAGCTTTTAATGGTTTATGGAAGTTTCAACCAGAAAAACATTCTGATGGTTTAGAAAGAATTATTGGAAATCTTGTAGTTCAAAATATCTATCAAGAAGGGAATACACTCTATTTAGGAACTGGGAAGGGCTTATATGCCTATCAAATAAATAATCAAAAGTCACATTTTATTAAAGGTACTGTTTCTAGTATCAATGTGATTCATAAAATAAATAATGAAATTCTAGTTGGTTCAAAAAATGGAGAGCTATTTACCTTAAATGTTGAAAAGGAGGAGCTTGAACGTGTTGATGTTGATTTTCTAGGGTTATTTCCTATTACCGATTTCTCTTCAGATAAAAAGGGGAATTTGTTTTTGGCAACCGACGGGGATGGTCTGTATCTGCTGAACAAGAATTTCAATGTTGTAGACCACTTTATAGATGACCCAGATGATCAAAATTCTCTCAATAGTAATGGTATTTATGATATAGAAATGGGTAATGAGGGAATTCTGTGGATTGCAACCTATGGGGGGGGAGTCAATTATTATAATTCCAATAAACTACCTTTTATTAAAATACAACATGAATTAAATAATGAGCATACGCTGATTACTGATTTTACTCGGGCCATAGCTCAAGATTCTAATGGAAATGTTTGGTTTGGAACCAAAAAGGGACTGAGCGTTTGGAATGTAGCAAAAAATAGTTGGAAGAATTTCAAATATCTAAGCCCTAACCCACAAAAAGCAGAGGATATCGTCTTATCCTTGGAAGCCGATGGAGAATATATGTGGGCTGGCACCTATAATAACGGACTTTTTAGAATCCATATTTCTAATTTTCAAATTGTTCCCTTCAATGAAACTAGAGATGCCAATATCAAGCTCAAGAAAATATATGCCATATGCAAGGATTTAGTAGGTAACTTATGGTTTGCAGGTATTGAAGAGGATCTTACAGTTTTAAGACCAGACAATCGGGTTGAAACATACCCTATTCAGACGATTAAATCTTTACAATTAGCCCCCGATGGTGATATTTTGGCCTCGGGCAGAAATGGAATTTATAGGATAAATGATCAAAAACGTGAATTTAAATTAATAGAAGAGTTAAGCCCACAATCCAATAACTTAGCATACTCTACTATTAGTGCTATCGATCTAACATCGAACGGAGAGATCATTGTTGCAACCAATGGTGCGGGTTTGGTTTATTTCAATTCAAATTCTAGAGATGTTAAAAAATTGACAGTCAAGTCTGGAATGCCGTCAGATATTGTACAAGGGGTAATAGCTATGGATGTTGATGATGTCTGGGCCAGTACCACCAAAGGATTGGCTCATATTATGACCTCAGAAAAAGATACCATTATTAGGGTGTATGACAAAAGAGATGGTATGGCTGGAACAGAGTTCAATTATGGGAGTTATACCAGGTTGAAAGATGGATTAATTGCTTTTGGAGGTGTCGATGGGGTTACCATTTTTAACCCTGATAAAATCAAAGGTCAAAGCCATAGCCCATCCATTGTTTTTGATGGTTTTAAATTGTTCAATCAACAAATTAAGCCAGGTGAATCTCATGTCCTTGAAAAACATATTAATGAAACTGATGAAATTGTTTTGGAGAGTGATGAGAATTCTTTGGAAATTGAATTCACAGGTGTTTCACATGGTACGCCTTCAAAGGTGACTTATTCTTATTTTTTGGAGGGGTTTGAAGAAGATTGGTCTGAGCCAAGTCCCAATGGTTTTGCTACCTATACCAATTTGAACTCTGGTAAATATGTATTTAGAGTAAGGGCTATTGATAAATATGGAAATTTTGGGGATGAGAGAAGCCTAAATGTTGAGATTTCGTCCCCTTGGTGGGCAACAAATAAGGCATTTTTTATCTATACCTTTTTAATAATAGGTGTTATTCTATTGATAATTCACTTTACGAGTGTTGTAGTTCATAAACGTCATGCAGATGAACAAATTGATTTCTTTAATAACATTACACATGAGATCAAGACGCCATTAGCAATATTATTGTCCTCATTGGATGGTATGACAGAAAATGTAAAATCTAATGAAGAATCAAAGGTTAAAATTAAGCGTACCGTAAAACGAATTAACTCTTTGTTTGAGCAAATGCTGAACTTTCACAAAGTGACAAGTGGTGATCTGGAAGTTCAAAATATTATGCCTATAAAAGTTGAGTCCCATTTAAAAGGTATAATAGACGATTTTAAACCTTTGACGAGTGAAAGAAATTTAAATCTTGAAATAACCCATAAATGGGATAAAGAAGTTTTCTTCTTTGATAGAGATATCTTTGATAAAATTGTTTTAAACCTTTTGTCAAATGCAATTAAATATTCCTTTGATGATGGTAACATTAATTTATACACCAGTACAACTAGATTTGGTGATTTGCGAATTGAAATTGAAGATCATGGACTTGGAATACCAAAGGAGCAGCAAAAATATATTTTAAAAAGGTACTATCGAGCGAGGAATGCTATTAATAGTCAAAGACCAGGAACAGGCTTGGGTTTGGTCATGGTTAAAAAATTGATAGAAAAGGTTGGTGGGTCTATTACCTTTGAGAGTGAAGAAAATAAAGGAACCTCATTTTTTGTGGAATTACCTAACTTGAAATCTAAATTCAGGGAGCAAGAATTGGTTAAAGAGAAAACCGTAGTTCCTGTATCTCCTAGTGATTTGGATGACCCTTCAGAACTAGATGATTTTAGTGATAATAAAATTTTGATAGTTGAGGATAATGATGAATTGAGAAGTATCCTCGTTGAAACCCTAGGAAAGCATTTTCAAATTTTTGAAGCTAGTAATGGTTCAGAAGGTCTAGAAGTGGCTTTACAACAATTCCCAGATTTAATTCTTACAGATTTGATAATGCCTGAAATGGATGGTATGGAAATGTCTAAGAAGCTGAAAGAGGACATCAATTTAAATCACATTCCCATTTTCATGCTTACAGTTCTTCAAAACTCAGTTCAGCAGATTGAAAGTATTGAAAGCGGTATTTCAGAGTATATAGAAAAGCCTGTCAATGTCAAATACTTATTGGCCAAAATCATCAATACCTTTAAATGGCAAAAAACCTTAAGGCAACGTTTTGTTCAGGAAGAAGATGCCGGTAATGCGGCTTTATTCCGAAGCAAGAGTGATCAAGAATTTCTCGGAGGATTGGAAAAAGCCATTTTGGATAATATTGAAAACAACGATTTCTCTGTTCATGACTTGTCCAAACAATTTGGAATGAGCAGAACCTCCCTCTATCTGAAACTTAAAAACCTAGTTGATCTATCGCCGCAAGACTTTATTATCCATACCAAGTTGAAGTATGCCAAAAAATTATTGGTTGAGGGACAAAAGACCATAAAAGAGGTTGCTTATTGCTCTGGGTTTTCTAATCCCAAATATTTTAGTACATCCTTTAAGAAGTTCTACGGACAAACTCCTAGTGGATTTATAGAAAGTCTTCAAAAATAAATAGAAGTTACTTGTTAAGTTTTTCATTTTCAATTGCTCAATTATTTTGAGTTAAAATTGCTGGTTACTCATATTCTAGGTTTGATTATTGTCAAATATTCAAAATTTGACAATTATTGAACCATTTGTGATAGATTTTAAAACCCTAAAGAGATGTTAAAGTCCTAGTTTTACAGAAATGAATATCACACAACTATGAAACACCTTAAACAATTTCTAATTATTCTTTTTCTGTTGTCGCCAATTATAATGGTGTCTCAACAAATAGTGAAGGGAACGGTCACAGATAAAACAAATTTTCCCTTGCCTGGAGCTTCGGTATTGGTAAAGGGAACAACCAAAGGAGAAATTACAGATTTTGACGGGAAATTTTCTATCTCACTTGATGAAACCCCAGCAACCTTGGTGGTTAGCTACCTTGGGTACATAGCTCAGGAAGTTACTATTACTTCTCAAACAGAGATCACTGTAAAATTGGAAGAAAGCAGTGAGCAATTGGATGAGGTTGTCATTATTGGTTATGGGCAAGTAGATAAAAAGGATTTAACAGGGTCGATTACCTCTGTGAAACCCGTTGAAAATGCTGTGGCTCAATCCAGAAATGTAGAAGATTTATTGCAAGGTAGGGCCGCAGGAGTTTTAGTAAGCGCCAATAGCAGTGAGCCTGGAGCTACAACTAGTGTGAAAATTAGAGGAACCAATAGCTTAACTGGAAATACAGAACCCTTATATGTCATTGATGGAATTATAATGGATTCAGCTACTGAGGATGTGATTGACCCGTTACAAGGGGGAAATAGTTCTCTTTCCGCTCAAAACGGGATAACAGGTGTTAATCCAAGGGATATAGAAAGTATTGAGGTTCTTAAAGATGCTTCTGCCACTGCCATTTATGGGTCAAGAGGGGCTAATGGAGTTATCATTATTACTACAAAAAAGGGAATTAAGGGAGAAGCTAAATTTAATTATGCTGTAACGACTAGAATAGGAAGCGTAAGTAAAAATATTGACGTATTGGAATCAGGAGATTATGTCAACTATTTCAACGAAGTCCAAGCGGTCAATGGCAACAATCCAAAATTCTATGTTTACCCAGACGGTAGTATTGCATCCTGGCAAACCAGTGATGCGTATATGCTTGAGAATTCAGCTACAATTGCAAGACTGGAGGGTGTTGATTGGGCAGATGACATCTATAAAACATCGGTTTCCACTTCTCATAGAGTTACTGCTTCAGGAGGAGGTGAAAAGGGAGATTACTATTTTGGATTAGGTTATAATAAAAATGAAGGGGTTGTACCTAATGCCTTTGCCAAGAGTATAGACTTTTCCATGAAACTTAACAATGAATTGTCAGAACGCCTGGACATGAATACCAAGATTTCTGCTTTTTATGGGGATTATTCGGCATCTAAGGGAACGGAGGACTTAGGAGGAAACAATAATAATATGGTAAGACAAATTATTACTTCAGCTCCATTTTTGAGCTTAGGTGATAATTATTATGGAACAGGAGATATCACCGAAAATTTAGATGGGCCGAGAGCATGGATTACCGACTATGATGATTTGTCCAAAGAAGTTAGGCTACTAGGATCAACAGTTTTAAATTATAAATTATCAGAAACCTTTGATTACAACCTTACCGTAGGGGCAGATTACAGAACCAAGGAAAGAAAGGTTTGGTATGGTACAGCTATTTTTAGGGGAGCCAATGTAAATGGAGAGGCAGGTATCGCTACCCTGAATCGATTCAGGTATAATATTGATAATACCCTAAGGTTTAAAAAGCGATTTAATAAAAACCATAGAATTAATGGAACTGTTGGAACTGTTATTGATCAAAGATTTTTACAGCAAATTGCAAATACAGGATATGGTTTTGCTATAAAAGATTTAAGGGCAGATGGAATTTCAAATGCTGAAGTAACTCAGCCAACAGTATTGTATAGGGAAAATGAATCTCTCCTATCCTTTCTAGGTCGATTCAACTATACCTTTAAGAATAGGTATTTATTTACCGCTACTTATAGAGCAGATGGTAGTAGCCGTTTTGCTAAAGGAAATAAGTGGGGGCACTTTCCAGCACTTGCTTTAGCGTGGAAGGTAAATCAGGAATCTTTTCTGAAAAAATCCGAAAGCATTGATGAATTAAAATTAAGAGTTGGTTGGGGTTTAACAGGAAATCAAGCTATTCCAAATTATCAGTTCTATACGTTAATGACAGGATCCAATGTTCCTCCCTATGGAGATATAGGTGGAGGATCAGTGAATGGAGTCCTGCCAGCGTTTTTGGCGAATCCAGAACTTACTTGGGAAACTTCAAGCCAATATAATGCTGGTTTTGATCTAGGTCTTTGGGATAATAGATTGACTTTGACAGGAGATGTCTTTTATAAAGAAGTAAACGATTTGTTATTGAATACCCAAATAGGGCCTTCAAATGGGTTTAATGATTATTATGTAAATCAAGGGACTTTAATTAATAAAGGTGTAGAGATTAGTTTCTCGGCAGATATTATAAGGAATCAGAATTTTACTTGGAATCTTTATGGGAATACTTCCATAATTAGAAATAAAATTGATGACTTAGGAATTCCGCCAGATGCTTGGGGAACCGAAACATACAGTGCGTATTTAGGCGGGCAAATCTCAGGCGGTAATCATTTTAAGGTTCCTGCAAATATTTTCATTGAAGGTCAAGCTCCAGGATTATTCTATGGATTTGAAACAAATGGTATTATTTCAAACGAACAAGATTTAGAAAATTCACCTTCGTTTCAGGGTGTAGCACCTCAATTAGGAGATGTAAGATTAGTAGATCAAAATGGTGATGGAAATATTACCGATGCTGATAGAACCATAATTGGTGATCCGAATCCCGATTTTAGCTTTGGGTTGGGTTCCAGATTTGAGTATAAGGGAATTTCTTTAAGCTTTTTCTTTAATGGAGTTTATGGGAATGATATTGCAAATGGAAACCTTTTAAGAGAAGCATACGCAAGTGGCCGTAACTCAGACAATATAAGGTCTGAAGCCTATTTTAATGCTTGGAGTGAAACAAACCCAACAGGTACTTATCCAAGAGTGGGATACGATCTTGAAACTACTTCAGGATTTACAGACAGAATTGTAGAAGATGGAAGCTTCCTTAGGTTGAACTATGTCACCCTAGGTTATGACCTTCCTGTAGAAGGAATTGGTTTCTTGGATAGTGCATACGTTTCAGTGTCTGGGCAAAATCTTTGGTTACTAACAGATTATAGTGGTTACGATCCCGAAGTGAATAGTTTTTCATATGACCCAACCAGAATAGGTGTTGACTGGAACTCGTTTCCTAATCAAAAATCATATTCCGTTTCATTAAATATCACATTCTAAAAAGAGAAGAATCATGAAGAAAATTGTATTTCAAATATTATTATTAGGAGTTGTGATTTTTACACAAAGTTGTGAAGATTATTTAACGGAAGAACCCATAACCGATTTTTATACCGAACAAATTTTTTCAACGGAAGATGCTGTTGAGTCTGCAGTTACGGGGATGTACATTCAATTTGCAGGATACGAGTATCACGGTGCAAACTGGCATAACATTATGATGCCGATGTCTGGCAAATTTTATTCCACACAAAATGCCAATGTTGATGCAACCAGTTTAAATTGTACGCCATCCAATATTAACTTAACCCGACTTTGGCAAGGGATGTATGCTACCATTAATACCTGTAATGTGGTTATTGATAACATGCAAGATAGTCCATTATCAAATAGGGATACCGCTTTAGGACAGGCCTATCTGCTAAGGGGAATTACTTATTTTGATTTGGTTAGACTTTTTGGAGGTGTTCCTATTAAAACTTCACCTGCCACAGCAGATAATCTCCATACGCCTAGAGCGTCTAAGGAAGAGGTATATGAAGTGGTAATTTCAGATTTAACTTTGGCAAAAGGTCTATTGCCGGACATTGGTCAATACAATGCCTCCCGTCCAGCAAAATATGTTGCAAATGCTTACTTAGCTAAGGTGTACATGCAGCTAGCTGGAGAAGACGGAGGGAACCCAGCTTACTGGCAAGATGCCTATGATGAAGCGATACAAGTCTATGGTCAATATGCCTTGGTTTCCAATTATGAGGATCTATTTGATATTGATAATGAAAATACTTCTGAAGCTATGTTTGAGCTTCAGTATACCCTTGAAGGGGGACGAAGAAGTTCAGATTTGATTCGACTTTATAACCCGAACGGTATCTTTCAAAACCTAAACACCTTTGGAAGAATTAGACCAAATAAGGAGGTGTTTGATCAACATGCCAATCAATATCCTGGAGACCCACGCTTAGAAACGACTTTTTATTATGGGTCTTATATGAGATACAATAACCAAGGGGTTTTGGTCAATCAAAATATTTACCCAACAACCGTGAATGGAAATAATGGATTCGCTGCCATTAAAAAGTTCACCGACCCAAGCTATAATGGAACCACTACAAAGCGAAATTATTTTAAGCTAAGATATGCCGATGTTCTTTTAATGTTGGCTGAAATAGAAAATGAACTGAATGGTCCTGGAAATGCTTATTCCTATGTAAACGAAGTTTTGGCAAGAGCCAGAACCATGGCTGATGGAACTCAGGCAGCTGAGCCAGCCGACTGGAGTGCCATGTCTCAAGAGGAGTTCAGACACCGCATTATGAGAGAGAGACAATATGAATTACTTGGCGAAGGTCATGTGTGGTTTGATACAAGAAGAAGGGGCTATGAATGGTTTTTGGATGAGGTTATTGAAACTCATAATAATTTCCCAAATCTTGGCAATGTGGATGTTATTTATCCAATTTCAATTAAAAACATGCTGATGCCTATCCCTTCAACAGAAACCAATTCAAATCAGGCTATTTCTGATGCTGATCAAAATCCTGGATATTAATTAATTATATAATAATGAGATTAACAAAAGTTTCGTTTTCTTTCCTCCTTGCGATAAGCCTATTTTTTGGTTGTCAAGCCCAAAAGAAAACATCTAAGTCTGATACACCAATTTATCTAAATCCATCTGCTAATGTGGATGCCAGAATACAGGATCTTATGTCTCGAATGACATTAGAGGACAAAGCTGCACAAATGAGTCAGTATGTGGGTTTAGAGCATATGCGAAAGGCCTTAGGTGATTTATCTGAAGATGATTTAGACAAAAATGATGCGCAAGGGTTTTATCCGGGTTTCAAAACAACAGACATTGCCAGATTAACAGAGGAGGGCAAAATAGGCTCATTTTTACATGTGTTAACCGCAGAAGAAGCCAATGAACTTCAAGCCTTGGCACAAAAATCTCCATTAAAAATTCCCTTGTTAATAGGAATTGATGCCATCCATGGAAATGCTTATTATCAAGGAGGTGCCACAGTATATCCTACTCCTATTACTCAGGCCGCTACGTTTAATGATGACTTGATGAGGAAGGTTAGCGCTCAAACCGCCATAGAAATGAGGGCCACTGGAACACAATGGACCTTCACGCCAAATATCGATGTGTTGAGAGACCCAAGATGGGGAAGAACAGGTGAAACCTTTGGGGAAGATCCTTTTTTAGTTGGAAATATGGGGGTAGCAGCTATTGAAGGTCTACAGGGTGAAGATTTTTCCTCAACTAACCACGTGATCGCTTGTGCAAAACACCTGATTGCTGGAAGTCAATCCATAAATGGTTTAAATGCCTCTCCAACAGATGTGTCCAAAAGAACGCTATTTGAAATCTTTTTACCTCCATATCGTAGAGCGGTTCAGGAAGCCAACGTATTTTCAATTATGGCTGCTCATAATGAAGTAAACGGTATGCCAGGTCATATGGACAAATTTATGATGACCGATTTAATGCGTAATCGTTGGGGATTCAAAGGTTTTTATGTGAGTGATTGGAATGATATTTCAAGAATCGCCAAATGGCATCATGTAGCCAAGGATTTTAAGGAGTCGGTATTGTTTTCTTTAAGTGCGGGAATGGATATGAACATGCACGGACCATTTTTTCAAGATTATGTAGTGGAGTTGGTAAATGAAGGCAAATTGAGTGTAGAACGGGTTAACGATGCCGTTTATAAAATATTGGAAGCCAAATTCAAATTAGGGCTGTTTGAAAATCCCTATGTTGATCTGAAGAAAGTAAAGACAACCATTTTTACACCAGAGCATCAAGAAGCTGCTTTACAACAAGCTAGAGAAGGTATCGTACTTCAAAAAAATGATGGGATACTTCCTTTAAGAAATTTAGATGGTAAAAGAATTTTTATAACGGGTCCCAATGCCGATAACATGACTATTTTGGGAGATTGGACTTCGCCTCAACCCGATGAAAATTATGTAACCATAAAAGAAGGAATAGATCAATTTGCAAAGAAATATAAATTCAATTCAGAATATTATGATTGTGGCCAAAGGTCTAAATGGATAACCGATGAGAACATAAATATAGCAAAATCAAAAGCAGCACAGTCAGATTTGGTTGTACTGGTTTTGGGTGAAAATTCTTATCGACATGATTGGCCAAATAAAACAACAGGTGAAAATATTGATCGGGCTACTTTGGCACTTTCGGGGAATCAACTGAATCTTGCTAAAGCAATCATTGAAACTGGAAAGCCCATTGTAGTTGTGTATGTAAGTGGTAGTCCAATTGCCGAACCATGGCTTGAGAGTAATGTTAAAGCTGTGGTGAATGCATGGGAGCCAGGAGCATTTGGAGGTCAGGCTGTGGCAGAAATATTAATGGGAGAAGTCAACCCAAGTGGAAAATTGCCTCTTACCATACCAAGATCTGTTGGACAATTGCAAATGGTTTATAATCACAAGCCAACGGCATATATTCATAAATATAATACCGAAAAGAAAGTGCCATTACATCCTTTTGGCTTTGGGCTAAGCTATACTTCATTTCAATTTTCAGAGCCTCAAGTTTCAAAAACATCTTTCAATAGTATCGATGATAAAATCCTTGTAAGTGTAAATGTTACTAATACTGGAGAAATGAAAGGGGAAGAAGTAGTTCAAATGTATATAAGGGATAATATAAGTTCTTACACGCGACCAGTAAAGGAATTAAAAGGGTATAAGCGAGTAAGTCTTGAACCTGGTGAAACCAAAACAGTTTCATTGGAAATTAAAGCTGAAAGTTTAGCTTTTTATGATGCAGACTACCATTTTGTTGTGGAACCTGGAGAATTTACCATTATGACAGGTAATTCTTCTGCAGACAAAGACTTAAAGTCTATAACCATTAATGCACCGGATAAAATAATTTTAGATTAAATTAATTATGTTGAAAATGAATTCTTCAAGATTCCTTTTAATGTCGACCCTAATAGTTTTGTTTCTGGGGTGCAAGGATAAAGGAACTAATGAAACAGCCAAAGCTGAGGATTTGGGAATGACCAAGGAAAGGCCAAATATCATTTATATCATGGCCGATGATTTGACAACCCAAGCTATCAGTGCTTATGGGGGAATCTACAGTGAAATAGCTCCAACCCCAAATATAGATAGACTAGCGAATGAAGGGATGTTGTTCCAAAACGTAATGTGTACCAATGCTATCTGTGGCCCCAGTAGGGCTGCCATTTTAACGGGAGATTATAGCAATCTTAATGGTTATTACAAAAATGAAAGTGGAGGTAAATTTGATGAAACCAAATGGACTTTTCCACAAGAATTTCAAAAAAATGGGTATCAAACCAGCCTATTCGGAAAGTGGCACTTAGGGAGTGAGCCACAGGGTTTTGATGTTTTTAAATACCATAATTCGGCTGGGCAACAAGGACATTATTGGGATCCTATTTATAATGAAAACGGAAAGGATGTCAAGGAAAAAGGGTATTCTACCAATCTAAGTACCGATTTTGCACTTGATTGGTTGCAAAAAGGACGTAAACAAGAAGAACCCTTTATGATGATACTTCAGTATAAAGCTCCACACAGACCATGGGAACCAGATACCAAGTATAAAGATCTCTGGGATGATATAGAAATGCCCTATCCATCGACTTTTAACGATGATTATAAGGGTAGGGAATTAACAGCAGGAGATACCGAAATGACTATGGATTATTTTTCTCGAAGAGATATGAAGTTGGAGGAACCTGAAGGTTTGGATAGAAAAGAAAAACTGGAATGGGCATTTTATGGAGCAAGTCCGGGTGAGGTTGTTCAACCTGAGGGAATGTCTGATGAAGATGGACGTAAATGGCGTTACCAGACCTATATCAAAGACTATCTGGCTTGCGTAAAATCGGTAGATGATAATATAGGAAGAGTGTTGAAGTATTTAGATGATAATAATTTAACAGAGAACACTGTTATTGTACTTACATCAGATCAGGGGTTTTATTTGGGAGATCATGGCTTTTTTGATAAAAGGTTCATCTATGAAGAATCCTTACGCATGCCATTTATCATGAAGTATCCTGGAATGATAAAATCAGGATCTCAAAATAAAGACATCATCACAAATATTGATTTTGCTTCGACCTTTTTGGATATTGCCAATATTCAATCGAATCATAAGACACAAGGGACTAGTTTTAAACCTTTATTAGATGGAACTACGCCTGATGATTGGCAGCAAGCCATGTATTATCATTATTACGAATTTCCTTATTGGCACCATGTTCAGCCGCATTATGGAATCAGAACCCAAAGATTTACTTTGGCACATTTCTATTACAATATTGACGTATGGGAACTTTACGATTTGGAAAAGGATCCAGAACAATTAAACAATGTTTATAATGATCCGCAATATGCTAGTGTCATTACAGATTTGAAGGGTCAATTGAATGGTCTAAAGAAAAAATATGGAAATGAGAAGTCTCTTGAGGAGCTTCGAGAGATTACCGATAAAGATTTCGGTCTTATTGTTGATAAAGAAGATGATGAAACTTCAGTGAGAGATATTTTAAATAAATAATTACTAAGCGATAATGAAACACATAAAAATATCAGTTATCATGATGGCCATGACCCTTTTTGCGTGTCATGCTCAAAAGGGGCCAAAACAAAGTGAGGCTAAAAATGATCAGGTTCAAATGGCGTCTGCCAAGAATCAAAAGAATATTCTATTTATTGCAGTCGATGATTTAAAACCGCTTCTATCCAATTATGGTCAAGAAGAAATGGTTACTCCAAATTTTGACCGGTTGGCAGATATGGGTATAACTTTCACAAATGCTCATGTACAATATGCCGTTTGTGGGCCTTCTAGAGCAAGTGTTATGACCGGGACTTATCCTGATAGGACTAAGGTTTGGGATTTGCATACCGATTTTAGAGAAGTAGCACCAGATTTAATGTCAATGCCAGAATATCTTATTTCTCAAGGCTACGAAACAACAGGTGTTGGAAAAATTTATCATAAGGGGTCCTCTTCACCTGGCCATGATGGAAAAAGTTGGAGTTTACCACATCAGTTACCAGACCCTGAGGGAGATCCAGCTTTTAATACGTATCAAGATCCTAGAACTAAGGCAGAAATGAATCGCCTTAAAAAGGAAGCTATTGATAAAGGAAAGAAAAAGTATGGTCAGATCAGTAAATATGTTTTCAATAAAATAAAACCAAGTAGTGAGGGACCTGACGTTCCAGATACCTATTATCAGGATGGCGTCTATACTAAAACGGCAATTCAGCAATTAGAAAGCTTAATGGCTTCTGGAAAACCTTGGTTTGAAGCAGTAGGCTTCCAGCGTCCACATTTACCTTTCAATGCTCCTAAGAAATATTGGGATTTGTATAAAAGAGAAGAAATTAAAATTGCAGAGTTTCAAGAATTGAGTGAAGGGACTCCTAGGTTAGCCTTCCATAATTTTGGAGAATTACGATCTTATTCAGATATACCCAATAACCAAGATGTAGGTGAACCATTGCCTGTAGAAAAGCAAAAAGAATTGATTCATGGTTACATGGCTTGTGTATCTTTTATTGATGCACAAATAGGTATGTTATTAGATTTTCTTGAAGAAAAAGGAGAGTTAGAGAATACCGTAATTGTCTTATGGGGTGATCATGGATTTCACCTGGGAGACCATACAGAATGGTGTAAACACTCCAACTTTGAACAAGCAACTAGAATTCCATTTATGTTTGCTGGTCCGGGAGTTGAAAAAGGACAAGTAGACGGAACTCCTGTGGAATTGGTAGATTTATTTCCGACAGTATTTGAATTGGCCGGTGTGAAAAAATCGGGTCAAACAGAAGGTAAATCTCTCGTAGCCTTAATGGATGGCGATCCAACAACTAATATGTCAATCGATGGGGCCTTCCATCAATATGCACGAGGTAAGCGAATGGGCTATTCCATAAGAACTGAGAGGTTTAGATATACCGAATGGCATGATAATGACTATAGAAGCTATTTGCCATATAAGGATAGCAATATTGTAGGAAGAGAATTGTATGATTATCAAAGAGATCCTTTGGAAACCAAAAATCATGTAAATGATAAGGCTTATGCTTCTGAAATTGCTGATTTAAAGGCTAAGCTCAAAAAACATTTAGAATCAAGATTATAATCAATAAGGAGTGATTTGGAAATGGTCAAAATCCATTTCCAAATCATTTATTATCCATTTCTATATGAATAACCAATTTTTAAATAAGGGTCTGTTTTTCATTCTGCTATTAATAATGGGAATGACTACACTGGCACAAAAGAATCCAAATATCCTTATAATTCATACAGATGATCTAGGTTATCATGATTTGGGTATGACGGGATCGGTTTTATATAACACTCCAAATATTGACCAATTGGGAAATGAAAGTGTCAATTTCACAAACGCTTATAGTAGTTATCCACGATGTACCCCGTCTAGATATGGGATGATGACTGGAACCTATCCCGTTAATGAAAATAAAGGATATTTAGGAGGTATTCCAGAAGAGAAGAACTTTATAAAACAATTTGTAAAAGCTGGTTACAATACCTCTTATGTTGGTAAGTGGCATTTAGGAGAAGGAAAAAGTAGCCCAGAAAATTTTGGATTCAATCATACCTATGCTGCTGGAAGATCGGGTGGCTTGGGTTCTAGATTTTACCCGTTTAACACGCAAAAAAATGGAAAGCCAGCTAAAGAACCTGTTGAAGATTTAGAACAAGATGGTAAGGAAGGTGATTATGCTTCAGATATGTTGACAGATGCCACCATAAACTTTATCAAAAACAACCCAAAAGACCGGCCCTTTATGGCAGTTTTGGCATACTATGCAGTTCATACTCCTATAGAAGCGAAGGCAGAAGACGAAGCCAGAAACAAAGAGCAGCTTAAATCAATTGATTTTGGTGACACTCCAGAATATATCAAGGAAGGGGAAGGAAGACGGAAAATGCGGCAAGACGATCCAGCTTATGCAGGAATGGTTGAAAATGTTGATGAAAATGTGGGGCGCTTATTGAAACTTCTAAAAGATTTAAAAATTGAAGACAATACTATTATTGTGTTTTCATCAGATCACGGAGGCCTATCCAATGATGGCAATAAAGGTCAAAGACATCTAGCAACTACAAATAATCCGTTACGTGCAGGAAAAGGCCATCTATATGAAGGAGGAATTAGAGTGCCACTTTTGGTGAAATGGAAAAATGAATTGAAGCCGCATACCGATAATAAATCCATTGTTTTAGGTATGGATGTGTTTCCAACCTTAATGGATTTGGCTTTGAATAAAAAAATAAATGGAATTGACGGTGAAAGTTATGCTTCGGTTTTACAAGAAAAAACTTCTTGGAACGATAGAACTGTTTATTGGATTTCAAAAAAAGCCAGACCACATAGTACTGGAGATAGTAAAGCAATTGTTGTTCGGTCTGGTGATTATAAGTTAATTCAATTTCTAGAAACTAAAGAATTGGAGCTCTATAATCTAAAAACTGATATTTCTGAATCGGAGAACCTAGTTAAAAGGGAACCTGCCAAAACACAACAAATGCTTCAATTATTAAAAGATTGGAAAAAAGAAATGTTGGTTCCAGAAAGATTGGATGTCGGGAAAAAGAAGAAAGGATAATTGTTGTGAAAAAGTTGTTTAAAATAGGGTTTCTTGTTGGTTTATTTCTTTCAAACCATGTTATAGGTCAAGCTCAAAATAATAAGCAAAAATCAAGTTTATTGGTTGGTGCGACCTTAAATTATAGCGAACTTAATACAATAAAAGAAGAGCTTTTTTTAAAGGATTTTACTTATTTAACACCTGCCAATTCAGCTAAACAGACCAGAATTCATCCAAAACCAGGAGTTTGGAATTGGCAAGAAATTGAAGACTTTATAACTTTTGCCAAGAAACACCATTTAGTTATAAGATTGCATGGTCCTATTAGTCCGCAAGCTTCTAAATGGGTAAAAGAGGATCATCGTACTCCTGCTGAGTTGAGTCTGATTTTAGAAGAATTTGCTACAGCTTTTGCAAAAAGATTTGATAAGGAACCTACAGTCAAATACATGGACGTGGTTAATGAAACTATCCTTGCCGATGGTAGTTGGTTCGGGCCAAAACCAGGTACCGATAGTTGGGAAAATCCATGGTTAAGAATAGGTCTAGATGAAAATGGCTTTCCACTTTATATTTTAAAAGCTTTTGAGATTGCTACGAACTATGCTCCAAATATTAAGCTGGTATATAACCAAAATGTGGGGATGGAGATTCCCATGTGGAACCACGTTAAAGAAACGGTTTTATATCTCAGATCAAAGGGGTATCGTGTGGATGGAATTGGGTGGCAGGCTCATATTAACTTGGGAGCCAAAAGAAAGGATTTTGTGGATAATTTGGATGAGACCATGAAAAAACTGGAAAATCTTATCGACTGGGCCCATCAAAATGACCTTGCTTTTCATGTTACCGAATTAGACTATCTAGTAAAAGATAAATCAAAGCTTAAAGAAGAGCGTGACATTCAAAAGAAAATTTATGAAAGGATAGTCCAAGTGCTCATTGATAAAAGCAAACAAGGGGAGGTGACTTTGAATTTGTGGGATGTAGCTACACGTGTGAAGAAAGGTACGGGAGAATTCCAATCTGTCTATGATGAGGATTTTAAACCAACTCCTGCTTATTATAGTGTTCAGCAAGCCATTAATGCAGGTCGAAAATAATTTAATGTCTAATTCTAGCTATGATAAAACCATTTTTTTCACTTTGTCTTATAGTTGCTGTCGGTTTTTCCAATAGAATAGAGGCTCAGGTGGTAACAAGTCTGGATACAGAAGTTAGAGATGTAAGTGAGCTTCATATAGGGTTTAATAGAAGATCTGATAATGGAACCTGGTGGACAGATAATTCCTTTATAGACCTCGTTGAGGACATGGATCCCGATGTAGTTAGATATCCCGCTGGTACACAAGCCAATTATTGGGATTGGAGTACAGGTCAATTTATTCCCAATACCGATAAGGTATGGGGGAACAAAGAAATTGTCACCATTTCAACATTTTTAAATGCACTTCCAACAAGGACTAAAGCCATCTATGTACTTAATATGGCAAGACCCACACCTGTAACGGGTGTCGATGTAAATGCCAGTGAGCAGATGCTAAAAAGTGACACGACTTTAGCTTTGAAAATTGAAGATATGCTTAATGCTTTAAGTGAATTTGAAGCCAATGGGAAATTGCCTTTTGCTGTGGAGTTGGGAAACGAATATTACTTTGGAAATATTGAAAGTGGCATTTATCAAATAGTTCAGGAAAATGGACAGTTTTATTCTGGTTGGGATTTTGAAACAAATACGCCCTTTGAATCGGCAACCAAAGCAGATGCAACAGAAATTTCAGCTTTATTTTATCTGGAACATTGTAAGGCCATTGTAACTGCCATCAAGACAGAATATCCAGAGATGAAAATAGCCTTGACAACTACCAAAGGTGGAACTCCTGCGAGGGATAGATGGAATAATACAATTTTCAATAACCTTGAAAATAATATTGAATTTACAACCCTGGCTGCAGAAATTGATGCAGTAACCCAACATCATTATTTAAATGCTAATTATGGGGTTCAAGATGAGATTATCAATGTGGCAAGTGCCAAAGTAACCATTGCAGAAGGTATACAATACCCCATTGATAAACAATCAGATTATAATCTAGTGCCAGATAATTATAAGATTTGGTATACAGAATACGGAGAGGTTAAAGAAATAGCTGAAGAAACATGGGCTTCGGCAGTTCGTTATGTAGCATTGATTTACAGTTGGTTGAATTTGGGTGAAAAAGTAGAGCAGCTATATTGGCATTATATTTCAGATAATAATGTGGTTAACGCTGCCTCACCCATGAAGTTGGCTCCAGTAGGAATGGCCCAAAAACTAATTGCTGATGCCACGGTGGACATGGACGAGATGCAAAAAATTAATTTTGAAACCAATCCTATATCCGTAAATGGTATTGAATCATTGTTTGGCTTAAAATTTAAAAATGCTGAAAAAGAAACCCTTCTAATTATCAATATCAATAATATCGATTTTGATGAAGTTGATTTAGACAATCTCCTAACCTACTCTGGGGTGCGTAATTTAACCCAATATCAATCCTTACAACCTTACATTTCGGGTGTGGCAGATGGGGATTCAAATATTTTGACTAGTACTTCTACGGTAGGAGCTTCATTTATGGCAGGTCAGTTTTCTATTTCTTTAATTGAAGTTCAAAATACTTTAGGAGTAAAAGAGTCCTTGATATCCGAGTTGTCTGTTTATCCAAATCCAGTAAACGACCAGTTGAATTTGAAATGCCCAAACCCAATTAAGTCCTTGCATATTTACGACATGACCGGGGCAAAAATTTATTCCAATGATCATTTTTTTGAAGACACGGTAAATGTATCCCAACTATTAAAGGGCATGTATGTTTTAAAAGTTGAAACTGAAAATGGAGTACAATTTTTAAAAATTATAAAGAAATAGGAAATAGGAGGTATGAACGGTTATAGGTTTTTAATTTTTATAGGGATTATCGGTTTGGTGTTGAATTCATGCAATTCTACTACAACTGTCGCAGAGGAGGAAACACAAGTTCTGGACAAAAAACCGAACATACTCATTATCCATGTGGATGATTTGGGGTTTCATGATTTAAGCTGCAATGGAAGCCAAATATACCAAACTCCCAATATAGATAAATTGGCATCAGAGTCAGTTGTATTGAATAACGCTTATGCCAATTACCCGCGTTGTGTCCCATCTAGATATGCCATGATGACTGGAGATTACCCTATTCAAAATGGGGATGTTCCAGATGATGGATTTAAAATGGACCATGTTCCAGAAAATAAAAATTTTGTAAAGAACATTAAAAAAGCAGGATATCAAACAGCTTATTTTGGGAAATGGCATTTGGGAGATGAGATGAGCTTAAAAGAATTTGGTTATGAATTCAGTTTTGCCGCTGGTCATGCCGGTTCTCCCATCAGTTTTTTATATCCGTTCAACCAACAAAAGTGGGGCAATGGTAAATCAAAGAAAACGCCAATTCCAGATGTAGATGAAGTAAGTAAAGATGGAGACTATTTGATGGATGTTATGACAGAAAATGTCATGTCATACATTAAAACTAGAGACAAAAACAAACCTTTTATGGCCATGTTCTCTTTTTATGCAGTCCATCAACCGCTAGAAGCAAAGGAAAAAGATATTGAAAGGAATCAGGAAGAAATCCGAAATTTTGATTTTGGAAATCAACCAGAATATATCAAAGAAGGAACAGGGCGCACCAAAATGCGTCAAGATCATCCTAAGTATGCGGCCATGGTAGAAACCATGGATGAAAATGTGGGTAAGTTATTGCAACTGCTTAAAGATTTGCAAATTGAAGACAACACCATCGTTGTTTTTTCCTCAGATCATGGAGGACTTTCCAATGACGGAACCAAAGAAAGAGATTTGGCTACTACAAATTTTCCGCTCCGGGCTGGAAAAGGTTGGTTATATGAAGGCGGAATTAAAGTGCCTCTTTTTGTAAAGTGGAAGGGCCAATTTAACCCTAAGACAGATGAAGAATCTCTTGTGGTGCTCATGGATGTTTTTCCAACCTTGTTGGATATTACAACTAAAAAATCACTAGAGACTGAAGGAAAGAGTTTTCTGCCCATTCTTCATAATAAAGAAAAGTGGAGTAATAGAACGGTCTTTTGGCACTCTTCAAAAGCAAGACCTGTAAATACTGGAGATACCAAATCTTCTGCCATTAGAAAAGGGGATTATAAGTTGATTAATTGGTATGTAGAAGGTAGAACTGAGCTTTATAATATTTCAAAAGACCCTTCAGAATCTCATAATCTTTCAGGAGAAATGCCTGAACTAGCAAATAGTTTATTAACTGAATTAAATAATTGGAAAGCCAAGTTTTAATAACCATTTGTTATGAGAGCATTTTTACTAATTTGGATAAATATTTTGTGTTACACAATTCAAGGGCAGTCTTCCATGCCCGAGATACAACCAGAAACTATTCAATACAAATTGGTAGATACAGTTAAACTCTATTTACATATTTATAAACCTCAAAATTTCAATAAAAATAAAGCATACAACAGCATTGTATTTTTTCATGGGGGAGGTTGGAATACGGGAAACTATAAAGCCTTTAAAAGACAGTCTAGTTATTTAGCATCAAGAGGCATGATAGCCATTTCGGTAGATTATAGAATTAAAAAAATACATGGTACAACACCGTTTGATGCCGTTGAAGACGCCAAATCTGCCATTAGATATGTTAGAAAACATGCCGAAAAGTTATGTATAAACCCTAATAAGATAGCTGCTGGTGGTGGATCGGCAGGCGGTCATTTGGCAGCAGCATGTGGTAACATAGAAGGCTTGGAAGGACCTAAAGAGGATTTAAGTATTAGTTCAAAACCTAATGCTTTAGTTCTATTTAATCCTGTATACGATAACAGTAAAAAGGGATTTGGGTATAACAGAATGAATGGCAGGTATTTAGAAATATCTCCTTTGCACAATATTACCAAAGGAGCTCCTCCAACCATAATCTTTTTTGGATCTAAAGACAAGACTACACCATTGGAATCATCTAAACTATATGAAAAGAAGATGAAAGCCATCGGTAGTAGGTGTGATTTATTTTTATACGAAGGTGCAACACATTCATTCTTCAACAAAGGAAATTATTTTATAGATACCTTGAGGAAAACAGATCTTTTTTTAAAATCGTTGGGATATCTTGATGGTGAGCCAACCATTTAATTGGATTAAGAAAATAAAACCTAAAAAATTTATGATGAAAAATCTAACACTAGTCTTAATCATTCTTTGTGGAGGATTCTCATTTGCTCAAAAGAAAATGTCCTACAAGGCAAAATGGCAATTTGAACCAAAAGATACATCCATGAAAGTGAACTTGGATCAACAAAAAGAGTTACTTGCCTCCGAAGAGGATATGAAGTGGTTTAAAGATGCCAAATTAGGAATCTTCGTGCATTGGGGTCCAGCTCTTTTGGCAACTGACGTTTTGAGTTGGGGGCGATTTGGAGAAAGGCCAGGTGCAGGAAAACCGGCTTTAAAAGGTGTAAAACCGGAGGTGTATGATACCTTATACAAACAATTCAACCCAGTAAATTTTGATGCCGATAAATGGATGCAGCAAGTAAAGGAATTTGGTGCCAGCTATTTGGTATTTACAGCCAAACATCATGACGGTTTCTGTTTTTTTGACGCTAAGAATACGGACTTCGATATTATGAATACACCATATGGTAGGGATATCTGTAAACAATTAGCTGATGCAGCTCATAAGGCAGGTATTAAATTGTTTTGGTATTACTCACAACCTGATTGGCATCAGCCCGATTGTTTAAGAGAGAGTCACTATGAAAATTACCTTCCTTATATGAAAGAACATATCAATACGTTATTCACTGATTATGGTCGAATTGACGGTGTGTTTTGGGATCATTTGGCAACTAAGTACTGGCAATGGGACTCTTATCATGTTCTAAAACAAATGAAAAAAGACCAACCGGGACTGTTGTCTAATTCTCGCGTTGGTTTTGGGTGGCCTGATGATAACTTACGAGGGGATTATGATAATCCGGAACAAAGCCTAGGTCCTGTCAATCATCCCAGATATTGGGAGGCGAACTTAACCATGACAGATAAATGGCTTTATCATAAAAACGGTCCTATAAAACCTGCTGAAACCATCATTGGAATGCTAATTCAAGTTATAGGTAATGGCGGTAATTTACTTCTTAATTTTGGCCCGAATGGAAAAGGTGAATTTGTTAAAGAAGAAGCAGAGGAAGGTTATAGAGTAGGAGCCTTTTTAAAAAAATATGGTCATACCCTTTACAACACACGAAGAGGATTTTTAATGGGAGGCGACTGGGGAGCCTCGACACAAAAGGACAATATATTATACCTTCATTTTATAGAAAAAGTATCTGATGACAATCAGGCTATTTTTGAGTTGCCCAAGTTACCTACTGAAATAGTTGCTGCTGTAGGAATCACTGATGGTTTTGAAGGCTATGAAATTAAAGACAATAGGCTTATTCTTAAATTTGATAAAAACAAGTATAACAATCATCTAGATAATATTGTAGCGCTTGAGTTAAAAGAAAATCCTAAACACTTTGAGAGAATTGAAACCTGGAAAGCAAAACCAGTTAGCAAATTGGAGTTTGAGGTATCTTCATCTTCCTATATCAAAGAAAAAAACACTCCTGAAGTTATTTATAAAACCAAAGGCAACGTGTTTAGTGAAGGGATTCACCTGAAATCATGGTGGGAACCTGAAAAAAATGATAAAACTCCTTGGTTACAATTAGATTTTAAAACCCCTAAAAATATAAAGACCATATTGTTAAGTGAAAACATGCGTTCGCATTCACTAAGAAAATTCAGCATTGAGACTAAAGACATTTATGGTTATTGGAAAAAAGTAGTTACGGGACAAACTATTGGCGAGGGGTTACGTGTCAAGATGAATGGAGCTCCTATCACAGCGATTCGATTTAATGTTCTAGAAAGTGTTTATACAACTCAAATAACCGCATTCAATGTTTATGAATAAATTTTTAATTCTCCTTTCTTGCCTAATACTTTACATTGGGCAAGCTCAGAACAAGACTGTAAATAAGCCTAACATCTTATTTATTTTAGCAGATGACCTAGGTATTAACGCCTTAAACTGTTATGGTAACCATCTTGTGGAATCTCCAAATATTGATAAGTTGTTTTCCGAAGGGATGCATTTTACTAATGGTTATTCTAACGATCCAACTTGCGCGCCCTCCAGAGCTTCAATTATGTCTGGCCAGTACGTTCCGAGACATCAAGTGTATCGGGTTGCAGACCGGTTTAAAAAAGATGAAAAAACACTAAATGGAATGAAATATCTCCCTCCAGACAACTACCACTTAGAAGGTTCTGGGGTGGGTCTAACCTTAAATAAGATCACAATAGCTGAAGCTTTAAAAGCTAATGGCTACATGACATCCGCTTATGGGAAATGGCATTTGGGTCATAACGAACTTCAAATTCAAAATCAAGGTTTTGATGAAGGTTTTGAAATCACTGGACATTATAACTTTAAAACCTATCCTAAACAAAACAACATAGACGCGTCTTTATATTCAGCCGATTATATAACTGAAAAAACTATTGATTTTATAAAAAAAGCCAAAGCTTCTAAAAATCCTTTCTTTGCATATGTTCCCTACTATTTGGTTCACAAACCTCTAGAACCTAAAAAAAAATACCTTGACCATTTTAAAAATAAACTCCAAGGAAATGATTCGGTAGGCCCTGACGAAATTAAAGTTTTAGCCATGATAAAGAGCTTAGATGATAGTGTAGGTCAGTTATTATCTAAACTAAATGAATTAGGATTGGAAGATGATACAATTGTTATATTTACTAGTGACAATGGTCATTACAAAACCGAAAGCAATATCTTTAATCAGCCATATAAAGGTGTGAAAGGAGAAACTTTTGAAGGAGGTATACGTGTTCCGTATATTTTCAAATGGCCAAACCACATTGCTTTTAATACTTTAAGCAAAGAGCCAATAATCCATATAGACCTTTACCCAACTATTCTAGGTTTAACTAACTCTCAAAAACCAGAAAACTATCAATTGGATGGTGAAGATTTATCCCCTATCCTATTAGGATCTCAAAACAAGACAAAAAGGAAGGCCTTAATTTGGGAATATACCAATTATGCTGGGTATAATCCTAAAACTCGTGAATTCAGGAGTCAATGGGTGAATGTAATTCAAATGGATGGGTATAAGTTAACAGAAGTGGTTGAGAATCATTCTTATTATATGTATCATTTAACAACGGACCCATATGAAACTAAGGATATCTATCAGGATTTTCCTGAAGTGTCCAAAAAACTAAAGATACAATTAGAACAATGGAAAAACGAAACGAGCTATCAAGATCCAAGACCAAATCCAAATTATAAATTAAGTCCAAAAAAGGATTGAGAGATTTAAACGTCAATTAGGAGAAAAAATTTATTGAACATGAAAAATTTTAAAAGAGGAAAGCAATTTCTTATCCTGTTTTTTTTGATGACCGGATTTGTAAAAGCTCAGACTATAATAAATGGTCACAATATCATTGATGCATCAAAAATGAGGTTTCTAACCAGTGACAAGGATAGCGGGAAGATAACGATGAACCAAGTGGATGATGAGCAAATTTTTACGGTTACAACCAGTGATCAACCTCAATTTATCTATCAACTAGCCAATAAAATACCAACGAAGCATACCAATTTAAGTAAGGACCAGGTATTCTTGCTTTCATTTCAGGCCAAAACAGTTTTTTCTTCACTTGAAACGGGGGAGGCAAAAATGCTTTGGCTCTTTAGGCAATCAGAATCTTATCAAGATAATCTCACGAGTACTCTGAGTATCTCTTCAGATTGGCAGGAATATTTTATTCCATTTCAGGCGACAAGGGATATATCAAAAGATGATTTTAGATTGGTTCTTCAATATGGGTTCAAACCTCAAGAATTTTTAATTAAGGATATTAAATTTCAAGTTTATCCAAGAGGAACAGAGGTAACCTCTTTACCCAAAACTAAAATTTCTTATGTCGGTATGGAAGCCGATGCCGAATGGCGCCAAAAAGCCAATGAGCGCATTGAGATGCTGAGAAAGGGCAAGTTCACGGTTCAATTACTTAAGGATGGTCAACCGGCTGCCCACCAAAATATCAGTATTAAATTGGTAAAACATGCATTTCCATTTGGTGCAGCCATGGATGCACAAGACATAGTTGAAGGGAACCTTAAATATGAAAACTTCAAAAAGGCGTTTCATTACACGGTCTTGGCAAACGATTTAAAAATCAAAGCTTGGAATCGAGAGAATAAAAGAAAAGCAACCTTAGAAGCTTTGGATGTTTTGGAGAAAGATGATATTGATGTCAAGGGACATGTTTTAATTTGGCCCGGGTTTCAATATTTGACTCCCGAGGTTAGACAAAACAGGGACAATCCCGAAAAGGTTACTGAGATTATGGAAACCCACGTCAATAATCTGCTTGAAGTTACCAAAGGCCGTATTTTTAAGTGGGATGTAGTAAATGAGGCTTATACCAATAAAGACTTACAGAAAATCACAGGTTCTGAACAAATTCTGTATGATGGTTTTAAAGCAGCTAAAAAGCATCAGCCTCTAGCTTTAAGGTACACCAACGAATATGGGATCATAAGCAAAGGGGGAATTGATACCAAAAAGCAACAATGGTATTACGATTTTATCAAACGGATTGATGCCAACACTGGCGGATTGGTTCAAGGTATCGGAATTCAATGTCATATAGGAAGTGATTTAACGCCTCCAGAAAGGGTTTTGGAACTATTGAATTATTACGCATCTCTTGGGAAACAAATCGGAGTGTCTGAATTCACCATGGATGTTCAGGATCCCGAAATCAGAGAGCAGTACACAAGAGATTTTATGATTGCAGCTTTTAGCCACCCTTATGTGAGTGAGTTTCTATTTTGGGGTTGTACAGATGATGACAGAGATAAAGTAGATATCTATACAGAAGATGGGCAAATAGGAGTTATGGGGAAGGCTTTTTTCTCCTTGGTTCATGAGGAATGGAAAACCAATGTTTATGGTGAAACCAATGAAAATGGGGAAGCATCTGGGAGGGGGTTTTTTGGAACCTATGAATATTCTTTTGTAAAAGATGGAAAAGTAATCAAAGGAACTTTTGATTTATTGCCACGTAAAAATTCAACATTCAAAATCAATATATAGTGAGACTAGGAAGTATTTTTTTGATGGTCCTTCTTTTGTTTACTTGTGAAAATCTTGATACAAAAAAGGGTCAAAATTCGGTACAAGAAGGCAAGCAAAGACCAAATATTGTTTGGATAACCTGTGAGGATATCAGTCCTACCTTGTCATTTTATGGAGATTCAACGGCACAAACACCAAACTTAGACCGATTGGCAAAAGAAAGTTTGATTTTTGACAACGCCTTTGCTCCAGTAGGGGTGTGTGCTCCAAGCAGATCGAGTATTATTACGGGTATGTACCCAACCAGTATTGGGACCATGCATATGAGAACTGGAATGGATGTTCAAGGTTGGGGAAAGCGTGAATATAAATCTGCTGAAGCATATCAAACGAATGATCTTGAAGGTCATCCTATAAGACAATATGCTGCCGTGATTCCGCCAGATGTTAAATGTTTTACAGAATATATGAGAGAATTGGGGTATTTCTGTACAAACAATCCAAAAACGGATTATCAATTTGCGGCACCAGTTACGGCTTGGGATGAAAATGGACCCAAAGCCCATTTTAAAAACAGATCCAAAAATCAACCATTCTTTGCTGTTTTTAATATCAATGAAACCCATGAAAGTCAATTATGGAAACATGAAGATAGGCCTTTAACGGTAAATGCAGATGGTGTTCCTGTTCCACCTTATTTACCAGATAACAAGGCTACAAGGGAAACAGTGGCAAGAAATTACAGCAATATAGAGATTATGGACGCTAAGGTTGGTAAGATTATTGAGGAATTGAAAGATGCCAACCTTTATGACAATACCATTATTTTCTTCTACAGTGATCATGGTGGACCGCTACCGCGTCAAAAACGTGAAATTTACGATTCAGGATTAAAGGTTCCTTTTATGGTAAAGAATCTTAATGGTGCGGTAGGTAGAACTGACCAACTGATTTCGTTTGTGGATTTGGCGCCTACCATGTTAAGCCTTATTGGCGAAAAACCAAAGCCTTATATGGAGGGACATGCTTTTATGGGTGATTACAAGGCAAAAGAAAGAGATTTTGTATTCGGCAGTTCTGACCGATTTGATGAATTTTCAGACCGTATTAGGGCGATAAGGAATAAACGGTTTCTTTACTTAAGAAATGATTTTCCAGAGCTAACGAAATACAAAGATGTTGGGTACAGAAAACAAATCCCAATGATGCCAGTTTTTCTAGGGCTTCAAGAACAAGGTAAGCTAGATTCCATCGAACAAATGTGGTTTGAAACCAAAAAAATTGAGGAATTATATGATGTGGAAAAGGACCCTCATAACCTCAATAATTTGGCATTGGATTCTACCTACACAGAAGATCTAATCAAAATGAGACATGCTTTGGAGGAATTTCAAAAGGATAGACCAGATTTAGGCACCATGCCAGAGAGTGAATTGATTGCAGCCATGTGGCCCCAATTTGAACAGCCTATAACCAAGCCCGTTAAATTGAATTATGAAAATGGAGAAGTTTCCTTAGACTGTGATACACAAGGAGCATCCGTAGCCTACTATATTTCAGAAAATCCTGATGAGAAATTAGATTTTGATAGTGGCTGGAAGTTGTATTCTAAACCAATTGATGTAAAACAAGGATTTTACATTTATACAATGTCACAAAGAATCGGCTACAAAGAAAGTGATATCAAAAGGTATAAATTATAGATAGGAGTCTTTCTTGTTTAATATTGATTTTAGAAAAGGAAGGCTTGAAGACATTCATCATTTTAATCATAGTAGAAAACTATTAACATGCGTAGAAAGATAATTGGACTGGCATCGTTGTCGTTGGTTTTGATTTTCATGAGTTTTAAAGGGGACTTATTTCAACCAGCAAATTTGAAACCTAATGTGCTTTTGTTGTATATGGACGACTTGCGTCCAGAATGGGCTGCCTATGGACAACCCATGGTAATTGCACCAAACATGGATAATTTAGCTGTCAATGGTATAAAGTTCAATAACGCTTATTGTAATGTACCAGTCTGTGGTGCCTCAAGAGCCAGTATGTTAACAGGATTATTGCCAACCAAGAATCGGTTTCTGAATTATAATACATTTGTGGAAGAAGAAACACCTGATGCGGTTACTTTGCCTCAATTGTTTCGGATGAATGGTTATACTACTATTTCCAATGGAAAAATTTATCATCATCTCGATGATAGGGAAGAGGACTGGGATGAAATATGGCGGCCATATGCTTTTGATGAGAACGACTTGGGATTATCTCCAACTGATTATTGGCAATCGCTTTGGAAAGATTATCAATTGCCTGAAAACATTGAGGAATACCGATTGACAAATACAGGACCAGCTTTTGAAAGTGCAGCGGTCCATGATTCCATTTATATAGATGGTTTGATGACGGAAAAGGTTATACGAGATCTGAAGAAATTAAAGAATTCGAAGACTCCATTTTTTTTGACAGCTGGCTTTATTAGTCCGCATTTACCATTTAATGCTCCTAAAAAATATTGGGATTTATATCCAAGGGATAGTGTTAAGCAACCTTACAATAATTTTGTACCCAAGAATGCACCGAGCATATCCATAAGCAAATGGCCTGAAATGAGAGCTTATTCTGGGATTCCAAAAGAAGGTCAAGTGAGCGATTCGTTGGCAGTTGATCTTATACATGGTTATTATGCAACGGTAAGTTATGTTGATACCTTGATTGGGAAAATTTTAAAGGAATTACGAGAACAAAATCTTGATGACAACACCTTGGTTGTTTTGGTTTCAGATCACGGTTATAATTTGCAAGAGCATACCCAATGGGCCAAATTTACCAACTACCGCACATCTACCAAAGTTCCATTGATTATTTACAATCCATTTTCAAAAAATAATGGAACATCATCCAATGCACTTGTAGAGCTTGTAGATATTTATCCGACCTTGGCAGAATTGTGTGAACTTCAAATGCCAAAAGATAAGTTAGATGGTAAGAGTCTGGTCCCTATTCTAGAGAATCCAAACTTACCAGGGAAGGATTATATTTTGATTAAAAAAGGCAATGGCTTTACATTGCAAACTCCAAATTATAGCTATACAGAATACATTAATCTCCAAGATGGGTCTTTAGTAGATAGTATGCTTTACGACCTTAATTTGGATCCAGATGAAAATGAAAATGTGGTGGGTAAACTTGCCTATCAGGATATCGTAAAGCAACTTCATTCCGTTTTGCATGCCAATTATAAAATGAATATCGAGGGGTATTAGTTTTTTAATAGGAACCCTAATTTATTGCTCTTTATTCAAATTTACACTGTAAAAATTACAGTTATCACAATTTTCGAACCCTATCTGACAATTATTAAACCTTGATTTTTATAAATTTTAGGAATTTTATCATGCAAAATTAACACAAACTATGAAAAGCAAGCTTTTAACAACACTATTGATAATTACGAGTATTCTGTTTGCCTGTGAGGATGATGAGTCCAACTATGGGGGAACAGCAAACGTTAATTTTTCATTAGAAGAATTGGTTGAAATTGAAAATGCTACGGCCGCCTTATCTATAAATGTTGGTATGGACAATGTGTACCATGGAGGTGGTTCTTATACCATTGATATAACAGGCGCTCAATATGGCGTAGATTATGAAACGAGTGCCAACGCTTCCAATTTCACAATGGAGGTGCCTGCAGGTGGATTGTTATCCACATTTTCCATAAAACCTATTGACGATGATGTCATTGGGGAGGATAAATATTTGACCGTAACCATAAGTGAAGCTTCTGGTAGTTTACAGGTAGGAGAACAAAATGTTTTAACCTTCAGGATAATAGAAAATGATGACCCAAACATAGCTCTTGTGAATTTTGAGAGTGTTTCTCAAGAAATGGATGAGAATGATACCTTACCGACTACTGTTAATTTATCATTTGACCAAGCAACCACAGATGGAGGTGCAATTACCATAGAAGCTACAGGAGATGCGGTTTATGGTACAGATTATACGATTGAAGGACAATCGTCAAATACCTTCACTTTAAACGTGCCAGGAGGTGCAACTTCCGCAAACTTCAATATACTTTCAATTGATAATGATGAATTTGAAGCAGATAAGGATATTCTCTTTGCTATTTCAGAAGTAGATGGCGGACTAACTATTGGGGCCACTTCACAAACTGTAGTGACCATTATAAATGATGACGCAAGCCCCAATCCGGTGATGGATTTTACTACGTCATCAATGTCTGTTAACGAAGGGGATGGTACAGTAGCAGTGTTGTTTGATATATCAGGAACTACTACAGCTGATGCTACTGTTGAAATCAGTTTTTCGGGAGATGCTACTCTAGGTTCAGATTTTACGGTAGATGGAGGTTCTACAAATCCGTATGTGCTAATGATTCCAGCTGGTTCTAGTTCTGCCACTTTGAATTTAGAAATACTAGATGATTCAGATTTAGAAGAGGCCGAGGATATTGTCTTAACTATTACTTCAGTTACGGGAGGTTTATTACCAGGGGTAAATGTTCAGGAAATGACCATGACGATTGAGGATAATGACTTCGCATCCTTTAATTTTCTTCAAACGTTTGAAGATGCCACCGTTTCACAACTAGAAGAGGTAGGTTTTGAAGCATTTTCTCTACCTGCTCAAGACTTACCTGATACTAAAAAATTTAAATACAATATTAACGCTGGGAAGTATGCCGATGTGGATGATGTCACTCAAACATCGGATGGTGGCTTGGTCCTTTTTTATAGTAATGCTCAGAATGGAAATGGTGTTATTGATAACGTGGTGATTTCTCCTCTAATGGAAGTTTCTGGAGACGTGACCGTATCTCTTGATTTAACTTATAATCAAGCGCCACAATTTAATAATGCAGTGGTTACCTTTTACTATTCTACATCTTACACGGGTTCTGGAGTCTGGAATGAAAGTGATTGGATTGAAATAGATGTGGAAACTGCTATGGATATGGAGTCTGAGGGATATGCTATCAGTAATTACAAAAGAAAGGAAATGAATATTTCACCTGAGTCTAATTTTTATGTCTCAGTTAGGGTTTTCCAAACGATTGATGATACTTATTGGAAAACACAATGGAGGTTAGACAACTTGAAGGTTTTTAATTAATAACACAACAAACTAATATTATCAACAACTAATTTAAATTTAATAGAAATGAAAAAAATAATAACAACTTTTATTTTAATTCTTGGACTCACAATTACTGGATTTTCGCAATCTGATAACATGAAGGAAAAGGCCATGGAAAAAGTCAATGAATTGAATGAACAAATAGTTGAAGGGGATAAATCTTTGGCTTTGTCAAAGGAACAAAAAGATCAGGTTTATGAATTACACTTGGCTCGTTTACAAGAGTTAAAAATAGAGCGAAAAGCAGGGGGAGATCAGGATAAAATGAAAGCTATAAACAAAAAGTATTTTAAGCAAATCTTTAATGACGTTTTGACTAAAGACCAAAAAAAGGCAAGGAAAAAAGGTAAGGACCAAATGTCTGAAGACTAATAAGTCATTTAAAAAGGAAAAGACTAGTGAAAAATTTGATTGCCATTGTTTACTTTTTAAGTCCTTTTATAGGATTTGCTCAAGCCACACCATTTCAAATGGTAGAAAGGATGGGGCGAGGAATTAACCTTGGGAATACCCTAAGTGCTCCATATGAGGGGAACTGGGCAGACCCTGTTGAAGAAAGTTATTTTGAAAACGTGGCAATCGCTGGATTTGAAACGGTAAGAATTCCCATTAGGTTTGATACCCAAACCACACCATTTGATGAGGTGACCTATGAAGACGGTGGAGGGAATTATATTGGGAGTCCGGACGATTATTTGGTTAACGAATCTTATTTAGATCGCGTTGAAGAAGTAACCGATTGGGCTCTTAATAATGGAATGGTGGCCATTATTGATGTTCATGGCGACCATTGGTTCTGGGAAAGCTACAATGAAGAGAGTGATTATTACCGCGTAGGAAATGACCGATTGGCCGCAGAGGATCGCTTTAGAGCCATCTGGAGAGATATTTCTGAAAGGTTTCAGAGCAAATCAGAAGATCTGCTATTTGAGATTATGAATGAAGCTTATTTCAGTATGAATGCTGATGAAGTCAATTTTATCAATCAAGAGATTTTAGATATCATTCGGTTAACCAATCCAACCCGCAATGTCATTGTAAATGGAGGCGGCGTGAACTCTTGGGAAGCACCATTGCAGTTGCCTACTGATTTTTTGGTCAGTGACAACTTTTTGATACCCACTTTCCATTATTACAAACCGTTTGCTTTTACGAGTTCTTCCAAAGAGAATTGGAATGATTTTGATTGGGGAACAGAAGCCGATATGGCTAATATAGATAACCACTTTGATCAGGTGATGGATTGGGCTGCTACCAATAATGTGCCTGTGTTTCTTGGCGAGTTTGGAGCCGATAATGTCGAAGGCTACAATTATTATAATGGTACTTACAGTCCTTATGGCGGACCCGATAACGCCTCTAGAGTTTTATATCATGAATATGTAGCTGAGGCAGCTATTAGCAGAGGGTTCAGTTTTACTGCCTGGGATGCCGGAGAGAAGGCCAATAAATCCATTTATTTGGTAAGTTCCCAAACCTGGGTAGAAGATGTAAAAGAGGCTTTGCTAGGAGAAAATTCTGAAGCTTGCGAAACTTCAGGGATTATTACCAATGCTGATGTTGAATGTGGATATGATACGGGGTGGGATCTTTTTATTCAAGGAGTGTCTGAAGCCACTAATGAAAATGCCACTTCAGCTAATTCCTATTACGGATTGACCATGCAAGTAGATGTGGCTTCTGCCTCAGGCGCTTGGAATTCTGTTATGTTAAGGAATTTGGAAGTTGATGCCTCCACTTATGGGGATACCACATTACGATTTTCATGTTTCGCTAAAGGATCTGTTGAGGATCAAGCTTTCAGAATACGATTGAAGGTTGTTGAAGGAACAAGTACTAGTTATCTGTTTGGTTCGATAAATACCTTGTCCTCAACTTTTGAATATTTTGAAAGTGATTTTGAAATTCCTTCAGCTGTTACGGCCTTACAATTGCAAGTTTTGTGTGGAAGGGACCAAGGGACCTATTACTTTGATGATTTTTCAATGACAGATTTGTCTTCTCTTTCGGTGGCAGAATTGCAAATGACAAATGAATATAAAATTTATCCGAACCCCACCTCCTCAAACTATGTGCATATTTCTGGAAAGCATCTAGAGCATGTTGAAAACATGGATTTGGTTTCGGTAACTGGGCAAGTATTTCCTTTGTCCTTCAACGGGAATTTGGTAACACTACCAAATGTAAACCGAGGGCTTTACTTTATAAGAATGCGTACAAAGCAGGGGGATACGCAAATTAAAAAACTAATTATTAACCAATAATCTAATACTAATATTATGAAAAAAATTACTTTATTATTTACAATGTTGTTTGTTGCTATGGTTTCCCAGGCTCAATCAATAGTTTACGATTTCAACACCGATGGTGATAATGAAGGTTGGGCAAATTCTGGAGCTCCAGGTTGGGATGTTTCAGGAGGTATCTATACACTTCAAGGCGATGGCGGAGGTGATTTCCCTGGAGGATATGCAGGTATGAATCAAAATTCTGATTTTAGCCCAGAATTATCTTCTTCTGAATACATGACGGTTAGGATTATTGCTGAGAATTTAATCATGGTTGATGGAGCTCAACATACAACGTTCCAATTAGGTAATCTTCCAACAGGAAGTACTAGTTGGGGTTCAGCTGGGAAACAGGATTTTGAAATTCCTTACGGATCTGGATTTAATGAGTATGTCATAACTATTCCATCAAGTCCAAATGCCAGTGGTGATATTTCTCGTCTGGGTCTAAGAATTAAATCAGGACCAACTATTTCTGGAAGTCTAAAAATTGATGAGATTGAAATAGTGGCGGAGAATACGGAGCCTGGAACAGAAGTAGCTTTTGAATTTAACTCAGATGGTGATTCTGAAGGATGGGAAGAAAACAGCTCAACTATTTCTGTGGCAGGTGGAAATATGACCATAACTCCAAATGTTGGTGAAAACGGAAAGGTTATTTATCCTGGAACCATAGATGCAGATTCTTATCATTGGATGCACATGGTATATAAAAATGAATCTTCTCTTAATAACCAGTTTAGAGTGCAATGGCAGAGTCCCGTTGATGATTATAGTTCATATAAAGGAAAATCCTACGACATGGCTACATCTATGGGTAATTTTGCAACATTCTCCGTTGATCTTTCCCAAGAGCTGAATGGAGGTGTTGCTTATTGGTTAGGGATGACACAGAATATTCAAGTTATTATTAGAGATACAAATAATGGTAATGCTTCATCTCCTGGAGATTTTGTAATCGACAGGATCGTATTTAGCTCTGGTGGTACTTTAAATGTTGAAGAAAATTCAGTGTTACAGGCACAAATATTTCCTAACCCAGTAAGTCATGGGGTTATCAATATCTCTGGTGTAGTTGTGGATAAAGTGACTTTATTTGATGTTACAGGAAAAAAAGTATTACAGTCAAACCAGTTGATTGATGGACGGTTAGATGTTTCATCTGTGAAAACAGGAATCTATTTATTGGCTATAGAGGATATCTACGGGCAAAGATTAGTGAAAAGAATCGTTGTAAAATAACTGTCATATAAAGAAAGCTCCATGGAGTCTTTTCGAATTTGTTTTAGTCAATTTATTAATAGCAATTGCTTGATAACTTAGGGTAGCAAATTCTATTTAGATTAGAATCTTTATAGATAAGTTATAAGCAAATAAAGAGCTCCAAGAAATTGGGGCTTTTTTTGTGTTTATAGGTTACTGAAAAGTAGCCTTTTCTTCCGTTTTAGGTGTCCTATTAGGTTGGCTATTTTCTAGGGTAGTGTTTATCCTTCTGCTTGACTTGCAACATAAGCTTCTGCGGCTTTTTTGTTGCGAAGGGATAGAATACCAATAATCCCAAAGAGAACCGGTGCTATTACTAATAGCATGGACGGAATCAAGCTAACCAAGTCTTCTGTAGGCGTTATTACTGTTCCTGAAATGAATACTGTGAAGTCCCAAATCCAATGTAAAATAATGGCAGTGATAATACTTAAAGTTCTAACCCTAATGGCAAGAAACAACAATCCAGAACACGTTGCCATAAACGCTTGAAGTGTAGCCATAGCAAAATCGCCAGTTATAAAACCATTAAGGACGTGGATGCCTCCAAAAATCAGTGAGGTCCAAATAACCGCAGGCCAATACCCAAATTTATTGGTAAAAGAACTCATAAAAATGCCACGAAACATCATCTCTTCAGAAATACCTACGAACAAGGTGTTGATTAAAACCCAAGTAACAAAAGAGGAGTTGGAATAGGCGCCACCGGTAAAAGCTCCAATTTGAGCGATAATGATAAATATGATGGGAATGATTATAACTTTATCAGTAAATTTCCTTGAGCCACTTAAGCCTACCCGTATTTGATGTTTTCCAAAATAGGCAAAAATTAAACAGGTTAGGGCCGATAAAAAGATGCCGTAGTTTAATTGCTTCGAAACAATCTCACTTAGATCAATGCCTGATTCATGAGTCCCCATGACAAATTGAAGGCCAAAGGTAAAAAAGAACCAAACAAGAAAAATAAGGAAAGCGGGAACTAAGGCTATTTTTTTCATAAAAAGGGGATTAAGTTGGATTAGTTAAAAAAAATTCATTCTCAAGTTAGTTATTTTTTTATTTCAAAAGGGTGATTTTTTCATGGATGATGTTTTTTCTGCTTTAAAACTTTTTCAATTTGTAGTTTTTTAACAGAGAAATCTATTCAATTGCTTATTAATTGATATTTAAATTGATGTTTTTATGAAAAAATTTAACTCATAAAAAGAAAGGGATTATACTTTGTCAGGGGAGTCAATGTTATGATTTTTAGATATTTACAATTTAAGTGCTAAATGAGGATGCCGTGAGTTATTTTGTAAATGTTTTAAAGTCAAATTTTTAGAAATCCTTTTATTGGTAGGAAAATTTTTATTAATTATATTTAAAAGAGAAATTTTAAGCTATTAAATTATGAAAAAAATGTTTTTAACGGGTGCCATTGTTTTAATAGGTTTGGCATCTTATGGACAATCTAATGTAGATGAACTTAGGGATTTGGTTGATGCAAGAGCCAGTTCCTTAGATAATGCCATGGAAGATGAAGGGTATCGCTTTATAAAATCCAATAAGGCAGGGAACACCATACACCAATATTGGTGGAGTAGAAGAAGAGACAAATGTGTTATGGTTCGTGTTTCAGATGGTCGTGTGAAATCAATTTACAAGTCAAATTCAAGTAATTGTGATGATGATGGTAGTAGTTCGTCATATAACAATAATAGAGATAGGGATAGATATAGAGATAGAGATAGAGATAGACGCGACTTTTATCACTCCTATGATAATGATAGAAGCCATGATAATTACCAAACCTATGTCAATGGATCTGCTACAAGTATGTATCGTAAACTACAAGATGATAATTTCAAGGAAATCAAGTTGTTTCAAAAAGATGGTTATACTTACAAGTTGTGGTACAACTATAGATCTAAAGAGTGTTTAAAAACAGTTAGTTACGATTATAAATTGGAAAAAATACTTTTCTCGCATCACTGCGATGAAAATTTATAGTCAGCTTGCTTCAAAACCATTGAGGTTCAAGTTATGTTAGTAAATAAATCTCAGGTTAATAATCGATTATTGTAAAGTTTGGAGTGGGTTTCAATTGAATGGAATCCACTTTTTTTTTCAGTAATTAAAAATTATCAATATGAAAAATGTAATACTTTTTTCGGCTCTATTGCTAAGTCTTTTTTCATGCAAGGAAAAAGAGGCGCAAACAAAAATAGATGAGGAACAAACATCCGGGATAAATTTGAGCCATATAGACAGTACTACTGTTCCCGGAAATAATTTCTTTAGGTATGCCAATGGTGAATGGTTAAAAACGGCCGATATGTATCCTGGGATGCCCATGAATGGTAATATGATAGAATTAACTTTCAGAACCCAAAATCAAGTAGGAGAGATCATGGCCGAAGTCTTAAAGGAAGGGGACTTCCCCAAAAACTCTCCCAAAGGCCAAATCCAGGCGTTTTATAAAAGCTACATGGATACCATCACTAGAAATGAATTGGGAATGAAGGCACTTCAGCCCGAATTGGATACCATTTTTGCAGCCAAAACGCGATCAGATTTATCCCGAATTATGGCACAGCCTTTAATGCCACATATGTGGGGCGGTTATGTGTTTTTGGATGCCAAGAATACCAAGCGGTATGTTCCCATTATCAGTCAGCCTGATTTAGGAATTGGTGAAATGGAATATTATTTACAGGATACAGAAAGGAATATAGATATACGTAAAAAATATGTGGATTTAATTAAGTCTTTGTTTACGTATGCTGGAATTGACAGCCCACAGAAAAGGGCCGAAGCCATCTTACGATTAGAAACAAAAATGGCCAATGTTTTTTGGACAGGGACTCAAAAAAGAGACCCAGATAAGATGTACCACTTGATGACCACTGAGGAATTGAAAGCCTATGCGCCAGGAATTGACTGGCAGGCCTATTGGGATGCCAACGGTAAAGGAAGTTATTCTGAATTGGTAGTACAGACAGATACCGCCATCAAGGGAGTTTCAAAAATATTTGGAGAAGCTTCAATGGATGATTTAAAATCCCTTATGGCATTCTATTTAATAAAATCCAATGCTACCTTTTTATCGACAGAGATTAATGATGTCTATTTTGATTTTGCGGGAAAAATAATGATGGGAGTTGCTGAGCAACAATCCCTTGAGGATAAAGCTAAAGGGATCCTTAATAAGTTTCTGAGTTGGCAGTTAGGAGAACTCTATGCGGATAAATATTATACAACCGAAGTAGAGGAAACAATTGAAATGCTAGTAGGTTATATGAAACAAGCGATAGTAAACAGATTGGAATCCAACGTATGGATGGACGAGGAAACCAAAAAAGAGGCTGTAGCAAAATTCAATAATATCCACTGGAAGGTGGGACGACCAGATAAAATTATTGATTTGTCTAGTTTGGAATTTGAAGAGGATGATTTAATTGGGAATTTTAGAAAGATTGCAAAATCAGAATCAGAAGACCAGATTTCAAGACTTACAGAGGCAAAAAGGGAATGGGAGTGGCTGATGCCTCCTCAAATGGTTAATGCCTATTACCAGTCAGAAATGAATGACGTGGTTATACCAGTGGGTATTCTACAGTCACCCAATTTTGACCCAACGGCAGATCCTGCATCTAATTTTGGTGGAGTACTTTCGGTTGTAGGCCATGAGGTCGGCCATGGTTTTGATGATAAGGGTAGCAAATCGGATGCAGAAGGATTGTTGCGAAACTGGTGGACAGTGGCATCTAGAGAAGAATTTGAAAATAGAGCAACTGAATTAGCTAATCAATATGATCAATATGAAACGATTCCAGGTGTGTATTTGAATGGGCGGCTCACTCTAGGAGAGAATATAGGTGATGTGGGAGGTTTGGCTATTGCTTTAGAGGCTTATCATAACTATGTAAACGATCATCAAAATGGTGAAGCACCAGTGATAGATGGTTTAACTGGGGATCAACGTTTTTTTATAGCCAATGCCCAATTGTGGAGTTGGATTATGACGGATGACTATGCCAGGATGATGGCTGTTTCAGATAATCACAGTCCCGGTAAATTTCGAGTAAATGGTGTGGTTCGCAATATGGATGCTTGGTATGAGGCCTTTGGTATCAAACCAGGGGATTCTTTGTACTTGGCTCCAGATAGCCGTGTAAAAATTTGGTAGAATTAGTAAACTTTAATGATAATTATAAATGGAAAATAATATGAAAAATTGGATAAAAAGTATGTTAGTATTGAGCTTTTTTGTGGGGTCTTGTTCCCTTGGGTTTTCACAAAATTGCGAGGGATATCACCCCATGAAAAAAGGAGTGGAGTTTGAGACAAAAAGTTATGACAAAAAAAACAGGTTAGAATCGACCACTAAAAATGTGATTACTCAAGTAACCAACAAAGGAGGTCAAACGGTAGCCGTTGTACATGCTGTTACTACTGATAGCAAAGGGGAGGAAACGGTCAATGCTAATTACGAAATGATTTGTGATGGCGATAAAATTACAGTGGATACCATTACCTTGTTGAAGGAAAAGCTTTCTTCATCGTTATCTGAAAGTAACTCAGATGCCGAGGCTAAGGTGTCTGGGACCAATGCTGCAATGCCAAATAATTTAAGCGTTGGTCAAGAATTGCCAGATTCAACCATGGAAATGGAAATTCAGTCTGGAAGTCTTAAAATGGATTTTGGAGTGAAAAGTTTCAATAAAAAGGTAGTGGGTGAGGAAACCATTACGGTTCCAGCAGGTACTTTTGATTGTGTGATTATAACTGAAAATTCAGAAACCAAAATGATGATTACCAAAAAGGGCACTAATAAAATTTGGTATGCTAAGGGGGTAGGTATGGTTAAACAAGAAGAATATAATAAAAAAGGAGACCTCGTGGGCGTTATTCTATTATCAAAGTTTAAAGCTTAGAGGTATATCATTAATGTTCGAGTCCCGTCCAGACCGCAAAAATGCACAAAGCTCCAAGAAATTGGGGCTTTTTATCTTTTTTTAGAGGAATTTCCCCTAGAATCTCACATCTGCAATGGACTTGTTTTTGTCAAATTCAGCTTTGGCAAAGGGACAAAGCGGTAAGATTTTTACGTTCTGTTTTCGAGCCATTTCGACTGCCTCCAAAACCATTTTCTTTCCAAAACCTTTTCCAGAAAATCCAGGTTCGATGCCTGTGTGGTCAATAATGAACTTGTTAGAACCTGCCCATGTATAGGTCATTTCTCCAGCAAAAACACCATCTTCATAAATCACAAACCTTCCTTTGCTGCCTGTTTCCTCTCTTTCAATGCTTACCATATAATTTTTATTTTTTGATGCTTAAAGCGCCTGAAGGACATTTAGCCACCTGATTTATGAGCTCTTCACTTGATGCATTCTCAGGCTTGACCCATGGTTTTTCTTTTGGGTTGTATACTTTGGGTAGTGTTTTTACACAAATTCCTGAATGGATACATTTTTCTGGTTTCCAAAGTATGGTAACCTCTCCGTTGGTGTATTCTTTTGTTGTCATAATTGATTTTTTTAATTGTTTTTCAACCCTACTATCAGGGGTCAGCCAAATGAGGGCGACCAAGGCATAACATAGGATTCCTAAAATAGGAAATTTTATGGAACCGATTACGCCCACAATATACAAGGCAATAGATAGGATTTCCTTTTTGTGATTTTTTATGGCCAAACCAATTTTAGAAGCTTTTCCCTCATGTTTTATGGCTGTTCTTTCAAGCACCAAGAAAGCGATGGCGCTCAACAGAAGATTGATTCCGTAAAGTGCCACTGGATTTTTAGCCCAGTTGTTTTCACCCATCCAAGCGGTCGTAAAGGGAACCATGGATAGAGTAAAGAGAAGGGCTAAATTAGCCCAAAGTACCTGACCATTTACTTTTTCTATAGCTTGGAAAAGATGGTGGTGGTTGTTCCAGTAAATACCTAAATAAACAAAACTAAGGATGTAAGATAAAAATTTGGGAATGAGTGGTTTTAAGGTTTCAAAGTCAGATCCAATTGGAACTTTTAATTCTAAAACCATGATAGTTATTACTATGGCAAGAACGCCATCACTAAAGGCTTCTAAACGGCTTGTTTTCATCTTGTGGTTTTTAAGAGTAGGCGATGTAAATTAATTCTGTTAAGATGGCCATATTTTTTGCAAAGTGCATCCCTTCCAACAACCGTTTTTCGGTATTGGACTCCTTCCAAAATTGATGAATGGTGAAAGAGGCTACAACCAGGAAAAGAGAAAGCCCAATGATGCCAATCAATAAAAAATATCCCGTGGCAATAGATAGTCCACCAAAAATAAGAGCGATACCACTTATCCTAACCATTAATCTAGGTGAAATCAACCCTTTTTTATCTGCATATTCTTTATAAGTATGGGTGTTAATCAAGTGGTTTATTCCATTAAGAATAAAAAAGAGTCCCAGTAGTATTAAAAGGATGGTTTTAATCAACTTACAATTGTTTTAATAGGTGTTAGAATCCAAATATTAAGAGTAAGTTACTTTCTTTTTTCTTATGGCATCTTTTTTAAATGGAATATTTTGAGAATCTATTTTTTTAGGTCCAAGCTTTATTATATTGTTTTAATGCTTTTTTGAGTTCCTGAAGAGAATCGGGATCCGCGATTTGAGTGTCGATAACAAATTCTGTCTGGTTGGTAATCAGCTTTAAATCTCCTGCAAATTCCCGTATTTCAGTAATGTCGTTTAAGTTTATCTTTTTTGCAAAAAGTGTGTGCTTTATTAATACCTCGTTTTTTATAGTTAGGTATTGTTTCGTGTTTTCAAAAAGAGAAATCACCCAAAAGAAAATACCGGCTGACACCTGTCCGATACCTAAAGTGTTTAATGGAGGTTTGCTCCACGTTTCATAAAATATAGAAAGTAAATGAAAAAGGATGCCGATGATAATCATGAAAAGCCCCAGGAGGAAATAACTTTTCAATCTTCTTTTGCTATATCTGATTTTGATCATTGCGAATTTTTTAAAAAGGGTTAATTGTTGGTTTCTTGTTTTTTCCCTACCCATGCTCCCACGAGTAATCCGACACCTCCGCCTATAAACATGCTGGCAACCATGTCAATAATTTTTCCTTGAAAAGCAAACTGCGTGATGATTCCAATGAGAAGAAGAATTAACCCCAAAATTTTAACCTTTTTTTTTCGTTGCATTGTTTCATGTAAGTTTTAATAAAAGGAAATAATTTAAAGATACAAAGGGACCTTTAAACCTACATAAATATCCGTAGATTTTGAGTTATTACTAATCAAATTGCTCAATGCTGATCCAGATCCTACCATAAGAGGACCGGCCCTAAAACCAAAGCCCCAAGCAAAATTCCCATATTCTCTTAAGCTAAATGGGCTATAGACGCTAAACCATTTGGTGGTAAATCTTGGTGTAAGGGTGAAGTTGTTTATTATGTGACTTACCTTATGTTTTTTACTTGAAATCAAAGAAAAATCTCCGTTAATACTCGCGTAAAAATTATTCTTGATATGGTAATCTGCCATGAGGTGAAATGCCGTAGGCAGTTTGATTTTAATATTTCTAGATGTGGTCTCTCCGCTATAATAATCTTCTAAAACTTGTTGGAAGTCATCTTCATCAAAAATGTCAGCATCCACAATGTTGTTCATGTCATATTGCGTGACTTCGCCATTTTTGTAATTAATTGATCCGATATCCGTTATCGAAACCCCTAGTTTTAATTTGTATGGGATGTAAGACTCAGAATTTATACCATCTGCATTTTCTTCATTCCATTGGTAGCTTATACCTAAATCGGCACCAAAACCTGAGGTTAGGTGGTTGAACTTGATGTTTTCGGGTGAAAAATCTGGGTGACTCAATCCGTAACTTAAAGAACCATTGGTAGATAGGGTGTTAGAGGTAGCGTCATATTGTCCAGATAACATGGGTGTATTAAAAAAGGCTGAACCTGCACCCATTAAATACTTAAGTGTGATACCTCCCGCAAAGATATTTTTGTCCGTTTGTATAAGGGTTCTGGCATATGTGAACCCTATTTCACCCCAGGCGTTAACCTTCCCAACAAAGTCCTCCAAGTTGAAATTGAAATCTTGGGAATTATCAAAGCCGTCTTCCAGATTTTCATATAATTGACCGTTGATGTTATTTAGGTTCAAAAATCCTCTTGCTCTTGTTGAAAAACCAAAACTGCTTTTACTGTTTAAATTAAACATTAATGAAGGTCCTAATACATCAGCATTGAAAAAGAAGTTGTTGTCGTCTTTAGGAAATTTGTCAACGTCTTCATCAAAATCAAAGCCGCCATTTGATTTTAAGATATCGCCCACATTGATTGCAAAATAATCACTGCCACCAAGAGCGCTTGCTGAAGCCAAATTGATATCCACCCTATAAGGCGTGTTGACAATATAGGCAGGGTTTAAAATGACCCCATGTATACCCGAATAATGATCTGTTGTGGCTCCTATGTATGATTGAGCACTCATCCCAGTGGTACATAATAAAATGAGGCAAATGAAGTAATAACTTATCGTATGTGGTTTCATGTAATGAGAGTTAAAATTGGCTGTTTTTTTAATTCCATTGAAATGAAAAAGTATTTGGTTTCCAATTCAAAAACACCACTTCATAATTTCTAGCCCCTTAAAGGGCTTGATATTAAGAAGTTTTGGTTGCTGTCTTTGAAATTATATCAAAACTTTTTAAAAGACAAATTTTTCGAAAAGCTCTGTCCTTAAGTTTGCTAAAAAAAAGGACTGTGATTTTTGCCAAACAAAACGAATAACATCACAAAATCGATTGATTTTACACCCCAGAAAACGTTTTAAATCCGCCGTCTACATATAGCACAGTTCCTGTGATAAAGCTCGAGGCGTCAGATACTAAATAGAGAAGAGAGGAAATAAGTTCTTCTGGTTTTCCAAAGCGTCCCATAGGTGTGTTTTGAATAATGGTTGCTCCTCTTTCAGTAAGACTTCCATCGGCATTTAGGAGCAAGTTTCTATTTTGTTCACCTATAAAAAAAACCAGAGACAATGGAATTGATTCTGGTTTAGAGCCTATATTTTGGGTTGAAAAATTATTCTCTACTCGTTTTTTTTGAATCTATTAATTGAATTAAGTCATTTAGTGCCTTCTTAATAACAACTGATTCACTTTTTTTATCCATTAACTCTGCCTTATTTTTCATGCTACTATAATTTGCATCAGGATTTTGCTCTATTAATTTAGGGAAATAGTTATTTATGCCTTCGGCAAGCTTTGCTTTACCTTCTTCAGTAAATGCATTTTCATTATTAATGTGATCCAAATAAATAATAAAATTATTGATAAGTATTTTTATATTCGAGTCAACATTATTTTTGACCTGAAAGGAATCAGGGTCGTCTGCCCTTTCCTTGATTTGATCGTTTCCAAGTTTAAAAGATTTTAATTGGAGTCCTAAGCCAAATTGCCAAACAGCAAGCATTTCCTTTCCATATAAATACTGGTCTTTCCTATCAAGGGCATTATAAATATCATTCATGCTTCTCCATTCATCAAAGAATTTGTCTGCAATATCATTTCTATGTTTTAGACCCAGCTCATCATCACCCAGTACAATCTCAAAATTTGTTTCGTCGGTAAGTTTCTCAACAATAATTCTTGTTTCAGGGTCATCAAATGTTGGTAATTTTTCATCCTTTTCATAGCCGTAGTTTAATTCTAGAACTGCTTCATGGTAGTCATTTAAGTCCCAATATCTTTTGTCAATAGGAAATTCGTGGTTGTCAGAATTGCAGTTGGTTAAAATAATGGTACTTATTGCTAGAATTATAAATTTAAATTTGTTCATTAAAGTTAATTTGTGGGTTCTTAAATTTGGACAGTAAATTTAATAAACTGTCAATTTCTTTTTCGTATTTTTTTTGTTCTTTCAGAACATAACTATGAAACGTATCGTAATCATATTTTCGCTGGTATTTACGTTCCTCAATTTTAATTTCTTCAATTATTTTCTTGATTATTCCTTTTTCCGGTTTATTGAGGTTTGAAATTTTTTCTTTGGCTTTTCGGGCATATAATTCAGTTATTTTAATATGGTATTTTTCATGAGTTAGTAATTCCTTACTATTGGTGTTTTTTTTATAAACAAATGATCGGGAGGGGTAAAACAAAGATTGAACTGTTACAGAATTATTTTTTATGTCACTATCTATTTCTGTAACTACATATGCAAATCGTTCATTTCCATATAATGATTTTTTGAAAAATTCTAAACCTCTAAAATTTTCGAAAGTAATTTGGTTATACTTATCAAAGGTCATTGGCTTTTCATAATCCAAAAAGTTGGTGTGAATTAAAATGGCAAATGCTATTATGCTCGGTACTAAAACAAATAAACTTACTTTTAGATACTTTCTGATTTTTTTAATAAGGATTTTGCTATCTGAATTTTTCTCCCTTATTAATAAGCTCAATTGATAAAAAACGGGTGAGAAATATAATAGTAAAACTACTATGACAATTATATTATCATTCATTAGTTAAATGCCTAAAAGATTGGTTGATTTTACCTTGAGATTTAAAACTCAAATATATGTAAATTCTTTAAGGGAATGCCCTTAAAACAAAATGGTCGGATATACTTTTCGATATCAAGTGAGTCTAAAAGTGAATACTATTTTTAAAAGGATGTTTATGATATGTCAATCAAATATTTTTGGTGTTGAATAATGTTTACATGAATAACGGAAAAGATTTAAACCCCAGAAAACGTTTTAAATCCGCCGTCTACATATAGCACGGTGCCCGTGATAAAGCTCGAGGCATCAGATACTAAATAGAGAAGCGAGGAAATAAGTTCTTCTGGTTTTCCAAAGCGACCCATAGGTGTGTTTTGAATAATGGTTGCTCCTCTTTCAGTAAGGCTTCCATCGGCATTTAGAAGCAGGTTTCTGTTTTGTTCCCCAATAAAAAAACCAGGCGCAATGGCATTGACCCTTATCGGATTTTCATATTTCTTGGCAAATTCTACGGCTAACCATTTTGTAGTGTTTTCAATGGCAGCCTTAGAAGCTGAATAACCCAGGACTCTAGTTAAAGTCTCTTGGGCAGCGATAGAGGAAATATTAATAATATTCGCATGAGCATTTTTAGACATTTCCTTACCAAATACCAAAGTTGGTAATAAGGAACCTTTCAAATTAAGGTCTACAACCTTGTCAAAATCGGCCATGTCCATATCAAAGACACTTTCTTCAGGTTGGATGACAGCTCCTTTGATATTGCCTCCTGCCGCATTAACCAAAATATCAATTTTATGGAAGCGCTCAAGAATCTCTTCTTTGACTGTTTCTAAACTCTCTTTGTCTAAAACATCTGCAACCATCCCAACTGCCTGCCCGCCTAGATTGCCTATTTTTTTGGCTTGCTCTTCCAGACTCTGTTGGGTTCTTCCTAATAGTATCACTGTAATACCTTCTAGGGCTAAGCCAAGAGCCATAGCGCCTCCAAGGGCTCCACCACCACCGGTAATGACAGCAACTTTTCCTGTATAATTGTGTGCAATTTTCATGAGATTGATGTAATTTATTGATTTAAAATGGGTTGCTCCTCGAAATTATCGTTGCTAATTCCTTAAAAAAGCACCTATTAAATTGTAAAAATAAAAATTTATGATATTTAAAATAAAATATTTTATATTTGTGTAATCGATTACAATGCGAAAATAGAAAATTATGATGAATTATAGCTTTAGATATGCTGCCAACCCTACAGATGCCAATAAATATAGTACTGAGGAGTTGCGTGAGCATTTCTTAATTGAGAATTTATTTGTTGAAAATCAGATCAATGTGACCTATTCCATGTACGATAGATTGATTGTAGGTGGTGTGATGCCAGTGGGGCAATCCTTAAAATTGGAAACCATTCCTTATTTGAAGTCTGAAAACTTTTTGGATAGAAGAGAATTGGGGATCATCAATATCGGCGGAACAGGTTCTGTTACGGTTGATGGAACGGTCTATGAGTTGAAAACAAAAGAGGCGCTTTACGTAGCCAAAGGTCATAAAGACGTGTTGTTTGCAAGTCATGATGGGGAGCAAGCTTTATTCTATATCAATTCAGCTCCGGCGCATCAAAGTTTTACAACTAAAAAAATAGGTCGTGAAGATGCTGAGATTATCGAGTTAGGAGATGAAAAACAAGCCAACAAGCGTATCTTAAATAAGCTTATCGTTAATAGTATAGTGGAAACTTGCCAGTTGCAAATGGGAATGACTGAGTTGCTACCAGGTAACGTATGGAATACGATGCCAGCACATACTCATGAGAGAAGGATGGAGGCGTATTTCTATTTTGATTTGGATCCAGATCAAACCATTTGTCACTTTATGGGGCAGCCACAAAATACAAGACACATTTTCATGAACAATCACCAAGCAGTGCTTTCGCCAGAATGGTCTATCCATTCTGGAGCAGGAACATCTAACTATACGTTTATTTGGGGTATGGCAGGAGAGAATTTGGATTATGGTGATATGGATGTGTGTCCTCCAAACGAATTAAAATAAAAGCATGGAACTTTTTAGTTTAAAAAATAAAAGAGCTTTAGTCACTGGTGGTACCCACGGATTGGGAATGGCCATGGCTGAAGGCTTAGGAAAGGCTGGTGCCGAACTTATTATTACCAGCACCACCCCCGAAAAATTGGAAAAGGCCTTGGCCTATTACAAGGAATTGGGGTTTCAGGCCTCTGGATATTTGTTTGATGTGACTGATGAAAAGGAATCGGCTAAACAGGTGGATTTGATGGAAGAGGAAGGGCCAATTGATATTCTAGTGAATAATGCGGGTATCATCAAACGTGTTCCTGCTGAAGATATGTCGGTTGAGGAGTTTCGAAGAGTTGTAGATGTTGATTTGGTAGGGGCTTTTATCATGTCCCAACTCGTTGGAAGAAGTATGATCAAAAGAGGAGAAGGTAAAATCATCAATATTTGCTCTATGATGAGTGAACTTGGTAGAAATACTGTAAGTGCCTATGCCTCTGCTAAAGGAGGTTTAAAAATGTTGACTCGAAATTTAGCAACCGAATGGGCTAAATATGGAATTCAAGTTAATGGTATAGGTCCTGGATATTTTGCAACTTCCCAAACAGAGCCAATAAGAGTTGATGGCCATCCATTTAACGAATTCATTATTAATAGAACACCAGCTGCCCGATGGGGAGATCCATCCGATTTACAAGGTGCTGCCGTGTTTTTGGCTTCCAAGGCAAGTGATTTTGTCAACGGACAAATCATCTATGTCGATGGAGGGATTTTGGCAACCATAGGGAAGCCAGCCAACGAAAATTAAATGTCATAACTTTATGAGCAAACATTTTATTCATGATAATTTTTTGTTAGAGAACTCTTATGCGGAAGAGTTGTATCATAACTATGCTAAAGAGCTTCCTATTATAGATTATCACAACCATTTACCACCTCAGGAAATGGTTGATAATAAAATATATGGAAATTTATCACAAGTTTGGATCAATGGTGACCATTACAAATGGAGAGCCATGAGAACCTTAGGAATTGATGAGCACTTCATTACAGGGGAGGCATCAGACAAGGATAAATTTTTGAAATGGGCCGAAACGGTGCCATATACCTTAAGAAATCCATTATACCATTGGACACATTTAGAATTGGCAAGGTATTTTGGGGAGTACGATTTGTTGAGTCCAAAAACGGCTAATCGTATCTATGAAGAAACTTCGGAGAAATTAAGTTCAGAGGCTTTCAGTTGTCAGAACCTATTGCTAAAGATGAATGCCGAGTTGGTTTGTACTACTGAAGACCCTATAGATAATCTTCAGTATCATAAACAATTGAGCGGTGGTGATTTCAAAGTGAAAGTATCTACGGCATTTAGGCCAGATAAATCTATATTGATTGAGGCTGAGGGCTATACAGACTACCTGCAAAAGTTAGGAGAAGTTACCCAGATTGAGATTCAATCCTATCAGAATTTGTGTGATGCTTTGTTACAAAGAGTTGCATATTTTAATGAAAATGGTTGCAAGTTATGTGATCATGGACTCAATTATATTGATTATTTACCAGCATCCGATCAGGAAATTAATCAAATTTTCACGAGAAAATTGCAGGGTGAGACCTTGTCAGTAGAAGATATTCAAAAATTCCATACAGCTATTTTAATGTTTTTATCAGAAACATACCATAGCTATGGTTGGGTGCAACAATTCCACTTGGGAGCTTTGAGAAACAATAATGCAAGAATGCATAGGCAATTAGGACCTGATACGGGATGGGATTCCATAGGAGACTATCCGCAGGCAGTGAATCTATCTGCTTTCTTAAATGCTCTTGATAGTAAAGATAAACTAACCAAGACCATACTTTATAACTTGAATCCTTCAGATAATGAAGTGATGGCGACCATGATTGGTAATTTCAATGATGGGAGCGTTAAAGGAAAAGTACAGTTTGGTTCGGGCTGGTGGTTTTTAGACCAAAAGGATGGAATGACCAAACAGTTAAACGCCTTATCTAACATGGGACTTTTAAGTTGCTTTGTTGGAATGTTGACAGACTCCAGAAGTTTTCTTTCGTTTCCAAGACACGAATATTTCAGAAGGTTGTTATGTCAGATTTTGGGAGATGAGATAAAACGAGGTGAACTGCCTAATGAAATGGAATGGATTGGAAAGATTGTTCAGGATATCAGCTATTACAACGCCAAAGATTATTTCAAATTTTAAAAGGAATCCAACAATGAATCCGTTATTTTTTGAACATTCGTCCGCGTCCTGGGAGCAGGTAGAACCTAAAATTAAAAGGCAGATTGTAAGTTATGATAATCACCTTATGATGGTTCACGTGCTTTTTGAAAAGGGTGGCGTTGGTGCCTTACACCATCATCCACATTCTCAAGTAACCCACATCGCTTCTGGTAAGTTTGAAGTGACCATTGGTGATGAAACTAAAGAATTAAGCAAAGGGGATTGCTTTTTTATCCCTTCAAATACTATTCATGGGGTAAGCTGTCTAGAAAGCGGTTTGCTGGTAGATGTGTTTAGTCCCATGAGAGAAGATTTTATAACTAAAGAATAATTATAACCACTAGAATACATGAGCAAAGTAGTAACATTTGGAGAGATCATGCTAAGATTGGCTCCACAAGGATTTTTAAGATTTTCACAAGCTAATAATTTTGATGTCGTTTATGGAGGAGGAGAATCAAATGTAGCTGTTTCTTTAGCAAACTATGGTGTACCTGTAGATTTTGTGACCAGATTACCAAAAAATGACATTGGTGAATGTGCCATGATGGAAATGAGAAAGAGAGGCGTAGGCGTAGATAAGATCGTATGGGGTGGAGACCGTTTAGGAATCTACTTCTTAGAGACTGGGGCTGTATCACGTGGTTCTAAGGTGGTATACGACCGAGCGCATTCTGCGATGAGTGAGATTCAACCAGGCATGATTGATTGGGATGAGGTATTTGAGGGAGCCAATTGGTTTCACTGGACAGGAATTACTCCTGCTATTTCACAAAGTTCAGCAGACGTTTGTCTAGAGGCTGTTAAGGCTGCTAGTAAAAAGGGTATTACCATTTCAACCGACTTGAATTACCGTGCTAAATTATGGAAATATGGTGGTGATAGAGAAGCTATCATGACCGAATTGACGTCATACTGTGATATCATTCTTGGAAATGAAGAAGATGCTGAAATGCACTTTGGAATTAAGCCAGAAGGTATTTCTGTGCAAACAGAAGGGCACAATGTCAAAGCTGAGGCCTTTTTGTCTGTTTGCCAACAGATGATGGAGAAGTTTCCAAGAGCTAAAAAAGTGATTACTACCTTAAGAGGATCAATCTCGGCTTCACATAACACATGGGCTGGAGTTCTTTACAACGGAGAGAAAATGTTTGAAACCAGACAATATCAAATTACAGATATTGTTGACCGTGTAGGAGGTGGTGATTCCTTTATGGGAGGTCTTATCTATGGTTTATTGACCTATCCTGATGATGATCAAAATGCCTTGGATTTTGCTGTTGCAGCTTCTTGTTTAAAACATACCATCAAGGGAGATGCCAACTTGGTAACTATTGATGAGGTGAAAAAACTTATGGGAGGAGACGCTTCTGGAAGAGTGGCTCGCTAATTAAAAATATTTAAATGGGTTCATGTGGATGCTGTAATGAAAAGAACGGGTCATTCAGCATTCACAGGACTATAACATAACAGATTATGGCACAATATACACGACTTGAGGTGGCTCAAGTAATGAAAGAGAATGGAATGATTCCATTGTTTTTTCATAGAGATATAGAATTAAGTAAGAAGGTTTTAAAAGCCTGTTTTGATGGAGGTGCTCGTTTGCTAGAGTTTACCGCGAGAGGTGACTTTGCTCATGAGGTTTTTGGTGAATTGGTAAAGTATGCTTCAGCAGAATTGCCAGGTATGATTTTAGGAGTAGGATCAGTTACCGATGCAGCAGCAGCATCCCTATATATGCAATTGGGAGCCAATTTTATTGTAACTCCTGTTTTGAGAGAGGATATCGCTGTGGTATGTAACCGTAGAAAAGTATTGTGGTCTCCAGGATGTGGTTCCTTGACTGAAATTGCTAGAGCAGAGGAATTAGGCTGCGAGATTGTCAAATTATTCCCGGGTGATATTTACGGACCGCAGTTTGTAAAAGGTGTTAAAGGGCCACAACCTTGGACATCGATTATGCCTACGGGTGGTGTTTCTCCAGAAGAAGACAACCTAAGAGCTTGGTTTGACGCAGGTGTTACTTGCGTAGGAATGGGTTCTAAGCTTATTTCAAAAGATATTTTAGCAAATAAAGATTTTAAAGGGTTGGAAGCAAAGGTGAAAGACGCTTTAGACATCATTAAGAAAGTTAGAAAATAAGATGCAAAATAAACTTCTTGCAGCATTATCGTTACTTGGATTTTTAATTTTCATGGGCTGTGCTAATACACAGGAACACCGTGTTATTAAACTAGGTCATGGACTGGATGTGAATCATTCGGTACATAAAGCCATGGTGAAAATGGGTGAGGATCTCGCCGAAATTTCAGGTGGTAAAATGGAATTGGAAATTTATCCAAGTCAACAATTAGGAACCGAAAGGGAATGTGTTGAATTGCTGCAAATAGGAAGTTTAGACATGACCAAAGTTTCTGTTGGAGTCATGGAAAATTTTGCGCCAAAAATGAAAGTGTTTGGTCTTCCCTATTTGTTTAGGGATAAGGAACATGCGTTTCAAATTTTAGATGGTCCTATAGGGAAACAACTTTTGGATGAAGGTGAGGATTATTGGATTAAGGGTATGGGATATTATGATGCTGGTAGCCGAAGTTTTTATACCAAGGAAAAACCCATTGAAGAACCATCTGATTTAAAAGGAATGAAAATCAGGGTTATGGAAAGTGCCTCAGCCATTGAAATGGTTAAAAGTTTAGGAGGCTCTCCAACACCTATTTCATGGGGTGAATTATACACCTCCTTGCAACAAGGTGTCGTGGATGGGGCAGAGAACAATCCTCCTAGTTTTTATTTGTCTAGACACTATGAGGTTTGTAAATACTACAGTTTAGATGAACATACCTTACTTCCTGATGTCTTAATCATTGGGAAGCATACATGGGATCATTTATCAGACCAGGAACGTGTTTGGTTGCAAGAGGCCGTAGACAAATCTGTGACTTATCAAAGAGTGCTTTGGGAAGATTCGGAAAAAGAAGCTCTAGAGGCCGTTAAGGCAGCTGGCGTTTCAGTCATATTGCCAAACAAGGAGCCTTTTTCAGAAAAAACGAAATCGGTTTACAAGCAATATGAGCAGGATCCCGAAATCAAAGAATTGATAGATCAAATAAAAAGTACCAGATAATATGAATCTTAGAAGCAGAATTGATTTGATTTTGGGTAGACTACTTATCACCATTATGGCGGTGATGGTAGTGAATGTTTTATGGCAGGTCTTTACCAGGTTTGTGGTTGGGACCCCAAGTTCATTTACAGATGAATTGGCAAGATATCTTATGATTTGGTTGGGAATTTTGGGAGCAGCTTATGTTTCAGGTAGAAACATGCATGTGGCAATTGATGTTTTGCCTCAAAAAGCAACTACCGAAACCCAGAAAAAAATAAAACGCATAGTCTATATATTGATTATTGCATTTGCCTTTTTTTGTTTGGTTATAGGAGGGATTAGGCTTGTTTATATTACCTCTGTGTTGGGACAGCATTCGCCAGCCTTACAAATTCCATTAGCATGGGTTTATTCTTGTATCCCCTTGAGTGGCCTATTGATTATTTTTTATAAGATTTCTGATATTAAAACCCTTAACTAACCATGGATTATTTCCCAGTAATTGTACTAGTTTTTAGTTTTATTGCCTTATTGTCAATAGGAACACCAGTCGCTTGGAGTATCTCTATTTCATCTGTTTTAACCATGTTGGTGAGTATTCCTAGCTTACCAGCACTTACCACGGTTTCTCAAAGGATGGGTACTGGTTTGGATAGTTTTGCCCTTTTGGCAATTCCGTTTTTTATACTCTCGGGCCAATTAATGAATAAAGGGGGCATAGCCCATAGACTTATTGCGTTTGCGAAAACCTTGGTTGGATCCCTTCCAGGTGGGTTAGCCTTAATCAATGTTATAGGCGCCATGTTAATGGGTGCTATTGCGGGTTCGGCTATGGCTTCGGCTTCAGCTATGGGAAGTATTTTGGGTCCTGAAATGGAGAAAGAAGGCTACTCAAAAGAGTTTGGTGCTGCCGTAAATATTACTTCGGCCACCACAGGATTGGTAATTCCTCCTAGTAATGTATTAATCGTTTATTCATTAGCTAGTGGGGGTGTATCTATTGCAGCTCTGTTTTTGGCAGGATATATTCCTGGTATATTAACAGGATTGTTTTTAATGTTGGTGGCATCGTTTTGGGCCAAAAAGAAAAAATATAAGCAAGGAGAGCGTAGCTCTTTAAAGGAGGTAACAAAGACCTTTATTGCGGCTTTGCCAAGTTTGATGTTGTTGGTAGTAGTTATTGGAGGTATCGTTAGCGGGATTTTTACAGCTACAGAGGCCTCTGCCATTGCCGTGTTGTATACCTTGCTTCTCGGATTTTACTACAAAGAAATCACCTTTAAATCACTTCCAGAGATCTTGTTGGATTCTTCGTCTACTACGGCTGTAGTTATGTTATTGATTGGAGCATCTATGAGTATGTCATGGGTAATGTCTTATGAGAACATACCTCAAGATATCAGTTCTGCTTTATTATCTATAAGTGACAATAAGATTGTCATTTTATTGATTATTAATTTGCTGCTTTTGTTTGTAGGGATTTTTATGGATATGACTCCAGCGGTTTTAATATTCACGCCCATCTTTTTACCAGTGGTAACCAAATTGGGTATGGACCCCATTCATTTTGGAATTATCATGGTGCTTAACCTTTGTATTGGACTTTGTACACCACCTGTAGGATCGGTGCTGTTCGTAGGTGTTGGTGTGGCACAAACTACCATACAAAAAGTTGTAAAACCTTTGGTTCCTTTATTCTTGGCAATGATTGTTGCCCTGTTTTTGGTAACCTATTTTCCAGAGTTGACCTTGTGGTTACCTCGATTGTTTAATTTGTAATTGTTTAGGAATGGCACAAAATATAGATAAGAAACAACCATTAAATAGAAATAATGTCTCTGTGGGAGACTTATTTCCTATTAAAGTCCTTCAATTTGGAGAAGGCAATTTTTTAAGGGCTTTTGTGGAATACGCATTTCAAAAGCTGAATCAAGCAGTAGATTTTAATGCAGGAATCGCTGTAGTTCAACCTATTGATCGTGGTATGGTATCTATGCTCAATGATCAAGATGGACTTTACACACTATTCTTAAAAGGATTACGAAAAGGGCAGGTTATTGATCAGAGTGAATTGATAACCAATATTGTCAAAGGTATCGATCCTTATACCCAATATGATGCTTATTTGGCTCTAGCTAGAGAAAGCTCTTTACAATTTATTATTTCTAATACTACGGAAGCTGGAATCGCTTATCAAGCAGATGATAGGGCAGATATGACGCCGCCAACTTCCTTTCCGGCTAAACTAACAAGATTTCTTTGGGAGCGTTTTGAACATTTTTCTGGTGATCCAGAAAAAGGGCTTACCATCATACCTTGTGAATTAATTAATTACAATGCCGATACACTTCAGAAAATCATCTTGGATTATTGTAATGATTGGGAATTGGGAGATGGTTTTAAAACATGGATAAATACAGCATGTACTTTCCATAATACGTTGGTAGACCGCATTGTTCCAGGATATCCAAAGGACGATATTGATACTTATTTGGCTGAATTAGATTATCACGATAATTTGGTTGTAACAGCTGAAGCTTTTTTCCTTTGGGTCATAGAGGGAGGAGCCGATTTAAAGGCCAAACTTCCATTCGATAAAACCGAATTGGATGTGAAAATCGTGGAAGATATGCAGCCATATCGAACTAGAAAGGTTCGAATTTTAAATGGTGCTCATACTACCATGGTGCCATTTTCTTTACTTTATGGAAATACCACGGTGAAGGAAACTGTGGATAATGATTTTACAGGAGATTTCGTCAATAAAGCGATTTTTGATGAAATCATTGAAACTTTGGATATGGACAAGACCGAATTGCAAGAGTTTGCCCATGAAGTTTTGGACCGTTTCAGAAATCCATTTATTAAACACCAATTGGCAGACATTGCCTTGAATTCCATATCAAAATTTAAGGTTCGTGTACTTCCCAGTTTGCTGGAATATGCCCAAAGAAAAAGTGCCTTGCCAGCTCATTTAACATTTGCATTTGCTTGTTTGATAAGATTCTATAAAGGCACATGGAAAGGAGCTACTCTTCCGGTTAAAGATGGTGCAGATATCGTTGCATATTTTGAAAATGCTTGGAAGGAAAACGATTATGACAAACTTGTGGAAAATGTGTTAGGTCAAATTGCTTTTTGGGACGAAGATTTAAATCAAGTGCCCAACTTGTCAAAGGCAGTGGCTACGGCACTGAAGGAAATTGAAGAACATGGTGTAGAGAAGGGATTCAAGAACTTTAAAGAATCCTTATAAAAAGATTCAGGATTATGCAGAAACAATTAATAAAAGTCCATCCATCTGATAATGTTGCTGTGGCACTTATCAACCTTTCTAAGGGTGAAAATGCATTTTTAGAAGAGCAAGAAATCTTATTGGTTTCAGATGTCAAAGCAAAGCATAAAATTGCTTTAACCGATTTGGAGCCATCTGATAAAATAATCATGTATGGGGTTTTGGTTGGGAAAGCCAATACTAAAATTCAAAAGGGTGAGGTTCTTACTACGGGTAATGTAACCCATCAAAGTGAGAAGGTGTTTGGCAAAACGGATAGTATTGGGTGGAATCCACCAAATATAGATAAATGGAAAGACCGCACTTTTATGGGATATCATCGTGAAGATGGTCAAGTAGGTACAGCCAATGTTTGGTTGTTTTTTCCATTGGTTTTCTGTGAAAATCGAAATATTGAAATCCTAAAAGAAGTTTTTGAAAAGGAACTTTTAACACAAAAAACAAATAGCCATAGAATGCTGTTGCGTTCTTTGGTGAATGATGGGGAAAGCTCGGTAGCGACAGAAACGCATGAGGTAACAACCAATGTATTTGACAATATCGAAGTGAAATTTATTACCCATGCTGGTGGTTGTGGTGGTATTAGACAAGATTCTGAAACCTTAGCCCGATTATTAGCTGGATATGTAAAAAACCCCAATGTGGCCGGAGCTACGGTATTGAGTTTAGGGTGTCAAAATTTGCAGATAGATATATTTAATCAAGCATTGGAAGCTATCAGCCCCGATAATAAGAAACCCATTTTAATGTATGAACAACAAAAAATGGGGACGGTTGATGAAATGCTTTCTGCTATTATTAAAAAGTCATTTGAAGGCATCAAAGAAGCTAATAAAATAGAGCGTAAGCCAGCACCGCTATCCAAGTTAAGATTAGGTTTGGAATGTGGCGGCTCAGATGGTTTTTCAGGTATTTCTGCAAACCCAACTTTAGGCTATACGTCTGATCTTTTGGTAGCTTTAGGAGGGACAGCCATACTATCAGAGTTTCCAGAGTTATGTGGCGTGGAGCAGGAGTTAGTTAATCGTTGTGTGACTGAAGAAAAGGCAGATAAGTTTTTGGGTCTGATGAAAGATTTTGAAGCGTCAGTGGTTAATGCCGGCTCTGGATTTGATATGAATCCGTCACCTGGTAACATAAAAGATGGTTTGATAACAGATGCCATGAAATCGGCTGGAGCTGCTAAAAAGGGCGGTATTTCGCCGATTGTAGATGTCTTGGATTATGGAGAATATGTGACTGAATCTGGCTTGAATCTGTTATGTACACCAGGAAACGATGTGGAAAGTACGACAGCTATGGTAGGTTCTGGAGCCAATGTGGTTCTTTTTACGACTGGATTGGGTACGCCAACGGGTAATCCGATTGCTCCTATTATAAAGGTGTCTTCCAACTCCGAATTAGCTAAGAAAATGAATGATATCATCGACATCGATACCGGAGGAATTATCAAAGGCGAAAAGACCATTGAAGAAATGGCTGAGCAAACTTTGGAGGAGATTATACAAATTGCTAGTGGCACAAAGCAAGCAAAGGCTAAACTTTTAAATCAAGATGACTTTATTCCTTGGAAACGAGGGGTTTCTTTATAGTTTTTAACCTATTTATACATGCCATGAAAAGATTTTTTGCCCAAATTTTGATTTTTACTTTGGCTTTCTGTTATACGAGCTGTAGTGAGGATTCCCCTAGTGAGGAAAACGATGTCAAAGTGAGTTCCATATCCATTATAGGAGAGACGATAACGGATGGAGGCAGCAGTCAGCTATCGGTTCAAGTCTTGCCAACCAATGCGACCAATAAATCGGTCAATTGGTGGGTTTCCAATACAGCCGTAGCGACTATATCTAACACCGGATTACTAACAGCTGTTTCCAACGGATCTGTTGTAGTACAAGCCATAGCTAAAGATGGGTCTGGAGCATATGGAGAAAGATCCTTTTCAATATCGGGGGTGGGTTCTATTCCTGATAATATAGTGCAAACCAGCCAAGAAATTCTTCAAGCGATTGCTAATGCCTCTGCAGGAGATATTATTTACATTCAAGGAGGGGAATATGAATTCAGTTCCACCATTCAAATTTCTGGATCAGGAACAAATGGAAATCCCATCATTTTAATGGCTAACCCGGAAGCTACAGAACGTCCCAAGTTTAATTTTTCTTCTATGACTGAAAACTCAAATAATAGAGGAGTTTATCTTTCTGGAGACTATTGGCACATTAAGGGTGTTGATATTTTTGGAGCTGGTGATAACGGTATGTATATAACAGGGGATAACAATCTAATAGAGTTTTGCACCTTTAGTGAGAATGCCGACTCTGGACTGCAAATTTCTTCGGGTGGAAGTAATAATACTATTTTGAATTGCGACTCCTATTATAATGCTGATTCGACCTTAGAGAATGCCGATGGATTTGCTTGTAAGCTTACTGCTGGTTCCAATAATAAGTTTATTGGTTGTAGGGCTTGGCAAAATTTAGATGATGGCTGGGATGGCTATTTAAGGGATAATGATGATATCACGACCTATTATGAAAACTGTTGGGCCTTTAATAATGGCTACTTAATGGACGGAAACCCGGGAGCCGGTGATGGTAACGGATTTAAAACTGGGGGTAGCGATGACAAGACCTTAAAGCATCATGGTGTCTATAAAAACTGTATTGCAGCAGGAAACATTTATGATGGCTTTGATCATAATAGTAATAGGGGAGATGTCGAATTATACAATTGTTCGGCCTACAACAATGGAAGAAATATTAATTTCAGCAGTACCAATATTGCTAATTTTCTTTTGATTAAAAATACGCTTTCTTTTTCAGGCGTTAATTCTGATTCCTATTCAGCTACCCAAACAGACATAAGCCATAACGGTTGGCAATCTGGTTTGGTGACTGATGCTTCCGATTTTGTAAGTGTGGATATTAATCTTTTGGCCTCACCCAGAAATGCTGATGGAAGTTTGCCAGATATTGACTTTCTGAAACTTGTTTCTACGAGTGATTTAATTGATCAAGGAGCGGATGTAGGATTGCCTTTTTCAGGGACAGCTCCCGATATTGGAGCCTTTGAATTTCAGGATTAATTAAGGATATTTACTTATTACTTATTAGAGAATTGGCATAAACCTCAATGTTTGAATAGTTGGGGTTTATCGATTTTAGGTTGGAATCCTTTTTATTTGGATCCAAGCCATTTTGTAACTCCCAATCATCTGGTATGCCGTCTTCATCCGAATCTTTGTCTAGTTTTTTCGAAATGAGTTGAGGCCAACCTCCAACATTCATTTGGGAATCAATAATCCCGTTTTGGTAAGAAACTGCGCCATGAAGTACATTGCTTGCGATTCTTAAGTCTACGGCATCTCTATGTAGACTAGCTCCTGCAGTTGTCAATACGCAATCAAAAGCAGTTAGTGCTGTTTGAGTTACCGTATTGTTGAATATAGCAATCGGTTCTATTAGTTTGGCCTCATTCGGATTTTCACATTGAACGCCGCCATTCCAATTATCTTCGGAAACGGCTGGGTAGCCATATACAAAATTGCCATCCACATAAAATTGACCATAAGGTTCAGAAGGACTTACAATCCGATTCAATTTAGATGAGGTTGTTGCAGGACCCGATTTAAAATAATTGTTGACAAGGTTGTAGCGACCTTTTTCTCCTCCATAAATGCTATTTTCACCCCAATTGTAGATGACGTTGTTTCTAAAATCTACAAATTCATTTTCCGAATTTTGAGTTGTTTCAGAGCCGCTAAAACGCGGATTTCTGCTGTTGTTGTGTGCTAATAGGTTGTGATGGAAAGATGCTCTTACACCGCCCCAAATGCCGCCATATCCATGTGCTCCTTTGTGATGAACAGAACGATTTAAAGCTTCAGAGATGACACACCATTGCAGGGTGAAATTTTTGTTGTTATAAAAGGAGGCATTTTCATCGGTCCCCCAACTTATGGAGCAATGGTCTATAATCACATTATTGGTTTTTCTGCATCCTAATGCATCACCTTCAACCTGATTGACATCCCCCATTCGGAATCTTAAATATCTAACAATAACATTGTCCGCTTTAATAGTAACGGGATATCCTTTAATTGTAATTCCATCGCCAGGAGCAGTTTGCCCCAATATGGATAAATCTCCTTTGTTGATATCCAAATCTTTCTTTAATTCAATGGTGCCAGATACGTCAAAAATGATGATGCGAGGGCCGCTTTTTAAAATACCCTTTCTTAGGCTACCCTCTCCGTCGTCATTTAGGTTGGTGACTTTGTAAACAATGCCATCTCTTCCTCCTGACACAAATTTACCAAAACCTTCAGCCGATGGGAATGCCAAATCTTGAGAGGAGCAAGAGGTGCTAAAATTTAAAAAGAGGGTAAAAATAAAAAGAGGTGCTAAAAGTTTCATGTGTATAAAATTAAAAAAAGAGGAGTGATTTTTATTCACTCCTCCCTTTATAGACTAATTCAAACTAACTTATTATTGAAGCCAACGTGGGTCTCCAACATTAAAATCGATTAACGATTGAGTGGTTACTGTGAAATCTCCATTTGCAGCGTCTACATATCCAGGGTCTACTGTTGTGTAGGTAGTAGAGGTATCATATCTAGCTACTGATGAATCATACAATGTAGGTGCATTGAAGTAATTATTGTTGGCAAATGTGATGGTTTCATCTGTCTCATTTCTATCCGAATAACCTTCTACGGCAGTATCAGTAATCAAATTATTGGTAACCGTAATATCATTACTGTCAAATCTTACGTAAAAGATTCTTCTACTATCAGAATTTGAGCAGGCGTATAGCGTACAATTAGCTAAATTAATATTGCTTGTCAAGCCTACACCATTAGAATCTCCGGCCGCATCAATTCTAAAGAAATCTCTTCCTGGTGCACAGTTATTGAAAGTACTAGTATTTACATCGATATTTAAAACATCTGAATTTCTAAAGTCGATAAAATCACCTCCATTCGTCAATACATTTGTTACAATACTATTTTCTACTGTGAAAGAGTTTAGAACCGCCCCCGTTACATTACCGTAAATAAGCGCTTTGTCATAATCATGAATGTTACAACCACTAATAAGAATACTGTCATAACTTCCTGTTCCATCAAATTTTAAAACTTCTACTACGCTATTGGCTAGGTCTCCAGTTAAGTCTAAATCTACCAGATTAACTTCGGTAGCTCCTGTTGCTAATACAAATCCAATTTTTAATAAAGGTTTGTCAAAGCTGTATAAGCCTTGGATAGTAATTGGTTTATCTAATGTTACAGAACCAGATTGAGCTGTATAATCTCCAGCATCCAAAACTAAAGTGGCACCTGGTTCAGCGTCAGCAATCATCTGGAAAAGATCATCATCAGGAGTCACTAATTGCCCGTCTCCAATGTCAATTCCTGTTGTAAAGTATTGGACACCTCTTAAAGTAGCATTATTAAAAATTTGAGCGGTGTAATCTGTTTCTCCTGTAAGTCCAGAAATGATTGCAACACCACTAGCTTGCTCTTCAGGAGTGATATTATGAACAATTCCTCCTGGTTCAATAGTAATATGGGTTACCGCACTGTTTGGCAACCAACGTAAGGTGGCCTCGGTGGCTAGAATGTCTCCTGGCTCAATTGGTAAAAACAATTGTTCGGTGAGCGTTTCAGCTGAAATATAGGTGTAATTGGAGTCTTCCAACCCTCTGCTGCTCAATGCTTGAACTCTAATGTAATATAGAGTTTCACCTTCCAAAGGAACCAAAACTGGTAATTCATCAGAGCTTACTGTTACAGATTCTACAATGTTGCTAAAATTTTCATCTAAACTAAACTCCGCTAAATAGGTCTCTACATTTTCATCAACTGTCCAATTAAGCTCAACATTTACTTGATTTCTTATAAATGCAGTGAGGTTTATAGGTGCAAACTCCCTGCTAATTTCAAGTTCCTCGATCAATTCATCTGGCTTTTCACAACTATTGAAAGCGAGAAGTAATGCCAAAACGGCTAAAAAAGGTTTGATTATTTTGGTTGTTTTCATAACAAAGGTGTTCTTTCGGTTTATTTTAATATCCATAATCATTTACTAATTGTCCGTTACTACCATCAATGAATATTTGCCAAATTGGCCAAAATTGTCTGTTGTCTGGATTGGTACCTTCATCGTAAATGGAATTAATGGTCTCATCCGCCAAAATCGTCCAGTCAAATGCTGAATATTCTGGTCCTGGGTCTGTATTTTCGTCACGATTTAAACCGTAAATGTCTAAAGTTTCGCCGTCATCTTCATATTTGTAGTATAGAGTACTAGGAACATTTGAGTATTCGCCAGTTCTATCCCTTAAATTAAACATTTTTACTTTGGCTTCATCTAGGCTAGATGCTAACATGTTCCAACGAATTAACGCTTGTTTACGACTCATCTCCCCTGTAAATTCATATAGATACTCTTTTTGAATGGCCTCTAACATAGCATCTGAACTAGAAATGGCATTCACATAATTGTCTACTTTCTCAGGGTGTAATTCAGAAGGGAAAGCTCGCATTCTAATTTCCTTCAAATATGGTGCTGCTGCCCCTGGTCCTTGAAGTTCATTGGCAGCTTCTGCAGCTATTAATAAAACCTCAGCATAACGCATATAAATTTTGTTAATACCATCATCGTTAGTTGATGTCACATAACGGTTCATCCACTCGTAACGGTATTTTCCAAAATGCCAAGTGTCTAGGTTAACTAATTGTTGTTGCGAAAAACCATCAACGGGATTGCCCCACTCATAAGGCACACAAGTGATATCCCTTCTAGTATCGTCCTCATCGAAATCATAAAAAATATGAGGAAGAGGTCCTGCACTACCACCACGAGGTTGGCCTGTGTATTGATCAACCCCTCTATGGCGAACAGCAAAGGAGAATAATACTCTACCACGACCAGCAGCAAAGGGTATTTCCCAAAGCGATTCGTTCCCCGCTGTTAAAACTTCTTGGTTGTAATTTCTCCAAAACGTTTCAAAAGAAGGCTCTAAATGAGCCATGCCACTTTCTATGACATCGGTGGCTTCATCTAAGGCTAATGCATACATATTAGCAACAGAAAGATCTGGGTCATTACTTCTTCTGATACCGTCAGGGTACTGTTGGTACCCGCTTGCTACCATTGCCAAACGAGCTCTAAAACTTTTAACAAACGCTTTATTAATTCGCTCTACGGAAGTAGTATAGGATGTTTCATTGGGCCAGGCTACCAAAGTGGAGGCTTCTTCTAAATCAGTGATAATTTGTTTGTATATAACATCCCTATTTGTTTTAGGAATATAGATGTCTTCATTCGTAATTGGCTCAAAACGAGCAGGAACATCTCCCCAAGTTTTCATTAAGTCGGCGTAATAGATAGCTCTATAAGTCAAAGCTTCTCCCAAATATTGCCCCAATACAGTTCCAGGTTGTGGATCTCCATGAGTTCTTAGACCTCTGATACAAATATTTGCGCGTTCAATACCTCTATACATCATGGCCCAAGCATTATTCTCAGTGTTCATTTGGGTATTCGTTGGGGTAACACTATAGTCCATTAAAGGTCTTTGTGAACTTCCAGATTCATCTGAGCTGAAATGGTATTCACAGTCGGTATTAAAGCCATAAAAAGGAATAAAACGACCTCTGTAGGAGTTGGTCTGGCCCATGGGTTCCAAGATACCATCAATAGCTCCTTTAGCTAATGCAGGCGTAGAAAAAATAATAGACTCGTCCAAAGTAGATTGGGCTGGAGCATCTAAAAAGTCTTCTTCAAATTCCTGACACCCAAAAAATAGCCCGATGAGTAAAATTCCAGTTATTTTATATATGTGTTTCATTTTCATAATCATTTTATTAAAAGTTGAGGTTTAAACCAAATACTATTTGTCTGCTCCTTGGGTATGCTGAATGATCAACTCCTGGAGTAAGTGGCGTTTTTCTATAAGTTGATACTTCAGGGTCTGGCCCAGAATAATTAGTTAGAACAAACACATTATTGGCCGTAGCATAAAAACGCAGCAAACTGATACCTGTATCTTTCAATAAAGTGTTAGGTATGGTGTACCCTAAAGTTAAGGTATTTAATCTTAAAAATGAAGCGTCTTCAACCGCCCAATCTGTGAACATGTATCTCTGCATGTATGGTGACCACATACTAGTATTAGCGTTCAAAGCTTGCAATTGCTGAGGGTCGGATACCAATTGCCCTGTATTTGGATCTAAATTGGTCCATCTAACACCATCGGCCATTTCTGAACTTAAATTTCTATATTGACTGTTTTCATTGGAAGTAGTAAATTCAATTTTATTGGCATTGTAGATGTCATTTCCAACACTAAAATTGAAGGCAGCCGATAAGTCAAACCCATAGGCATTTGCGTTTAACACAAAACCACCTGTTAAGTCTGGATTGGCATCTCCTATAATATCTATATCATCCGTATCAACTACGCCATCGCCATTAATGTCCTTGAGTTTCATAGAACCAGGAACAGGTGCGGTGCCTAAAGCATCTCCGCTATCAGCAACACCATCCAAAAGGGTATATTCACCTGTTGCAGCATCATAACTAAAATCAGATACTTCATAACGACCATCGGTTTGATATCCAATCATTGTTCCGATAGGTTGACCTACATAAACCGCATAATCATTTCCTATTTGTGAAGATGCCCATCCGGTTGAAACGGCATAATCATCCATGATTCCTAAGGAAGTAACTTTGTTTCTATTCATGGCCACATTAAAGTTTAGGTTCAAATTGAATTTTTCCTTTTCTATGGCCACAATGTTTAAAGAGGCTTCAAGACCCTTGTTCTCAAGTTCTCCCATATTTCTAAACTGCGCTGCATACGGGGATCCTGGAGTAGGGAATCGAATTAATAGGTCTTGGGTAATATTTTTGTATACTTCAACCGATCCACTAACCCTATTGTTAAATAGACCAAAATCCAAACCTAGGTTTTGGGCAATAGTCGTTTCCCATTTTAAATTCGGGTTAGCCTGAACATTGGAAGGTGCCCAATAATTGCTTACCTCATTAATATAAGAAGTATTGTTTGATTCAAATGTCTGTATAGTTTGTCCAGTAGGAATATTATTGTTACCCACTTCTCCATAACTCACTCTTAGTTTCAAAATATCTAACCAGTCTGGATCATTCAAGAAAGCTTCTTCTGATATTTTCCATGCCAAAGCAGCAGAAGGAAAGTATCCCCAACGGTTGCTTCCCAAAAATTTACTGGAACCATCCATACGGTAAGTGGCAGTCAATAAATATCTGTTCTTGAAATCGTAATTTAAACGACCAAAAAAGGATAATAATTTGTCATCTGGACTATTAAAATTATCATAAGAAAAGGGATCACCTTGAGTAGTTAAATTCATTGCTGTTTCAAAGTCAAAATCTGTAGGGAACCCGTGAATTTCACTGGTTTTTGAATTGGTTTTTGAAACAATCATTTCTTCTCCAACCAATACTTTTAAGACGTGATCTTCATTTTTGATTAATTTTTTAAAATCATAATTAAGGGTGTTCGCATTTCTAAAGTCCTCTCTTTTGCGATCTCGAATAATTAATCCTGGCATTCCTTGGTTTTCAACTAAAGGTCTGTTACTAGACCAATAGGTTGATGTACCATAAAATCTACTATCAACGTCATTTCTATTATTCAAACCAAAATCACTTTTAAAATTCAGGTTTTCAATGATATCCCAAGAAAAACTACCAATCATGTTGAAGTTGGTTCTGGTTTGTCTTCTTTGGTTGTCATCCACTGCTAAAAATGGGTATACCAAATAACCAAAAATTGCATCATCAGTATTAGTTGAGTTCAATTCTGGTATTGGTATTGGAGAATAGCCCACACTGTGTCTCAATCGTCTATCAGCAGAAGATACTTCATTTTGTTCATTTGCTCCTCCACCATTAATTTCAGTGTCTGAATATCTTACTGTAAAAGATAGGTCAACTTTGTCACTGGCTTTGCTTTTTAGAGATAAAGTCAAGTTGTCTCTTTTAAAATCAGACCCAACCATAATTGCTTTTTCATCAAAGTGTGCATAGTTAAAGTTGTAGTTGATTTTGTCTGATCCACCTCTAACTGATAAATCTCTACTCTGTACTTTTCCAATGCGACCATAAATTTGTTCTTGCCAATTGTTGCCCTCCATGCCTATATACTGGTCATAATCAGAGTATGATCCAAAATAGTCCTCATAAGATTGAACATTATCTCTCAACAGGGCATATTCATATTGCCATTTAACATAGTCTTGAGGCTCAAGAACGTCAATGGTATTTGCGATTTTTTTCATTCCGTAAAATGTATTTAAATTCACGGAAACCTTTCCAGTTTTACCACTTTTGGTTGTGATAATTACAACCCCATTAGCACCTCTAGAACCGTAAATGGCGGTTGAGGAAGCATCTTTTAGCACACTAATGTTTTCGATGTCTGAAGGTGAAATATCACTAAAACTTGGAACAGGAAAACCATCCACAATAATAAGTGGAGAGCTATCTTGAGTTAAGGATCCGGCACCACGTACTCTAATGTTTATCTCGGCATCAGGAGATCCCTCGGTTGAAGTAACCTGAACCCCAGCTAAACGTCCCGTTAATGCTTCAGCGGCACTTGCTATAGGTTGGGCAGTTAAATCCCCTCCGTCAATGGTTACAACTGAACCTGTTAAATCTGACTTTTTTGAAGTACCATAACCAATAATTACAACCTCATCTAAGGCTTCTTGGTCTGGTTGTAGAACGACATCAATCGTTGTTTTACCATTTACTGGAACTTCTTGAGAGATAAATCCAGTGTATGAGAAAATTAAAATTGCCGAAGAATCGTCGAGGTCTAAGGAATAGTTTCCGTCAAAATCGGTAGTTGTTCCTTTAGCTTTTCCTTTCACCAAAATATTGGCTCCTACCAAAGGACCTCCTAACTCACCATCGGTTACCGTTCCTGTTACTTGAATGGTTTGAGCTTCAATCATAGAGCTGCTCAAAACAAATAGAAAAAGGAGGAATGCCGACCGTGAATTACTTTTCAAAATTCCAAATGTTTTCCAATGTAAGAGCTTGGAAAACAAGTCATCAATTAAATTGTTGTGCATAAAAAGTTAGTTAAAAAAATTAGTAATAAACATGTAATCGATTACACAAATTTATTATTAATTTTGAATTACGCAATTAATTATTGATAAAAATTTGAATATCGCAATTTTAGTAACTTTAAATGAAGAATTAATAAAAGTAATTCCGCGCTTGTTATAAAGGTGTTAAATAAGAACGAGTTGCGTTATTGGGAAGTGATAAAGAAAGGTTTAATAGGGCGAATGATTATCCGCAATAAGTATATGAATTATGGTGGCTGACTAAATTAAAACTGAAGCGCCCCCTAAATAGAATTGAAAATAATTCTTGTTTCTAATTTTTATTAACTCTTGGAGGAGTCCCTTACGATAAGCTCTGGATCCAAAACAACCTTTTTTTCAATCTTCACTTTTGAGGCATTTTTTATTTGCTCTAGAAATACTTTGGCAGTCATTCTGCCCATTTCCAACGGGAATTGGTTGACCGTACTAATAGTAGATTCCATGAATTTTGTAAATGGTTCATTACTGAAACCTACCACCGCAAAATCTTTTGGAACATTGTAGCCCAATCTTTTTAATTCTTGGATAGCGCCTAATGCAACAAAATCACTTGATGACACAAGTGCATTAGGTTTGGGGTCGAGATTGATAAGGTTTTGGATGGCCATCGCTCCATTCTGCAGGCTACTTTTTGTTTCAATGATGTATGATTCATTGACTTCTAGGCCTGCATCAAGTAGAGCTTGTTTGTAACCTGAAAAACGATCTTTATAAATAAGAAGAGAGCGGTCTCCTCCAACATGGGCTATTCGTTTATATCCCAGGTCAATGAGGTGTTTAGTTGCTTTGTAGCCTCCTTCAAAGTCATTGATGGTAACTGAGCTAACTCCGTCCATTTGCAACTTTCTATCAAAAAAGATAAGGGGAACATTTTTATCTAAGACCTTTTTGAAGGGTTTGGTTTCGGTATATGAAGTTGAAATTAAAATACCATCTACTTGGGCATTTAATAAGGTTTCAATATTGGCAGATTCCCTTTCCGTGCTCTCGTGAGTTTGGCAAATGATTACGTGGTATCCATGAGGGTTCAATTCTTCTTCAATCCCTCTAATGACTGAGCCGAAAAAATTACTATCTACTCTTGGAACCACAACTCCTACATTATGGCTTCGTCCTCTTTTTAAGGCTAAAGCTAATTTGTTTTGCTCGTAATTCATTTTAGATGCAGTTTCCAAGACGAGGGCTCTTGTAGCTTCACTAATTTTTGGATTGTTATTTAAGGCTCTTGACACTGTGGCAGCCGTAATGTTTAGCTCTTTGGCTATATCATAAATCGTAGTCTTTTTCGCCATTGAATTAGAAAATATTAGTGAAGAAATGGGTCGACAAATATAATTATTTTTTCTTTTCAGAAATCTTGTTATCGATTACAATATAAAATAAATATCCTTTTGATAATTGTAAATTACAACAAAATAGAGTTTTAAAAATCCTAATATGGAATAAAAATACGGTGTTTTTTTTCAATAACGCAATAAAAGATAGAGCTTTTTGCATATTTACTTGGAAAGTATTTTGAAATTTTTTAGGTTTGGTAATCGATTGCATTTTTGCTTTTCGATAAGTTTTTGAATTCATTTTATATTGTTCTTTATGAGGGTAAGAAATTTTTTAGGGTTACTTTTTTTAATGCTGGTTTCTGTTTTGGGATGTTCTGATAAAAAGGAGTCGGTCGTTTTTAATCCATGGAGTGATATGAAGGCGGTCTTGGAAACTATAAAGGCACCAGAATTTAAGAATGAAGTATATAATATAATGGACTATGGAGCAAAGGGAGATAGTGTTTTCGACAACACAAAAATTATTGATTCGGTAATTCGCCTTTGTTCTTCAACTGGAGGGGGCAAGGTGGTGATACCGGAAGGTAAATTTTTCACAGGCCCTATTCATCTTCAAGACAATGTCAATTTACATCTTGATAAGGATGCTGAAATTTTATTTAAAACCGATCCCAAGGCTTATTTGCCATTAGTACATACCTCTTATGAAGGAATAGAATTGATGAATTACTCGCCATTGGTGTATGCTTACAAAAAAACAAATGTGGCTATAACAGGTTCTGGAGTTTTAAATGGGCAAGCGAATGAAACCAATTGGTGGCCATGGTGTAAAAAGGATGTTTATGGTTGGAAAGAAGGGGAACCTTCTCAAAGAGATAGTTTGAATTTGCCAAGATTGATGGAGATGGGGCAGGCAGGTGTACCTCTTAAAGATAGAGTTTTTGGAGATGGGCATTATTTGAGGCCTACATTTATTGAGCCCTTTGAATGTAAAAATGTGTTGATTGAAGGGGTGAAAATCGTGAATGCTCCTTTTTGGGTTATACACCCTATCAAATCTGAAAATGTGATTGTCGATGGTGTTACTGTTGAAAGTCATGGGCCTAATAATGATGGTTGCGATCCAGAATACTCCAAAAATGTGTGGATAAAGAATTGCACATTTAATACGGGTGATGATTGTATTGCTATTAAAGCAGGTCGTGATAATGAAGGTAGGCGAGTAGGAATGAAAAGCGAAAACATCATTGTTCAGAATTGTAAAATGATTGATGGACACGGTGGTGTGGTAATTGGAAGTGAAATGTCAGCAGGTGTATCCAATGTTTATGTTGAAAACTGTGAAATGGATAGTCCAAATTTGGATAGAGCTATTCGAATTAAAACCAATTCCAGAAGAGGTGGTGTAGTTGATGGAGTTTATGTCAGGAATTTAAATGTCGGACAAGTTAAAGAAGCCGTTTTGAGAGTCAATTTATTTTATGGCATTTATGCTGGACAGGAAGGTGAATTCATACCAGAGGTGAAGAACATTCTTTTAGAAAATGTCAAAGTAAAGAATGGTGGTAAATATGGAATTCTAGCCAAAGGTTATGCTGAATCACCTATTTCCAATATTACATTTAAAGATGTTGTTATAGATCAGGTCGAAGAACCTTTTTCTATGGAGTCTGTGGAAAATCTGAAATTAATAAATACAAAAATTAATGGTGAACTTATGGAATCTCCAATTGAGTCCGCCAAACCTTGAAGTTGAATTTTTAGCAATTGAGTTTACTATAAATTAGTTTGAATTGAAATGTTGTTTTTTAAATAAGCCTGATAGCTGTCAGGCTTATTTTTTAGATGAAATGGTATGAAAGTGAAATTTCCAATCATATGTTTGATAATGCTGTTGACTTCCTACGGAATGGCTTTTCAGCAAATTAAAAAGGATACGTCCTATACTGTAGCCTCTACCTACAAGAAATTGGTTAAAAAGCATCCAGATATCAAAGAGGTGGCAATACCTGAAGCACCTAATTTGAAAATTCAGAAAAATTTGGTTTACGGAACCATAGGTGACCGAAAGTTGCATTTAGATCGTTATGAGAATACATCTGTTTCCAATGCCCCTGCTATAATTTTGGTTCACGGTGGAGGTTGGAAATCGGGAGATAAAAAATTGATGGCGCCTTTGGCAGCCCACTTAGCTTTAAAAGGATACCAATGTTTTGCAGTAGAATATCGTCTATCAGATGAAGCTAAATACCCGGCAGCTATAGATGATGTTACAGAAGCACTTCGTTTTATTAGAAAACATGCTAAAGAATATCAAATTAATAATGACAATATAGTCGTTTTAGGAGCTTCGGCTGGGGCTCAAATAGCCACTTTGGTAGGTTATTTGGAAGCTGATTTAGTTCGAGCCGTTGTGAATATTGATGGCGTGCTGGCTTTTAGGCATCCAGAATCATCAGAAGGAGATATGGCAGCCTTTTGGTTAGGAGGTGTTTATGAAGAGGCTCAAGAAAATTGGGAAAATGCTTCGCCTATTAACTATGTTTCCAAAAACTCCCCGCCTATTTTGTTTGTCAGTAGTTCGTTTCCCAGATTCCATGCAGGAAGGGATGATATGATTAAAAAATTAAATAACTATAATATTTTTAGTGATCATTATACATTGCTAGGGAGTCCTCATTCTTTCTGGTTGTTTCACCCATGGTTTGAGGAGACATTAAACCATATTATTGTATTTTTAGATAAGACATTAAAGAAAAATTAAACCCTATGAAAAAACGAAATTATATTGCTGTAATATGTCTTGGAGCTTTGTTCTTGGCTTGTAAAAATGAAAAGAAAGAAACTCCTGATGAAGAGGTTGTAGTAGAACAGGCGGAAAAGTCTATCCCTAAAACCTATGCCGAAATTGCCATTGCACAAGGAGGTGAATGGGTGGATGGGCCGAGAGGCCATAAGGAATATGCCAATGGCACCTCTTTTAAAAATGTTGATAATCTTAAAGTTCCAGACCAACATACAGATCACTCGTGGTACATTAGGTATGAAGGACCGGGATGGGAGAGTAACAAAGTAGGGTATAGATTGTATTTAGATTGGCGAAATGCTATTGATATTTTTGGTAAAAAAACCGATACCATGGTTTTGGCCCAAGTGGGGCAAGATGGATTTGATTCCTATCATGAGCCAGAACCCTGGGGGCAAGATATACTTAAGGTTGGCAAAGGTTTGGGAGTAGGTTCCCTAGGTAGATTAGTCAATAATGAAGTGCAGCATTTCCAAGAAGTCGATTCAACCTTTGCTTCCGTAGAAAATTCTGATGCCTTATCTACTGTTCATGTCAATTACTTTGGATGGAAAACAGGTGATGAAAGTATTGATTTGAAATCTACCTTGAGTATTCAGGCAGATAAAAGATATACTAAGCACACCATTAAACCTTCTAAAGCAGTAAATGGTATTGTAACAGGAATTATCAATCACGAAGTGGACTATTTGGAAAAACTAAGTGATAACAAAAAATGGGGATATATTGCTACTTATGGCGAACAAACTTTGGTGCCCGATAAATTAGGGATGGCGGTTTTTTATGAGGTCGCAACTACTGCGGAAGTCAAAAAAGGAGAGTTTGATTATTTGGTAGAATTTAAACCAACAACAGAACCCATTTCCTTTTACTTTTTAGGTGCTTGGGAACAGGAACCCGATGGTATCAAAAACAAAGAAGAGTTTGAGGCCTATTTAGATGGGTTGTTGGCAGAATTGAATTCTAATAATAAGATGTAATGAAAAGGAGTGTCCAAATTTTTCTTGTTGGATGTCTATCCTTAGGAATCCAGTTCTTGTGTGCCCAAGAAAAACAATGGACTATTGAAGACTGTGTCAATACTTTTTCACAAGAGGAAGCGGTTCCTACCAAAGTTGGATATCAATATTGGTTTGCCGACAAGGATTTTTTGGATGGACGAACCATAAAAATGAGTGTGGTTGCTCCTGGAAAATCAACCCATGCACCTCACAAACATGCGGAAGATGAATTCTTTTATGTTTTGGAAGGGACAGCTAAATTCTATCTAAATGGAAAAGAACAAGTCGTTGGACCCAATACAAGTTTATACTGTCCGTCAAATAGCATGCATGGTATTAGTAATGCTGGTGAAACAGAATTGAAATATTTGGTTATCAAAAAGTATGATAAAAAGTAAAATTAAGATGATGAATAAACTATCGGTAGCAATTGTTTTAACCCTTGGTCTTTTTTTAAGTTGTAAGGACCAAAAAAAGCAGATTGAAACAGAAGAATCTGTATCTGAACAAATCGTGGCTGATACCTTGAAGTGGTCAGAACGAATGGCGCTTTCAGAGATTGAACGTTTTCCAGATCCTACCTTACTCGATTTTAGAGAAAAACCTAGATGGAGTTATACCAATGGCTTGGTACTGCAGGCCATGTCTAGAGTTTATGAGCAAACTCACAATCAAAAACTCTATGACTATATCTATGATTATGGAAATAGAATGATTCATGAAGATGGCTCAATTGAAACCTATAAGATATCAAACTACAACTTGGATATGATTAAGTCCGGAGATGCCATTTATTATCTCTATCAAAACAAACAAGAACCTAGATTTAAACAGGCCATGGATACCCTTCATAAACAATTAGAAGGACAGCCTACAACTTCTGAAGGCGGTTATTGGCACAAAAAAGTTTATCCATTTCAAATGTGGTTGGATGGTGTTTATATGGCAGAACCATTTCATACCAAATATGCCAAAACCTTTATGAGTCCTGAGGAAGCCAAAAAGGTTTACGATAAAATAATGCTTCAGTTTGATTTAATTGAAAAGCACAGCCGGGATTCTGAAACTGGTTTGTATTATCATGGATGGGATGAAAGTAAAGAACAAAAATGGGCGAATAAAGAAACCGGTTTATCGCAACATTTCTGGTCACGAGGTATGGGGTGGTATGGAATGGCCATGGTAGACGTTTTGGATGTTTTACCAGAAGATTATGAAGGCAGAGACCGTTTGCTTACATACCTAAATCAATACGCAGAAGCCATAGTGAAGTATCAAGATGAAAGTGGGGCATGGTATCAAGTGCTAAATCTCCCAGATAGAGAAGGAAACTACCTGGAAGCTACGGGAACTTCTATGTTTACTTATACTTTGGCAAAAGGAGTTAATAAGGGGTATCTTCCTGAATCTTTTAAAGCATATGCCGACAAAGGTTTTCAAGGAATTCTGGATACTTTTATTACAGTTGAAGATTCAGGTGTGGTTAATCTAAATCAATGTTGTTCAGTAGCTGGTTTGGGCGGTAACCCTTATCGTGATGGAACTTTTGAATATTATATTGGAGAGAAAATAAGATCTAATGACCCAAAAGGGACCGGCCCATTTATCATGGCCGCTTTAGAATTGGGTAAATAGTAACAAATCATGGCTTCCATTAATACTGCTTTATGTTCTTTTGGAATGAGTGGACTTGTGTTTCACGCACCATTTATTGAAGAACATCCCGATTTTAATTTATATGGGGTCTTGGAGCGATCAAAAAATTTGGCAGAAGAAACCTATCCAGCGATCAAAACCTTTCGAACATTAGAAGGGCTTCTAGTTGATGAGAAGGTTGACTTGGTAGTTGTAAATACACCCAACATCACCCATTTTGAATTCACCAAAAAAGCCATTTTGGCGGGGAAGCATGTGGTTGTTGAAAAACCATTTACTGTCACCTCTAAAGAAGCTGAAGTGTTAATGGCATTGGCGAAAGAACATCAAGTATTACTTTCCGTCTTTCATAATAGACGATGGGATAGTGATTTTTTAACCGTAAAGAAAGTTCTTGAACAAGAAGTTTTAGGAGATATAGTTGAGGCCGAATTTCATTATGACCGTTTTGAGCCAGCCTTGAGTTATAAGGTGCATAAAGAGACTCCAACCGAAGGAGTGGGAAGCTTGTACGATCTCGGCTCCCATATTATCGATCAGGCGATTCAACTTTTCGGGATGCCAAAAAGTGTGTTTGCTACTTTGGATGGTTTTCGGGAGCACTCGAAAGTGGTTGATTATTTTGATGTCAAATTGTATTATCCACATCATTACGTGACTTTAAAATCAAGCTATTTTGTTAGAGAGCCTTTGTCAGCCTATAGTGTTCATGGAACCAAGGGTTCTTTTTTGAAATCGAAGGCCGATATACAAGAAGCTGCACTTCAAAAGGGTATCAAACCAAATACAGAATACTGGGGTGTGGAGCCTGAAAAAGAGCAGGGATGGTTGCATTATATGAAGGATGGTCAATCCATTAAAACTCATCAAGCGACCGAAATAGGCAACTATATGGCTTATTATGACCAAATCTCAAAAGCCATAAAAAATCAGGAAAAACTTCCTGTAACAGCAGAAGAAGCCACCTTGGTTATAAAAATTATTGAGGCCGCTCATAGAAGTCATCAAGAAAAACGCATCATAGATTTATGAAAAAAATAGTTGTTCTAGCAAGTTTATTTATAATAGGGAATTTATATTCCCAAACAAAGAATGTGTCACAGGTTTGGGTTTCCGATAATGGCGATGGAACCTATACCAATCCCATTTTGCACGCCGATTATTCCGACCCCGATGTGGTGCGTGTGGGAGATGATTATTATATGACGGCTTCGTCGTTTACCTGTACTCCGGGTTTACCCATTCTTCATTCCAAGGATTTGGTGAATTGGGATTTGGTGAATTATGCACTTCCTAAACAAGTGCCATTGGATGTATTTGACAAACCCCAACATGGTAAAGGCGTGTGGGCACCATGTATTAGATATCACAATGGGGAGTATTATATTTATTATCCAGATCCCGATTTTGGAATTTACATGATCAAGACCCAAGACCCAAAATCGACTTGGTCTGAGCCTGTTTTGGTTAAAGGAGGTCGCGGACTCATTGACCCAACCCCGCTATGGGATGATGATGGTCAGGTTTATTTGGCTTATGCTTTTGCAGGAAGTCGCGCTGGAATTAAAAGTCTTTTGGTTATCGCTTCTATGAACGATGAAGGAACCAAAACCAATGATGATGAAGTGATGATTATTGATGGCCATGATGGAGAAGATACCATTGAGGGGCCTAAATTTTATAAACGAAATGGCTATTACTACATTTTTGCACCCGCAGGAGGGGTAGCTACCGGTTGGCAAACCATTTTAAGGTCAAAATCCGTATTCGGACCTTATGAGAAGAAGAAAGTTCTACATCAAGGAGCAACAGACATTAATGGTCCGCATCAAGGAGCTTGGATAGAAACCCAAACTGGAGAGGATTGGTTTATCCATTTTCAAGATAAAGGTGCTTACGGACGTATTGTACACATGCAACCCATGCATTGGGAAAAGGACTGGCCAGTAATGGGAGTCAATCAATCCAAGGATGGTGTTGGGGAGCCTGTAACTACTTATAAAAAACCCAATGTAGGTAAGACGTATGACATCGTTACACCGCCAGATTCAGATGAATTTAACACACCAACAGTAGGTTTGCAATGGCAGTGGCAGGCAAATAAACAGGTGTATTGGGGATTTCCAACATCGATGGGACATTTTACCATGTATTGTAGACCACTTTCTGAAGAGGCCGACAATATCCATGATGTGCCCAATTTATTATTACAAAAATTCCCGGCGGAAACTTTTACAGCTACTTCAAAAGTGACTTTTAATGCACGTCACGATGGCGAAAAAGTTGGTTTCCTGGTTATGGGGTTGGATTACAGCTATCTTCAAATGAAACAGGAGAATGGAGACTTATTTCTGTCTCAGGTAACTTGCATGGACGCTGATAAAGGGACTAAGGAGAGAACTGGTGAAAAAGTAAAATTGAAGACGAATACCATATATCTGCAGGTGCGAGTGAGTGAAGGAGGTCAATGTGATTTTTATTACAGTTTAAACAATAAAAAGTTTACAAAACTTGGAGAAACATTTACAGCTCGAGAAGGTAAATGGATAGGAGCCAAGGTAGGCTTCATGGCATTGCGTGAGGGCATTATTAATGATTCGGGGAGTCTAGATATTGACTGGATTCGATTTACAAAATAATGAAGGAGTCACACCGTATTATATATAGCATAACAATTTGTTTAGTTTGTCTTCTCTTGTTTCAAAGTTGTCAAATGCATAAACCAAAAGAGCTTACATTTACCGTGAAGGAGGATTTGTTTGACTCTTTAAAGGTGGCTGATTTAGGATTGAGTTATCCCAAAGGCATTGAAACTTTTACAGTGTTTAAACCATCAGATAGCTCAGATCACTTCAGCAATGGAGTTGTAATGACTGCGTTCAAAGGGTATTTGTACTGTCAATGGCAAAGTTCCCAAACGGGTGAAGATTCCGAAGATACGTGGGTGGCCTATAGTAGAAGTTTAGATGGAAAAACATGGACTGCACCTATGGTCCTTCAAGAATCCCAAGACGAAGGGTACAGTACATCTGGAGGCTGGTGGAAACACGGAGATACCTTGATAGCCTATTATAATTATTGGCCATCTAAGTTGACTCCAGAAGGAGGATATGCCTATTATAAAACAAGTTTGGATGGAATTCATTGGTCTGAGGGAAATCCCGTTTTGATGAGTGATGGAAAACCTATTCAAGGAATTTTTGAGCAAGATCCTTTAGCTTTAAAAAATGGTCGCATTATCAATGCAGCTCACTTTCAACCTGGATTAAATGCTTCTCCCATTTATACAGATGATCCCTCTGGTGTTCGTGGTTGGAAGCGCAGTGAATTTACAAATAGTGCTGTCAAAAATGATGTTTCCAGAGAAATTGAGCCTAGTGCCTTGGTTCAAGAAGATGGTACTTTGGTTATGATGTTTAGAGATCAGTTTAGTTCTTTTTATTCTATGGCATCCTTCAGTGATGATTCCGGTGAAACCTGGTCTCGGCCGGGATTAACGACTATGCCTGATTCGCGCTCAAAACAGAGTGCAGGTAATTTACCTGACGGCACAGCCTATTTGGTGAATAATCCTGTTCGTTCCAAAGTGCGCATGCCTTTAGTAATCACTTTGAGCAAAAATGGAAAGAATTTTGATAATGCTTTTTTATTGCGAAAAGGAGAAGGTGATATTCAGCCCCTACGTTATCAAGGAAAATACAAACGCTTGGGGTATCATTATCCCAAATCTATGGTAAATGAAGGATTTCTTTATGTGTCCTATTCAGTCAATAAGGAAGAAGTGGAATTTACCAGGGTTCCTATTGGGAGTTTGGAAATGAATGAAAGCCGCAATTAGCTTAACTTTAAAAACAGAACATGAAAGTGAAATTCACAAAATATATATGGCTTTTAATATTTGGTTTTATGGGTGTTTCAAGCTTGATGGCTCAAGTACATGATCGCTCATGGAAACAGGTTATTTACCAAAAGGAAGCTTCTTGGTTTGCCACCAATGAAGCCAAACAGGTAGCTGAAAATGTATTGCTTTATCAAAGGGATATAGGTGGGTGGCCTAAAAATGTACCCATGCATTTAACGCTTTCCAAAGCAGAAAAGAAGGAATTGGAAGCCTTAAAATCTACCGGTTTGGAAGCCACAACGGATAATGGAGCAACAACCCAAGAGATGTTGTTCCTCTCCAAGATGTATGCTCAGACTGCTGATGAGCGTTATAAGGAGAGCTTTTTGCAGGGATTGGATTATATTTTGGAAGCGCAGTATGAGAATGGTGGGTGGCCACAGTTTTATCCCTTAAAAAAAGGGTATTATTCACATATTACCTATAATGACGACTCCATGGTTCATATCATGAATTTGTTATTGGAATTACGAAATAACTCTGATTATTACTCTATTAAACCTTCAAAAGAACAATTGGAAAGGGTAAATGAAGCCTTTAAGAAGGGTATTGATTGTATTCTAAACACGCAATACAAGCAAAATGGAATTCTTACAGGTTGGTGTGCCCAACATGATGCGGTGACTTTGGAACCTGCCAAAGCGAGAGCCTATGAATTACCTTCTTTGAGTGGCGCTGAGTCTGTGGGAATTGTAAAGCTATTAATGTCAGTTGAAAATCCTTCAATAGAAGTTATTAACGCAGTAAACAGTGCAGTCACTTGGTTTGAAAACAGTAAAGTTTTGGGACTTCGCCAAGAACGAACCTATGATGCCAATGGCCGGGTAGTTGATAAAGTCATGATTGCTGATAAGGATGCCCCACCATTATGGGGACGTTTTATGGAGTTGGATGACAATACACCTTTTTTCTGCGATCGGGATGGTGTTAAAAAATATAAGCTTTCAGAAATTGGTGCTGAAAGAAGAAATGGTTATCGATGGTATACAGATGCGCCTTCAATGGTATTGGAAGTTTACCCAAATTGGAAAAAGAAATATGTGTTTTCCAAATCTAAAGGAACTCAAAGTTCACATGAGATAGTAGTTTCAAAGGATGGTACCGGAGATTATACAAGCATTCAAGAGGCTATAAACAATACCAAGGCATTTCCTTATGATCGACTAACTATTTTTATCAAAAATGGGGTGTACAAGGAAAAAATTAAGGTACATGAGTGGAACACCAACTTATCAATTATTGGAGAAAGTAAGGAAGGTACCATCATTATCTATGATGATTATTTTAACAAAATAGGTCTTGGTAGAAATAGCACTTTTTATACTTATACGCTTTTGGTGGAAGCCAATAATGTAGTGCTTAAAAACTTGACTATTGAAAATTCTTCAGGCGAAGTGGGACAAGCCGTGGCTTTATCTGTTTTTTCTGATGAGGTAGCTGTTATCAATTGCAAACTTTTAGGAAATCAGGATACCCTATATGCTTCTGGCAAAGGGAAACAATATTATAAGGATTGTTATATAGAAGGTACCACAGACTTTATCTTTGGAAGCGCCACCGCCTATTTTGAAAATTGTCAAATTCATAGCAAAAAGAATTCTTATGTGACTGCAGCTTCCACGCCTCAAGAATCAGAATTTGGATATGTTTTTAAAGACTGTGAGTTAACAGCTGATGATGAAGTTACAGAGGTTTATTTAGGCAGGCCTTGGCGAATTTACGCGCAGACCGTATTCATCAATTGCGAATTGGGAAGCCATATTTTACCAGAAGGTTGGCACAATTGGTCCAAACCAGAAGCGGAGCAAACAGCTTTTTATGGGGAATATAGAAACTCAGGAAAAGGATTTGCACCTAAAAAGCGTGTGCAATGGTCACATCAATTAACAAGTAAGGAAGCAGAACAATATACATTAAAACATGTTTTGGGGAACGGACTCCCCAACGACAAAAAAGAATGGTATGAAATATTATAATTATAAATGGAGCTTATTATTGGTGTTGATACTTTTTATAGCATGTAAACAAGAGCAAGTTCCTGAACCAGTTTTAACTGAGGAAATCCAAGAAACGGTATCCATACACACCATAGGTGACTCCACCATGGCCGATAAAGTGAATCCGGAAGAAAACCCTGAGAGGGGTTGGTGTCAGTTACTGCCTATTTTCTTGAATGACAAAGCGGTTGTGAAAAACCACGCGGTGAATGGGCGGAGTACTCGAAGCTTTATACAACAAAAACGCTGGGATTCGGTGTATTCCAAATTAAATAGAGGTGATTACGTTTTTATCCAATTTGGCCATAACGACCAGAAAGAAAATGATTCGTTACGTTATACAAATCCTCATACGGCGTATAGGCATAATTTAATTAAGTTTGTTCAAGAGGCAAGAGAAAAGGGAGCTCATCCGGTATTGTTTTCTTCCATAGTAAGACGTAATTTTAATGAAAATGGGACCTTGGTCGATACCCATGGAGATTATCCCATGGAAGTAAGATTAGTTGCCCAAGAATTTGAGGTGCCTTTTATCGATTTACAATATGCCACCGAACAGATGGAGGAACGTTATGGGGTTGAGGCATCCAAAAAATTACATTTACATTATGCGCCTAACGAAATAGCTTATTATCCAGAAGGAAAAGAGGACGATACCCATTTATCAATTGAAGGAGCAACAGAGGTTGCAAGATTGGCAGTGGCGGAATTAAAAAATAAGGTTCCAGAGTTTACTAATTTTATAAAAGAAGAGGAGTAAGATGTTTAGACGAATTTCCATATTGTTTTTTATGATATTTATGAATCTTGTGAATGGTCAAAATGAAGAGGTGAATTTGTGGGCTCAGGAAGTTCCAAATTCCATAGAAGATAACAGCTATCAAGAAACTTATGATTTTGAAGACACGGTGAAGACAAAGACTTTTAAAGTATCTACGCCTACACTTCAAATTTTTAAACCAGCGCAGGCAAATGGTACTTCTATTATCATTTTTCCAGGGGGCGGATATGAGTATTTATCTAGTGAAAAAGAAGGAGTGAAAATAGCCAATTGGCTTAATGACTTGGGAGTCACCGCTATCATTTTAAATTACCGATTACCTTCAGATGCGATTATGACTGATAGGCGAATTGGTCCCTTGCAAGATGCTCAGGAGGCTGTAAGGTATGTGAGAAGGCATGCCGCTGATTTGGGTATAGACGAAAAAAGGATCGGGATAATAGGTTTTTCAGCCGGGGGACATCTGGCTTCTACTTTGTCCACGCAATATGATAGGGAAATTTATAAGCATGATAATGTGAGCGCTAGACCAGATTTTTCTATCTTAATATATCCGGTTATTTCCATGAAGGATGGTATTACCCATGTCGGATCTAAATCGAGATTGATAGGTGCCAATGCTTCAGCAGTGGATGTGGAGCAATATTCAAATGAGCGACAAGTAACTGCCAACACCCCCATGACTTTTTTGGTACACGCCACCGATGATGGTTCTGTGCCGGTTGAGAACAGTATCAATTACTATTTAGCTCTAAGAAGGCATAGCATTTCAGCTGAGATGCATGTCTATAAGGATGGAGGTCATGGATTTGGATTGGGTAGGGAAGGAACGCATACCAGTTGGCCAAAACAATGTGAAGCCTGGATGAAAGCAAACCATTTATTGGATACAAAATCTTTATGAAGGCATTAAAGTCAATTGTGTTTGTTTTTTGGATTGGCATGATTAATCTATGCTATTCACAAACAAATGTGCAGGATTCTGTGATTGGCCAAATAGAAAAGCAGATAAAACTGCCTCAAATTCCAAATTATCAAATTAATGTATTGGATTTCGGCGCCAAGGGAGATGGAAAGTTTAATAATAAAAAAGCCTTTGATAAGGCTATGGTTACTCTGGCAAAAAAGGGGGGAGGCACACTACTTGTTCCGAAGGGAAACTTCAAAGTAAATGGGCCCATTCATTTTGTGAGTCATGTGAATCTTCATTTGGAAGAGGGTTCAAAAATTACTTTTGGAGACAACCCAAAAGATTATCCCAATGTTTTGACTAGTTGGGAAGGCACCATGTTATACAATCACAGTCCCTTCATTTATGGAATAGATCTAACAGATGTCAGTATTACTGGAAAGGGAACAATAGATGGGGATGGAGGCAGTGTTTGGGGTACTTGGAAGTCTAAGGAAGGTGATGGAAAGGCTTTGAGCCGAAAGATGAACCATGAAGAACAGTCGCTTGAGACACGTGTTTTTGGGGAGGGTTTTTATTTAAGACCGCAATTGATTCAATTTGTCTCATCCAAAAATATATTGATTGAAGGGATAACCATTGAGGATGCTCCTTTTTGGTGTGTCCATATACTGAAATGCAGCAGCATCACCCTAAGAGACCTAAAATACAATGCACATAACAAAAATAATGATGGTATTGATATAGAGCACTCCAAATTAGTACTTATAGAAAAGGTGAGCTTTGATAATGGTGACGATAATATTGCTATTAAGGCAGGAAGGGATCATGATGGTAGGAATGCCAATATGCCCTCTAAGCAAATTATAGTAAGAGATTGCACATTTAAAGGACTTCATGCCTTGGTGATTGGTAGTGAAATGTCTTCTGGCGTAGAAGATGTTTATGCCTATAACTGTAAAGCAAGTGGTTATTTAAAAAGAGGCATTTATATCAAAACCAATTCCGATCGTGGTGGATATATAAGAAACATCCATTTCAATCAGTTGGATTTTCAAAATGTAGAGGATGCTATTTACATTACCTCCAATTACCATGGTGAAGGAAGCGGATTGTTTCCTTCGGAAATTTCCAATCTTTATTTTTCCAATTTAAGTTTTACCAAAGCCTCTAATACAGCTATTGTTGTGGAGGGATACCCAGAAAAACCTGTTAAAAACATCTATTTTGATTTTATTGAGGTGGGTTCTGCGAAAAACGGAATGACCATATCAAAAAGCAAGAACGTTCAAGTGAACGAAGTGGTGATTGGTGAAAAGCAAACGGTTCCCAGTGCCGTGAATTGATTTTTGCCATTTCTGCCACATGCTTCCGTTCTGTCTTGTTCTTTCCATGATGCCTTTGTCATACACTATCCATACTTTATCCATGGCGTATCCGTAGGGTTGAAAAGTCAAAATGACCCGTCCTAAAATAGCTATACAGGTTATTGAATAAATCCTGATACCATTTACAGTGTTTCTATAATGACTTGCCCAAGTTTGGTGGTGATTGAGGGATTTTTTGTTACTTTCCAATGTGAATTAAAAAGGAAGGTACGAGCAAGATGCTCGCGCCAGCTATGAAACTAAAGTTAAGTATGAATACAGATCACCAAGGTATTTTGAGTAGGAAGATTCTTTTCTTTCTGCTCTTTCTTGGTTTGACATTTTCATGTCATAATCTTGAAAAGAAAACCAATATTTCAAAAAAAACAGATTACTTAAATCAAGTAAAGGATATTTTAATTGAGAAATCAAATTATAAAATTTATTTAGACAGTAGCGAAGTTTTTTACGATGCGTTTCCACCTGAATTTTGGTATTATTCAAATAATAGGGATGGTCATAATTCTAATCCTACAAGTTATGGTATCAAAATAAAAGACTCCGTTTTAAAAGAAATTGATCTAACCTATGATGATTATGATAAATTGATGGATGCAAGAAGGAAAAATTGGGTAGATAAGAAACTTTTATTAGAGGAGTATGATAGCATTAAAACGATATATGTATTTTCTCATATGACAGATCACTTTTTTTTCCTTCATTATTTAAGGTTGATTGAACCTGAGAAAAGGGAACGGAAATTTGATTTAAAAGATACTTATTATTATCAATATCTTTTAAAAAATAAATTGCTCAATGTTGCTGATTTTGAGTCTTTTGTAGTCATTCTTGATGACAATCAACAGGTTAAGAGTATCTATTTAGATGAAGGTGGTGTTGGAGAATGCTTTTTGTAATGGAAGTAATGTACAGGTAAGAGTAAGATGTTCTTCCCATCAGAAAGGGCGGTTTTTCCCTCCAAAATAATACGTGACCAAGCCAATGAAAAAGTCCCATTGGACCCCAGAATGGAAGATCTTGTTGCGCCATTGGTATTACCTGGGAAATTGATTTTTGATGCGAGTAGGATGATTTATGGTGGGTTTAAGTCTTTGATCCAATCCTTAGAAGATCATTAAAACAAGCTTGTTATTTGATTTTCCGGAGGATCTTTTTTAGGGAGCTTACCATTAAACCATTAGTGCTTTTTACTAAAGTTAAGTCATTATTGTCCTTTTCATCTAAGGTAACTTGTCCTAAGACTTTCCTCGAGTAGATGGTTTCCAAAGTATTCAAATCGTAAACTTGTAGTATGGTATAGGCTCTATTCTTGCTTTTACCATAGGGTTTTCCAATTTTAAAACTGCCTATGTCATCTTCAATACTTTTACTTTCAATATTGATTACATAGTCAAAATGGGTTATTTTTTTAAAGTTTTCGAGACGAAGGGTATCCGGGTTAATTGGTAAATGTGGTAAAGCATAAGGAAGGCTATCGGCAACAACGAGCTGACTTCCTAATTGGTTGTAAAAAAATTTATAGGCTAATTTAGTTTGTTTTTTCTGAATGCTGTAAGGCACATTCGGATCATTAAGTAGCCATTTACCCTCTCTGTAGTCTATTCCGTAAGGTGTGGATTCCAAGTCATGTATATAGGTAGCCGTATGGCAAGAGGAGACTATCAGTAGGATGAAATATATGAGGTTTATTGACTTTTTCATTTCATTTATATGATTACATAAATATATGTTTTTGTAGCTAGCAATTAAATATGTTTCTTAAATCAAAGTTGAAGTTTAGTGACTTTTTCCCTACCACATAATCCCAGCATGTAATATATAAATTGATTCAATTATCAAGATATTTGGTCTTTTAAGGGTAATTTAAAAATGTGCTTTTAAATGGAAAGCCCAAGTGTAAATACTTGGGCTTTTGTGTTTATTATAATTAGAAATAAATTTTATTTCCAGAAATAGGCATATAGGGCCACTAACACCAACATAACGGCAAAGGCACTAATATTGAATAAAGGAGATGTTTTAAATAACTCTTTATTAAGTTTGATGCCCTTAGGATCATTTTGTCCTTTGTTCTGCAACATACTAATGACAATGATTACGATAGCTGTTAATAGGAAGGTGATTCCCATTTGGTCCATAAACGGAAGGTCAACGAAAATAGAACTATCAGACCAACCTTTAGGAGCCACTTTAAAATACATAGCAATAGGAATAGAAACTAAAGCCCCTACTATAGCCGCTTGATTGGTTGTTTTTTTCCAGAATAATCCTAAAATGAACACCGCCAAAATACCAGGACTCACAACTCCCGTATATTCTTGGATAAATTGGAAGGCTTGGTCTATACCACCTAATAATGGTGCCATAATACCTCCAATAACCAAGGCTACTGCAGCTGATATTCTACCAACGGTTACCAATGAAGTTCCACTGGCATTTTTATTAATATAAGGCTTGTAGATATCCATTGTGAAAATGGTTGAGGTAGAATTCAACATAGATGCCAAAGATGAAACAATGGCTGCCGCCAAAGCAGCAAACGCTACACCTTTAAGTCCTACAGGTAAGAACTGCAACAACCAAGGATATGCTTTGTCTGCTTGATCTAATGAAGGAATATTATGTTGAGCCATGGTTCCCAATTTGGCCATGATTTCTGGGTCATTAACCATTACATAAGCGGCAATACCAGGAATCACAACAATTAATGGGATGATTAATTTAAGGAAGGCTGCCAATACGATTCCTTTTTGAGATTCTCTTAATGATTTTGCAGCAAGAGTTCTTTGGATGATGTATTGGTTGAATCCCCAATAATATAAATTGGCAATCCACATTCCACCAATCAAGACCCCAATTCCAGGTAGATCTTTGTAATACGGATTGCTTTTATCTAAGATCATGGCAAATCTTTCAGGTGCACGATCAAAAATAGTTTCAAATCCTGCAACAACACCTTCCCCTCCAGATACGGTATTAAGCGCTAGATAGGTTGTAACTAGTCCTCCCAAAACTAAGAAGACCACTTGAATCACATCAGTCCAAGCTACAGCTGAAAGACCACCATAAAGCGAATAGGCTGCAGCAAATAAGCCAAGACCTATAACTCCATACATCATAGGGATTCCCATAATAGTCTCAAGCGCCAAAGCTCCTAAATATAATACAGAAGCTAGGTTTACAAATACGTAAAGGGCTATCCAAAAGATAGCTAAAATGGTTTTTAAGTTGGTAGAATAGCGCTGTTCAACAAATTCAGGAATGGTATAAATTCCTTTTTCAATGAAAATAGGAAGAAAGTATTTTCCAACAATTATTAAGGTCAAGGCGGCCATCCATTCATAGGAAGCTATCGCTAATCCTACGGCAAAACCAGATCCAGACATCCCAATAAACTGTTCTGCAGAGATGTTTGCTGCGATTAGGGAAGCTCCAATAGCCCACCAAGGCAGTGATCGGCCTGCTAAAAAGTAATCTTCTGTACTCTTGGATTCTCCTTTTTTGCGTCTGGAAACCCAAAGGCCTACTCCTAAAATCAGTACGGCGTAGGCGATAAATACTGCGTAATCTAAAAATTCAAAGTGCGTAGTGTTCATCTGTTTTTAATTAATTAAAATGGTTTAGAAAAAGTTTTCCAATGCAATGAACCTAGTGGAAATGGGTAGCTGCCCCAAGTGTTGCATATGTTTTATAATTTGTAAATGTATGTTATTGTAATTAATTGATAAAATATCATGAGGCATTATTGTTGAAAAATAGAGGATTTTAGCACTTTAGTTGTTAGGAATTTCAAATGTAGATTTTATTAAACCAGTTTTAATACTCAAAGGTCATAGGAAATCTCGATTTTGTTTTAAAATCATTTCTACCCGGAGGTAAATAGTGGAAGTTTGAAATTGGTTTATTTAATATTTAGAAGTATATTTGTTATTCAATTGGTTGACGAAAATATTCCAATATAAAGAAGTTGTGTTGTTTATCCCGTCTAAGATGGGGTAAAAGGTTGGAGAGTTTGTAATGAGCTCAACGCCAATGGAAAGCTTTCCTTTTCTTCTCTTAGAGAGAATTGGGATGCTTTTTTGTTTTCGGCCTCATAGTTCAAGGGATAGAATAAAAGTTTCCTAAACTTTAGATCCAGGTTCGAGTCCTGGTGGGGCTACTAAATATTTTATGCACCCCAAATAAATGCTCCAAATACTCCTTGAAGAAGAAGAGAATATAGAAAGAATAGGTAAGCAAGTTTTCTTTATGTTATACATCCTAGGTATGGCAACTTTTCTAAGTGTTCGATTTTTTCGTTTTTTGGAAATGGCCTATGTGGAATATATTGACAAAAAGCTGTTTTATACGCATTTAAATGTAGGATTAAAAAAGCTTCAACCGCACCAACAAGTCATTCTAAAACGAAAATTCAGGTTTTATCAATACCTAACCCCAAAACAACAAAGCTTTTTTGAGCATCGAGTGGCTCGATTTTTAAGAGAAAAGGAATTTGTGGGTAAGGGGCTTGAGGTGACAGACGAAATGCAGGTTCTTGTGGCGGCAACAGCAGTGAAAATGATGTTTGGATTAAGGGATTACAGGTTGCAAATCATACAAACCATTTTTATCTATCCTGAGGCTTATTACTCTCGACTCAATGACGCTTACCATAAAGGAGAATTTAATCCACAAAAGAACTTGTTGGTTTTCTCGTGGGAAGATTTTAAGGATGGATATCAAATTGATGACGACAACATTAATTTGGCTATTCATGAAATAGTGCATGCTATACATTTTAATTTTTTAAGCCGAAGAGGCAAAAGTGCTAGTGCGGGTATTTTTCTGAATTCACATGCAGAATTGGTTTCTTATTTGAATAACCACCCAAAGGTGTTGGAAGAAATGCAGAGTTCTGGTTATTTTAGGGCTTACGGTTTTACAAATGACTTCGAACTTTTAGCAGTAATAATGGAAAATTTTATCGAAACTCCAGAGATGTTTAAAAGGGAATTTCCACATATTTATCGTTTGGTAAAGCAGATGTTAAACTTTCATTTTAAGGGGTATTAACTGACCGATGTCATAATTTTTATGGGTTGTAAATCTTAAATTTAATAAGATAATTTATTAAAGTTTTCCTCATGAAAAGATTGGTTCCTGTTTCAGAAATAATGAGTAAGGAGGTTATTGCCATTACTCAGGATGATGGCCTTGATGTGGCTGAACATTTATTTAAAAAACATCATATAAGACATATTCCAGTAGTTAAAGGAAAGCGAATCGTTGGGATGTTGAGTCTCACAGATCTCTTAAGAATTAGCTTTGCAGATGAGGTAGAAGATGAGGAAGAAGTGGAAACTATTGTCTATAATATGTTTACCATTGATCAAGTTATGACCAAAAATTTGATAAGTGTAAGCCCCGATAGTACCATAAAAGAGGTTGCTGAAATTTTAGCTTCCAAAGAATTTCATGCCTTACCAGTAGTATGTAATGATGATTTGGTGGGTATAGTAACAACTACAGACTTGATCAAGTACTTATTAAAGCAGTATTAGGTGTGCAAAATACTTAAATTCAGTATTTTGAGGCTCCAATTAAAGACGATAATGACAACCCTAATTGCAATAAAAATGCATTTCAACGAATAAATATGCTTTTCATCGTTATTTTTTTGGTATCGATAGTGACTGAATCTATATTTACTATTCCTTCTTAAGACCCCAAATTGAAGAATCAATACAACTTATTAAGGAACTAATTAATCCATTAATCATGACCTTGCGTCATGCTCCCTCAATTGAAATAGAAATTCCCCCTAATATAGAATTTTTATTTTGCAATAATTAATCCATGTATCCCTCAATTAAGGTTCTGTTTCAGAACGAAACGTACCTGTATTTGTTTTTAAAATTGTTTAATTATAAAATTGAGATAGCATGAAATCCCTAACATTAACTTTACTAGCTGCTTTATTCTGTGTTGCATTAACTAAAGCTGAATTAGACCCCAACAAAAAATTGAAAAAGGAAACTCAAGAAACTGTTTCTAAATCAGATCAGTTTGCCTATAACTTTGAAGTCAATAGGCACGTAAGAAAAGATAAAATTCCAGCCGGAGCAGAATAATACTATAAAAAAAGCCTTTCAATACGAAAGGCTTTTTTATTTATTGAATCTTACCTTAATTATTTTAAATTTGAGATATATCAAATTTAGATTCTTTGCTTAAAAAAGTTTTATTCATACTTTTTCTTTTTGCCAGCGGTAATATATTGTCTCAAACTATCATTAGGGATAGTACCCTGTATTATCATGAATTATCAAAAGATAGAACGCTAAGTCTTAACGAGAGAATAAAACAATCCAAAAAGGCTGTTAAATTTTCTTCCCAAACAGGCTTTGATTCGCTTCAACTTAAAACAAGCAGGAATTTGGCCTATTTATATTTGTTGAAACGGGACTATGATTCTCTTAGAATCTGGAATCATTCAAACCTCAAATTGGCTGAGAAGCTGGATGATTCTAGTTCCATAGCCATGACCTGTTATTATCTTGGGTATTATCATCGTGCTACCATGTCAAACGACAGCGCCTATTTTTATTATTATAAAGCATCCAAATTATTTAATTCCTTGAATGATTTAAGAAATGAAGGAGAGGTTCTTTATAATATGGCTAACATTCAATTTGATGAAAAGGATTATCTCGGTGCTGAAAGTAATGCTATCAAGTCTTTAAGATTGATTCAGTCTCTTCCAAGGACAGAGAACAATCTTGATACCCTTTGGTCTATTTTTAATTTGCTAGGAATTATTTCAGATCAACAGGGTCTTTATGACCAAGCTATAGAATATTATGAAGAAGGGATGACTTATAGTTCTCAAATTGAAGATCATTTGTTATATGATTTACATTCATTCAGCAATATTGCTTTGATCTATAAGGAACAAAAAAACTATGAAGAAGCTTTAAAAATCTATGATAGGTTGTTGCAAAATAAGGAGGAACTTATGGAAGATCCAGGAAATTATGCAACAATATTAAGCGAATTTGCAGCTGTAAAATATTATTCAGGTAACTATAAAAATGAAAATATCAGCTCTCTTTTTGGTCAAGCTTATCATTTAGCTGATAGTTTAAATGAAGGGTTGTCCATAATGTGGGTCAGTTTGTATGCTTCTGAATATTATCTGGAAGAACATAAAAAGGATTCTGCCTTAATTTATGCCAACCGAGCATTTAATTTAGGTAAGGAAACGAATTCAAATGATGTTATTTTAAGATCCCTTCTTTTAAAATCACAGCTAGAGGATGAAGATAAAGCTAAATCCTATCTTCGGGATTACATTACTTTAAGTGACAGTTTGCAGGTTAGGGAACGGGCTACTCGAAATAAGTTTGCCCGTATAGCTTATGAAACGGATAACCTAAAGGAGCGTAATAAACAAATTGCAAGAGAGCGTATGTATTTGCTTATTTTTTCGGGCGCTTTAATGTTAACATTTTTGCTTATTTATGTAATTGTCAATCAGCGTAATAAAAACAAGGAGCTCCAGTTTGTACAAAAACAGCAAAAGGCAAATGAAGAGATCTATAATTTGATGCTTTCCCAACAAGACAAAATAGATGAGGCCAGGGTATTAGAAAAAAAACGAATATCACAGGAATTGCATGATGGCGTTTTGGGAAGACTCTTTGGAACGAGATTGACTCTAGATAGTTTGAATATGATGTCTAATGAAGAGGCGATAGAAACACGCGGGAAGTATATTCATTCTTTAAAAGAAATAGAAGAGGATATCCGGAAAGTGTCCCATGAATTAAACACAGATTTTGTGGCAGGTTCGGGTTATTTTGATATCATAAAAACGCTAGTTGAAACTCAGACAGAGGCCTATGGTCTTAAGTTTGAACTTTACAATGATAGTAGTATTGATTGGGACGATGTATCTAATAAGACTAAAATACATATATATAGAATTGTGCAAGAATCCCTTCAAAACATATATAAACATGCCCAAGCAACCAAGGTTGAAATTAGTTTTAAAGCTAAAAAAGATGTAATTTGTCTTGAAATTTCTGATGATGGTTTAGGGTTTGATGTTGAAAAATCCAGAAAAGGAATTGGACTTAAAAATATGACCTCTCGAGTTAAAGAAATAGATGGAGAGTTTCATGTAGAGTCACAGCCAGGAGCAGGCACTACCTTAACCATTTTAACCCCTATTTAAATTTAATTATGCAAGAAAAAGTAACCATTCGAATTTTAATGACCGATGACCATCCCATCATTATAGAAGGTTACCAAATGACCCTTAAAGCAACCAAAAAGGAACATCAAACTTTAATTATTGATATTGCCAATAGTTGTGATGAGTCATTGAAATATATGAACGAGGCTTATGAATCCAATAAACCTTATGATGTTTTGTTTATGGATATTAGTTTGCCACCCTCAAAAGATGGTAAATACACTTCAGGAGAGGATTTGGCTCGTCACGCCCGAAAAATCATGCCTCAATCAAAATTAGTCATTCTCACCATGTTTAATGAACCATATCGGGTTCATAACATTATTAAAACCATAAACCCTGAAGGATTTTTAATTAAAAGTGACTTAACGTCCAGTGAATTGGCAAGTGCTTTTCAGGCAATCATTAACAATCCCCCATTCTATAGTGGTACGGTTAATAGTATTTTAAGAAAGTCGATTTCAAATGACTTGGGTATTGATGATACCAATAGAAAAATACTTCATTTATTAGCCCAAGGAGTAAAGACTAAAAGTCTCGTGGAGCACATAAGTCTGTCCATGAGTGCAATAGAGAAAAGAAAGAAACATCTCAAAGAGTTGTTTGATGTGGTTGATGGAAATGATGAGGCCCTTTTGGAAGAGGCCAAAAAGAAAGGTTTTGTTTAGTTAAATAGCTGTTATTTAGTTCTTTATTGTTTTATTTACGGTTTTTACCGTAACAAGTTTGTGGTTAAACCGTAACACATTGTTTAAAGGAAGACTTATATTTGAATATCAACAACAACTTAATTAATCCCTCACAAGATTTGTTGATAATAGCATTTACACTAACCTTGTGACCTTTTTTAGAAGGTCATAAGGTTTCTTCAAAGCTCAATAACTTCGAAACCTTTTTTGCCTCCTCTTCAGTATTTTTAAAAATACTGATGTGCCAATTAGAACGAAAATATCTCTGAACCGTGCTGAATGAGTATTTTTATAAACAAGCCCAGATAAATCATGGCTACGAGAAACTTGATAAAAGTTCCCGTTAAAAAACCCAGAAAGGAACCAAAAGCTGCCTTTGCCGCTGTTTGATGATCTGCCCTGTTGATTAATTCTCCCACAAATGCTCCCAAAAAGGGCCAAATGATAATACCGAAGATTCCAAAAATGGGAAAGAATATAGCAACCACCAAGCCAACCGTAGTACCGATGACACCTTTTTTACTTCCACCAAATTTTTTAGTTCCCATAACCGGTATGATGTAGTCTAAAACTACAATTACTAAGGCAATGACCAAGGTGACTCCCAAAACCCACCAATTATTAGTCACAGCTTTTGTTAAATATAAAAGCAGTAAACCAATCCAGCTTAAAGGGGGGCCAGGTAAAACAGGGAGGAAGCTTCCTAAAATACCAACTAGCATAAAAACGAAACCAAAAACAACTAAGAGAATGTCCATAAAATTTTATTTGTTAGACTAAGATATTGAAACATTGTTACATTTATAACTAAAAAAATAGTTTAAACTAAAAATTTAGTTATATTTGTAATGAACTAAAACCTTAGTTGAATAAATTTACGGTGATTATGAGTGACAAAATGAAACCCCTTACTAAAGCAGAAGAAGAGATCATGCAAGTTCTTTGGCAATTGGGAAAAGCCAATGTAAAACAAGTTATAGCGGAACTCCCCAAGCCAAAACCGGCTTATAATACCGTGTCAACCATTGTGCGAATTTTGGAAAGCAAGGGGTTTGTAGATTACGAAAAGCAAGGGAAGGGGCATATCTATTTTCCTTTGATTAAGAAACAGGATTATAGCAATCAATCCTTGACGACCTTAATGGACAATTACTTTCAGGGTTCCTTTAAAAGTATGGTTTCTTTTTTTATGAAGAAAAACGATATCAGTTTAAATGAATTGGAAGCAGTTTTAAAAGAAATCGATAAAGAAGAGAAATGATGATACACTATCTTATACAACTGTTAGCCTACCAACTCCTTTTCCTTTTGGTTTATGATTTATTTCTTAAGAAGGAAACCTTTTTCAATTGGAATCGGGTTTATTTATTGGTCACTTCTGCCTTATCATTTGTAATCCCATTAATAAAAATCGAAAGCTTTAAAGAGGTGGTTCCCCAAACTTATATTTGGTCCCTTCCAAAATTGAATATTGATACTCAAGGACCTATCATCTTGGATGAAGTGATATTGCAAGGAACAACCAATAATGTTAATCCACTTTGGTATTTGTATGCCATCTTGATTTTGGGAGGTATTCTATCGCTTCTATATTTTCTTTATCGGATTTATACGATTTCACGACTTATCAAGACCCATAGAATGGATAAGGGGACGGTGTATCATGTTGTGGAAATTCCTAACAGTACTACAGCATTTTCATTTTTCAATTTTGTGTTTTTAGGCGCCAATATTCATGAAACCGAACGAGGAGCAATAGTTGATCATGAAAAGGTACATGTGGTACAACGGCATACTTGGGATTTAATCTTTTTTGAGTTACTACGTATCCCTTTGTGGTTTAATCCCCTCATATATATGTATCAAAGCCGTATGTCTGATTTGCACGAATTTATCGCCGATCAACAAGCGGTCAAACAAAATAAAAAACAATATTATCAAAATCTGTTGTCACAAGTTTTTGAGACTCAAAACGTGTCCTTCATCAACACTTTTTTTAAAAAATCATTAATCAAAAAACGACTAGTTATGTTACAAAAATCAAAATCAAGTCAAGTTCAATTATTTAAATACGCCCTTTTAATTCCGGTAGTTTTGGGAATGTTAATTTACTCGTCATGTGCTGACGATTCAAACTCAGTAGCTGACAATGAAATGAATTTAGATCAGTATTCTTATACTTTGAAGAAGGGTGAAAGTCTTATGGGAGACAAGAAGGTCATTCACGATCGTTATGAAGCTTTTTTAAAATCACATCCTGATTATGTTGCTTGGGGTGTCATTAGTGGCAATGAAGATCAAATTTCTTATAGTGTGCATCATAAGGATGAAAGTCTTCCAGAAGGATTTTCTAAAACAGAAGTTAGTTCTTCTGAAGGCGCTTATACCATGTATATGAATTTTCCTAATGGAGAATCAGCTACTTCAGCTGATTTGTTGCATAAAATAAATGCCGTAAAGGAACAAATCGAAATTGAAGGAAACATTTCTGAGGATGGAGAGAAAGGCATTCAGCTTTTATTTAAAATGTTAACGTTAGATACGAGTCCAAATGAAAAGTTGATAGGAGAAGTTCAGACCTATATGAATGCCTCAAATAAAAGCGAATTACACCAACGAATTACTGATTTATTTGAAGCTATTCAGGTTAAAGGTGATATGACTGTTGAAGAAGACCTAGCTTTAAAAACTTTATTAACCTTAGTTTCTGAAGAAGGCTTAGATGGACCATTCTATGAAGAAATCAAAGATCGTATTGAAATTCCTTTTGCTGTATTAGATCAAGTTCCTGCCTTCCCAAATAGTGGTCCCTTTGATTCAGAAGAAGAAAAAAAGAAAGCCTTTAGCCAAGAGATAAGCCGTTTCGTTGCTATGAACTTCAATACCAATTTAGCAAGTGAACTTGGATTAACAGGGGTTCAAAAGATTTCTGTATTTTTTAAAATAGGTGTAGATGGAAATATTACTGAAGTCAAGGCTAGAGCGCCGAAACCTGAGCTTGAAGCAGAGGCTATAAGAGTCGTTAAAATGCTGCCTACTTTTATCCCTGGCGAGCATCAAGGTAAAAAAGTAACCGTGCCCTATTATTTGCCTATTAAATTTCAAGTTAGTCAATAACAATAAACAGTAAGGACTCAAAATTTTCTTTTCGTTGAATTTAAAATCCGAAGATTCTCTTCGGATTTTTTTGTTTCTTGATAAGATGGCTTTGAATAATAAAAAAGTTGTACTTTTCGAGGTAATAACATCTCATGAAACGTATAGCAGTTGTTTTAGGGTGCTTGTTGCTATTTTCTTGCGACGATTTCAAGATAAAGAAGACATCTTCTGAGGCCATTTTAAATGAAGAACTAAAAACATTTAATTGGAACGAAGTCGATGCCTATCCCTCTTTTTCTGTATGTGACGAATCCTTAAATCAAAATCAGCGTAAGGAGTGTTTTCAAACCACTTTGACCAAGCTTATTACCAGAAAACTTACTTCTGAAAATGTAGTGGTAACAAGAGATGTAAGGGATACCATTTTATTGAAATTCCAAATTTCAAAAGATGGCCTTCTCAATCTACTTTCGGTAGAAGCCGATTCTTTAACTTATAAGGAAATTCCCAATTTAAATGGGTTGCTTCGAGTAGGCCTGGATTCTCTTCCTGAGGTTTATCCGGCACTAAAACGCGGACAACAGGTCACTACAGAATTTGTACTTCCTGTGGTGGTTATGGTAGATTAAAATTCCATTTTCAATCCAGCGGCAAAATCCATAGGGAAATCGGCGTAATTGTCTATTAAAACGGCATAGATGTGGTGGTAGTCCAAAATCAATGATATTTTTTTGAATAGTCTAATATCTGCCCCCAGTCCTAAAATAAAAGGAGCGTCAAGCCCAGATGAAGATTCTGTAAATTCCATTCCGTTTTCATCTATTTGGGTGATACGGGCAAAATTAAAGGTGGCCGCTTTTAAATTGGCATACATATCAAAGCCATTAAAATTCAAGAATTTGAATTTGTATCCCAAGGATAGTTGGGTTAATTGATGTTTAAATTCGTTGGTGTCTGGCTCGTATCTTAAGTTAAAGAAGATTGAATGCCTCGGAAGTTTTTTCTTGTTGAACAATTCTATTTCTGCACCAAAAAATGTCGTGGTTTCATCCGTTGGATTTTCAACAAATGGATGATTGGTCATACCTCCAAATAAGGCTAATGAAGTCCCTAGTTTAGTTCTTTCCTTGGCATTAAAATTGGGATCCACGCTTTTGTTGTAATCATTTAAAAATTCTCGCAAATCAAAAAGGGTGAGGTTAACTTTATCTACCTTTTTCATTGGGACTGAAGTCAACGATTGCAAGACAGATTTGTATTGCTCTTGATACCGTTTGTCTTCCCCTCTGGTATTTAAAAGCTCTACTATGTCACCGCTTTCCGTCTTGATGAAATATCTGAATTTTTTGTCTGAAACATTCCAGAGTAAGTCCAATTTTCCTTCTACTTCCGTTTCAAGTGTAAGGGTTTCATTGTCAATTTGGTAATCGGTTTGAGCAAAAAATGTAAAGCAGGTGAAAAAGAGTAGGGCGGCTATTAAAGGGTGTCTCATGAGGAAAACTTTTCTAGGGTAAATCTAATAAAAAAAGATAGATTTCCTATTGACCTAATTTTTGAAGGCTCTACCCTTCCAAACATATTGTTTTCTGAGGGAAAAGATAGCCATTGCTGAGCAATAAAACGGATAAATCAAAGTGCTAAAAACAAAGGATTTTAAGAGATGTTCTTGGGAAGTGAACCTGGTCATCTTATAAAGAAATAAAAAGTCAATAGCTGATTTTAAGAAGAATAATTTTATAAAAGTGACAAAGGGAATTAAACCAAATATGGAAAGAAAAATACCAGTAACCATAACCATATTTGTTGCGAAAACTAGTAGAGCAAGCCCTTTTCCAAGTGCACTTCCGTAATGACCAGTTTTGGAAGCCCATCTAATCCTTTGGTTTTTGAGGGCTTTAAAGTTTGCCGTTGGTTGCGTCTTCACTAGGGCATGTTCTGATTTTAAAAAATGAACTTCGTTTGGATATTTTTCAACTGCTTGCTGAAGCAAAAAAACATCATCTCCACTTGCAAGATGATCATGGTTTTCAAAACCGTTTAGACTTTTAAAGAGTGATTTTTTGTAAGCCAAATTAGCTCCATTACACATAAAGGGTTTCTTCATTCCAAAACTGCCAATGGTAGTGCCAATTAAACTTAAAAAGTCCAAGGTTTGAAATTTGTGGAAAAAGGAAGGTTTATTAAAGTAGGTGACCGGGCCAGCAACCAAAACAGATTTGTTTTTTTGTATAAACCCATCAAAACTGCTCAGCCAATATTTAGGGAGTTTACAATCGGCATCGGTAGTAATGATCCAAGGATGTTTGGCTTGGACGATAGCTGTATTGATGGCATCTTTTTTTGGGGAATGTGACTTTCTGTTGTTTTTTAGAATGGAATATTCAAAAGCATGTGTTTTCTTAAAATGTTCTATAACCATTACCGAGGTGTCTGTAGATTTATCGTCTACAAAAAGCACTTCAAACATAAGCTTTGGATAATCTAGTTGAGAAAGGGATTCCAAAAGAACGGGTAAGTTTTCTGCTTCGTTCCTAAAGGGAATAATTATGGAAAATGAGGTGGTTTCTTTGATGTCTTCTAAATGGAATTTTTCCACTTTTTCAAAACCAGCAATAAGCCGCCCTATGACAATAAGATACACGATGGTGACGATGGAAAAAACCAATATTATCATGCGGAAACTGGGTCTGGGAATTTAAATTTTAAAACAAAATAACTTCCTAAAATGGCCGGAAGGGCCCAATTGAGTATCCACATGGAGGTGGTGACACCAAGAATGGTTAGTTCGTTGACGCCTGCATAACTGAACAGGTAAATCCCTAAGCTTCCTTTTATGGCTAAATCCAAAATAAAAACCGTTGGTACCAAAGAAGCTAAAAGATACATACTGCTTACAATTATCATACTATCAAAATATGAAAGTTGGACACCTGCCAAATTAAGAAGAACAAAAAATTGAAAGGAAAAAACTAAGTATCTTAAAAGTGAAAGAGTCCATATTTTTACATAAAACTTGATAGAAATAGCTTTGTAGAATCTAAATAAGCTATTAACGGCATAGCCCTTAACATATAAATCCTTTTGACTTAACTTTTTTATAATAAATGTGATCCCTAGCAAGCAAACCAATATAAAGATGGTCGAGAAAAGGAATGTGTTTTGAGGGTTGTATTGTCTGACGAAAATCAAAAGTCCAAAGATTCCAAAAATAATGGTTGCTCCCAATTGTGATAGGTTCCCCAGTAATTTTAATAATACTATTTTCTTTCTTTCACTCGGCGCAAAATACATGGCCTTAACGCCGTATTCTGCTATTTTATTGGGTGTAAAAATAGAAGCCGTAAGTGACGCTAGGGATTGCTCAATGGCTTCCAAGAAGGTGATCTTACTTAGGGGTTTGACCAATGTTTTCCACTTTGAAACTTCCAAGAACCAATTGAGAAAACTCAAAAGGACTAAGAACCCCATGTTTTTTATAGAATATAGTTTTGTTTGGCTTAAAAAGCTATTGAGATCTTTGGTTTTGAGGTCCGAATTGAGGAAAACCTTGTAGTAAATAAAATAGAAGGCCGCAAGAACTAGCCCTATTTTTACAAGCACAAAAAAGAATTGTTTAGTTTTGTATGGATTGGATTCAGTCACATTTTAAGCTGTCAACGAATACAAATTAAATTGAATAACACATGAGCACCAAATTTACTTTTCCAAAAACCCTACTTATCCTTGGTATTCTAATTTTGAGCACTCAAGGTTTTTCACAAATGGAGGCAGCCAAATGGAAGGCGCAACTGTCATTAGGAATCAATCACCCTGACGGATCTGGTTATCCTAGACCCTTTTATGCAAAGGACATCAATTTTCCAACGGTAAACTTGGGGGTTCAACATATGTTTAAAGAACGCTTAGGAGCTAAATTGGACTTTGGATTTAATCGGTTTTCTAGTTTAAATGATACTCCGGAGTTTAAAACCAACTATACCAGAATCAATGCCCAAATCGTATATGATGCCTCCTCTTGGATGAGACCCATCTCTTATAGAATGGGACTGGTGGGTCATGCAGGCCCAGGTTATTCTATAATTAAACCATTGGGAATTTACAGAGACAACACTAATTCTTATTTAAATGCCATGGCAGGTATTGAAGTGCATTATGGAATTACCAGATCACTATCAGTATTTGCTGATACGTCCTTCATCTATGGGTTTGCAAAAGATTTCGATCCTATTACAGATGGTTATGGCTCTTTCAATGGCAATTTATGGACTTTTACGGTAGGTGTTTCTGTATCATTAAGTGGATGTTATTATTGTGATTAATGGCTAAAGAAAAAATCATATTGGGTATTGATCCCGGAACAACGATTATGGGGTTTGGTTTGATAAAGGTGGAAGGGAAATCCATGAAGTTTTTACAACTTAATGAACTCGACCTGAAGAAATACACGGATCATTATCTGAAACTGAAGAAGATTTTTGAAAGAACCATAGAATTGATAGATACCTACCATCCAGACGAAATTGCAATTGAAGCACCTTTCTTTGGTAAGAATGTGCAGAGTATGCTTAAATTAGGACGGGCTCAAGGGGTGGCCATGGCTGCTGGGTTGTCTAGAGAAGTACCTATCACTGAATACTCCCCCAAAAAAATTAAGATGGCCATCACAGGTAACGGTAATGCGAGCAAGGAACAAGTAGCCAAAATGCTCCAAAGTACCTTAGGCTTGAAAGAATTGCCTAAGAATTTGGATGCTACCGATGGTTTGGCCGCAGCGGTTTGCCATTTTTACAATGAAGGTCGGGTAGAGGTAGGAAAAAGTTATTCTGGATGGGCTAGTTTTGTCAAGCAAAACGCTTCAAAGATCAATAAACAATAAACAGATATCAATTCAAAAAGAATAACAGGTGTTTTCATGGAGGGAAAAACGGGAAATCCTTTGACTGATAAGTCCTATCTTCTGGCATTAAAAATTGTTGCCACCTACAAGCGTTTAGTTAAAAATCATAAGGAGTACGTTTTGTCAAAACAATTATTGCGAGCAGGAACTTCTATTGGCGCCAATGTAGCGGAAGCTAATGGTGCGATTTCTAAAGCCGATTTTTCAGCTAAAATTTCAATTGCTTATAAAGAATGTTTGGAAACTAAATACTGGTTAAATCTTTTAAAGGATTCTGATTTTATTTCAGAGATAGAATTTGATTCGTTATATGAACAATCAGACGAAGTAGCTAAGATTTTATTTTCAATTCTAAAAACAACACGTATAAATAAATGATTGTTTATTGTTAATTATTCACTGTTAATTGAACATTGAAACATGGCTGGAATCTACATCCATATTCCTTTTTGTAAAAAAGCCTGTCATTATTGTGACTTTCATTTTTCAACTTCTTTAAAAAAGAAAGATGAACTTGTACAAGCTCTAATGGAAGAGTTGGTTTTAAGAAAGGACGAATTAAAAAACCAAGCTATTGAAACCATTTACTTTGGCGGCGGAACTCCAAGTCTTCTCAGTCTTGAGGAGCTAGAGCATATTCTAAATACCATCAACAAGCATTTTGAGGTGATTGATACACCTGAAATCACTTTGGAAGCCAATCCAGATGATTTGACCCCAGTCAAAATAGAACAATTGGCCTGTTCACCCATTAACCGATTGAGTATTGGGGTGCAATCCTTTTTTGAAGATGATTTAAGGACGATGAATCGAGCTCATAACTCAAGTGAGGCCAAACAGTGTTTGGAATTGGCGGTTAAACATTTTGATAATATTACCGTCGATTTAATTTACGGTATACCCAATATGTCCATAGATAAATGGAAAGCCAATTTACAGACGGTATTTGAACTAGGAATTCCCCATATTTCCAGTTATGCCCTTACTGTGGAGCCTAAAACGGCATTGGCCAGTTTTATTAAACAAGGCAAATATCCGCCAGTAGATGAAAATCTATCCAAAGAGCATTTTGATATTTTGATTGAGGAAACCGGTCGACAAGGCTATGTGCAGTATGAAATTTCAAACTTTGGTAAGGAGGGGTATTTCTCCAAACACAATACCTCCTATTGGCAAGGGAAGCGCTATTTGGGCATTGGACCTTCGGCACATTCCTTTAATGGACAACAACGCAGTTGGAATATCCCTAACAATACCAAATACATTCAAGGAATTCAGAAAAAGGAATTGCCATCGCAGATAGAGGATTTAACCATTCAGGACCAATATAATGAATATGTAATGACTGGACTTCGCACCATTTGGGGTGTTTCCATTAACCAAGTAGAAGAAGATTTTGGATTGGATTTTAAGAATTATTTACTCAAACATGCTGAGAAATTCATCAAGCAGGGGGTGTTGGTTCTAACGGATGCAGATTCAGGCGCTCCCATTTTAAAAACAACGGAAAAAGGGAAATTTTTAGCCGACGGATTGGCATCTGAGCTTTTTTGGATTTAGTATCTTTGAGATTATGATTACAACTATTCAATACAATTCAAGAAAATTACAAATAGATTTATCAAAACCAGTAGATCTCTCTATTCCTATTAAGGCAATAAAAGATACCGTAAATGCTTGGTATGTTGAGGAACCCAAGATTTCTCCCGTGAAGATGGGGGAGTGGGTTGGTAGTGTAGAGCAAGGTTCGGCAGTAAACTTTAATGATATTTGGTTTAACCCACATGCTCATGGAACGCATACCGAATGTGTAGGGCATATCACAGATGAGGTACATTCTGTAAATCATCATTTAAAAAAATATTTCTTTTTGGCAGAGTTAATTACCGTAGCTCCTGAAAAAATGAATGGCGATTTTGTTATTTCCAAGAAACAAATTCAATTTGCCTTAGGAAATAAAAAACGGGATGCCATTATTATAAGGACTATTCCCAATACTAAAGAAAAATTGACGCAACAATGGTCTAATTCCAATCCACCTTATTTGTTGGCAGAAGCAGTGATTTATTTACGTGAAAAGGGGATAGAGCATCTTTTGATTGATTTGCCTAGTGTGGATAAGGAAAAAGATGAAGGCCGATTGGAGTCTCATAACGCCTTTTGGAACACTAGTGGAAGAATTAGATACGAAGCAACGATTACAGAGTTGATTTATGTGCCTAATGATGTAAAGGATGGTGAATATTTTTTGAACTTACAAGTAGCCCCAATAGATAATGATGCGTCACCAAGTAGACCCATATTATACCAAGTTTTGGAATCATGAAAGCCATTTTGAAATTAGAAGAATTAGCCATGTTCCTATTGGGAATATTTCTTTTTAGTCAATTGTCTTTTAGTTGGTGGTGGTTTTTGGCCTTTATAATGGCTCCAGACATTGGAATGTTGGGATATTTAAAAAATGAAAAAATAGGTGCGTGGTTTTACAACCTTTTTCATCATAAGGGATTAGCCCTTTTGTTGTATTTGGTGGGTGTTTATAGTTCTAACGAAACCATACAGTTTGCTGGAATTATTTTATTTGCTCATGCATCTTTTGATAGGTTGCTTGGATATGGTTTGAAGTATGAACAAGGGTTTAAGTTTACTCACCTAGGTGAAATATAAGAAATATGGAAGCGTTTTTAGGTCTTGTAATTGGCATATTGGTTACCATGGCTTTGGTGACCCTGGTCAAGCACGTGAAGTCTAAACAAGTAAGACATTCTCAATCCATTATCCTTCTGGATAAAATTCAAAAGGTTTGTAAGTTTATTACTGTTGAAGGAGACTTTGCTGAGATTTACCATTATGAAGACGTTAAGGAAAAGTTTCTGAAATTAATTTCAAGTCGGAAAAAGGCATTAGTAGTTATTAACGCTAAGGCTTATGTAGGATTTGATTTTTCTAAAGTAAAATTACGGGCTGATGAGGATAATAAGAAAATCATTCTTCAAGAGTTTCCCCAGCCTGAAGTATTGAGTATTGAGACCAATCTCAACTACTATGATAAAAAGGATGGTATGTTTAATAAATTTGACGCTTCCGATTTGACAGGATTACATAATGACGCCAAACAACATATTCTGGAAAAAGTTCCAGAGAGTGGTTTGTTTGCCATTGCCCAAAAGGAAGCATTGGATGCTATTTTAATGATGGAAACCATGGTGCAGACCATCGGATGGAAGCTGGATTATTCCACGCTGAAAATTGACAAGAAGGACCAAGCCATAATCGATAAGCAATCATGAATATAGAAGATTTAAGAGCCTATTGTCTGGGTAAATCCCAGGTAACCGAAGCTTTTCCTTTTGATGAGCATACTTTGGTATTTAAGGTGCTGGGGAAGATTTTTGCTTTTGTTCCGCTAGAAAAGTGGGAAGCTGGTGAACCCACCATTAGTCTGAAGTGTGATCCAGATTACGCTCTAGAGTTAAGAGCTCAGTACTCAGGTATTCAAGGCGCTTTTCATCTTAATAAAACCCATTGGAATTCAGTTGATTTAGGTAATGGTGAGGTTTCCATAGCACTTTTAAAGTCTTTAATCAACCATTCATATGATTTGATTGTAAAAAGTCTTCCTAAGAAACAGCAAGATTTAATATAGTCAATTTACAGTGTTTATTGGTTCTTCCATAGCCTAATGGAAATTATTTTTGGTCTTGTAAGTTGCTGATTGTTAAAGCAATGTTTTTTTTCGTATCTTTATAAGGAAATTCTTTCACCCCCCTATTCTAATTACATAGCGCACTTCCCCAAAAGTAACAAGGATTGTCCCAAATAGAATGTAGTTAATATTATAAACCAATATACTAACTCTAAATTTCTATTATTATGAAAACAATCAACCGTTTTTTAATGGCAATGGCTGTTATGCTATTTTTTGCCACTAATACTTCTCAAGCCCAAGAAGAAAATACCAGACCCAAATTTATTTCAGTAACAACCATGCATTGGAACATGGGCATGGATCCAGATGACTTTAGTATGGATGAATGGAAAGCTGTAGAAAAGGAATATGTCGATAAGGTCATCAAGAACAACGAGTATGTTATCGGTGTGAGCTACTACACCCACTACATTACGCCTTCAAACACCGAAATCCTTTTTGTAAAAACCTATCCGTCTTGGGAGGCCATTGAAAAATCTGCAGAGCGTGAAGCCGAATTGGCAAAAACCGCTTGGGGTAGTGAAGCGGCCATCGAGAAGTTTTTTAAAAAGAGAAACAATTACTATATGTTAGAGCATTCTGACGAAATTTATGTTCCTATAGACGGTGCTAAATTAATGGATGGAGCTCCTTCAGATGGTATGATACTCTATGTAAGGAAAAATAAGCTTTCCAATTATTTAGATGGTACTGAAAAAGAGTTCATGGAAGGTCACATGCTACATGCCAATAATATTGTCAATAAAAACGAGTTTGTTAAGGCTTATTATCCGCACATGCATGCCTGGGGGGCAGATAAAAGTGAATTTATAGAGGCTTATTTTATAAGCTCAATGGCCGATTATGAAAAAATGTTTGAAAGAAACGAAGCCTTGGCTAAAGAAAAATGGTCAGAGTCTGAACGTGAATCCATGGGTAAAAAGTACGGTAAGTATTTTACGGGTGAACACGGAGATTATATTTATAAGTACGTAGGAGGTATTACTAACTAAAACCTAATTCTTATTTAAACGAAAAGGGGGCAATTTAGCTCCTTTTTTTATTGCACTAATCGAAATCTCAGGGTATTTTTGCATCAAATAAATGTGATTATGAGTATTCGACAAACATTGGAAGAAAGAAGCCAAAATTCGTGTGAATTATGTGGTTCAAAAGAAAAGCTGGAAGTCTATATGATTCCCCCTTCTCTTAATGAAACTGTAGATAATAGTTTGTTGGTATGTAATACTTGTAAGGGGCAGATTGAGGAAACCTCAGACATGGATTCCAATCATTGGCGTTGTTTAAATGATAGTATGTGGAGTGAATTTGTACCTGTTCAAATTATGGCTTGGCGCATGTTGCATCGCATCAAGAAAGAAGGTTGGCCACAAGACTTACTAGATATGATGTATTTAGACGATGAGGCCTTAGCCTTAGCCAAGGCAACAGGTGAAGATAAAGACGAGAGTGAAAAAATAATCCATAGGGATGTGAACGGTGTAATATTGGAAACCGGTGACTCTGTGGTATTGATTAAGGACTTAAAAGTAAAAGGATCTTCTATGGTTGCCAAACAAGGGACCGCCGTAAGAAATATTAGACTGGACCATGAAAATGCCCAATATATAGAGGGTAAAGTAGACGGGCAACAAATCGTTATTGTCACCGAATACGTCAAAAAGGTGTAGGTTTTAGACTAATAAAAAAGTAGGTCGTCGGAGTATTTGGTAATCCAAATAATTTAATCTAAATGGCTGGTTTTTAATCGAATTAATTCAGGTTCGAAAGAAAAAAAGTCTATCTTAGCAGTCCCTTTTCCTGATTAATGGCATAAAGTATTAAGCAATTAAAATTTATGTTATTATGAACCTCATTATCAAGCAAAAAGAAAATCATTTTGAACTTTCAGGGTTTTTAACCCGACAAAACCTGCCTCGTTTTCAGAGGAGATTCCAAGACATTTTTCAAAAGCATTCCGAAGTAAAGGTTAACATTGAAGGCCTTAGAAGTATTGACCGCTTTGGTGTCATGGCTCTGGCTAGATTGCATAACCATGCTTTAATGCAAGAAAAAGCATTTTCCATTATAGGTTACGGTAGTAAGGAACTCTATGAAGAGTTTCAAACCGAGGATGTACTGGTGGCTTAATTAGCAGGAAAGATCTGCTATGATGCGCCATTGGCCGTCTATCTTTTTAAAGATGATCAAAAACACGCCATCGGCATTTCCTATGCCACGTTTTAGGTGAAACTCACCCATAACATAATAACTTTCGTTTTCTATGGGTGATATGCTTTTGATGACAAAATGAAGGGTCCCACTTTCTCTGGAGGTGGGATATCCTTTTTTATAATTATCTAATGTTTTTTGCCACCCGCTGGCAATGCCCTGGCTCCCGAAGAATTTTAAGGAGTCACTTTTCCAATAGCCTTCCATAAACCCTTCCAAATCGTGCTGGTTCCAAGCCTTTTCCTGTTCTTTCATGACCGCCAATATGGCTTCCTGGTCTGAATTATAGGTGGTGGTTTGTGCCAAACCCAGTTGGCAGGTAAGCAGTAGTGCTAATGCAAAAAAAATAGGCTTCATAACGTGGTGTTTATAAAACCTAATGTAATGATAATTGCTTAAAGCGCTTTCTTTTGATGTTTAAAAAAGGCATCGGCCTGCAATTGCATAAGCTCTCGGGCCTTTTTCTTTTTGTAGGCATACAATTCCTCCTCGTCTGCAATGTCGTTGTAAATCTTGTTGTTTAGGGTTCTGTCGGTTTCCAGTAGCACCTTGCGTTCGTTTACTTTTTGTTCTACCCATGTTTTTACGGCTGTTTCGGCATCTTCCAGTTTAAAGTCATATTCCCCTTTTGGAGAAAGCAACTTAGCGATAATGGGAGAGGTTTCAATGGCCAGAAATAAAAGAAATATAAAGAATGAGGGTAGCCATGGTAATGAATCCAGGGCATTGACACGAGCCATCAAACCGTCAAAACCATCAATAATGGGTTGGGTATTGGTAACCTGCTGGTCATATTGCGCCTTTAGCTGAGAGATTTGTGTCTCGGTTTCTGCTATTTTTTGTTTGTTATCTGTTTTTAATTGCTGCAGTTCGGCAAGGGCAGCATCGTGTTTGTCGCGTTTTTCTTGATACACGGGGCCTTTTCCCAATTTCATGGTGCCAGAGGTACCTTCGGCCTCAGTGATGTAGGTATTGTAAAGGGTGTTTACCTCGGTTTCCTTGTCATCTATTTGCTTTTGTATACTGATGAGGTCATTTTCTAAAGCTGTTATCTCGGGATTGTATTGTTCGGCTATTTGGTTTTGATTGGCCAAGGTGAGCTCGTTTTTTTGTTCCAATAGCACTTGGTCTATTTCCTTTTCAAAGATTTTAAGTTCCAAAGGTTTTGAGATGACCACAGCAATGATAACTGCCAGAATAATACGTGGGGTAGCTTGAATGATTTCATCCAACACCTGATTTCTTTTTTTGATGGTAGAAACGATAAACCTATCGAGATTAAAGATGAGCAGTCCCCAAATAAATCCAAAAAAGATGGCTGCCAAGAGATTGTCAAAAACTGTGTAGAGAGCATAGCCAGAAGCAATAAAGGCCATTAATGCCGTAAAAAAGACCGTGCCGCCTATACCGGCATATTTGTTCTGCTCGCCATTAGAGCATTGATCCAGAATGTCTGTATCTGCGCCACTGCAGAGAATAAAAAATTGTTTTATCATAACTGTTCGTTTTGTGGTTGATTGATAGGGTATTAGAACGCAAAAAATAAGGAATTGTTACATGATGTTATAAAAATAAACCACTTATCACACTAATATTAAACCATGCTGATGGAATTTATGTCGAACTGTACTTCCCAAATGACGAAGTTTTCTCACTATTAGGAGAGGGTGTTAATATAAATTGGGAATAAAAACCTATTAGGATGGATACTGGAGTGTTACTTCATAAAGATTGGATTGATATTTACGGAATGACCACCATTGGCAAAATTCGAAGAATCAAAAGTCAAGTTTTGAATTTTATTGCTTCGGATTTTTAAAGGAAATGCGCCCAATTTTATTAACTTGGAGTCATGACCCGAAACCCTTATGGATTTTTAATGCACAAAACGAAATACAAATAGTTACAACAAAATTGAAAAAATTAATTCTACTGACACTTATTCTTAAAACTACTTTTGGATTAGCACAAGAGGCGTATAAATTTGATTATGCCATTGAAACAGAAGTGACATATTTTAAAGAGGATTCTATTAAAAAGAAAGTTCTCTACTTAACTAATTCGAAGAATAATAGCTACTTTGCTCAAATCACTTCAAATGATAGTTTGCATTATAAATTGATCTTTAGGCATCATGATAAGCTATACTCCAAGGTATTGGTTTCAAAATCACAATTGAATATTGCAGAATTTATCAATATTAATTGTGAGTCAATATTGTATGAGAAGAACAAAAATAAACGTGCCGTCGAACGGTATGATTTTTTTTTACTGAAAGACACAATAGTTAAAGATATATCTCATAAAGCATATGAATTTAAAAGTATATTGAATCTGAAAAAAAGAATCCGAAAAGGGGCAGTAACAAGTCTATTTATCATAGACAATACAACAAGTTTCCATTTGCCTTTGTTAACTCATCCAACGGCCTACGAAGATTGGAAGTTAAACAGTAAATTACCTAATGGACTTTTTATAGAAAAAAAACACATAGATGTTTACAATATAGAACATAGTTCAGAAAAGCTAATAGCTTATACTCAAATTGACAAGAGCATTATTATTACAGGAGGGTGTGACGATTAAAAAAGTTTCGTAACACAAGGTTTCGTTTCTTATTTCTGTAGTATTTCTCAAAAAACACGGACTCCTTTTACTAACTTGATTCAATTATTAGTTCAATATTTAAGCTTTTTAAATGAGAAAAAACTATAAGGAACGAAGTTCAAATAGCATTAACCTACAACCCATAACGTCCTAATTCAAAATTTTTTAACTTTAACTTGGCTTGACTTGAAAAAGAAAAATGTTGTTCCCCAATTCTGGAAAGTTTTGAACAAGAAATAAAAACCATCGATAAATCCTACGAGTTGGTAGCTCAGGAAAATGATTTATTAAAATCAAACAACGGTGAAAAGTACTTTGAGGTTCTCACTCAATTTCCCGAATTAGAACTTTATGATGATGATATTCATCCAAATAAGAACGGTGCCTTTTTAAATGCCTGTATCTTTTACCAATTGCTCACAAACAAAAAAGCAGCTGATTTAAAATACATTGGGGATATCGAGCCGGAAACGGCCAAACTATTAAAGCAAATTGCTGAATAAGAGGCTGCTTTGACAACAAATACCCTTAAATAAAAAGCCTCGATATGTTCGAGGCTTTTTATCATTTATTTTTTTGACCAGAACTTGACGGTTCCTTTGTGGTCGTTAATGTTCGTGTTGATGTTAATATTTGGTTCCTTTTTAACGATTTTTAAAATCTCGTCATAAGTTACTTTCTTGTCATTGTAATAGTAGGTGATATCATCATTTTTATGGCTTTTCACAAAATCGTAAGCTGTTTTAGGAGTGTTAGTATCTAACTTGTTAACAGGAACTTCAACTATTTCAATAACCTCGCCTGAATTTGTTTTGCGTTTTGATACCTTCTCAGGATTCTCTTTAGCATATATGGCCGCACTCTTTTTGCGGCTTTCTGGACTCGGATAACCTATCACTTCCTTTTCTTGAAGGTCTGCTGTTTTAGGGGCTTTCTTGACTTTGGATTTAGAATATCCTTCCACTTCAATCACTTCAATAACCTCTGGTGCTTCTGGAGCAGGAGGTGGCGGAGGCGGTAGTACGGGGGTTAATTTTTCTTTATAAGCCAGTTCGTAATAAGTTTTATAAAGTTTCATCAAATCACTGTACTGATTCTTTAAATCTTCTTGTGTGCCCTTCTTGGTTTTTCTGTAAACACTTACCGCTTTCACATAGGCATCCGCTTCTTTTGTGTAATGCTTGTAGAGTTTTTGGAGCTCTGGAGACATGGTTCCCATTTCTACTGGAGGAGTAGGAGGTGGCGGTGGAATGTTAGGAAAGGGCTCTGCATGGGCTTTTTGTTCCTTTGTCATCAAGCCGTATAAGTACCCCAAACGCTCTACATCCTTTTTATAAAACCTTTGCTCTTCTTTGGGTTGTGAATTATACTTTTTGGCCAACTTATTGTACTCGGCTATTTGTGCTTTAGAGGCGCCTTCTTGCAGCGAATGAATGCTTACGCTTCCGTTGGGATTCTTTGTTAATGAAGAGTTATTAGGATCTCTAATGACTCCATCAGACACAGTGATTTCTCCAAATTGATTCCGTAGCGAATTTGCAATTTGCATTAAAACATCATAACGTAGATTTTCTCCCTTTGTATTGATGTATAAATCGGATTTTTGATTGTTTGTGATTTGTTTAAAGTCATCCAGTAATTTGTCAAAATTGGTGGACTTACCATTTAAGATTAGCCTTGTCGGATTTTGTTCAACTTGTAGTTCAGGAATGTCTAAATTCCTTATCACAGTATTTGAAGTTTTTTGATCATTCTCCATGAATGAAGAGCAAATACTGAAATGTTTAACATCCTTAGAGCGTATGAAGTCCGTTATCTGTTTATTGACCTTTTTTATAGTTTTCTCTGGGCGGCTTTCAGGGAACACAAGTTTGATTTGTATATGGTCTTCAATGTTAGTGATTTGGGATAGTTCTTCAATAGTGATTTCTTTAGATTGATAATACAGTTTACCCGTTTCATCAACTTGTAATTCAATATCACTTTTTTTATTTTCAATTGTTAGTTGATTTTGAATGAGATTGGAATGGAATACTTCTTTTCTGCTGCTAAAACTATAAATCAATAGGGCTAGTAATGGCAGTAATACCAAACTTTTGAGCCATTTGACCTGTTTTGATGTGTGTGTTTTCATAACTTTAAGTCGTTTTTTGATTAATGAATAATTGATGGATGATACCAGTTGGTTGTGTGATGATGAAATGGAATAGTCCAACAGTATGTTTTGATAGTTTTTGGTTTCAAAGCCATGTGACAATACCGCTTGGTCTGCCAAAAACTCATGATTCAGTTTGATGTCCTTTTTGATTAAATAAATCAGCGGATGAAACCAAAGCAGGATTTGCATCACTTCTATAAGTAGGATGTCTAACGTATGCTTTTGCTCCACATGGATCTGTTCATGGAGCAGTATTTCGTCTGGAATGTTTTTGGAGTCAAATTGGCTTTTTTCAACAAAAACATATTTTAAAAAGGTATGGGGAACAATGCTTTCAAGTATTAAAACCTGAATGTATGCTTCGCGGGGAATTTTCTGATTCCGTTTAATTTTTAAATGCAGACTCCAAAGATTATTGATAAAACGTAGTCCGAAGAACAAAACCCCAGCACCGTATATAACTCCTAAGTAAAAAGCCCAATTGAATGGTTCGTCTGTAGGCATGTCTTCCATGGGAAGAAGTGTGGGATCAAATGGAACACCTTCTGGTTCTAAAGGGATTTCCACATAAGTGGTCCAGGTAACTAACGGAATTAGGAAAGCCGCTACTAAACTGCCCAATAGGTAAAAACGTTTGAATTGGTGGATGCTTTCACGTTCTAAAATCAGCTTGTAAAATAGCATCAATACCAATAAGCAACCGGATGATTTCAATAAATAGATCAGCATCTTATTTCTTTTTTATCTCGTTATCGATAAGCGCTTTTAAATCTTCTAATTCCTCCTTGGTCAAATTGGTTTCTTTGGTGAAAAAGGAGGCAAACTGACTGGCGCTGTCGTTAAAAAAGTTTTTAATGAGTCCGTTGACTTGTTTAGAGAAATAGTCTTTCTTTTTTACAAGTGGATAATATTCTCTGGACTTCCCATAAACTTTGTAATCTATAAACCCTTTGTCCTTAATACGCTTTAAAAGCGTAGCCAAAGTGGTTGGAGCTGGCTTGGGATCGTCATAAGAATCCAACAAATCTTTCATGAAGGCCTTTTCCAGTTTCCATAAATGATTCATAAGTTCTTCTTCTGAATTTGATAGCTGCATTTCTACAAGATTAGAGTTAACTCTACAAATGTAGAATAAATATTTAATTCTACAAGTATAGAAGTAAATTATTTTGATAAAAAAAAGCCGCTTTCAAGAAGCGGCTATGGATTTATTAGGATAATTCGGTGATATATTGGTAGAACCATGGAATGGTCTCAATCCCTTTAAGACAGTTCCAAACCCCAAAAGGTTCATTGGGGGAGTGGATGGCATCGCTATCCAGACCGAAGCCCATTAAAATGGAACTACATAGATATGAGACAACCATTAAAAATGGTTTAGGAATATGACCAAAATTACGTAGTTCTACCTATTTTATTTTAAAAGTTTACAACCTATATTAGAGTCTTTAAAATTACTATGAAAAAACATTTCACCCTATTAGCCTACTGCCTCCTGTTTATTTCCCTAACAAACTGCAACAAAGATGATGACAATACGCCACAAAACCCAATAAACCAATTACCTCCTGCCACACAAACTGGTGAGAATACGTTTGGTTGTTTAGTTAATGGTGAGCCTTTTGCAATAGAAAATTCGGCGAATATAGTCGCTATTTTTCAACAAGGCTCTCTTTTTATATCGGGCGAAATCGATGCAGATGATAGAGATGAAAACATATCTATTTTTTTGAACAATGATAATGTAATTGTAGAAAATGGAGTATATGATTTATTCAATTCAACTACAAATAGTGGAAAATTCGAAAACCAAATTGAGAGCTGTGATTACAATACCACTAATGGCTCTTTGGGCACGTTAACTATCACTCATTTTGATGAGGTGAACTTTATCATTTCAGGAGACTTTCAGTTTGAAGGCTACTCAGACGAATGTTCTAATGTAATAAATATTACCAACGGTCGCTTCGATATGCAGTACATACCATAACATTCTTTAACTACTTACCATAATTGGTGTAGGTTAACAGGATCATTTAACAATTCAAAAAAAAAATCCGCTTTACAACAAGCGGATTCAAATTTTATTCAGACAACTCCCTAAAATACTTATAAAACCAAGGAATGGTTTCAATACCTTTTAAGTAGTTCCAAACTCCAAAATGTTCATTGGGGGAGTGTATGTCATCACTGTCCAAACCAAAGCCCATTAAAATGGTCTTGCTCTTTAATTGTTCTTCAAACAAAGCAACAATAGGGATACTTCCGCCGCTTCGTTGCGGAATTGGGGTTTTTCCAAAAGTCTCATGGTATGCTTTGCTCGCTGCCTGATAGCCCATACTGTCTATTGGTGTCACATAGCCTTGACCACCGTGATGGGGTTTTACTTTTACTCTCACCCCTTGTGGAGCAATGCTCTCGAAATGTTTGGTGAATAAGTCGGTAATCTCATGCCAGTCTTGATGAGGTACCAATCTCATGGAAATTTTTGCGTACGCCTTACTTGGTAATACAGTTTTGGCACCTTCACCGATGTAACCGCCCCAAATACCATTCACATCCAAAGTGGGTCTGATAGAGTTTCTCTCATTCGTAGTGAAACCTTCTTCACCATACACTGCATCAATATCAATAGATTTTTTGTAGGCCTCCAAAGAAAAAGGTGCCTTGGCCATTTCGGCACGTTCTTCAGTACTTAATTCTTCGACCTTATCATAAAATCCTGGGATGGTAATGTGGTTGTTTTCGTCATGAAGGGACGCAATCATTTTGGATAAAACATTGATGGGATTTGCCACAGCCCCACCATACAGTCCAGAATGTAAATCCCTATTAGGACCAGTAACTTCCACTTCCACATAACTCAAACCTCTTAAACCTGTAGTGATGGAAGGCACATCTTTAGCAATCATTCCCGTATCAGAAATAAGAATCACATCATTGGCCAATTTTTCCAAGTTTCTGGGTACAAACCAAGCCAAATTTTCAGATCCAACTTCTTCTTCACCTTCAATCATAAATTTCACATTGCATGGTAGTTGGTCAGTTTTGGTCATGAATTCCAAAGCTTTTACATGCATATACATTTGTCCTTTGTCATCACAAGCGCCTCTGGCAAAAATGGCGCCTTCGGGATGTAAATCCGTTTTTTTGATAACCGGGTCAAATGGGGGCGACGTCCATAAATCAATAGGGTCGGCGGGTTGCACATCATAGTGTCCATAAACCAAAACTGTCGGTAAATTTTTGTCAATTATTTTCTCGCCATAGACAATTGGGTTTCCAGGCGTTTCACATATTTCTGCAAGATCACAACCAGCATCCAATAAGCTTTTCTTAACGGCTTCAGCCGTGTTTAAAACATCTTTTTTATAGGCTGAATCAGCACTGATAGAAGGCATTTTAAGCAAATCAACCAATTCGGAAATAAATCTGTTTTGATGGGTTTCTATATAATTTGAAATGTCTTTCATGGGTGTTTTTATATTTCTTCAAAGGTACGAAAAAGGGGATGATTAAATTTTTATTTGGAATGCTTGGAATTTAAAAGGAATGTGTATATTTGCATCCCGATATTTATCGGAGTTTAATGATTGCGGGCGTGGTGGAATTGGTAGACACGCTAGACTTAGGATCTAGTGCCGCGAGGTGTGAGAGTTCGAGTCTCTCCGCCCGCACGAAAAGTAAAGCTTCTTGGAAACAAGAGGCTTTTTTTATTTAAAGAATTTTAGATTATTGGAAATAATGGGAGACGAGAAGTTTATGCTGAGCGTAGCCGGAAAGAATATCTTTGTTCGAACAAAAAAAACCTCCAAGAGTTCCTTGAAGGTTTTTTTGTGGACTAAAGTTTTATATGGAGTTCTATTGGAAAACCTATTTTTTAACGATCAAAAATTCTGAACGTCTATTTTTGGCATCTTCTTCCTCGGTGCAATTGGATTTACAATCAATTTTGGGCTCTGAACTTCCCATGCCTTTTGCAGTTAGTCTGTCTTTGCTAATGCCTTTAGAAATCAGATATTGCATGGTGGCTTGTGCTCTTCTTTCAGAAAGTTTTAGGTTATAGTCCTGACTTCCTTGTGTGTCTGTATGTGATCTTACCAAGATTTCCATTGTGGCATGCGTGTTCATGATGGAAACTAGTTTATCAAGTTCTAAAGCACCCTGTGGGGTAATGTTGCTTTTGTTGAATTCAAAGTAAATGTTATTCAGTTTTACTTCGGTTTCTGTAATTATTTCATCAAGTGGACTTAGGGCAGCACTTATACTAATCTCGGTTTTTTGGGAAGCTGAAACAGGAATGCTTTTGCTGTCATAGCCCTCTTTGGAAACTGTGATGAAATAATCAACTTCACAACCTACTTGAAAAGCAGTTTGTCCTTTAACGTCAGATGTTTGTGTAGCTATTTTATTGTTTTGAGCATCTGAAAGGATTACTTCGGCTCCAGGAATAATGTTATTGGTTTTACTATCAGTAACTAAGGTTGTGATGTCTAATTTGCAAATAGGAGTAGCAATGAAAAGGTTATCTGCCCCATCTCGGTTGGAAGAGAAATAACCTACTTTTTTGGTGTCATTCATACTAAAAGAAAAATCATCATGATTTGTATTGATACCATTTCCTAAGTTTTCTGCTTCATTATCGGCGTTTAGGTCCAACTTGAAAACGTCCAATCCTCCATAACCTTGTTTTCCATTTGAGGAAAAGTAAAGAATATTGTTCTTGCTGCTAAATGGGAATCCTTCCTTACCAGCTGAATTAACTTTAGGTCCCATGTTTTCTGGTTGTCCATAACTGTTACCATTAACACTTATTTTCCAAATGTCAGTATCACCAATCCCACCAGGCATATTTGAGGCAAAGTATAGTGTTTTACCATCGTGGCTAATACTAGGATGAGTCACGGTATATTCTGTACTATTGATAGGTAGTGCCTCGATATTTTCCCATCGACCATTCACTAAAGTAGCCTTGTAGATACCTTGTTGCGCTAATTTGACACTATTCTTCTTAATTTTTTTATATGATTTCTCGCTGTGACCATCTCTTGAAAAATACATTGTTTTACCATCCGAACTAATGGTTATTGGGCCATCGTGATAAGCTGTATTCAGTTCTTTAACTTCTTGAGGTCTAGATTGGGAGCCATTGTCATTTCTTTTAGAACTAAAAATGTCTAAATAAGGGGTTTTTGTTCCCTTGTCTTCTTTGCTAGTCTCTTTTCTTGTACTTACAAAATAAAGGATATTGTCGTTTGATAAAACGGCACCAAAATCACTTTCTTTAGAATCACTGATTTTGCATTTTTCTACCGTAAATGATTTGTCTTTATCTGCCAGTTGGGGAACGTAATCTGGATTTGCTAAATAGGCTTTTGCTCTTTGATCATCAGGTTTTAACTCAGAAAACTTATCCATTTGCTTTTTGGATGCCTCATAATTCCCTTCAGACTTAAGAATTTGGGCATATCGGTAGTAGGTTTCGGCGTCTTGTTTACTTTTTACAGCTTTGGCGTACCATTTTGAGGCTTCTTTGGTATTGTAAATATTATAATAACTATCACCTAATTGTTTATAAACATAGCCGTTGGCCTTTCGGTCATTAACAAGTTCCAAATAGGCTTCAATGGCATCCACATACTGATAACCATCATAAAGTTTATCGGCTTTTTCTGTTAATTCATTTTGACCGAAACCTGTTGTAATACTTAATGTTAAAATTAGAATACTAAATATTTTCCTCATGCTTTAAGTTGTTTTAGTTAGAAATCTCTAAGAGATTGATACTTTCTGCGCGAAATTTAAGGCAAATTATTACAGTATTTCATAAGATTCTGATGTTTTTGCATTTTAAAAAGTAGTAATTGCTTTAAATTTTGGTCAATGGTGACCTTAAAGGGAAGAGGAGAGTTCGGTTGGGCAATTAATAGGGACAATTTGAATGACGACAGAAGCCTGTTTTGATATGTGTCACCCTTGATTAGGGATGCCGATTGAAGAGTGTTTTGCTTTTTTGTTTCATCGCTTTTTTAAGACCTGGTCTTTTTCATCTTATTACCAATTAAAGTGAGTCCTTTGATACTATGAAATCTTAGTTTTTCTTTGTGTAATGTCCAGCCGCCAAAGGCTCCCAAAATACTACCTATGCAGATTTCAGTAAATCTTAGGGTAATCAATTCATCGGGTTTATGAAATAGGGGATGGGCCGCTTCAGAGAGTAAAATGGTTAATGGAGTGATAAAAACCACTGCCCATGCATAGTGTCTTACAACCAGAATTTCTATAATAAATTGCAAGATAATAATGGTAATAGCTATGCTAAAAGGAGATTCTACAATTCCTAGAATAAACCAACACAGTCCAAGGCCAATAAAGGTTCCCGTTATTCTGTAGAAGGATCGTTGCCAAATATGGTACAAAGAGGCTCCTTGCATAACGGCGGCACAGGATATGGGAATCCAATAGGGATTATCTAATTTCATGAGGTGACCTAAAGCCAAAGCCACACACATAAAGCAGCCGGTAATAATTGCTTCCCAGTAATCGGCATATTTTCTGAAATCCTTATTAGCTGCCTCAGATTCTGATTTATTCGTTTGAGTTGACGGAAACAAGAAAATATAGATGAGTCCGAGAATACAAGAAAATATAGTTCCTAGACTAACCATTCCTATTTTTATGGGAATGGATGATAGGTCAAAAGGCATACAAATGGCCATGGAGGCTACCATGATAAAAAAGAAACTTCTTGGTGGGGAGGCCTTGTAGTATAAAGCTACCCAGTGAGCCAAGAAAGAAAATATGCCAAAGCTGAAAATCGCAACCAATGGATGAAAACTAAAAATAAGTCCGAAGGAAAAGGATACCATAAATCCAAACGAACAAATCAATAGTGTAAGAATCCTATGGGTTTTAGAGCCGCTACCTGGAAGGTAAAGGATCACCAAAGCACTTAAACTAGCCAAAAGGGCTTGTTGCAAATTATTAAAATAGATGCCCAAAAGCAAAGGCGTTCCCACGCAAATAGCAGCCAAAAGAGCCAAATGCCATTTTCTGGAATTTTTCCTAAAGGTGAACAGAAGCCGAAGCTCAGTGGAAATCGTTTGTGATGCTTTCATGGTTAAATATCATGCAAAAATAATGATAATCTGCTCATGCTATTAACCGAAAGCTATTGCTTTTCTCTATTTATAGATATTTACTTTTCCGTTTTTATGATGATGGATGCCGATTTCAATTTTTTTCCTTTTACCGTCAGTTCCATGCTTCCTGCTGTGTTGGTTGACTTCATTAAAACTACCAGTTTGCCACTAAACAGCTTCATAGTTGGTTCATGAAACAATTCTAAAGATGTGGCATCCCCATTACAGGCGGCTCTATAGGAACCATTTCCGGTGACCTCGAACTCTAATTGGTTGGCGGCTGTTGGACAGGGATTTCCATTTTTATCAACTACTGAAACAGTAACAAATGCTAGGTCTTCACCATTGGCTTTTATGGTTTTGGAATCCGGTTCCAAAACAATTTGATGGGGTTCGCCAGCAGTTGTGATTTCTTTTTCCGCAACCGCTTTGCCATTTTGATCCAGTGCAACAACTTTTAAGGTTCCGGGTTCATATTTGACATCCATCCACATGAGACGATATCGGTTCTGAGGTGTTTTGTCATTTTTCTTTTGTATTCCTAAACTTTTTCCATTCAAAAACAATTCAGCTTGGTCAAAACTGGTGTAAACAAAAACAGGGGTGGTCTCGCCTTCACGCCCTTCCCAGTTCCAGTGAGGTAAAATGTGTAAAGTTTCATCTTGGGTGTTCCAGCGACTTCTGTATAGGTAATAACGATCTTTAGGTAGACCTGCTAAATCATTGATGCCGAAATAGGAGCTTCGTGATGGCCAGACTTCATCATATGGGGTTGGTTCGCCAAGATAGTCGAATCCAGTCCAAACAAATTCGCCAATAACCCAAGGTTTATCATCCTGTAAAATGAAATCCTCGTCTGGTAAATTAGACCAACTGCAATATTCTAGATCGTAAGAGGAGGATTGAAAGTCATCATATTGTTTCATGCTGGCAATTTCTACTGGGAACTTGTAAATGCCTCTTGAACTCACTGTGGAAGCAGTCTCCGAACCTAAAATAAATCCTTGGGGGAACTTTTCATAAGCTTCTTCATAGAGGTGTACCCTGTAGTTTAATCCTGGGACATCCAAAAGTGCTCCAAATCCAGATTCCATTACCGCTTTAACTTGGTCCATGCCTACGGTAACGGGCCTGGTAGGGTCTTCTCTATGAAAAATATCTTGAAGCCATTTGGCACGTTTCACTCCTTCTGTTCCCCATTGATCTGGGACTTCGTTGCCCGAACTCCACATAACAATAGAAGGGTGGTTTCTAGTTGCTCTTACCAAGTTGACAACGTCCTTTTCGGCATACTCGTCAAAATATAAATGGTAGCCATTGTCTACTTTAGGCTTTTTCCATTCATCAAAACTCTCTGCCAAAAACAAAAAGCCCATCTCATCACACAACTCCAGTTGCTCAAAAGAAGGCATGTTATGAGAACTTCTTATAGCATTGGCTCCCATGTCCTTTAAAATTTGAAGTTGACGTTTTAGTGCAGAGCGATTGACAGCAGATCCTATCGGGCCTAAATCGTGATGAAGACAAACTCCTTTAAATTTTGTGACTTCTCCATTTAGGCTAAACCCTGTTTTTTGATCATATTGAATGCTTCTTATTCCAAATTTTGTTGTAATAACATCCTGTAACTCATTTGAAGAGAATAATCTAGTAACAGCTGTGTATAAATGTGGAGTTTCCGGACTCCATAACTTAGGATTTTTAACAAGGAAATTTTGATCGAATTCATCATTAAAAATAGTTTCACTAACATTTGAGTCCATTGTAATACCATTTGGGCCTATGATATCTGTAACGATACGTAAATTTTCTCCACTTACTTTGGTCTTAATATTGACCTTGCCTAAAGTTTTATTGGCAATGGGCGTGGTGATAAAAGTTCCCCACTGGTTAATGCTTGTTTTGTTTTTAACAATGATTTTTACATTTCTATAGAGTCCGGCACCTGGGTACCATCGCGAGGAAAGTCCTTTGTTGTTTAACTTGACGGAAATCGTATTGTTTTTGGAAGAGACATATTCGGAAATATCAAAATAGAAATAGGCGTATCCATACTTCCATTCACCTACCTTCTTGCCATTAATATATACTTCAGGCTCACTCATGGCTCCTTCAAAAAGGATGAGTACTTTTTTATCTGCGTCGTAATTTGGGATCTTAAAGTGATTTCGATACCAAGCTTCGCCAATATAAGGTAAGGCACCTGTTCGCCCTGTTTTTTCAGTAGCCACTTGTTCGCCGTTTTGCTCTATCGCTACATTCTGTTTGTCTATTTCTTTGTCAAAGGGGCCATAAATAGCCCAATCATGAGGAACGGTTACATGTTCCCATTTTCGATCATCAAAATTAGGATTGACTGCTTGCGGATGATGTCCCTTTTGAAATCTCCATCCTTGTTTTAAAGTAAGGATTTCTCTGGTTTGGGATTGCATGGACAAGCCATAAAACAAGCATATGATGAATACGAACTTTATTTTGTTTGAATTTTTCATTGGTTATTCGTTTGTGAGCCGTTATAAAACTGCATGCCTAAATTGGCTTTGTTGTTATGATCAAATAAGGTGGCATTGTCCCAATGGGAGCCTTGTCCCCAAAGCGTAGAACAATTGGTAGAAACCCAAGCAGGTTCCCAATAAATAATACCTTCTCCACCAGCCTCCTTGACCACGGTTTCAAGTTGTAGGAGATAATTTAATTGGCCTTGTTGGGTCGCTGGGAGGCCATTAATTAAGGCATCTGAACCCAAAATATTGTTAGCTTCATCAGCATTGTCTAATGTAAATGGATAGGCGGTTTCCACAATCATTAATTTTTTATCGTAGGTAGAAATTAAGGAAGAAAGGGCTGAGCCTACATTGTTGAGGTCATATGAAGACCATATTGGGTAATATGACAACCCAATCCAATCATAATCCGTGACTCCGTTTTGTGATGCTTGTTCAAACCACCATAGGCCATTTTCAGGTTGGGCAATATGCAGCATGATTTCAATATCTATTGAATGTTGTTGAGAGAAATCACGAATAGCTTGTATGCCTTTGTTTAGTAAAAAGGAATTGCGATTCCAGTCAATGGGCCAAACCAAATCGCCTTGTTGTAGAATCATGCCATTGATTTCGTTTCCAACTTGAACCATGTCCGGATTTAACCCTGAATTATTTAAGTCATTTAGGGTTTCTAAAGTATAATCATATAATAAGGAACCTAAAGTTGTTGTGTTGTTAATTTCTGGAATCCAAGCTGTAGGGATTTCTTGGGTTTCAGGGTCTGCCCAAGTATCAGAATAATGGAAATCCAGTAGTACTTTCATCCCCAGAGATTTGGCTCTTTGAATGGTTTGTTTGACGTCTTCTATATTGGAGTAATCGGTCCAAGTTGGGTTGTGCCATAAACGAACGCGTACTAAGTTGGTTCCTGCATTTGCAAAAATCTGAAACGGATCTTGAACCGTGTTGTTAGTGTTTTTATAAGTAGCTCCACAATCTTCCATTTCGTTTACATATGAGAGGTCTGCGCCGTAGTAAAAGAAATCTTCAGAAGGGGTAGGATTATTTGGCTGTTCTTCCGGATTATCTTCACTGCTTGAGCATCCCATAAGACAAAATGCGGTAAACATTATAAAGATGGATGTTTTGAAATATTGTATCATATTCTTATTTAATTATCTCAAATAACAAGGATTTGATAATTTGAACATTGTTTGTTTACAAATTTAAAAATAATAATTAAAAAACCCTACCAGTACCTACCGGTTTTTTGTATCTTTGTCAAATGAATTTAATTTCAATCAAGGACAATATCGGTATTCCTAAATACAAGCAGATTGTAGCGTCAATTGAGGATGCTCTTATGGCTGGGTTATTGAAAAAGGGAGATAAATTACCGTCTATTAATAAAGTGAGAAATCATTTTGATTTATCACGAGATACTGTCTTGATGGCTTTTAATGAGCTCAAGATGAGAGGTATTGTGGAGTCTGTTTCAGGAAAGGGATATTATATAAAAAGTGAAGATGTTACGGTGAAACAAAAGGTCTTTCTATTTTTTGATGAGTTAAATGCTTTTAAGGAAGATATTTACAATGCCTTTTTAGAAGAATTGAGTCCTCAATTTCAGGTAGACATCTTTTTTCATCATTTCAGTTATGACGTTTTTAAAAAACAAATTTTAGATAATGTAGGGAGTTACAACTATTATGTGATCATGCCAGCCAATCTTGAGAATGTTGCTGATGTGTTGGCCTTATTGCCTAAAGAGAAAGTCTTTTTATTAGATCAAACCAATGCCTCTTTAATAGATTATTCGGCTATTTATCAAAATTTTGAAAAGGACATGTCAGATAAACTGACTTTGGCAATGTCTCAAATCAGTAAATATGAAAGAATCGTATTGGTTTATTCGCCAGCCAAACAACCTCACGGCATGTTAAAGGGGTTTCAGAATTTTATCAACTCAAATCAGATTCAAGGAGAGGTTATTTCCAGTTTGAAAGAACGCCCTTTGGCTAAAGGGGAGGTTTATGTGACTTTGGACGATAGGGATTTGATTGTTTTGATAAAAAAAATGAACGAACAGCAACTGGAATTAGGCTCCGATATTGGGGTTATTTCCTATAATGACACCCTATTGAAGGAAGTTGTAGGTAATGGAATTACTACCATTTCTACAGATTTCAAATTAATGGGAACAACCTTGGCCAATATGATAAAAAATGGAGAACAGGGTCAAGTTGAAAATCCTAGTCAACTAATCATAAGAAAATCTTTATAAAATGAATGCAATTATAAAAGATGACATTGTAAAGAAATTTAAACAACGGTTCCCTAATGATCCCATTGTGGTTAAATCTCCGGGAAGGATTAATTTAATTGGGGAGCATACCGATTATAATGAGGGCTATGTATTTCCTGCAGCTATAGATAAAGGCATAACAGCAGCTTTTTCAAAATCAAAAAATGCTTTTTGTACCATTGTTTCAATGGATTTTGAAGAGGTTATGGAGCTGCATTTAGATGATGTAAAGGCTATTCCTAAAGGTAATTGGAGAAATTACATCATTGGGGTAGTGGGGGAGATGCAGAAAAAAGGAATTCAATTGGAACCTTTTGATATGGTATTTACGGGCGACATTCCTAAAGGTGCTGGGTTGTCATCATCGGCGGCATTAGAAAATGCAGTGGCTTATGGACTTAATGACTTGTTCGATTTGGGCTTGTCCAAGCATGAACTCATTTTTATTTCGCAAAAAGCAGAACATCATTATGTGGGTGTACGTTGTGGAATCATGGATCAGTTTGCGAGCATGTTTGGTGAAGAAGACAGGGCTTTATTGTTGGATTGCAGAAACTTGGAATTCAAAACCTATCCATTGGAATTTGAAGATTATCAGGTGATGCTAATTAATACCAATGTAAGTCACAGTCTGGTAGATGCTGAGTATAATGATAGGAGAGCTGTTTGTGAAAAAGTAGCCAATTTGTTGGATGTGCCTTTTCTTCGTGATGCCAACGAAGCTTCTCTTAATCAAATAAAGGATCAATTGACGGAAGTGGAATATCAAAAAGCACTTTATGTCATTCAGGAAAATGACCGTGTTTTAAGAGCTGGGAAAATGTTGGAAGATGGAGATTTGCAAGGTTTTGGAGAATTGCTTTTTGAAGCGCATGGTGGGGTTCAGCATCAATTTAAAGTGAGCTGTCCCGAACTTGATTTTTTGGTTGAAAAAGGGAAAGCGCATCCCGATGTCATTGGATCTAGAATGATGGGAGGAGGCTTTGGAGGCTGCACCATCAATATATTAAAGAAGGATGCAGTCGCATCTTATTCCGAAGAAATTTCAAAACAGTATAAAGATACATTTGGTAAAGATTGTTCCATATATTTTGTGAAGTTATCACAGGGAACACATAAAATTTAATTGTCATGGAAAACGATATTCAAGATTATTCCCATAAAAGATACAACCCATTGACAGGAGAATGGGTGCTAGTTTCACCGCATCGTGCCAAAAGACCTTGGCAAGGGCAACAAGAAGAGCCTTCAAAGGAGGTTAGGCCTAAACATGATTCTAGTTGTTATTTGTGCTCTGGAAACACAAGGGCCAATGGAGAGGTAAATCCTTCTTATGAAGATGTGTTTGTGTTTGTGAACGATTTTTCCGCATTACAAAAGGATTCCAAAAAGTTTTCAGTTAACAGTGGGCTTATTCGTGCTGAAGCAGAACAGGGTATTTGTAAGGTGATTTGTTTCAGTCCAGATCACTCCAAAAGTCTAGCTGATATGGCTGTTGAAGACATTCAAAAAGTCGTTTTTACTTGGCAAAAGGAGTTTCAAGGCTTAAGTGAGAATGACAATATCAATTATGTACAGATTTTTGAAAATAAAGGAGCTGTCATGGGGTGTAGCAATCCACACCCACACGGACAGATTTGGAGTCAATCGACCCTTCCAAATGAAGTGGTTAAAAAGGATAACCAACAAAGAACTTATTTTCAAGAGAATGGGAGAACGCTTTTAGCTGATTATCTAAAACAAGAACTGGAGCTCAAGGAACGCGTTATTTTTGAAAATGAAGCTTTCGTGGTTTTGGTACCTTTTTGGGCGATTTGGCCTTACGAAGCTATGATTGTTCCAAGAAAAGCGCAGAAAGACATTTTGGAAATGAGTCAAGAGGAGACTTTGATGTATGCCGAAGCCATTTCAGTGCTTACCAAAGTTTACGATAGGTTGTTCCAAACCTCATTCCCTTATTCCAGCGGTATTCATCAAGCACCATGTAATGGGCAAGATAATGCACATTGGCATTGGCACATGAGTTTTTATCCGCCTTTATTGCGCAGTGCTACCGTTAAGAAATTTATGGTGGGTTATGAAATGTTTGGGATGGCCCAAAGGGATATTACTCCAGAAACGGCAGCGGAAACTTTAAGACAGTTGTCAGAAAAAATGTAATTCAAAAAGATGGTTATGCGTTTGTTTAAATTCCTTTTCGCTTTTTTATTTGTGCACTTAACTTTCGGTCAAAACAATGATGTGTTTATTGATCAAAACGGTGTTATGAGATGGGGAAAAACTAAGGCAGAGGTTCACGGTTTTGGGGTGAATTATACGGTGCCTTTTGCCCATGCTTATAGGTCGGCAAAAAAAAAGGGTGTGAATCCCAAAGAGGTTATTTTAAATGATGTGTACCATTTTAAAAGATTAGGTTTTGATTTGTATCGCGTTCATGTTTGGGATACCCAAATTAGTGATGAAATGGGGAATTTGATAGAAAATGAATACCTAGAAACTTTTGATTTTTTATTGAAGACCTTAAAAGATCACGGAATGAACTACGTGATTACACCCATTGCTTTTTGGGGTGATGGTTGGCCAGAACCAGATTCTGATACGCCAGGTTTTTCAAATAAATATGGGAAAGGTGATTGCTTAACAAATCCGGAAGCCATTAAAGCTCAGGAAACCTATCTCTTTCAATTTTTGAACCATGTGAATCCTTATACAGGTGTAGTTTATAAAGACGAACCCAACTTAATAGCTTTTGAAGTTAGTAACGAACCTCACCACAGGGGCAGTGAACAAGAGGTCACTGCTTTTGTATCAAAGATGGTTAAAGCTATGCGGAATACGGGTACAAAGAAGCCTATATTTTATAATATGAGTCACGCCGTCCATTTTATGGATGGCTATTTTGAAGGAGGTGCTCAAGGAGGAACTTTTCAATGGTACCCTACTGGTTTAGGTTATGGCAAGGAATTAGGTGGAAATCTATTACCCAATGTCAATGATTATAACATGCCTTTTGATTCTGTCATCAAGAAGCATCACGGAGCTAAATTAGTTTATGAATTTGACGCGGCCGACGTGGGACGATCATACATTTACCCAGCGATGGCACGAGGTTTTAGGGAAGCAGGGATACAAATAGCGACTCATTTTTCCTATGACCCCACATTTTTGGCCTATGCCAATACCGAATATAATACGCATTACATGAACCTTAATTATACTCCTCAAAAGGCTTTGGCACTAAAGATTTGTTCTGAAGTGTTTCATGAGGTTCCCATGTATGCCAATTTCGGAATGTATCCAGGGAATAAGACTTTTAGCGATTTTAAGGTGAGTTATGAAAAGGACCTCGCGGAATATAACACAAACGAAAAATTCTTTTACACCAATTCAACAAGCTCTCGACCTAAGAAGCTGAAAAAGCTTAAAGAAATTGCAGGTTTTGGAAATTCAGAAGTAGTAAAATATGAGGGATTGGGGGCCTATTTTTTAGATAAATTAGATGATGGAGTTTGGCGATTAGAAGTGCAGCCTGATGCTGTTTGGGTAGCAAATCCATTTGGTAGAAATAGTTTAGATAAAACTGTAGGCGTTATCCAATGGGAGACAAGAGCCATGTCCTTGTTTTTGCCTGATTTGGGCTCTGAGTTTTCGATTGAGGCAATTGATGATGGAAATTCATATTCTGCAAGTGCTGTAGAACAGTCTTTCAGTATACAACCTGGAACTTATATTGTAAGTAAGAAAGGAGTCGAAAAATCATGGGATCATTCAACGGATTTCAAATCCTATCCAATCAATCATTTTTATGCACCACAGTCAAACGTCGAGAGAGCTTATTTGAAACATGACCCTTTGGAAGAGGCCTCTGATTCTGGTGATTTAAATTTAAAGGTTCAGTATATCGCTCCTAAGAAACCTAAACAGATCAAATTGATGGGTTTTACTCCCAAAGGGCGATTGAATCTGGATTTTAATGAGGTGGCGCCTTATCAGTACGAAGTCGTTATTCCAAAAGGTCAATTGGCACATGGTTATTTAAATTATTACTTAGTGGTTGATTCAGGAACGGAAACCATGACTTATCCCGCTGAAAGTAAGAAACAGCCAACCGCTTGGGATTTTTATCAACGCGAATCCTATAAAACCAAAATAGTTTCTTCATCATTTGCGGTTCATTTGTTTGATGCAAATCGGGATTCTGAAGAACTTGTTATCCCTTGGCGTAAAGGCTTACAGTTAGTTCCAACCGAGAATTTCAATGAAAGTGCCTACCAAATTCGTTTGGAACATATTTTCGTTCCAGATGAAGAAAATAGGAATGCTGCACCTATCTATGATTATTCTTTTAAACAGGTAGTAATAAAATCGCTTGAAGAAAGAAAAGCTGATTTAGACAGTAAGAAAACCTTGATTTTTAGAGGGCAATCGCTAGATGGAAAGACAGGAAAATTACAGATTGCATTAGTTATGAAAGATGGTTCGGCGTTTGGAGGGCTTATAGATTTGGAACCAGAGGTAAAGGATTACGAGTTGCCATTGGCCAATTTGAAGCCAGTAAAAACTGTGACCTTACCGCGTCCCTATCCCAGCTTTTTACCCTATTATTTTGAACATCAAAATCAAACTAGTTTTAATATCCATTCAGTTGAAAGTGTTCAATTTTCTATTGGTCCAGGAATGGAAGAAAGCGAGTTGCAGAAGCCTCAAGGTATTTCAGTTATCGGAGTCTTTTTAAAATAACTAATTCTTTACGAGTTTTCCTTTAGAAATAGTGCCTTGTGTATCCATAGCTTCTAAAAAATAGAGGCCAGAGGCTAATTCGGAAACATCAAATGAAGTGCCGGTACTTGAAAGGTTTTTAAATTCTTTAACCTTTTTTCCTGATAGATTATAAATGGTTAAAGAGTTGATATCTTTATTTACCTGAAAGGCTGAAGAGGTTGGGTTCGGATAAAGATTTAGTTCAGAGAGATTCTCAACTTTTATAGTAGATAGGGTATCATCTAGTATCCCGTTTAAGGTTACTGCTATTTGACTGGAATTATTATAGGTAATGGTAACTGTTCCATTGCTTTCGGTTACATTGGGATCCAATAGATTTACCTGAACATTTAAGGATGTATTGGATTTTACAAAGCGATTGTCATAAGATGTTTCCAGTGCAAAATTGTCTCCACTTAGAGAAATATTGTCAATATAAGTTCCCGTGTCTCCTGTGTTGTTTGATAATTCTATGTTGATAGAAAAATTGATGGCGTCGCTTGGATATGCAAAGTTCTTGACCAATTCATCAGCTTCAAACGTACTATTAATTAAAGCGGTTCCTGAGGGATTGTATTCGTTGTAGTATTCCATGCTTTTAAATGAGGTACCACCACTTGATCCTGATAAAACAATAATGCCATTGCCAGAAACAATGGCTTGAATCCCATGTCTGGAATTGTTTAATGAAGCTTTGGTTTCCCAGAGATTAGTTGCTGGGTCAAAGGCTTCAACTTTATTCCATTGGGTGTTATAGCCATCGGGATGCATGCCTTCTCCACCAATCACAAAAATTTCGTTATTGAATAAGGCAACACCATAACCTGCTCTTGGTGTAGGAATGTCACTGGAGCTACCTAAAGTGGTCCATGATTCAGTTGTAAAATCATAGACATCCGATTCTGGTATCATAGGGGAGAAGATTCCCCCAGGACCACCAGAAAGGCGTCCTCCCAAGGCATAGATTTTATTGTTATAAACAACGGTTTGAATATGATCTCGTGCGTTTGGTGCATCATCTAAAATAGTCCAAGTGGCATTAACCGGGTCATACTCGTCAAAATAGGAAACATAACCGCCATAATGACCGTTAGTATTACCTCCTACCATGTAAAATTTATCGTCTTTCATTACTAAACCATTGGCCCCTCTTTTACGGGCCTCTGGAATGGGCATGCCTTCAATCCATGTTTCGGTAACTGGATTGTACATATAAACGTAATCAGCATTTTCTTCGGTGTCATTGTCTTTGAAGGCTCCAATGACCCAAATGAGTCCTTCATACAAGACGCCCTGACAATGGTTGAATTCATATGGTGCCATTCCCCCGGTAGACCAAGTGTCAGTAGTAAAATCATAAACTTCCACCGTCTGAGCGGATTCTCTTCCGCCAAAATATACAAATTTGTCACCTGCTTGAACAAAACTAAACTCATGACGAGCTACATAACTATCATCTTCATCATACTCTTGCCATGTTTGTGATTGTAGCTCATGAACTGGGAATATGCATAGGGCAAGCAAGCAAAGGGTATGGATAGCTGTCTGAGTGAGGGACTTGGTTGACATAACTTGATATTTAGTAAAAAGGTATGATAAATTTGGGCATTTCAGAATTAAAATCGATAAATATTTTTAATATTCGGTTAGTTGTCAAATCATTAAAAAAGGCTTCCAGAATTTTCTGGAAGCCTTTGTGCTTAAAGAAGGAGTTTTCAAATAAATCAGTTCTTTATAAGTTTAGTGGTGAAAAGCTGTCCTGAGTTGTTTGAAACTTTAACAATGTACATTCCTTTCGATAAGCTTGAAATATCAAATTGTTGCCCCTTTGTTAGAGCGCCATTTTGAGTCAATACTATTTTTCCTTGAAGGTCATAGATTTGAATTTCATTAATATCTATAGACAATTGAAAACTATCACTAGTAGGATTCGGGAATAATTGAACCTGTTGCGTGAAGAATTCATCTGAGCTTAGATTTTCTGTTTGAGTATACAATCTATATTCACCTGCTTCTAAGGTTAAAGATGCCGTCGGATTTGAAACGCTTAGATTGTTTCCGGTGAAAAATTCATACCAAACTCCTGTACTAGGGAAATTAGGATTCACAGTTTGTGTGGTCACATCAAAATTAGCAACCACCACCGCGTCTAGGGAGCCTTCTGAGTCATATAGATTTATTCTTTTAACCAATCCAGAGACATCCAAAACGTAATTATCAGTGTTGAATGTAGTAGGGAATTCTTTCTTTAGATTGATCATTTGTGCAGTCACATTATAAAGGTCTAATCGGTTACTTTCCGTATTATATCCTAAAGTCCAAATATCTGGTTTGGGTTCTAATCTACATGAATTGTCAACGGTTCCATTGCCTGGGCAATAGTTAATGGAATAATCATATCCCATTTCACCAAATTGCCAAACCATTTTTGGTCCTGGTATACTATAAAATATAGTGGTTGCAGCTTCTTGTCTATTTAAGGCAGTGTTTAAATCGGTAACATCATAGCTTCCATTCGAATTTCCAAACTGTAAGTTTTTATACATCAAGCGTTCTTCGTCATGGCTTTCCATATATACGACTAAGTTGGGATCGTTCCATCCTCGGTTTTCATAAGATGCCCAAGAAATATCGGTGTTTCCACTCCAACCCATGGTGTTTTCATTAAAGCTATAATTCATATTTCCCCATAGCATTATTCCATAGTTTGCTAATTCGGTTTCTTCAGAATTGTCAGAAAGATGCTCGAAAATAACATAGGCTTCATTCTCTGGATCATTCGCCCAAACATGATCTGCGTAAGCTTTTAGATTAGCAATTCTACTGGCATCATAGGCACTTGCCCAGTTGTCTGCTCCATAATATAGGGTGTTAGAAAGCCCTTTTGTAAAGTCGAATCTGAAACCGTCTACTTGATATTCGTTCATCCAAAAACTAAGAACATCATTGAAAAAGTTAACCGTAAAGTCAGACTCGTGATTGAAATCATAACCCCAATGCGCACTTGTATTGTCCACAAGATTATGATATTGATTGTAATAAGGGTTGTCGGTTGCTGGAATTCCGTTGGCATTATCCCAATACATTTGAACCAAAGGTGATTGTCCATAAGAATGGTTGAAAACTACATCTACGATGACAGCAATACCTCTTTCGTGGCATTCATCAACAAATTCCTTGAAACTGTTTTTTGTACCATAGGCTTTGTCTAAAGCCATGTAAAAGGAAGGATTGTAGCCCCAGCTTATATTTCCTTCAAACTCATTTATAGGCATTAATTCTACTGCATTAACCCCTAAGCTTTCTAAATAATCTAATTGCGAAATAGCGCCAGAATAGGTAGCAGCGTCTGTAAAGTCTCTAATTAATAATTCATAAATGATTAAATTTTCTTGATCTGGTTTGCTGAAGTTGGTGACCTGCCATGAATACTCGGGTTCTTGTGTGTTTAGGAGGCTTACAATGCCTTCAGCTCCAGATGGGTAACTGGGTAAGTTTGGGTAGATCTCACTTGGGATATAAATGTCATTATTCGGATCCAAAATGGTGGTTGAATAAGGATCTGCAATTGTGACAACTGGAGAAGAATTGGTTGGAACATCAGTATAATCTCCTACCAAATATTGATATGTATAATTTTCTCCTGGCGTTAGTCCTGTTAATTCAACCCAAAATTTAGAAGAAGAATCGTCCTTTTTCATGGCATAAGGATTACTAACCTCCCAATTGTTAAAACTACCTATGACATAAACAAAATCTTTGTTTGGAGCCTCTAATACTAAAATAGCAGTAGTTGCATCTTCTTCGTTATAATTTATACCGTTGCTTAGGTTTTCAGGCAATGCTTCAGTTACCGTGTTATCTACATAAATGGTGAAAAATTTCGAAATACTATTTGATCCTTGAGTGACCACAAGTTCACATTCTTGGTTTTCCTGTAAATTGGTAAATAAATAACCATTGTAAAAAGAAGTGTTGTTTTGCGTATGTACGCTTACGCCATTTGCAAATAACTCGTAGTTGGCATTACCATTAGAGTTAGTAGCTAAGATTTGAGTGCTTCCACCGTTTTCCACAGCTAATAAACCATTTGCACTGTTTGGAGGATTAATCATGGTTACTTGAAATGCTCCAACATTCAAAAAGAAATCTCCACAGTCTGTAGCTTTTAATTCCTGACTTCCATCCTCATTTCTGAAAACCATTCCCATTTTTGTAGCCTGTGAAGCTTGGGTTTCAGTTAAGCCAAAATAAATTTCTGGTGTCAATGTGATGCTCCAGGTTCCATCCCCGTTACTGCTCATTTCTCCAACACCATCATCTTGCCCCCAATTACCAATTACATTGAATCCCCAAGGGTTGTTGTCATCACCAATTCCGGCATGCAAATATACTTTAGTCGGGTTGTTGAAACCATTACAATTAGTATCGTTACTATTGGCGTCTATGGTTATGGTTACCTCTTGGTCTACAATGATAGGGCTTGGGTCAGTAGTAAGTTGACCAAAGCTTATAAAGGTTAGGAAAAAGAGTAATATAAAAAGTGTATTTTTTTTCATAGCAAATCTAATTTTTGAACAAAAAGGCCTACAATAGATAAGTATTTTATTGTAGGCCTTTTTCATTATAAAAAATATATTATTGGTATGGATTTATAGTAATTGTAGGAGGATCAACACTGAAATTAACTGTAATGTTATATATTCCAGCTTCTACCATAATATTAGCTCCATTCAATTCCAAAGTTCCATCTGCTCCATCATCACCATAATTTACGGCCCAATTATCGTTTTGTCTAACTTTAATTTCGCCAGCTATTAATTCGGCACCATGGATGTAGAAGAAACCTTCATTAATTCCAAAGTCTGGTAAAAACTTTTGATCTGGTCCGTCCCAACCATTAGGTGTTGCACTTCCAACCAATCCCCAAACATCTGTTTCCTCTAGGGTATAGGTCAAGTTATTAAGGTCTAAGGTGACCAAATAATGACCAGCTGTAACAGGAATGTTATCTCCACCTTCATCTAAAGTTCCGTCTAATCCAGAATCTCCATAATTCAAGCCCCAGTCATTACTTCTTCTGAATTTAATTTCTCCTTCTATTAGGGTAACAACTGCTTTCCAATTGTTTTGGTATGGATTATATGTAAACTGTGCATCTGGTCCATCCCATCCATTAGGTGCGGCACTACCCACAATTCCCCAGGAATAAGTTTCCATGGTGTAAGTTAGGGTGTTTAAATTCATTAAGATTCTGTAAGAACCAGCACTAACAGGAATGTTATCTCCTCCATCATCCAACGTACCATCTAATCCAGTATCTCCATAATTTAGGGTCCAGTCATTATTTTCCCTAAACTTGATTTCACCATCTCTTAAAGTCACATAAGCAACTAATACGCCTGATTCACTTGTTGTATAGAAAGGTAAATCTGGAATGTCTGGAGTTCCCCATCCTCCTGGAGTTGCACTTCCTACCACGCCCCAAGTAGTAGATAAATCTAAAACCGAAGAGTAAGGAGTTACAGTTAACGTAACAGGATTTGATAAGAATATTTGAGAACTACTTAACCTAGTTTCGACACGAATGTCTACAGCATCTTCTACTAGAGGTTCAAGTTCTAATGAAAGGAGTTTACTGTTCAATTCTTGAACTGTAAAGGTTTTTTCCATTTCCACTCCAGCACTTACTGCTTGGGCATCGGTAAAATCACCACCAACATGATCAATTAATACGCGATATGTAGGAGCTGCAGCAAATCCAAATTCCGGCGAGGTCCATGATACAGTCACCGCATCATCTGGAGCTGTTTCTTCTGTCAATACTACCGAGCTGGTAGACAGGCTTACAGTCGTATTGGCATTTTCATTGAGCATCACATGCTCTACATCGTCACATGACGATGCTACCAAGAGGATGCTCAAAAATAAAATAGCTTTATTTATAATTGTTTTCATAATCATTTTTTTAGTAACCATTATTTTGTGATAGGTTAGAGTTAACCGTTAAAATACTAGTTGGAATTGGGAAAATATTACGGAAGTCACCTACAGAAGTTCCTTCAGGGTCATTTCCTTTAAAAGGCCAAGTGTAAGCACCTGTTGTAAAGTAGTTATAACGTACTAAATCTGTTCTTCTTTGCCCTTCCCAGTATAATTCTCTAGAACGCTCATCTAAAATAAAATCTAGAGTTAAATCTCCACTAGAAATATTTCCTGACGCATTTCCATAAGCTCTTTCTCTAATTTGATTAACTAGGTTAAGTGCCAAGTTCATATCTCCAGCACCACCTCTTAAAGTAGCTTCGGCATAATTTAAATATATTTCCGCAGTTCGGATAAGTGGTAAATCTGTTGAAACAAATTCTCCATTAGGGTCGTTACCTTGGTTACCGTTTGAATCAATGTTCTTGAATTTAGTTACGGCATAACCATCAGTAAAAGTACCAATGTCCTCTATCTCTAAATTTTGACCATTGGTATAGAACATACCTCTTTTGTCACTAGTGAATAAATCCAACGTGTATGTGAAATTATTTAGGTCTAATGTTACAAAATAGGTCCCAGCAGAAGGAACAGGGATGTTAGCCCCACCAGCATCTAAAGATCCATTATTGTCATCATCTCCATAGTTATTCCCCCAGTCTTCATTAAATCTAAACTTTAATTCCCCAGCAGATAAATCGGCATACAAAGCAAATGTGTTTGTTCCTGTTTGGTACATTTCCATGTCAGGTCCATCCCATCCATTGGTAGTTGCATCACCAACTAATCCCCAGTCAGACAATGAACCTAAAGAATTATTTAGGTCATTGATGTCTACGGCAAATTTGTTAACCAAGCTTTTGGTAGTTCTTAAACCTGCCCATCCACCATTTACACCATATTCACTGGCAATCATAGAGCCACCTATTTCAGCATGAACCAAGAAAGTGGTCCCTCCATAAGTTTGGGAGTTAATTCCGTCAAAATTGGTAACGAAAATGAATTCGTTTTGAGCTCCGTTAGAATTGTTGTCTGCTAAGAATAATTCATCATATGCTGTACCATTGTTATTAGCATCAGTGGTATTCAAACTATATGAAGAGTTAATCACATTATTAGAAAACGTAACACAATCTGAATATCTTGGTGTATTAGTCCAAACTTCAGAATTTAAATACAACTTTGATAATAAAGCCCATGCTGCAATTTTGTCTACGCGACCATATTCGTTAGAATCTGGAAGTAAATTTTGGATATCCAATAATTCATCTTCCACAAAGTTGAATAGGTCTTGTCTATTGCTTTGGGTAGGTAGATTAGTTGTTACCGTAGTTTGTAGTGGAACATTCGCATAAAAATCAATCAAATTATAATAAGCAAACGCTCTCAAAAATCTTGCTTCGGCAATATAATCGGTTACTACCTCGTCCTGTAATGATGAAGCATTTTCTATAAATGAATTACAGAAAGAAACTTCTTGTGCTAATCTAAAGTACATGGCTTCAGAGAAGTCATTACTTCCAGACCAATACATACCGTGTAAATCTGGTAGACCTGGGTCACCCCATCCAACTACCGCATGGTCTGTAGTAAGTTCGTTTAAATTGAACAGCATTCTGGTATATTGCGAAAATCCTTCGTCAATATCATTTGGATCTAAATCTGGATCACCTGCAGGACCAGATTGTCCGGTTAAAGCATAACCAGCATATAATTTAGCCAAGGCGCTTTTAGCTTCTTGGGCATTAGCGTATACATCCTCTTCTGTGAAGGCGTCTGGGTCAATAGGAGACTGGTCTAAGTCATCATGACACGACACTAGCCCAAGAGATAAGGTTAATACGCTTACAAATAATTTTAAATAATTTTTCATTTTACAATTTTTTAAAAGTCAACATTTACTCCAAAAACAAATGATCTTGGTCTTGGATAGAAATTATTGTCAATTCCTCCAGCAATTTCTGGATCTAATCCATCATACTCAGTAGCAATTAATAAATTTTGTACTGAACCATACAACCTAATTGTGGTATCCTTTAAGGCTTTATCAAGAGTGTATCCTAATGTGATGTTGTCAATCTTAAAGAAGGAAGCCTCTTGGACAAAATGATCACTTAAAGCTGTTCTATCAACAAAAGTGGTGAAACCAGAATTGTAATAATCTGCATGGATATTATTTAATAAACCAGCATTGATAGTTGCTCCTGATCTAATTCCTTTACTAGCTGCCACATCATTATACATATAATTACCTATACTGGCTCTCGTTTGAACTGAAAAGTCCCATTTTTTGTAATTAACATTAGCATTAAGACCCATTAAGATATCGGCATATGGGCTTTCTTTAATATATCTATCTTCATCATTGATGATTCCATCTCCATTTCTATCCACGAAAACTCCTTCAATTGGTTTTCCACTAGCATCATATACCTGTTGATAAACCAAAAAGCTTGAAGCTTCCTCACCTTCACGATGTACTTGAACATTGTTACCTACCCCAGTAGAAATACCACCGTGTGGCTGATCTACAGGTAAATTGGTGATTTGGTTATCATTGAAAGCGATGTTATAGTTTAGGGAAACTGTTAGGTTATCATTTCTTACAGCATCTACATCCAAGTTGAATTCAATCCCTTTGTTTTCCATATCACCAATATTTTTATCAATACGGTTACTGAAATTGGTAAAAGGATCAATAAGAGCCGTAGCAATCATGTCTTGAGTTTCTCTCATATAGGCATTCACCAAACCAGAAACTCTACCATCCCACAGACTGTAGTCTAAACCAAGGTTAAATGATTTTCCAACCTCCCAACGAAGATCTGGGTTGTAAGGTTCAGGTCTGTATGTTTGATAAAAAGAATTCCCAAATTGATACTGTGCAGAATCATTGGTTCCTTGATATCTTGTTAAAAATTGGTATGGTGCCAAATCACCTACGTTAGCAATTTCTCCATATCCCACTCTTAATTTTAGCAAATTGAAAGTAGAGTCTTTCATGAAGTTTTCGTCGCTAATTTTCCATGCTAAAGCAGCCGATGGGAAATATCCCCAACGATCATCAGGGTTAAGTTTTGAAGATGCATCAGCTCTCAAAGAAGCAGTTAATAAATACTTGCCTTTGTAATCATAGTTTAATCTACCGAAGTAAGATAAAAGGACATCCATACTTTTATCTATGAATGTAGCTCTATTTCCTAATTGGTCTGCCTCACTATCATAACTAATATTGTCATACTCAAAAGATTGGTAAGAATACCCAGCCACAACATTTAAATTGTGTTTATCTTGAATTGATTTCGCATAGGTTAAATAGGAATCAAAGAGTTTACTGGTAGTAATATTTGAATATTTGTTATATGATCCATCCCAGTTTGAACTGGCGTTTGGCATAAACTCAGAAACGATAATTCGGCCATTACTATTAGATTTATCCAAACCAACATTTACAGTAGCGGTTAAATCAGGAAAGAAATGAAGTTTATAGTCTACTTTTGCATTTCCTACAAAACGTCTTACTTCTGCCGTATCACTTCTTAGGTTAAGAAGGGCTAATGGGTTAGTAGGAGCTAAACTGTTTTGAGTTCCTTCATTATTCAACCATGCAAAATATCCTGCATAAGGTGAATTGGCATCATAAATAGATTGAGTAGGATCAAACAGTATAGCAGAACCGATGGCACCTCTATCAGCAAAGGCATTTTCTGTATAAACACCTCTAGCATTTAATTCTAATTTTAAATGATCATCAAGCAAAGAAGGAGTAAAGGATACTGATCCTGTTGCTCTGCTTAAGTTATCTCCTTTTAAGATACCATCATGGTCAGAATAACCTACAGAAGCTCTCATTGGTACACCAAAAGCATTTCCTAAAGCACTGAAGTTATGATCAGACCCCACCGCAAAGGTGTAAATTTGATCTTGCCAATCGGTATTAGAATTTCCTAACAATCCAATTTGATCATCAGTACCATAAGTATTGATTAAATCTCTAAATTGATCTGCCTCTAAAACATCCACTGTATTTATTACATTATACATGGTAGTTTGAGTGCTAGCGTTGAATTTGAATCCGGTGTCTTTACCTTTTTTTGTTGTAATCAAAATAACCCCATTAGCTCCTCTTGACCCATAGATAGCAGTTGAAGACGCATCTTTAAGAACTACGAAGCTCTCAATATCATTTGGGTTCAAAAAGTTTAATGGGTTTCTAGCACCACCTACTCCACCAGAAATAGGCACTCCATCAACTACATACATAGGTTCACTTGTTAAGGATAATGATCCCACACCTCTAATTCTAATAGATTGTCCTTCACCTGGCGCTCCACTATTGGAAGTTACACTTACCCCAGCAACTTTACCAGTAATAAGTGATTGTGCCGATACAATCGGGCCTTTGTTGAAATCCTTGGAGGTTACCAAGTCTGTGGTACCCGTCAAATCTTCTTTTTTAACGGTTCCATAACCAACAATTACAACCTCGTCCAACTGGGCTGCATCTTCTTTAAGTAGGACATTTAAAGTTTGTTGTCCTGAATAAATAATTTCTTGAGTCACATAACCCACATAAGAGAAAACGATGGTTTCACCTTCATTGACATCAATTTGATAATTTCCATCAAAATCTGTGGCGGTACCTCGAGTGGTTCCTTGAACAAGGACGTTAACTCCCGGTAGAGGCAATGACGATTCCTCAGTTACTACTCCCGAAACTGTTGTTTGACCTGTAAGAAAACTAGGTAAAAGCAGTAACGAAAACAGTAAGCCATTAAAAATTGTTTTCATAAAATAATTTTGAATTAGTCTGATTTTGTACTTGTTAAATTAGTTTATATTTTCACTTCTCGATACTAAACTATTGTAAAATTATTTATTTAAGTGGCTCATAATTATGATAAATATCACTCAAACGTTTTCGTGTTGAAAACTTTCTAAAAATTAAGGATTTTTATTGTCATTGACAAGAATTTGCTATATCTACAAAAAAACATTAGTATTTTTATGGTTTCAAAAACAGATGGATGAAGAGAAAAGTCACTTTAAAGCAAATTGCAAAGGAATTGGATGTGTCCATTTCAACTGTTTCTAAAGCCTTGAGAAACAGTAAGGAAATTGGTGAGGATACCCGTGAAAAAGTACAGGCTTTTGCTAAATTATATAACTACAAACCCAATAATATTGCTTTGAGTCTCAAGAATAAGAAAACCAAGACCATTGGAATAATCATTCCTGAAATAGTCCATCATTTCTTTTCTATGGTCATTCGAGGGATTGAGGTAGTAGCCAATCAAAGGGGGTACAACGTAATTGTAGGGCTTTCAAATGAATCTTTCGATAAAGAGGTGATCAATATGGAAATGCTGGCCAATGGGAGCATAGATGGTTTTATACTATCGATTTCCAAAGAGACTCAGTTGAAACAAGATTTTCATCATTTTCATGAAACCATTAATCAAGGAATGCCCATCGTGATGTTTGATAGAGTTGTTAATGACGTCAAATGTGATAAGGTTATTGTAGATGATTTTAAAGGATCAAAGAAGGCTGTGAGTAAGCTGTTGGAAAACGGTTGTAAGAATGTTGGTTTGATAACTACAATGGATTATGTGAGCGTTGGGAAGTTGAGAACGCAAGGATATCTGGAATCTTTGGAAGATAGAGGTATTCAACCAAAATCTGAACTTATATTAAAGGTGGTTGAAGAATTGGATTCTGAAGACCATTTGGAAGATTTGGAGGCTGAGGTAGAGCAACTTTTCATCAACAATCCTGAAATAGATGGTGTCTTTGCTGTAAACGAACTCTATGCATTGACAGCTATGAAAGTGGCCAAGAAAATGGGGAAATCCATTCCAGAAGAGCTTCAGGTTATCGGGTTTACAGATGGAGTGCTTTCCAAACATGCAACTCCTAGTTTATCTACAATCAAACAACATGCTGAAGAGATGGGAGCTAAATCAGCAGAGTTATTGATCGATAGATTAGAACTTGAAAAAGAAGATGATCGCTATGAAACCGTTGTATTAGAGACAGAGCTTATCTTAAGGGAATCAACAAAATAGACATTTTTACAAAAGCATAACAAAACTTTTGTATCTTTGAGCCCTATTCAAAACTTATATTTTCACTTCTCACCATAAGTTTTGATGAGTTTTCGCTTGTCAAAATAGTATTAATCAAAACATACTATAATGAAAAAGCGTTCCTTAAGTTTCTGGGAAATCTGGAACATGAGTTTCGGATTCTTAGGAATACAAATGGGATTTGCCCTACAAAATGCTAATGCCAGCAGAATTTTACAAATTTTTGGAGCAGATGTTCATCATTTGTCTTGGTTTTGGATTGTAGCACCACTTACTGGTTTGATTGTTCAGCCAATAATTGGTCATTACAGTGATAAAACATGGACCAAATTGGGAAGAAGACGTCCTTATTTTCTTACTGGAGCTCTTTTGGCTTCCATAGGACTGGTCTTAATGCCAAATGCTGATATGTTCACTGCATTTATGCCCGCCATTTGGGTAGGTGCAGGGATGCTGATGATCATGGATGCCTCCTTTAATGTCGCTATGGAACCATTTCGGGCGTTGGTGGCAGATAACCTTAGAACTGATCAAAGGACTTTAGGCTTTAGTATTCAGACCGTGCTTATAGGTTTGGGTGCTGTTGTAGGGTCTTGGTTGCCTTATGTTTTGACAAACTTTTTTGGAGTTTCCAATTCTGGAACAGATGGAAGTGTTCCTTTTAATTTGTTGTTGTCATTCATTATTGGTGCTGTTGTTTTGGTTGTAAGTGTTTTAGTAACCGTAGTCAAAACCAAAGAGTATACCCCAGAGGAAATGGAGCAGATGGCAGACCCTGATGACATTCCTGAGGATGAAAAATCCAGTTTAATGGATATTTTTTCAGATTTCGCAAAAATGCCACAAACCATGAGGCAATTGGCTTGGGTGCAATTCTTTTCTTGGTTTGGACTTTTTGGAATGTGGGTGTTCTCAACACCTGCTATAGCTCATCACATTTATGGATTACCAGTGTCAGATACCCATAGTGAAACCTATCAGAATGCTGGGGATTGGGTAGGCGTATTATTTGGTGTTTATAACTTAATATCTGCCATTTTTGCCTTCTTTTTGCCAGTAATCGCTGCTAGAATAGGTAGAAAATTAACGCATGTTATTTCGTTGGTTATTGGAGGGCTGGGATTAATTTCCATGTATTTTGCTCCCAATCAATACTGGTTAATTTTATCTATGGTTGCTATAGGTATTTCCTGGGCAAGCATTTTGGCAATGCCTTATGCGATTCTCGCGGGATCTATACCTGCTCGAAAAATGGGAGTTTATATGGGGATCTTTAACTTCTTTATTGTGATTCCCCAAATTATCAATGCCTTCATAGGAGGGCCAATTGTGAAATATTTTTACAACGAAAATGCCATGTTAGCTCTTGTTACAAGTGGTGTTAGCTTTTTAATAGCTGCGCTTTTAGTGAGAAGAGTGAAAGATGTGGACGAAATAATAGAAACAAAAAATGCATAAAAAAGGATTCATATTTGACTTAGATGGAGTCATAGTAGATACGGCCAAATACCACTTTTTGGCATGGAAGAATTTGGCCAATAATATGGGTGTTGATTTTACCGAAATCCAAAATGAACAGCTAAAAGGTGTTAGTAGAGTCAAATCCTTGGAAAAGATTTTGAATTGGGGGAACAAGAGTGTTTCTGAAGAAGAATTCATGGAATTGATGGCTATTAAGAACGAGGAATATCTAGGCTATATCAACAAAATGACAGAAGAAGAAATTTTGCCAGATGTTCCTAAAATACTGAGTTTTCTTCAAGAGGAGAATCAAGGAATTGCTTTGGGTTCTGCCAGTAAAAATGCGAGGACTATTTTAAATAAGGTTAAGCTCTTTTCTGTATTTGAAACCATTGTAGATGGGAATGATGTATCTAAAGCCAAACCCAATCCAGAGGTGTTCTTGATAGGAGCCCAAAAGCTAGGGTTAGACCAACATGATTGTATTGTGTTTGAAGACTCAGTTGCAGGTATCAAGGCAGCCAACAATGCAGGGATGATTTCTATAGGAATTGGAGATAAGGATATTCTCCATGAAGCAGATTATGTGTTTAAAGATTTTACCGAAATCTCAACAGATTTCATTAAAGAATTAATTGAAAAATGAATCAAGATTATATAAAGCCAGATAGTTGGTCGATTATTGAGGAAGGATTTGAGCCGGCAAGAGTGAAGTCCTCTGAAAGTTTATTTAGCATTGGAAACGGTGCCATGGGTCAACGTGCTAATTTTGAAGAACAATATACCGGACCAACCTTTCAAGGGAGCTATATTGCCGGGGTGTACTACCCTGATAAAACCCGAGTAGGTTGGTGGAAAAATGGTTATCCAGAATACTTTGCCAAGGTGTTGAATGCTCCCAATTTTATTGGAATCAATGTTTTTGTGAATGGTGAAGCCTTGGATTTAAATACATGTAAAAATGTATCCAACTTTAGAAGGGAACTAAACATGAAAGAGGGTTGGTTATCTCGAAGTTTTGAGGCGACTTTACCCAATGATTTGCAGGTGAAAGTGGAAGCCTTACGATTTTTAAGTTTGGATTTGGATGAGGTAGGAGCTATTAGATTTTCTGTGACCCCTATGAATTCGGATGCCGAGGTGACTTTTGAGCCTTATTTGGATTCAGGTATTCACAATGAAGACTCCAATTGGGATGATCAATTTTGGAACACAACTAATGTGACATCTGATGGCGAACGTGGCTTCATTGAGGCGCATACCATGAAAACCCACTTCCATACCTGCACCTTCATGCAATCCATGTGTTTTAAAGATGGTAGTAAATTGGATGTAACTCCTACAAAAGAAATTTCAGAAACTCGAATAGGTTTCACTTATAATATATCTGCCAAACAAAATGAAACTCTTAGCATTGAGAAGTTTGCAGGGTACACGGTAGACCGATATCATGATAAAAGTGAGTTAATTACAGCTGCTGGAAATACATTACAAAAGGCCATGGAACTTGGATTTACAGGCATGCTAAAGGCTCAAAAGGAAGCATGGGCCAAGATTTGGGAAATGGCTGATATTACCATTGAAGGGGATGTTAAAGCACAGCAAGGAATCCGTTTCAATATTTTGCAATTAAACCACACCTATTTAGGAAAAGATGCTCGTTTGAATATTGGTCCAAAGGGATTTACAGGCGAAAAATATGGAGGAAGTACCTATTGGGATACCGAAGCTTACTGTTTGCCTTTTTACATGGCGACCAAAGATCAACAGGTAGCCAGAAGTTTGTTGGAATATCGCTACCATCATTTAGAGAAAGCCATTGAGAATGCTGAAAAACTTGGTTTCAAAAATGGAGCGGCTCTTTATCCTATGGTGACTATGAATGGCGAGGAATGTCATAATGAATGGGAGATTACTTTTGAAGAAATCCATAGAAATGGAGCCATTTCTTTTGCTATTTTTAATTACCACCGTTTTACGGGAGACTACAGTTATATTCCAGAAAAAGGATTGGAAGTATTGATTGGAATTGCCCGTTTTTGGCACCAACGTGCTAATTTCTCAGGAAACCATAATAAATATGTGATTTTAGGGGTAACCGGTCCCAATGAATATGAAAACAATGTAAATAATAACTTCTACACCAACTATATTGCTCAATGGTGTATCCAATATGCCTTGGAAAATATTGACATTGTCAAAAGTGAATATTCCGCAGATTATGATAGAATTATGGATAAAGTAAAGCTATCAGATCCTGAATTGGCTGATTGGAAAAAGGTTGCCGATAGCATGTATTTCCCCTATTCTGAAGAGCACCAAGTGTATTTGCAACAAGATGGCTTTTTGGATAAAGAGCTTATTACTGTTTCTCATTTGGATAAAAGTCAAAGACCAATTAATCAACATTGGTCATGGGATCGCATTTTAAGGTCTCCATATATTAAACAAGCTGATACACTTCAAGGTTTTTACTTCTTTGAAGATCAATTTAGTGATGAAGAATTAGAAAGACACTTTGATTTTTATGAGCCTTTTACGGTACATGAAAGTTCCTTATCACCTTGTGTTCACAGTATTCAGGCAGCCAAATTAAATAGAATGGAGCAAGCCTATACGTTTTATTTAAGAACCTCACGCTTAGATTTGGATGACTACAATAAAGAAGTTCATGAAGGTCTTCATATTACTTCTATGGCTGGAACATGGATGAGTATTGTTGAAGGATTTGGAGGAATGAGAGTCAAGAATGATACCTTGTCTTTTGAGCCTAAAATTCCAGAACAGTGGACAGGTTATTCATTTAAGATCAATTTTAGAAATCAAATTTTAAAGATAACAGTAGACCAATCTGGAGCTCACTTTGAGCTGGAAGGCGATAAGGATCTCGAGATTTTGGTGTCTGGAAAACCAGTGATGGTATCTCCAAAATAGAACCTAAGACAGATGATTATGAAAAAGATTTTTGTTGTTTTCTTCCTAGTTATTGGGATTCAAGGCTATGCTCAAATTGACAGAGTGGAGCCTCCCAATTGGTGGGTTGGATTTCAGGATACATCACTTCAACTTTTGGTTAAGGATTCCAATATTGGAGATTATGTGCCTAAAATCAGTTATCCTGGTATAACTATCACCAAAGTTCATCAGGCCAAAAGCCCCAATTATCTTTTTATAGATCTTGAAATTGATAAATCAACCAAGCCTGGAACTTTTCAAATTGAATTGACCTCAAAGAAACACAAAACGAAAAAGGTTTCTTATGAACTGAAATCAAGAGAAAAGGCTGCTGCAGATTTTATTGGTTTTGATAATTCTGATGCTATCTATTTAATAACACCAGATCGATTTGCAAACGGAGATGGCACAAATGATATCAATAAGGATTTAAAAGAGAAGACTATTGATAGAGGGAATGACTATGGAAGGCATGGAGGCGATCTAAGAGGTATTATTAATCATTTGGACTACATACATGATATGGGATTTACTGCCATTTGGCCTACTCCCGTGTTAACCAATGACATGCCAAGATCTTCATATCATGGGTATGCAATCACCGATTTTTATGAGGTAGATCCGCGCTTTGGAACACTGGAAGAATACAAAGAACTATCCCAGGAAATGAGTGAGCGCGGACTTAAATTGATTATGGATATGGTTGCCAACCACTGTGGTTCTGAGCATTGGTGGATGAAGGATCTGCCGTTTTCTGATTGGGTAAACCAACAACAAGCTTTTGAAAACCATGAACCACTAAATAATTCAAACCATTTTCGCACTACGAATCAGGATTTGTATGCTTCAGAGAGCGACAAAAAGGGAATGTCTGAAGGTTGGTTTGTTTCTTCCATGCCAGATTTAAATCAACGTAATCCATTCATGGCCAAATATATCATTCAAAACAATATTTGGTGGATAGAAACTTTGCAATTAAACGGAATTCGACAAGACACATATCCTTATCCCGATAAGGCTTTTATGAGTGATTGGGCTGGTGCCATTATGAAGGAATACCCAAACTTTAAAATTGTTGGTGAAGAGTGGAGTGTCAATCCGTTGTTGGTAAGGTATTGGCAACAGGGCACACCGAACAAACAGGGATATGAATCCCATTTAACTTCGTCAATGGATTTCCCCATGCAGGAAACTTTGGTGAAAGCTTTGAATCAGGAGGAATCTTGGGGAACTGGCTTAAAAATACTCTATGAAGGTCTAGCCAATGATTTTGCCTATACCAAGCCAGAGGATATTATGATTTTTCCCGATAATCATGATATGGATCGCATTTTTACACAACTTAAAGAAGATGTTCCCAATACCAAAATGGCTCTAGCCTATTTGTTGACAATTCCCAGGATTGTACAAGTGTATTACGGAACGGAAGTATTAATTCAGAATACAGCCAAACCTCATGATCATGGTTTAATTCGAACTGATTTTCCAGGAGGTTGGGATGGTGATTCTAGTAATGGGTTTACTGGTGAAGGTATGACGGCCAGTCAAAAAGAAATGCAGGGATTCCTGAAAAAAGTGTTGAATTATAGAAAAACTAGTGACGCTATTCAAAAAGGAAAAACCATTCATTTTGGGCCATTTAATGGCACCTATTTTTTGTTCAGGCAGCATGGTGATGAAACGGTAGTTTGTATACTCAATAAAAATGAAGCTCCAATGACTATTGACTTAAAGCGTTACAGTGAAATGGGGTTAAATGATAAAGAACTCACCAATATAGTAACAGGTGAAACAATTAAATGGTCAGATTCTATCCAATTGAATCAGAGAGGGGTAGTGTTGCTTACCACCAAAATATAATGAGAAAAATCACCATTTTCATAATCGCTTTTTTAACTGGGCTAGCCAACTTTGCCCAAGTAACAATTTTGGTGAATGAACTTCCTGATAATACTCCAGATGAGGCTTCCCTGTATATCTCAGGAGATTTTGAAGGTTGGTCTGGAGGTCAGGAGTCCTTTAAATTACAACAAAAAGAAAACGGTTATTACATCACATTCCCAAAACAAGAGGGAGCTATTAATTTTAAGTTTACCCTTGGCTCATGGGAGACTGTTGAATGTAACAGTAAAGGGAAGGCTTTAGATAATAGGTCCTACCTTTTTAAAAAGGAAGCAGACACGCTTCAAGTTACCATAGAGGGTTGGACACATCTTTTTGAAAGCAAGCCAGAAAGTACCGCTTTAGAAAATGTAAGTGTTTTATCAGAAGCATTTCATATGCCCCAACTTGATAGATACAGGAGGGTTTGGGTGTATCTTCCCCCAGATTATGAGGAATCCACAGAGTCCTATCCTGTAGTTTATATGCACGATGGTCAAAATTTGTTTGACAAGTTGACTTCCTATTCTGGGGAATGGGAGGTTGATGAAACGATGAACCAACTTTTTGAAGAGCGCGGTTTGAAACTGATTGTCATCGGGGTTGATAATGGGGAAAGTAAGCGATTGGATGAATATTCCCCTTGGACAAACAAGGCATATGGTGGCGGTGAAGGGGATGCTTATCTCGATTTTGTAGTTAACACCTTAAAACCATATGTAGATAATCACTTTAGAACACTTTCAGATAAATCGAATACGGCCATCATTGGTAGTTCCATGGGCGGTTTAATTTCACATTATGCAGCTCTTAAATATCCACAAACCTTCGGGAAAGTGGGAGTCTTTTCCCCGGCCTTTTGGTTTGCTCCTGAAGTTTTAGACTATACCAAAAAGCACCTATCCATCCAAAATACCAAAATGTATTTTTTGGCAGGAGGTAAGGAAGGTGAGAATGTGGCTTTTGAAGAAATAAATGAAACGGTTCAAGGAGTGGAAGCAGTGGTGTCCTTATTAAAGGAGCATGGATTCCCTTCTAAAAATATCCTTGCTAAAGTTGAGCCAGAAGGTAAGCATAACGAGCAACTATGGAGAAATAATTTTGAAGAAACCATCTGTTGGTTGTTCTCAGAGAGAATTCCACAACGTGAGTTTGTTGGTGCTTCTGTGGAAGGAAATAAATTAAATATAACAGTTACAGACGGGACCTATCTCATTGAATTTTATGATTCAAAGGTGGTTGAAACCAGTTTTATACCTGAAGGGGAGGTTTACAATCCCCAATCTCATGCTGTTGTTCTACAGCCCCTGCCAAGTAAGGCGCAATTGGTTGAGGGGACAAATGGTTTTGCTTTTTCCAATCAGGATTTTCAAGTTAAAATTCAAAAAGAACCCTTTAGGATTTCCTATTGGTATCAAGGTCAGGAAGTTATTTCCGAAAGAAACGGATATCAAAGAAACAAGACCTATGAAACCATTCAATTTGGTATTTCACAAGACGAGGTGCTTTATGGTGGTGGAGCAAGGGCCCTGGGGATGAACCGTCGCGGTCATCGTTTGGAACTCTACAATAAAGCACATTACGGTTACGAGACACATAGTGAGTTAATGAATTTTACGTTGCCCATTGTCTTGTCATCTAAACAGTATTTATTACATTTTGATAATGCACCCATTGGGTTTTTGAATTTAGATAGCAAAGAAAGAAATACGCTTACATACGAAACCATTTCAGGAAGAAAAACGTACCAAATAGTGGTAGGTGATTCTTGGAAGGAACTTTTATCCGAATACACAAATTTAACTGGTAGGCAACCCATGTTGCCGAGATGGGCATTGGGAAATTTCTCCAGTAGATTTGGGTACCATTCGCAAAAAGAAGTTTTGGAAACTATTGAAACATTCCGGGAAGAAAACATACCAGTTGACGCCATAATTTTAGATCTGTATTGGTTTGGTAAAGAAGTGACTGGAACCATGGGTAATCTGGCTTTTGATACCGATTCATTTCCAAATCCGAAGCAGATGATAAAAACACTTAGGGATCAAAAGGTTGAAACAGTTTTAATAACAGAGCCTTTTGTTTTGACTACTTCAAATAGATGGAATGAAGCTGTTAAGGCTGATGCGTTGGCGAAAGATTCTTTAGGGAATCCTTATACCTATGATTTTTTCTTCGGAAACACGGGCTTGATAGATGTGTATTCATCATCTGGTTTTAACTGGTTTAAGAACATATACAAGGAATTATTAGGTATGGGGGTGACTGGTATTTGGGGTGATTTGGGAGAACCAGAATTACATCCGTCCGGTCTTATTCACGCAACGGGAACAGCAGATGAAGTTCATAATACCTATGGACATGATTGGGCTCGTCTGGTGCAGAAGGCATTTTATGAAACTAGCCCCAACCAACGTCCATTTATTCTTATGCGTGCTGGTTATTCAGGTTCTCAACGTTATGGCATGGTGCCTTGGTCTGGGGACGTAAATCGTACGTGGGGCGGATTACAAAGTCAGCCAGAAATTGCACTGCAAATGGGAATGCAGGGATTGGCCTATATGCATTCGGATTTAGGAGGGTTTGCAAATCCATTTTTAGATGATGAGCTTTATGCTAGGTGGTTGCAATATGGTGTTTTTCAACCTGTTTTTAGACCACACGCTCAGGAGGAAGTGGCAAGCGAACCAATTTTCAGAAGTGAAAATGCAAAAAAACTGGCTAAGGAAGCTATTGAGTTACGATATCAGTTATTGCCTTATAATTATAATTTGGTCTATCAAAATCATTCTCAAGGTTTACCACTTATGCGTGCTTTATTTTTTGAAGAACCAGAAAATGAAACCCTGCGAGCTTATTCGGAAGCCTATTTATGGGGGGATGATATATTAGTGTCCCCAGTTTTAGAAGCAAATAAAAAGGAACAGGAGGTTTATTTTCCTAGAACGTCCAATTGGTTTGATTTCTATTCTGATAAGAAATATTTGGGAGGGACCACCGAAACAGTTCCTTTAAAAAAAAATGGTATTCCCACTTTTGTTAGAGGTGGTAGTTTTATCACGATGGCAAAACCGATGACATCAACAAAAGGGTATGATGGATCTGAATGGGTCGTACACTTTTATTATGATGATTCTGTGGATGATCGTCACACCGAAATCTATAATGATGATGGTAAAACATTACATGCTTTTGAAAAGGGGCTATATGAACTCATAGCGTTTAGATCAAAGCTCCAGGATAAACACTTGGTCCTTTCTTTTGAAACCAAACATAGAAGCCAAACTTTAAACTCCAATAAACAAATAGAGTTTGTACTCCACAATATTGAAAAGAAACCAAAACAATTGAGATTGAATGGGGCTAAAACCCAGTTTCAATGGAGTGAGGTAAATCAAAGCTTAACTTTACGCATAGATTGGGATACAAATACAAAGCAAAAAATAGAATTGAATTTAAAATAAAACGTCATGAAAAAACTAATTGTCCTTCTAATACTAATAGGGTTTTTCTTTTCCTGTAAAAATGAAAACAAATCCCCTGAACCAATCGCTGAAGAGACCGTTGAGGTCCAATTGGAACCAATTTCAAAATCGGATATGGAAACGGCTGTCATCTATGAAGCTAATATTCGCCAGTACTCATCAGAGGGAACGTTTTCAGAATTCACCAAAGACATACCTCAATTAAAAGAGTTGGGTGTCAAGGTGGTTTGGTTGATGCCAGTTTTTCCTATTTCTGAAACCAAAAGAAAGGCTACCGGTGGCCCTGATAGCAAATTTGCATCAGATTTCCCAGAAGAAGAACAAAGCAAATATTTAGGAAGCTATTATGCAGTAACCGATTATACGAAAATCAACCCAGAATTTGGAACTATTGAAGATTTTAGGGAGTTAGTGAAAACAGCCCATGATAATGGAATCTATGTCATATTGGATTGGGTGCCAAACCATACAGGGTGGGATCATGTTTGGATCAAGGAGCATCCAGATTATTACACTCAAAATGAAAACGGTGAAATTATTCATCCAGAAGGAACCGATTGGACCGATACGGCAGACTTGAATTATGACAATCAAAACATGAGAAATGAAATGATTGAAGATATGCTGTATTGGGTGAAAGAGGAGAACATCGATGGATTTAGATGTGATGTGGCAGGTAGTGTTCCTACAGATTTTTGGGCTGACGCCATTCCCAAAATTAGAGCCGCAAAACCAGTATTCATGTTAGCTGAAGCTCATGAAGCCGAACTTCTTAAAGGGGATCAAATGTTTGATATGTGTTATGGTTGGGATTTTCATCATTTAATGAATGGTATGGCACAAGGCAAGAAGTCTTTAGAGGATTTTGATACTTATTTTGAAGAGCGATTTAAGAATTATGAAGCAGATGATATCTTAATGAATTTTGTAACCAATCACGATGAAAATTCGTGGAATGGGACAATAAAAGAACGTATGGGTGAGGCAGCGCCTTTAATGACTACTTTAAGTTATGTGGTTCCAGGTATGCCACTTATTTATTCAGGGCAAGAATATGGTATGGATCACCGATTAAAGTTTTTTGAAAAAGATTCTATCCCTAAAACCAAGGGAGCCATGTGGGATTTGTTAGTTGATTTGGGAGAAGTTAAAAATTCAAATGCCGCTATAAATGCACATGCCAATTTTGAAAGAGAGCCTCTTTCTAATGCTAATATCCTAAAAATAACTAGAGACCATAACGGACAAAAAATAACATTTATTGGTAATGTTTCAGCAGATACTCAAACACTTCAAAATGGCCTACAAGGAAAGTATTTAAATACCATTACTAATGAAAAAGAGGAATATGAGGAAGGCCAAGAGCTAACCTTTAAACCATGGGAGTTCAAATTATTGATTGATTAAAGTTATGATAAAACGATTTACTGCCATTTTTTTGCTTTGTATCTTTGTGTTGGCCTGTAAAAATGAGCCAAAGAAAGAAAATGTCGAGACTATGGCTAAGGTAGAAACCCCATTTGTATGGGAAGGAGCCAATATTTACTTTTTGTTGACAGATCGCTTTTATAATGGTGATGCTTCCAATGATGTCAATTTTGATAGAACCAAAGAAACGGCAGTGCTTCGTGGTTTTGAGGGGGGAGATATCAAAGGGGTAATTCAAAAAATTAAAGATGGATATTTTACTGACCTGGGTATCAATGCCATTTGGTTAACTCCAATTGTAGAGCAAATTCATGGGGCAACTGATGAAGGAACTGGGGCTACCTATGGTTACCATGGATATTGGACGAAAGATTGGACCTCTTTAGACCCTAATTTTGGAACAGAAGAAGATTTAAAGGAAATGATCCATTTGGCTCATGCCAAAGGAATCAGAGTGTTGCTTGATGCTGTTATTAATCATACCGGACCGGTTACTGATAAAGACCCTGTTTGGCCAGATGACTGGGTTAGAACAGGACCAGCATGTTCCTTTGATTCTTTTGATGGTACAGTGAGCTGTACCTTGGTTGAAAATTTGCCAGATGTTAAAACAGAAAGCAACGAATTGGTAGAGTTGCCTCCGCAATTGGTAGAAAAATGGAAAGCGGAAGGTAGATATGAGCAAGAGGTAGCAGAACTAGCAACCTTTTTTGACCAGACAGGATTGCCAAAATCGCCACGGTTTTACATAATGAAATGGTTGGCAGATTATATTACAAAGTATGGAATTGATGGGTATCGAGTAGATACGGTTAAACATACCGAGCCTTATGTGTGGCAAGAATTCAAAAAAGTATGTGATTCAGCTTTTTCTCAATGGAAAACAGAACATCCAGGCTTAGTATTGGATGCTAATGATTTCTATTTGGTTGGTGAAGTTTATAATTACAATATTAGTCATACAACCGCCTTTGATTTTGGCGATAGAAAAGTAAATTATTTTGATAGTGCCTTCAATAGTTTAATCAATTTTGAAATTAAATGGAATGCAGCCCAAATGTCCTATGAGGATATGTTTTCTAAATACAATCAGATTCTTCAAAATGACTTAAAGGGTTATGGTGTTTTAAATTATTTGACTTCCCATGATGATGGAGCACCCTTTGATAAGGAAAGGAGTAAGCCTTATGAGGCAGCAAATAAGTTATTGTTGTGTCCTGGAACTTCTCAGGTTTATTATGGGGATGAATCAGCACGACCTTTAATTGTAGAAGGCGCCAACGGTGATGCTAATTTACGCTCCAATATGAATTGGGAAGCTATTCAAAACAATCCAGAAACTCAGGCCGTTTTAAAACATTGGCAAAAATTGGGGACATTTAGGGCAAACCATCCAGCAATAGGAGCTGGGGTTCATCAAATGATTTCTCAAAGCCCTTATGTATTCTCCAGAAATTTTGTTCAAGGCGATTACAAAGATGAAGTGCTCATCGGATTAGATCTGCCAACAGGAGAAAAGGTACTGGATGTAGCGCAAGTGTTTGATAATGGAGCCGTTCTTCATGAGGCGTATTCAGATCAAATCGTAGAAGTAAAAGAAGGAAAAGTAACAATAAATTCAGAGGCAACCATCGTGTTGCTTGAAAAACAATAGTATGAAATATTTTTCAATGTTCCTGTTGACAATCCTTTTATCGGCTTGCCAAACAGAAGAAAAACAAGAAGTCTATAAGGTCTTATCTCCAAACAAGGAAATTGAAGTTGACTTTGGTTTGTCCAAGTCAGGAGAGGCCTATTACTCTGTTGTGTTTAATAAAAAGGTGATTGTGGACACGTCATCATTGGGCTTCGATTTTACAAATACCAAATCGTTCAGTGATAGTTTGATGGTTGTCAATACAGAAACCAAATCTTTTAATGAGACCTGGCAAATGCCTTGGGGAGAACAATTGGATGTTGTAAACCATTATAATGAATTGAAAATACAACTGGAGGAAACATCATCTTTAAAGAGAAAAATGAATTTAATTTTTAAAGTCTATGATGATGGTATCGGTTTTAGATATGAATTTCCGGAACAAGAAAATTTCAAGGAAGCCCTGATTTCTGAAGAGAATACAGAATTCAACTTAAATGAAGATTATAAAACTTTTTGGATTCCTGGTGATTGGGATATATATGAGCATCTTTATAACACGACTAAATTATCTCAAGTGGATGCGATAAGTAAAAGAAACCATCCCAATTTAGCGCAAACACATATTCCGAATAATGCCGTAAACACTCCTGTCACTATGGTAGGTTCAGATGGAACACATTTAAGTTTTCACGAGGCAGCCTTGGTTGATTTTTCTGGAATGACACTGCAGGTGGATACAGAAAATTTAGATTTAAAAAGTGTTTTGGTAGGAAGAGAGAATACCGAGTATAAGGTGAAAAAAATAGTACCTTTTGAAACGCCATGGAGAACCATTCAAATTACTAAAGATGCTCCTTCTTTAATTGAATCTCGATTGATTGTCAACTTGAATGAACCGAATAAAATAGGTGATGTGTCTTGGTTTACACCTATGAAATATACTGGAGTTTGGTGGGAAATGCATTTGGGGAAATCGTCTTGGGATTATGGTATGACTCAAGATATGAGCACTTGGACCGAAGGAGGTAAATCAAATGGAACTCATGGGGCTACTACCGCAAACGTGAAAAATTATATTGATTTCTCAGCTAAGAATAATATAGGTGGTGTTTTGGTAGAGGGATGGAACACAGGTTGGGAACATTGGATAGGATTTGAAGATAGGGAAGGTGTTTTTGACTTTGTAACGCCCTACCCAGATTATGATATTGAAGAGGTGGTGAGATATGGAAAAGAAAAGGGTGTACAAGTGATTATGCATCATGAAACATCGGCGGCCACTGAAACTTATACCAAGCAACAAGATACTGCCTATGCACTTATGCAAAGTTTAGGGATGCATGCCGTTAAGACGGGATATGTCGGGAAAATTTTACCCAAGGGAGAATATCATCATGGTCAATATATGGTGAATCATTACAACAATGCTGTTATAAAAGCTGCAGGTTATCAAGTGGCTATCAATGCGCATGAACCAATAAAAGCAACTGGTTTAAGAAGAACTTACCCGAATACTATTTCAAGGGAAGGTTTGCGTGGACAGGAATTCAATGCTTGGGCTACCGATGGTGGTAATCCACCAGAACATCTACCTATTGTTGCATTTACTAGGATGTTAGCTGGACCTATTGATTATACACCTGGAATATTTGATATTAAATTTGATGATTATAAAAAGGATAATCAAGTCAACACTACGTTGGGACAGCAATTGGCCTTGTATGTAGTAATCTACAGTCCGGTTCAAATGGCCGCAGATTTGGTGGAACATTATGAGTCTAGACCAGATGCTTTACAATTTATCAAAGATGTAGGTGTGGATTGGGAAGCAACCGATGTCTTGGATGGAGCAGTGGGTGATTTTGTTGTTATTGCTAGAAAAGAGCGACAAACGGGGAACTGGTTTGTTGGAGGTATTACCGATGAAAATTCGAGAACAATCGACTTGGATTTTAGTTTCCTTGAAGAGGGTGTAACATATAAAGCCTCTATTTATAAAGATGGAAAAGATGCTCATTGGGATACAAACCCTACTTCTTTAGAGATTGAACACATGGAAATTACCAAAGATTCTAAAATGACTTTAGAATTGGCTGAGGGTGGCGGATTTGCCATAAGCCTTATGAAATAAATAAAAGCTCCGAAAGGGGCTTTTATCTCTTTAGGGAGAAGTGTCCTCGATATGTTTCTCCACTTATTCTAGTGACCAGAAACCAGTAATCATTAGAAGGCATATTATGACCGTTGTATGTACCATCCCATCCCCAATCTGAACCTTTGAAAGTAGTAAGTAACTTGCCGTACCTATCAAAAATTATAACCTCCAAACCAGGTTCAGTCTCGGCACCATAAATTTGCCAAAAATCATTTTGACCATCGTCGTTGGGGGTGAAAAAACTAGGGTAATTCATAAGATATACTACTTCAGTAACTAGGCCACAACCATTTTTATCTCTGACGTAAACCGTATATTCACCAGGAAGCAGATTTCCAAAGAAATTGGAGTCTTGAAAGTTGAAACCATCAATAGAATATTCATAGTGACCAAATCCGGAGGCTGTTATCTCAATAGTATTGTTGTTTGCTGTCCAGTCTGTAGTCTCAACGGATTCTATTGTGGCAATGCTTGAAGAGAAAACTGTGAAAGTTTTAGTACTATCACAATAAAAGTCTCCAAAATTATTTGAGACCGTCACGGTATATTCACCTGAATCAGTTACCACGATGCTAGGTGTTGACTGACCTGTAGACCATAAATAGGCATCATATCCCTGGTCTGCCTGTAACATGATTGAGCTACCATCACAAACCATAATATTTTCGGAATCACTTAAAGAAGGTGGATAGCCTACAATAATTTGAAAGGAGGTCGTGCCATGACAAATTTCAAGTGTATTATGTACTACACGAACATATATGGTCTGAGGGCTTGACGTATTAGTAAACGTTGTTGAAATGGGATTATTACCCGAATCTGCATCACTCTGGGATAAATGATAGGTAACCGTGTAATTTTCTGGATTTTGATTCCCTAGAACTTGAGAAGTCTGTTGAGTTAAATCAAATTGGCCCGTTGTAGAGCCATTTTCATTGCAAATGACAATATCGTCGGGAGTAAAAACACTAACTACGGGAACCAAATCCTCTAAATTCACAATGGTGTTTTCGATACTCCCACAGGCATCTTCTACTTTAATCTCGTAGGTGCCAGGAGGAAGATCGGTAAAAATGTTATCTTCTCCATTATCTATCAGAAAGGGTGAAATAATACTAAAATTGTAGGGTGCAATCCCAATAACATCCACAAGGATATCAGAATTTCCAGAAGATCCATCACAGTTTAAATTGAAAACATCTTGGATAATCAAATCCTGTGAAATTTCAAATTCCGCAAAAATATCTAAACAAAAGGCATTTGGATTAGGGTTGTTATACACTTTAAATGCTTTAACAAGCCTAAAAGTCCCTGTCAAAAAGATGTTATAAATCATTTCCTCATTTTGCATTTGAATAGCATTGTCTGTGTTGGGCATATCACCTTCTGTATAGGGTGCTCCTGTATCAGGGTGTCCCCAAGTATCAGCTTCTGGGAAATATTTTTGAAACCAATAAGTAATTGAATGGATGGAATTATTGGTCTCAAAAACACCTACATCAAAGGAACCACAGTTTACATTCAAATTATAAATGTTAGGTGTGGTGTAATAGGTGGGTACGAAAATGTTTAAATCATCAATGTTGCCACATTCATCGGTAATTTGTACCACGTAGTCTCCAGCAGCCAATTGATTTGTGTAAAAAATACCAATAGTATTTATTTGAGCGCTAAAGTCATATGGTAAGGCTTCAGAAAATTCTGGAGGAGCTTGAAGTATTAAAATGGATGCAATATCTGCTACAGGACTAAAAATCCTCAAAGTTCCTGTTTCTGTTTCGCAATTTGGTGTGGTATAAATAATCGGTTCCACAACACTAGCTTCTGGAATTGTAAATTCAATTTCATATTCATCACCACATTCGTCAATAACTAAAATTATGTAGTCACCCATCGGTAAATTTTCAACTGTTAAAGAGCTGCCGTCACTTGAAATAAATTCTGAAACATCAAAAGGAAGGGTTTCATCAAAGGCGTCTGGTGCTACAATAATACTGGCAGATACCATTTCCCTAGTAGGAATTTTAATAAGAATACTGCCAGATGAGACGCCACAGCCACTATCCATAGGCACCACAATAGGGTCTATTAAAATTTCCTCCAAAGTGAAGGTGAGACTGGCTGTACGCCCACAACTATCTTCTACTTCAACGGTGTAGGATCCGTAGGGTAAGTCAGCATCCATGTCATCAGGATGTACCCCATTTTCGGTAAAGGGGCCGGGATGCATACTGTTGTACTCGCTGGGATCAAATCCGTCGGGATAATCTGTGATCTCCATGGTATAGGGAGGAGTGATTTGCGATGTAATGACCGAAAAACTTCTTCCGCATTCACTTCTAAATGGGGCAATGACAATAAGGGGTTCCGGTAAAATGGTGTCATTAAGATTGGCTAGATTACCACATCCATCCTCTACAACAATATCAATTTCAAATTCTTCGTGTTCAAAAATTCCTATAGTTTGGGTAGCAAGGGTTCCTAATCCATCTCCATTGCTTATTGTTTGATTATAGGTGACGCTGGGAGATCCATCGGGTGGGTAAACCGTGTATGTAATTTGAAGCGGGTAAGATATTTGGCTTCCCTCATCAGGGTATATTTGATTAAAAATGTCAATTTCATCACAGCTCGCAAATATTGCGGGAAGTGATACTTCATCTATATTCAAACTATTGGTGCCTAAAACAACAGTAAATGTTTTTGTAAGTGCATTTCCACAATCGTCATTTACTCTAACTACATAAGTGCCTACTGGAAGATTGTTGAAAATGTTTGAGGATTGTGTAGGGACTGTGATGGGTCCCGATATGATTTCATAGGTTACTGGGTTCCCAGAAAGTACTATAATCTCTAGGTTAGTGGTTGTACAATTGTTTGAATAAAACTGAGTGATTTCATAATCTAGGGCTGTTGTTGCGTTGGCAATAGTGGCATCCGCCTGTTGAGTACCTTGTTCGTTATTCAAGGTTTGTGTGGCAATTACTAGATAATCGCCTGACTCCAAGTTATTGAAAGCGTTGTTAGAAGTTTGGGCTATAGGCGTTCCAACATCAGGATATTCATATAAGGTGTAAAGTATCGTTGAACCAGCCGTTGTTCCTGACACCGTCATTTGAATAGAGCCATTTCCAGAGCAAGTTTCGTCGGTTGATGAAACCGAAAAGTTGAAGTCAGATAGTTGAGAATGTCCTATTTGGGCAATGAAAAGCATTACCCATAGAAAAAAATATTTTTTTTGGGGATGGAAGATTCTTATCTGATGAGGTATTTTCATACGAAAATTGGTTTGACAATTTAAAGAATTTGTTTAAGGAATTTTAAAAATGAACCTAGAAATTGTGCTTTTTAGAGGAGAGGTCAAAGATTTAGCCTTAAAAACGTCATTAATTGTCAAAATTTAAGTGTTAACTTCATGTTATGAATAGTGTCAAGTACCGACAAACGCTATAATTTGTATCTTTATTCTATGATAGACTTAAACGATAGCATCATATCACCAATGGAATTCAAGGTGAGTTTTAACAAACTCCTTGAGAAGTACGAGCAGCTTGCAAAATCTGAGGATGCACATCTGGCTTCTAAGGCTAAGCGTATTTTGGAGGTGCAAGAACCTTATCCTGCTTTAAGAGATGGCTTTTGTGATTTAGCTCTTTTAGACACTTATCAAGATCAAATAAAGGTATTGCTGCAGGATTCATTTGCTGATGTCCTAACAGATAATGAAATCAAAACAGCATCACTACCACTACATAATATAATTTTTAATTCGAGTGAAAGATTTAAGACCATCATTTCAGAAGCAGGTGATGATTTTGAGATAACAATACATAACTTAAATGACACTGAATCTTATGTGTTGCTTTGCACCATTGTTCTTTATCATTGTTATGGTATAAGCTTAAATTTCAAGCGCCCATTTTTCTATGAAATTCCAGATTCAAATGGAATAACTAGACATTATAAGATTCTCTATAATGCCGATTTTATTGAGGTAGAAAGAAAACCTGAAACGCCCAAAATTACCGAAAAGGATTTGGATCAACTTCTGGATAACTTTGATGATATAGATCTTTGGAAAGAGAAGTTTCCACCAAATGGATACGTGTTGAAGGGATTTGTCATTTCAAACATATTTGATGTGACAAATGATCAAGCTATCTCTAATATTAAGTCCAGTTTAATTTCAAGGGGAGACCCATCAAAAAAAGATTTCATAGAAGATTTCGAGAATATTTTTCAAGCCTTTTTTGGTTTGAAAGATTTGAAGGTGGGCTTTTCCATATACAATAAAGAGGATGTCACTTTTGAGAGAGCTTATGGGCAAACAATGAGTAGTTATTTACTAGATGATGAGGAGTGTATTAATTGTTCCGATTTTTTGAGTAGGTGGTCTTTCAATAGACTGTTGAATGAGAAAAAATTCTTTGCTATTTCTGATGTAGAAGCTACGTACAAGAAAAATAAAACAAAGAAAGCCTTCTTAAAACATTTACTAGAAAAGGGAGTGAAAAGTGCCATTTTTGCACCCATAGCAAATCAAGAGGGACTGTTGGGCGTATTGGAATTGGTGTCCTTTACCCCCAAAGAACTGAATAGCATCAATGCGCAAAAGTTGGCAGATGTGATGCCGCACCTTGTGGATGCTGTTGAGAATTCTAAGAATGAATATGAGAACATGGTAGAGGCGGTGATTCAACAGGAGTGCACCTCCATTCATCCTAGTGTGCACTGGAAATTTAGACGAGCGGCAGAGAAGTTTATCAAAGAAAATATTATAGAAAACCGAAATACATCATTCAGTAAGATCTCCTTTGATGACGTTTATCCCTTATTTGGACAAATTGATGTGAGTGGTTCCTCCGAAGCTAGAAATCAAGCAACTCAAAAGGATTTAAAGCTTCAGCTCAATTTGGCTCTTAAGATTATTAATGAGGCTAGAAAAGAAAAGGTTATGCCCATTTATGATCACATGGCTTTTCAAGTTCAAGAATATGTAAGTCAAATTGAAGGTGATTTCAAGGTGGATAGCGAAAGACAAATTACCCATTTCTTCAAAAAGGAAATGAGTCCGTTTTTTGAACTTTTAAGAAAAAGTCATTCTGAATTAAAAAATGATATCGACGATTATTTCAAGAAAATTGATGAAGATTTGGATGTCATTTATCATTATAGGAAAAATTACGATAAGACCATTCGTCTACTCAATAGAAACATGGCAAACTTGTTGGATAGGCGGCAATTAGGTGCTCAAGACATGTATCCGCACTTCTTTGAAAGATTTAAAACAGATGGAGTGGAGCACAATATGTATATAGGTGAATCCATAACCAAAGAAACCAGTTTTAATATCATGCACTTATATAATTTGCGTTTATGGCAAATGCAGGTTATGTGTGAAATGGAAAATGAGTTTTATAACAACCAGCATTTATATCCTGTAAACTTGGAAGTTGCATCAATGATTCTTGTTTTTAACCAACCATTATCCATTCGATTCAGAATGGATGAAAAGCAATTTGATGTTGATGGATCTTACAATGCTAGATATGAAGTGGTTAAAAAACGGGTGGATAAGGCATTTATTAAGGGTACAGAACAACGGGTGACCGAAAGTGGAAAGCTTTGCATTGTATACTCTCAAAGCGAGGACGAAGAGGAATATCTAAGTTATATAAAATTCCTACAGTCAAAACATGTTTTGGGTGATGATGTTCAAGTGGTTGAACTTCAGGATTTACAAGGCGTAACTGGTTTAAAAGCTATACGGGTTAGTATTCTTTATACGAACAATGAGGAAGATCAAAAAAATGGCAACTCCTTTTACACTTATGAGGATTTGATGGAAACCATTAAATCATAATCTTTTATTTCTTTATGAATGACGGTTTGTTCTTGATGATAACTAATGACATCATCTAGATCCTTTTTTCCATTTTTATGAAAGGAAATCATAAAGGCAATAACTGAAATAATCATTCCTGCCATAAAGAAGGTGTAGGTCATTCTGAGGATTCGGTATTTTCTATCCAATACTTTTCCTAAAAAGTATAAATCCTTGGTTAAGGATTTATAAACATATTCCTTGTCTTGAAGTAGCTCGTCAACGGCCCATTCATATTCATCGAGTTTCATTTTATGAAAATTTCCAAAAAAGGTCAAATTGACTTCTTTGTTTTCCACATCTTCCTTGGTAAACTCACCGCGCGTAATATTAGGTCTTGTGGCGATAATGGAAAGTACCATGGATATAATGCTGGAAACTAAAAATATGGCAGTTGGAATAATTAGATAAGCATTTGATGGACTATCCAGTTTAGACATTAAGTTAGATAGCACTAAAGAAATAATAATGGCATTAACCGAAAGCAATATGTTGGCTTTTGTATCGGCAATATCACTTAACTTAATGTGGTTTCTTAGCGCCACACGGTAGAAGGTTTGAATGCCTCTTTCTGGACTGGCATTTTTATATTTGGCCTTCATTTTGGCCTTCATTTCCTCCTTTTTACGCTTTTTCTTTAACTTATTCTTTGTTTTAATAAGTTTGCCTAAGTTTTTTTCTTTTTGCGGTTGCCAATTCTTCAGGGCATAATCGGTATAAAACTCATGCTTAGTACTAAGCATTTTAATATTCTCGTTCAGCCAGTCACTACTGGAATGTTGAGCGATACCTTGTATTTCAAGTTCCTTCCTCAAAAACTCACTAGCTTCCTCAAAATATTCTTTGCCAAAATGAGAAGAATCAGCATCTCTAATAATCTTTTCAATTTGGGACTTCGGCTCATCACTCATTTTTGTAGCCAATATACATTGACTCACTTTTTCAATGATGCTATCATCAGCGTTTTCTTCTTTCAAGAAATTCTTTGCAATTTTGACACTTTCTTCTTCATGATTATTTCTGGTAACTGTGTACCCTGTATCGTGTAAAATAGCTGCCAATTGAAGTGCTTTAGCAGTTTCTTTATCTATGTCTTCATTGCCATCTATAATTTCCCGAAGGCTTCGCAAAACCCTTTCGGTATGGGTGAAATTGTGGTACAAAAAACTTTGATCCAAATTTTCTTTGAAAAGGTTGAAAACAAATTCTTCGGCTTTCTTAACTATTTGCGACATATTTTGAAATTAACTGATATACAAAGTACTAAAATAACTTATTTTGAAATAAAGTTGGATAAAGAAAAAAACTTGATATCATACTTGTTTCAATATTAAAACAAATAGCGGAAAAATCTTGTTAAACCTTTTATAAAACTGTTTTTCACTGACTTCCTTTTTGCTAACTTATCCTCTCATGTTAAAATATTAAAGCGAGAAATACCATGTTACTTTGGAAACATATCATAGATTTTGCAGTTAATGGCAATCCCAATCCTGAACGTAGAGTTGAGAAATCAGAGGAAGACTGGAAGGAAATTTTAACCTCAGACCAATTTAGAATAACAAGAAAAAAAGGAACCGAAATGGCTGGCACTGGAGCGTTTTGTTCTAGTCATAAACCAGGAAAATATCATTGTGTTTGTTGTAATCAACCCCTTTTTGATTCCACTATAAAGTTTGAGTCTGGAACGGGATGGCCCAGTTTTACGCAACCTGTAAAAGAAAACGCCGTGAAATATGAAAAGGATGTGACTATGGGAATGGTGCGGGTTGAAATTCTTTGCAATGTTTGTGATGCCCACTTGGGGCATGTGTTTCCTGATGGTCCTGAACCCAGTGGGTTAAGGTATTGTGTCAATTCTGCTTCTTTGGTTTTGGAAAGTGAATCTGTAGCCAATGAATAATCAAATGGAAACGATTGTTATAGGAGGAGGATGCTTTTGGTGTACTGAGGCAGTTTTCCAAGAGGTTTTGGGAGTCGAAAAAGTAACTTCAGGGTATTCTGGAGGTACGGTTCCTGGAAAACCTACTTATCGTGAGATTTGTTCAGGTCTTACAGGTCACGCAGAGGTTGTGCAGGTTGAATTTGATTCAAAGATTATTTCATTAGCCGATATCTTGATCATATTTATAACTACCCATGACCCAACGACCTTGAATCGTCAAGGGGCTGATGTGGGAACCCAATATAGGTCTGTGATTTTTTATAAAGATAAAGCGCAAATGGATGTGGCTGAGAAGGTGGTTTCAGAAGTTCAAAAATATTACGACGCTCCTATAGTAACAGAAATAAGTCCTTTGGTGAATTTTTTTGAAGCTGAAGAAGAGCATCAAAATTATTATAAATTGCATCCTTCTCAAGGCTATTGCACCTATGTCATTTCTCCTAAACTTTCTAAGCTGAGAGAATGGCACGCTAATAAATTGAAATAGATACCATTGATTATAGATAACACATATAGTAAAGAACTACTTGCAGATCCGATTCTTGAAAACTACAGGAGACAAGTTTTGGGAGCGGCATTTTCCTATGTAGAGCCAGTAAAACCATCCCATCCACAATTGGTTCATGTCTCTTCAGAAATGATTGAGAACATTGGGTTGTCAATTAAAGAGGTCAAGTCCAAAGAATTTTTGGATTGGGTTTCTGGAAATGATATTTACCCAAATACTAAGCCTTATGCTATGAACTATGGTGGGCACCAATTTGGGAATTGGGCCGGACAGTTGGGAGATGGAAGGGCCATTAACCTTTTTGAAGCTTATCATAAAAACAAGCGTTGGATGCTCCAATTAAAAGGTGCTGGCCCTACCCCATATTCGCGACAAGGAGATGGATTGGCTGTGCTCAGGTCTTCCATACGTGAATATTTGTGCAGTGAAGCCATGTATCATTTGGGAGTGCCAAGCACCCGTGCACTTTCTCTAGTGTTAACTGGAGACCAAGTTATGAGAGATATGATGTATGATGGACACGCGGCATATGAGCCAGGAGCCATCGTTTGTAGAGTGGCCCCAACTTTCATTCGTTTTGGTAATTTTGAAATTTTTGCAGCAAGACAGGATGTGAAAAATTTAAAGGCTTTAGCTGATTATACAATCAAGTATTTTTATCCAGAATTGGGTACACCTTCTAAAGCAGTCTATCTTAATTTTTTTAAGGAAGTAACAAATCGAACTTTGGAAATGATCATTCATTGGCAGCGGGTTGGGTTTGTTCACGGTGTGATGAATACTGATAATATGTCCATACTAGGGTTGACCATAGATTATGGGCCTTACGGTTGGTTAGAAGGCTTTGAGTTTGGTTGGACGCCAAATACTACCGATGCGGAACATAAAAGATACCGATATGGGAATCAACCTAATGTAGGTTTATGGAATTTATTACAATTGGCTAATGCATTGTATCCGCTTATAGAAGATTCCAAAGCTTTAGAGGACATCTTGAACGGTTATAGGGATACGTATGAAAAGAAATTTTTAGAAATGATGAGTTCTAAAATTGGCCTTTCAGAAAGCTTGCCAACCGATAAATTGCTTATACAGACCCTAGAGGATAACCTAATGTTGACCGAAACAGATATGACAATTTTCTTTCGTAACTTGAGTCAATTTCAAAAGAACCATCCGGAAGATGGCTGGGCAATCATTAAAGAAGCATTTTATGAAGATGTGAATAATGAAGAAACTATTAAGAAATGGAATCATTGGTTTAATAATTATGCCACTCGCCTTCAAAAGGAATCCAAATCAGATTCAGATAGAGCAAAACAAATGAATCAAATCAACCCAAAATATGTCTTGAGAAACTACATGGCACAATTGGCAATTGATGATGCCGAAACTGGCAATTATAGTTTATTAGAAGAGCTTTTCAATTTATTGAAACAACCCTATGAAGAACAGCCTGAGAAGGAAAAATGGTTTGCTAAGAGACCTGATTGGGCACGTCATAAAATTGGGTGTTCCATGTTGTCCTGCAGCTCTTAAGATTGTTTATTAAAAACCTAAACCGCTTGAAAAGAAGATACTATAGAATTTTCGTTTTATTCTTTACCGTTTTAATGACATCTTGTGGAACCTATGGTCCACAGTATAAAGATGAAGACGATAAAAACAACACATTTCCTACTAAAGAAGCTGATAAAACCTTTTACTTAATTGGAGATGCAGGAAAGTCTCCGGAAAATGGAATGTCCTTGGGTCTTACCGCGTTGAATGACTACTTAAAGGGAAAGAAAACCAAAGGGGATTTTACCATTTTTCTGGGAGATAATATTTATCCTTCTGGTCTACACTCAGAAAATCATAAAGACCGCCAAGAGGATGAAAACAACTTAAATGCCCAATTTAGAGCTGTAGAAGGCTTTGAAGGCGATGTATATTTTATACCGGGAAATCACGAATGGTATGCCGATGGTGTAAAGGGTGTGAAAGAACAGGAAAAATTTGTAGAAGCAGCCTTAGGTAAAAATACGTTTAAGCCAGAAAATGGTTGTCCGATAGAAACAATTGAAGTCAATGATAAAATTGAATTGATTATCATTGATACTCAATGGTACTTGGAAGATTGGAATAAGCATCCCACAATTAATGATGAATGTGAAATAAAGACACGTGAGCGATTCCTGATGGAATTAGAAGGGGAGTTGAAAAAAAATCAAGAGAAGACCATTGTTCTTGCTATGCATCACCCTATGTTTACCAATGGTGTTCATGGAGGATATTACTCTTGGAAAAGGCATATTTTTCCAACTGAGAAAAACATTCCGCTACCTATATTAAGTTCGCTGGCAGCTCAAATAAGAGTTCAAGGGGGGATTTCAATTCAAGATAGATACAATGAGCGTTATAACAGTTTGATGCAAAGATTGGAAGTTGTGTCGATGGATTATGGCAAAGTGATTTTTGTGTCAGGTCATGAGCATAATCTTCAATACATCGAGAAGGATGGTGTAAAGCAAATTGTTTCGGGTTCAGGAGCTAAGGAATCTGGAGCTGTGTTGGCAGACAGTGGTGTTTTTGCTACAGGACATCAAGGCTTTGTGGAATTAACTATTTTTAAAGATGGTAGTAGTTGGGTGAAGTATTTTAGTGCGGAAAATGGTCAAAGCCAATTATTGTTTCAAAAAGAGGTGTTTCCTTCCAAACCTAACTATGATGTTTCAGATTTGCCAGATTCATTTCCCAATGAAGTGGAAGTATCAATTTATACGGAGGAGGAAACAGATAAATCACAATTTTTTAAATCATTTTGGGGCAATCATTATCGCGATGTTTATAGTACTAAAATCAATGCTAAAGTTGCTACCTTAGATACGCTTAAAGGTGGACTTGAAATTGTAAGGCCAGGAGGAGGGCATCAAACAAGGTCTTTAAGACTTAAAGATAAAAGCGGTAGGGAATACAACATGAGAGCACTCAGGAAAAGTGCAACTCAATTGCTGCAATCAACTGTTTTTAAGGATGCCTATGTGAAAGATCAGTTTGAAAAAACCGTGGTAGAGGACCTCATTTTAGATTATTATACGGCAGCTCACCCTTATGCTTTTGCAGTCGTTCCCGATTTGTCTTCAGCCATTGATGTATACCATACAAACCCTGAGATCTATTACATTCCGAAGCATAAATACTTAAAGGATTTCAATAAAGATTATGGGAATGAACTTTACATGATTGTGGAGCGACCAGAAGAAAATTATACCAATGAAAGAACCTTTGGTTATGCTGATGATTTGGAAAGTACCCATGATATTATTGAAAAAATAAGAGAGGATGAAAAGTATAAGATAGATCAAGAAGCATATGTTCGGGCTCGTTTATTCGATATGTTGATAGGTGATTGGGACAGGCATCAGGATCAATGGCGTTGGGCGCAGTTTGACCAAGAAAATGGAGATAAAATTTATAAACCTATTCCAAGAGATAGGGATCAGGTATTTTCAAATTTTGACGGTGCTTTTTTAGATGTTCTTAAGTTTATTTCAGAAGCCTCAAAGCAGTTGCAGGTGTATGATGCCGAACTCAAGGATTTAAGATGGATGAACAAGGACGGTATTTTATTAGATCGGGTATTATCCCAACAAGCTGATCGAGACATGTGGCATGAACAAGCCAAATACATTCAAGGTCATATCACGAGTGATGTAATAGAAAAGGCTTTTTCTAGAATACCGGAGGAAGTACGGGACACTACTATATTAGAAATCAAGAAAAATTTTGAAAGTAGATTATCTATACTAGACAATATTGCTGATAGATACTACAATATCTTAACAGAATTGGTGGTTTTAACGGGTACTGATAAAGATGATTACATTGAAATAATTAGGGAGGCCGATAACAAAACCAGAGTTAAGATATCAAGGATAAAGGATGGTGAAAAAGCAGATGTTCTTGTAGATCGAGTATTGGATAAAGAACAAACCAAGGAGATTTGGGTTTATGCTTTGGATGATAAAGATGTTATCGAGGTAAGTGGGGATGCTAAAGGTTTGATATATACCCGAGTCATTGGCGGTCAAAATAATGATACTTACATTATTAAACGTGGTAAAAAAGTAAGGGTATATGATTACTGGAGTAAAAAGAATACCATTCAAGAAAAGAAAGGCGGTTCTGTAAAATTTACGGATATCTACAATCTTAATTTATTTGATTATAAAAAAACCATAGTTAAACAAAATTTATTCACACCAAGGGTTGCCTTTAATCCGGATGATGGATTGCTGCTAGGAGCATCCTTTCAAAGAACAATTAAAGGGTTTCAAGCCAATCCATTCTCTCAACAACATCGGTTTACAGCAGGTTATTATTTTGCTACTAGTGGATTTAAGGCTACCTATGATGGGGAGTTTGCCAATGCTATTAGGGATTGGAATTTATTAGTAAGTGGACTTTTGACCACAGAAAATTATAGTGATAATTTCTTTGGGTATGGTAATGAGACCAAGAATTATGATGATGAGTTGGGACTTAATTACAATCGGGTTAGAACAGGAATCTATCGTCTTAAGGCTGGTTTGGTGAAGCGTGGAAACTTTGGTAGTGATTATGGGTTTAATGTCATAGCTGAAGGAATAGAAATAGAACCATCAAGCGATCGGTTTGTTGAAGATTACCAACCTGATTTAGATTCTGATTTCTTTGATAGACGTTTTTTTGGAACCCTAGAAGCTACTTACCGCTATGAAAGCTATGATAAGAAAGTAGTTCCAACCAGAGGTATGGATTTTCTTTTTAACGTGGGAATCAAAGGTGAATTTGAAGATTTGGATACCAATTATGGCTTTGTCAACACCCATTTGGGGTTCTATAATGCCTTATCAAGTAATAGGAAATTGGTATTAAAAACCAAGGTAGCCTCCCAATTGAGAATAGGTGACGACTTTTTATTTTATCAAGCAGCTCAAATAGGAGATCAAAATGGCTTGAGAGGATATAGAACCGAGCGGTTTACAGGTAGAAATTCCCTAGTGGGAAGTACCGATCTACGTTATGGGTTCAATACGTTTAAAACTAGTTTTATTCCTTTGCAGATTGGCGTATTTGGAGGTTTTGATGTGGGTCGTGTTTGGGTGCAAGATGACCAATCAGATAAATGGCACAATGACTATGGTGGTGGATTTTGGATCGCCACTGCAGAAAGTTTAGCTGGAACGGTGAACCTATTTAAAAGTTCAGAAGGTTGGAGATTTACTTTTGGTTTCGGCTTTGATTTTTAATTTTGGGATTGATTTAATGTTCATCTTAAAAGTAAAACATGAATACTGTTGATAATTTAATTGATTTATTATCCCTGGAAGAAACTTCGAAAAATGTGTTTCAGGGGGTTAGTAAAACAGTAGGTAGTCCCAATGTATTTGGCGGTCAAGTTCTGGCACAGGCCTTGAATGCTGCTGCCAGAACTATTAATAATGGGAGAGTGCTTCATTCTATGCATGCCTATTTTTTAGAGGCAGGTCATTTAGAAGTTCCTATAAACTATAATGTGGCAGACGTAAGAGACGGCGGGAGTTTTTCGGTGAGAAGAGTGACGGCCGAACAGGAAGGTAGAACCATTTTTATTCTGTCATCGTCATTTCATAAAAGGGAAGAAGGTCATGAGCACCAAATCGAAATGCCTCCAAATATTAAGAAACCAGAAGAACTTTTGAGTTGGACTGAAATGCTGGAGCAGTTTGGAGATGCCATACCTTCTAGAACTAAGACCTTCTTGGAAATAGATAGACCTATAGAATTTAAGCCTGTCGAGGTTGTGAATCCATTCAATAAAGAAGATTTACCTCCCAAAACCAATGTGTGGTTCAAAATTAAAGGAGACATTAAACCTATGGATTTGGCTGTTAAACAACAAATCCTTACTTATATTTCTGATTATAACATATTGGCGGCTGCCATGAATAGACACGCTAGTAAGGCTCATTGGGGAAATACTCAAACTGCAAGCTTGGATCACTCGATGTGGTATTTTAGGGATTTTGATTTTGATGACTGGATGTTGTATGCCATAGAGTCCCCTAATACTTCAAATGCCAGAGGATTTGCCAAAGGAAATATTTTTACTAGGGAAGGAAAACTGGTTGCTTCGGTAGCTCAAGAAGGTCTCATGCGACCTATAAAAAAGTAATGAAGTATTTTGATGTCATTGTAGTTGGAGGCGGTGCGGCAGGTTTTTTTGCTGCTATTAATTTAGCGGAGTTGAATCCGAAACTTTCCGTAGCCATTTTAGAAAAAAATAAAGAAGGCCTTCAAAAGGTTAAAATTTCTGGAGGGGGACGATGCAACGTCACCCATGCTGAATTTATCCCTTCAGAGTTGGTGACGCATTATCCAAGAGGGGAGAAGGAATTATTAGGGCCGTTTCATTGTTTTATGACCGGGGATACGATTGAATGGTTTGAAAAAAGAGGTGTAACCCTTAAAATTGAAGAGGATGGCAGAATGTTTCCAGAATCAGATTCTTCCCAAACCATTATAGATTGTTTTCTTTCGCAGTCCAAAAAAATGGGTGTCGAAATTTTTTACAAGCAATCATTAGTGAAGGTTGAAAAGGAACAGGACCTTTTTACACTTGCGACCCAAGATTCCCATTTTACTTGTGAAAAACTTCTAGTTGCTACAGGGAGTAGTGTTAAAACCTGGAAGTTACTTGAAACATTGGGCCATACAATCGTCCCGCCTGTTCCATCTCTTTTTACATTTAATATCAAAGATGCTCGCATCAATTCCATTCCTGGGGTTGTGGCTTCTAACGTTGAGGTACACGTTTTGGATTCCAACTTGTTTTCCGAGGGGCCCTTATTGGTTACCCATTGGGGTTTGAGTGCTCCTGCAGTTCTTAAGCTTTCTGCCTTTGGAGCTTTGGAATTGGCTAACAGAGATTACAAATTCGATATTGAAATCAACTTTATAAGGCAGTCTTTGGAAGAAACTATTGACGATTTAAAAGAGTTCAAGTTTCAATTAGCTAAAAAAATAGTCCATAAACAATCCTTATTTGATTTGCCTAAAAGACTGTGGAAACAATTGGTATTAGCAGCAGGAATAAATGAGAATGAAAAGTGGGCAGATCTTACCAAAGTTCAAATGGAGAACTTGAGTGAGCAATTAACGCGAGCTCAATTTCAGGTTGATGGCAAAAGCACATTCAAAGAAGAGTTTGTAACAGCAGGAGGGGTAGATTTAAAAGAAATCAATTTTAAAACTTTTGAAAGTAAGATTGTAGAGAATCTCTATTTGGCCGGCGAAGTAATTAATGTGGATGCTATCACAGGAGGGTTTAATTTTCAGAATGCTTGGACAGGAGGTTTTTTGGCAGCTAAAGCCATGTCACAATGAAACAGTATATTGTCTTACTTCGCGGAATTAATGTGGGCGGACAAAAGAAAGTCCCTATGGCCGATTTGCGAAAGATGCTAACCGAAGCTGATTTTGAAGAGGTTCGCACTTACATCCAAAGTGGGAATGTCATTTTGAAAACAAATTTAAACGATTCAAAAAGCGTATCGGCTAAAGTCGCTCACGTCATAAAAAACCATTTCGGATTTGAGGTTGAGGTTCTGAGTAAAACTAGAGAAGAGTTGGAGGAAATTTTTAATAATTGTCCGTTTCCTCAAGAACAAAAGGAAAAGAGTTACTTCATGATGTTGTTTGAAGCACCCAATAAAGAATTAGTGCTCGATGTTTCAAAGATTTCATTTCCAAATGAAGCCTTTATAATAAAATCTGAATGCATTTACTTGTTCTCGGGAATTGGTTACGGGAAATCCAAGCTTAACAACAATTTTTTTGAGCGTAAATTAAAGATTTCTACTACTGCTAGAAACTACAATACCATGCAAAAGTTGTTATCTTTGTCAGCAGATTAAAAGAACATGACCGAACAAGAATTCATTCCAGCTTCTTATTTCAAAACAATTGAGAAGGGAGTTGTAACTTGGGAATCGCCCAGTAATATTGCCTTAGTGAAATATTGGGGTAAAAAGCCCAATCAGATTCCTGAAAACCCTTCCATAAGCTTTACACTGAATCATTGTAAAACAATCACCGAATTGACTTATGAGAAAAGGGATAGTGATGGAAGTTTTTCATTTGAGGTTTTATTGGATGGTTTTCAAAAGGATAGTTTCAAGCCCAAAATTGAAGTGTTTTTTGATAGGGTAGAATCATATTTGCCTTTTTTGAAAGATTACCATTTTCAAATCGAAACTAAAAACACCTTTCCTCATAGTTCGGGAATAGCTTCCTCGGCATCAGGTATGAGTGCCTTGGCTTTGTGTTTAATGAGTTTAGAAAAACAACTTCTAGGGGATTCTATGGATGATGCGTATTTTAATAAAAAGGCCTCGTTTTTAGCAAGATTGGGTTCGGGGTCGGCTTGCAGAAGTATTGAAGGTGATTTAGTGGTTTGGGGTGAAACGCCATCAATCGAGGGGAGTTCTGATTTATTTGGAATAAGATACCCTTATGAAGTGCATGCCGTTTTTAAAGAATATCAAGATACTATTTTGTTGATAGATAAAGGGGAAAAGCAGGTAAGTAGTACAGTAGGTCACAATTTAATGTATGGACACCCATATGCTTTAAATAGATTTTCTCAAGCCCATGACCATATGAAATCTTTAAAAACGATTTTGAAGGCTGGAGATTTAGATAGTTTTATTTCACTGGTAGAAAGTGAGGCCTTGACCCTGCATGCTATGATGATGACCAGTATGCCTTATTTTATATTGATGAAACCAAAAACCTTGGAGGTTATCAATAAGATTTGGGAGTTCAGAAAAAATACCGGATTGCCTATCAGTTTTACATTGGACGCTGGTGCTAACGTGCATGTATTGTATCCTAAAAGTGAGTCAGTTGAAATTTTAAAATTTATTGAAAACGAGTTAGTTGCATATTGTCAAAACGAACAATATATTTGCGACCAAATAGGATTTGGTGCAAACCAAATTAAATAATTATACGTATCTTTATCTAGTAACGCGCTTTTTACATGAAAGGACCTTTATTTTACTCTAAAATACTACTCTTTGGTGAATATGGAATTATTAAAGATTCCAAAGGGTTATCTATCCCCTACAATTTTTATAACGGGGCGTTAAAAGTGACACAAACTCCTTCAGAAGAATCGATAAAATCCAATCAAAGTTTAAAACGTTTTGCTGATTATTTGCAGAATGTCAATCCAGAATTGGTGACTTTTGATATTGAAGCTTTAAAGAAGGATGTGGAAGCGGGAATGTATTTTGATTCTTCCATTCCTCAAGGTTACGGAGTAGGAAGTAGTGGAGCACTTGTAGCCGCTATTTATGACCAATATGCCAAGGATAAAATCACGGTATTAGAAAATTTAACCAGAGATAAATTATTACTATTAAAGACCATTTTTTCTGAAATGGAATCTTTTTTTCACGGAAAATCTTCTGGTTTAGATCCGTTAAATAGTTATTTAAGTATTCCTATTTTAATCAATTCAAAAGATAATATTGAAGCTACAGGTATTCCTAGCCAAAAAGCAGATGGTAAAGGAGCTGTGTTCTTAATTGATAGTGGTGTTGTTGGAGAAACAGCCCCAATGGTAGGCATTTTTATGGAAAACATGAAGCAGGAAGGTTTTCGCAAAATGTTAAAAGACCAGTTTATTAAGCATACAGATGCTTGTGTAGAAGATTTTTTGAATGGAGATGTCAAGTCGCTTTTTAAGAATACCAAGCAACTATCTAAAGTCGTTTTAAGTCATTTTAAACCAATGATTCCAAAGCAATTTCATGATCTGTGGAAGAAAGGATTGGAAACAAACGACTATTATTTGAAACTCTGTGGTTCTGGTGGTGGAGGCTATATTTTGGGATTTGCCGAGGATTTTGAAAAAGCGAAATTAGCTTTGAAAGATTATAGATTGGAAGTCGTTTACAACTTTTAATTCTCAGTCACTTTATGGACACATTCATTCATAAATTTTCATTCGGGTTATTCATTTGGCAGGCACTGTTGTTTTTGTTTCTAGCCTTGATGGTTTTTTTATGTTTTAAATTATTTAAACGGATACTCAAAAAAGCATAAGCAATTATGCTTTCTCGCCGACAAAAACATATACTTCTTAAGTTTTTCAGTATGTTCTCCGTAATAAGGGGGTATAATATATTGGCCATTGTTGTGGCTCAATATTTAGCTTCCGTATATATTATGGCGCATGACAAACCCGTGAAAGATGTAGTTTTTGATTGGAATTTATTGATGTTGGTCCTCGCTTCGGCATCAGCCATTGCGGGGGGGTACATAATTAATAATTTTTATGACTCTGAAAAAGATCTAATTAATCGACCTCAAAAATCCATGTTGGATCGGTTGGTAAGCCAGAATACCAAATTGTCATTCTATTTTGTGCTTAATTTTTTAACGGTTATATTAGCGAGTGCCGTATCCTTTAGAGCGGTGGTCTTTTTTTCGGCTTATATTTTTGGAATCTGGTTTTATTCCCATAAGCTTAAAAAAATCCCTTTTGTAGGGAATCTGGTTTCTGCAACCTTGACAATCACCCCATTTTTTGTTGTATTTATTTATTACAAGAATTTTGAACACGTCATTTTTGTCCATGCTATGTTTCTGTTTTTGGTGATTTCCATGAGGGAATTAGTCAAGGATTTGGAAAACCTTAAAGGTGATATAGCCCAAAACTATCGAACCATTCCTGTAGTGTTTGGAGAAAAAACGTCCAAAATTATGCTGGCTATATTGGCAGCCTTAACGTTGATTCCCGCCATGTTGTTGATTTTTAAATATCATGTAGGACGAATGAACTATTATTTTTACTTAAGTATTTTACTTTTGGTAATATTTCAATTATTGGTTTGGATGTCAAAACGTAAGCTGCATTATTTGGTACTTCATAATATCTTGAAATTTATTATTCTGGCGGGAGTTGCTAGTATTCCTTTGATAGATGTGTCTATCTTGTTAAATAAAATCCCAAGCATTTGATTAAGCGGGTAATTATCCTATATCTTTGCATAAAATTTTAACCATGAGCAGAAAGCAAGGAACAAGCGGAAAAGGAAAACCATCAGGTAGAGGTCAAAGACATGGCGGTGGGAATAATAGGTCAGGTAGGGGTGGTAGTGCTTCAGGAGGAAAGAGTTTTGCTCGCGGGAATGCCCCTATAAAAAAACAAAACAACTCCAAACCTTCTGGGAACCCAGATGAAGTAAGGTTGAATAAATATATTTCAAATTCAGGAATCTGTTCAAGAAGGGAAGCAGATGAACATATAGCTCTTGGGTTGGTTACGGTAAATGGCAAGGTGATTACCGAAATGGGGTATAAGGTGAAGTTGGAAGACGAAGTGAAATATGATGGAGCCCGTATTTATCCGGAGAAAAAAGCCTATGTTCTTTTGAACAAACCAAAAGGATTTGCTACAACTACAAGTGACCAAAAAGATAAAACTGTAATGGACCTGGTTGCCAATGCTACCAATGCTAAAATTAAGCCTATAGGAAGGTTGGGTAGAAATTCTACTGGTCTGCTTTTGTTTACAAATGATGATTCCATTACCAAAAAATTCACTAGTTCCAAGACAGGTGTTCCAAGATTATTTCAAATAGAACTTGATAAAAATTTGAAGTATGAAGACTTCAAAAAAATTGAAGAAGGTTTAACTATTGATGGAAAGGATGTCACTGTTGAGGAAATTAGTTTTATTGACGGTCAGGCTCACAATCAAATTGGATTAAAAATTAAGAATATTGGAAACTCCATTATCAGGAATATTTTTGATCATTTGGGTTACAACATTATCAAAGTAGATTGTGTAGCTATTGCACACCTAACTAAAAAAGATATTCCTAGAGGATATTGGAAACATTTGACTGAGCAGGAAGTCAACTTGTTGAAAATGTTGTAGTTAATAGTTTTTATTTTTTTTTAAAAAATCCTTTTAAATTTAATTTTTTATAGTTCATTTGCAGAAGTTTTTTAGCTGAACAATTTGAAATCTGTTTGTACGTTCGGGCTTTTGAAAAATAGGGAGTCATATTCAAAAGTAACCCAAAGATTGGGAAACCGAATTTTAAAGCTAACTTCCGTAAAAATGAACCTTTCTAGTCGAAACCTCTTTGGGTTTGTTGCAACGACTATTGTACCTCTTTTGGTTTAATATTCTTTATTTATTGTTAATTTCATGGTGAGTTAATATATAATTCACAATTTTAAATTTTTCAAAAAATAAGTAATGAATACCAAATACGTAGATTTAATAGATCAGACTTTTTATTTCCCCCAAGAAGAATTTACCTTAGATGGTAATTACTTGAGATTCCATGATATTGATTTGAAAAAATTGGTTGAGGAATATGGGGCTCCTTTAAAATTCACCTATTTGCCTCAGATATCGAATAATATCAATAGAGCCAAAGGGTGGTTTGCCAAATCCATTAAAAAACATAATTATAAAGGGAAGTATAATTATTGCTATTGTACTAAGAGTTCCCATTTTAAGTATGTTTTGGATGAAGCTCTAAAAAATGATATCCATATTGAAACATCTTCGGCCTTTGATATTGATATCGTAGAGAATTTGAAACGAGAAGGGAAAATCACAGATAAAACCTTTGTGATTTGCAATGGCTTTAAACGGGCTCAATATGTTAGCAATATTGCTAGATTGATTAACGAAGGCCACAAGAATTGCGTCCCCATTATAGATAACTATGAAGAGATTGACTTGCTTTCAGATGAAATCAATGGCAAGTTTAAGGTAGGAATAAGAATAGCTTCTGAAGAAGAGCCTAAATTTGAATTTTATACCTCAAGATTAGGAATCGGATATAAGAACATTGTTCCATTTTATAAGAATCAAATCCAAGAGAATAAGAAAGTCGAACTGAAAATGCTCCACTTTTTTATTAATACAGGAATTCGTGACAATGCTTACTATTGGAACGAGCTTAACAAATGTTTACGAGTTTATGTCAACCTGAAAAAAATCTGCCCGACGTTGGATAGCTTGAACATAGGTGGTGGATTCCCAATTAAAAACTCTTTGGCGTTTGATTTTGATTACGCCTATATGGTTGATGAAATTATCAACCAAATCAAGATAGCTTGTGATGAAGCAGAGGTAGATGTTCCTAATATATTTACAGAATTTGGAAGCTTCACTGTAGGTGAAAGTGGAGGTGCTATTTATGAGGTGCTATATCAAAAACAACAAAATGATCGAGAGAAATGGAATATGATCAATTCTTCTTTCATTACAACTTTGCCAGACACATGGGCGATTAATAAGAGGTTTGTCATGTTGCCCATAAATAGGTGGAACGAAAGCTATGAAAGGGTTTTATTGGGAGGGTTGACCTGTGATAGTGATGACTATTATAACAGTGAACAACATGTAAATGCCATTTATTTGCCTAAGTATAACAAGGATAAACCTTTATATATAGGCTTTTTCAATACAGGAGCTTATCAGGAAACCATTGGAGGTTTTGGAGGTTTACAGCACTGTCTAATACCATCTCCAAAGCATCTTTTAATAGATAAGGACGAGGATGGTAATATTACGACCCAATTGTTTAGTGAACAGCAAAAAAGTGAAGACCTATTGAAAATATTGGGTTATGATGGGAAATAATTTGCTTCAATTTGGAAGCTTTTAGCCAAAAGCTTTTGCAGATTAATAAGTTTCGTTTTAAATTTCATGAAACGTTAAGTTAAGATTATACTAATTAAGTAAAATATAAGAAAATGAATAATAAAGGTGCTATTTCAAATTTTATAGAAAAATATTATTTGCACTTTAATGCGGCCGCTTTGGTTGATGCAGCCAAAGCTTATGAGGATCAATTAAACAACGGTGCTAAAATGCTTGTTTCATTGGCAGGAGCTATGAGTACCGCAGAGTTAGGTAAAATATTTGCTGAGATGATTCGTCAAGATAAAGTACAAATCATTTCATGTACAGGTGCCAATCTTGAAGAAGATATTATGAATTTGGTGGCTCACTCTCATTATGAAAGAGTGCCAAATTACCGTGATTTAACACCAAAGGAAGAATGGGATTTATTGGAGAAGGGACTGAATCGAGTTACTGATACTTGTATCCCAGAAGAAGAGGCTTTTAGGAGACTTCAAAAACACATTCATAAAATCTGGAAAGATGCAGAGGATAATGGGGAGCGCTATTTTCCTCATGAATTTATGTATAAAATGTTGTTGTCTGGTGTCTTAGAAGAATATTATGAAATAGATTTAAAAGACTCTTGGATGTATGCCGCAGCCGAGAAAAATTTACCAATTGTTGTTCCAGGATGGGAAGACAGTACCATGGGGAATATCTTTGCGAGCTATGTTCTTAAAGGAGAATTAAAGGCTAGTACCATGAAATCAGGAATAGAATACATGGCTTTCTTGGCAGATTGGTACACTGATAATTCTGAGAATGGAATTGGATTTTTCCAAATAGGAGGTGGAATTGCAGGTGATTTCCCAATTTGTGTAGTCCCTATGCTTTATCAGGATATGGAAAGAACAGATACACCATTTTGGAGTTATTTCTGTCAAATAAGTGATTCAACAACGAGTTATGGTTCTTATTCTGGAGCTGTTCCAAATGAAAAAATCACTTGGGGTAAATTAGATATTGATACACCAAAATTTATTATAGAAAGTGATGCAACCATAGTTGCTCCGTTGATCTTTGCCTATTTATTAGACATGTAACCAAATAAAAAAATGATTAGAAAAATTGTTGATTACCAAAAATTAAACGGTGAAATTTTGGACCTTTTAGTTGAAAAATTTCCTGATGGTTATGATGATGATGATATCATATCATTCAGAAATGCCAAAAATGAAATTGTAGAGGCCGTGGAAGTAAGAACTGATGATACCATTTATTTAGTAAAAGTGGGCGTGCGTTTGGTTCAAGCCATGGAAAACTATTCTGAAGATGACGACGATGATAACGACGATTCTGCAGAAGAAAAGGACTCTCTTGACATCGAGATGGAAGATGCCGAGATGGAAGAAGACGAAGATTAGTACAATTAATTTTCTTATTTTTTAAATGAAAACAGCTGTTTTTAAATCCTACAAAAAAGGATATTATACTTTTACATTTGAAAGTGGTGAAGACATGGTGTTTGAAGAAATTCATCCGCGTGTTCTGAAACAATTTGACCTTAAAAATGACAAAAGTTTGATTGATAAAGAGTTTAAATTAACTTTTGTTGAAATTTTTGAGGATGATGACCAAGATTTCGTAATTTACAGAGTGGAAAGTCTTAAGCCACTTTAAAATTTCATATTATGGAGACGTCATTTCACATGTCGTTGCCTTGTTTGAGTGTAAGGGAAACAAAAAGCTTTTATACCAATAACATAGGTGCAACCTTAGGTAGAGAGACCCAAACATGGGTGGATGTCAATTTGTTTGGACATCAACTTACCTTTATTAAAGCAGGCAAGTTTGATTTTAATAATCCAAATTATGTGTTTGAAGGTAAAATTTTGCCTTCTTTCCATTTTGGGATTATTGTAGATCAAAATGTTTGGAATGATATATATGGAAAACTTAAAAATTTGAAACTTCAACTTGTGACCCAAGCCACTTTTTTGGAAGATCAAGCTGGTGAGCATAATTCCTTTTTTATAAAGGACCCTAATGGTTATATGCTAGAATTTAAAACTTTTAAAAACGAGGGAGAAACCTTTAAGAATTAATGTATCAAGTTGTTGCCTATCATGTGGCAAGTACCATCAATATAAAAACATGTAGACAAGAGCTGCAGCACGAACTGCAGCTCTTGTTTCATGACAGTGACGAACTTTTCTATAAAACTTCAGAAGATAAGTTTGTGTATATTTTCCATTACGGAATTGTTAGTTTTTTTAATCTCCAAACAGCAGAAATAGATGATGTTTTGGAGAAAATAAAGCCTTTTTGTAAAAACTATGATTCCAAAGTGCTTTCAGAAGATATGAAAGTGGAGATTCAACCAAATGCCTTAAGTGCCGAATTTGAAAAGGCTGTTCTTCCACGGTTGGATAAAGAGATGATTCGCCTAGTGATGCTTAATACGTCACAATCTGTTGCATTAGACAAGTTTTCTGAGATAACAGAAGATCTTTTGGTGGAAACAAATAGTCATACACTTTTTCTAGAGCAAAAAGGGAAATTGGACATTTCGGGAGCCAAATTGAAACGCTTTATTGCCAAGGTTCTAAACATTAAAAATAAGATATCAGAACACTTATATATTTTTGATTCTCCTGATAGTACTTGGGGAAATGAGGAATTGGACACCTTAAACACACAATTAAAAAAGTCGTTTGATCTCCATGACCGATACCAACTTATTCACGATAGAATAGAGATCATTAAGGAAAATTTAGATCTTTTTAAGGATATTATGTATCACAGTGAGAGTAGCAAGCTGGAATGGATAATCATCATCCTTATATTGGTTGAAGTGATTGATCTATTTATTGGTAAAATCTTTTTTTAAAGAATTCTCTTAAGGGCGTCGTAATAGGCTTTAGTAATGTGTAAGCCATTGTGCCCCCCATCTGTTATCATATTCAATTCTATATTTTGGGGGTTAAGATCCTTTAGTTTTTTGGCATTTAGGTCAGGGTTAACCAAAAAATCTCTTGTTCCACTAAATATCTTAACAGGACACGTAACTGCCTGGATATATTGGAAAGTGGGAATATCATAGCGAACCAAAAATTCAGGAACGGGTGGAGCTATTTGTTCCGAAACCAATATTTTCCATGAATAGTAAGGCGCATTCAAAATGAGCATTTTGGGATTGTTTCTAGAAGCCGCGTAAGTAGCTAACCCACTTCCTAAAGAATACCCAAGAACTATAATATCCTTTTCAGCATAAGATTTTTTAGTGTAGTCATAAACCTTGAGAGCGTCATTCAATAATTGATCGGTATTTTCATAAGCACCATCGCTTTTACCATATCCACGGTAGTCAAAAAAGAGGATGTCATAACCGTTGTCTAGGTATAATGGCGCTCGTTTCCCCCAATCATGAATGGCCCCGGCATTACCATGATAGTATAGTATGATACCTTTTGAGGGTTCTTTAGTTTTAAAAAGAAGGGCATTCAAATCAACGTTTTCTGCAACGGGAATATTGATTTCTTCAAAAGGTTGTTCAAATTGATAGGTGTAATCTTTCTTCAAAATTTTAGGGTTGAAGAAAAATTTCTCTTGTTTAAAATAGAGGAAGATGAAAAACAGGAGATGTAAAACTGCAATAACAATTAAAACTCTTACCGTTCTTCTAACAATCTTTTTAAAATTGATTTTCAAATATTACAGGGATTTAATCAGTTGCTTAAACAAAGTGATCATCTGGGGTTCTGCTTTATTGGCAATAGCCACAATTTCTTCCAAGCTCACTGGTTTCAGGTTATCTGGATCACATTCATCCGTTAAAACCGAAACAGCAGCAACATTTAATTTTAGATGATTGGCTACAATGACTTCGGGAACTGTACTCATACCTACGGCATCAGCTCCTATAATTTTTAACATTCTGTATTCTGCTTTGGTTTCAAGTTGAGGGCCGAACATACTGGCATAAACTCCCGAATGAAGAACGATTCCTTCCCTTTTTGCAATTTCTTTAAACTGCGTGTTTATTTCCAAATCATACGGTTGACTCATATCCACAAAGCGTTCTCCTAAGAGTGAAACACCTTTAAAGGCTAATGGAGAATCACCTTGAAGATTGATGTGGTCTTCAATAAGCATCAGCTCCCCTTTTTTATAATTGAGGTTAATAGCACCAGAGGCATTTGATACCAAAAGCGTATGGATGCCCAGTTTTTCCATGATTCGAACAGGGAAGGTTACGTCTTGCATGGTATACCCTTCATAAACATGAAAGCGACCTTGCATAACAATGACCTTTTTGCCTTCTAAAAGACCATAAATCAGTTTTCCTTTATGAAACTCAACTGTTGCCGTAGGAAAATTGGGAATGTGGTTATAACTTACCTCTTTGATTATTTCAATGTCATCTACCAATTGACCTAGCCCTGTTCCTAAAATAATTCCTACTTCTGCGTTTTCAAAACCGCGGCTTGTGAGATACTCAACAGTTTCGTTGATATAATTTATGGTGTAGTTAAACATGGTTATTCTTTAATTTTTGAGATATAAAGATAGGAAGATTGGTTTTGACAAACCAATAGGAAAATTATGATAATGAAGTTTTTATTTATTCATTCTAAAAGACAAGCTTAAATTTTAAAGGTAAAACCTTCTGAAACTTTTTGGTCATACTTTTCTTTGTCAAATTTGTGGAGGTAGGAACCCTTTCGGGAAGATTCCATATCCTTTTCATCCAGTCTGATTAAGACATCCAAAGAATTAATTTTACTTATAAAATTTCGTTTATCCAATTTGGTGTCCAAAATAGATTCGTACAAATTCTGAAGTTGTTTCATCGTGAATTTCTCAGGCAATAGCTCAAAACCAATGGGCTTTGTGGAGGCTCTATAACGAAGTCTTCTAATAGCGTGTTTGACCATTTGGTCGTGGTCAAAAATCAGTTTAGGAGCCTTGTCAATACTAAACCATTGTGCAGAAAACTGCTCATTCAGTTCGTTGTTATGGTCTTCAATATTAATAAGGGCATAATAACTGACAGATATGGTGCGCTCCTGCGGATCTCGATCAATTTCACTGAACGTGTAAAACTGTTCCAAATAGACATCATCCAAACCAGTTAAGTGCTTTAAAACTCTACTAGCGGCATCATCTAAGTTTTCTTCTTGTTTTAAAAATCCACCAATTAATGACCATTTACCTTTCTCTGGTTCAAAGTCCCTTTTAATCAATAGGATTTTTAAACGATTGTTGTCAAAACCAAAAATGATACAGTCAACAGCCAAAAGAACCTTATCCTTTTCGTTATAGTTGTTCAACATAGGGGATTGAAATTATGGGTTGAAGATAATAAGAATGTTGGTGTTTTCATAGGTTTTATAGGTATTTACAAGAAAATAAATGTGTTTTATACATTTATTAATATGATAAATATAAGTCGATAAAAATAAATAAATGTCAATTTTACACGAAAATATTTGCGTATATCAAAAAACTTTGATTACTTTGAAAAGTGTAAATTAGACACTTATAAACTCTTTTAAACTAATTCTAAACTATTTTAATATGATAACAACCAAATTATCAATTGGGAATCATTTAAATTCTAAGTTAAAACACGGCTTATTTTTAATGATTTTGTTTTTGTTGTCTGCGAGTGGTTTCGCTCAACAGAAAAAAACAATTACTGGGACCGTGACTTCTCCAGAGGATAACTTGCCACTACCTGGAGTAAATGTCATTATCAAAGGAACCACTTCTGGTGTGGCTACAGATTTTGATGGAAATTATGCCATAGAGGCAGCTTCTAATGACATCTTGGTTTTTTCTTTTATCGGATTTCAAACTAAGGAAGTACCAGTTGGGGATAAGTCTGTACTTAATATTTCACTTGAAGAAAATGTTTCGGCCCTAAACGAAATCGTTGTAGTTGGGTATGGAACCAAAAAGAAGTCTGATTTAACAGGATCAGTAAGTGTCGTGGATGTTGAAGATGCACAAAAGACAATCACTTATGACGTGGCGAAAATGATTCAAGGTCAAGCCCCCGGAGTTACCGTGCAATCTTCTGGTGAGCCTGGAGGGTTTGTGAACATTAAAATTCGAGGGATTACATCTTTTAGAAACAATAATCCATTGTTTGTTATTGATGGAGTTATTGTAAATGATCCTTATGATTTTCCTACAGGAGATATTGAATCCATTCAAATTTTAAAGGATGCTTCTTCTGCTGCAATATATGGTGCACGTGGTGCTAATGGTGTAGTAATCATTACAACTAAAAAAGGTAAAGAAGGGAAAGTAGGTGTGAGCTACAAAAACACCATAGGTTTCCAAGATGTGCCCGAAAACAGATGGTATTCCATGATGAATAGAGAGGAGTATCAACGTATGATCCGTCAAGCAGAAACAAACAATCCTAATGTGCCTATTACTCCTGGTAATTACCCAGAGAGTGATCTTTTCATAAACGATGTGGATACTGACTGGCAGGATGAAGCTTTTAGAACAGGTATGATTGAAAACCATACTATAACATTTAATGGTGGTGCTGAGGCATTGAACTATAACGCGAATTTTGATTACTTCAAGAATACAAGTTATATGGAAACACCTCAGGCATATGAAAGATATAACGGTACAATCAATATAAATGGAGAAAAGGGAAGGTTTAAGTATGGAAGTAAATTAACCTATTCCCAATCAGATAAAGAAAACTTTAACGAGTATCTGGCTGGAACAAGTTCAATGATCAACTTGCTTCAAGCGATACCTACTATGCCTGTTTATGATCCAAACCGTCTAGGAGGCTATGGTGGTGCTGATAACTTGACACAAAAGGCCATTACTTTGAATGTAATTGGTTACAATAACTTAATTACCAACACGAATGAAAGAAACCGTTTTGTTGGTAATGTTTGGGGTGAATTGGAAATTTTAAAGGGATTGAAATATAAAATAAGTGTCAGTGCTGATAAATTGCATTGGAATAATAGATATTACAACCCTGCCAGTGATTTGGGATGGTACTACATAACTACACCAGCAGAGTCTCGATTGGATGTTAATACAGGAAGTACAACTAGGACAATTCTTAATAATTTATTATCTTATGATGTGACATTAGCAGAAAAGCATCAAATAAGTTTGTTAGCTGGGATGATTGAGGAACGCAACGATTTTCAAAGACACTTTTCTAGAGGAATTGGTTTTGAGCCAGGTTCAATTCCTATGTTGCAATATGCCACAGACGATTTCTCTCAAGAACTTAAGACTACAGAAACTTATAAGTCTTATATCAGTAGATTGGATTATACATTTGCCGATAAGTATTTGTTAACAGCAAATTTCCGTCAGGATAGATCTTCAAAGTTTGCGCCAAAGAATAATGTAGGTAATTATTTCTCTGTTTCAGGTGCTTGGAAAGTTCATGAAGAAGAATTTATTAACTTCCCTTCTTGGTGGAATACTTTAAAACTAAGAGGAGGTTATGGGCAGTTAGGTAACAACACTATTGGGCTTTATGAATTTGCTCAAACTGTAAATGCCTTTGCTGGATATGTGTTTGGAGATACTGAAGCTCCTGGTTCGACAGTTGTGAAAATAGTTGATCCGGATATTAAATGGGAAGATACAGAGTCTACCAATGTTGCTGCTGAATTTGGATTCTTTGATAATAAATTGCAGTTTTCTGCTGAGTGGTTTAAGAAAAGATCTACAGATTTATTAGCTGATGTTCCAATTCCTTACTCTTCAGGTTCTTTCCCAATTAGGTTAACAACCAATGCAGGAACGGTTCAGAATACGGGGCTTGAATTTACTTTGAGTTATGGGAATTCTAATAAAGATTTCAAATACAACATCTCTGCCAATTTAGGAACTCTTAAAAACGAAGTACTTAAAATAGGAAACGATGATACGCCAATAACTGATGGTGTAGGTAGAACAGAAGTAGGAAGATCTGCAGGAGAATTATTTGCTTATGAAACTGAAGGTCTTTTCCAAAGCCAAGAAGATATAGATAACCATGCCTTCCAACCTAATGCAGCACCTGGAGATGTTAAGTTCCGAGATGTGAATGGAGATGGTTTAATTACTGATGCCGATAGAACCTTCCAAGGAACGGTAATACCAAAGTTATCATACGGTTTGAACTTTAGCTGTAGTTATAAAGCGTTGGATTTCTCAATGTTCTTCCAAGGAGCGGCTGGACATAAAATTTACAACGGAACCTACAATGCTTTAATGACAGGAGATTATGTGAACAATCATACCGACATGAACAATTATTGGACACCAAATAATACCAATACGGATGTGCCAAGACCAGTCATTGGTGATCCTAATGCCAATAATAGAGCTTCTGATAGATTTATCGAAGATGGTGACTATGTAAGATTACAAAGTTTGGAGTTGGGTTATAACATTCCGCTTCCAGAAAACAAAATACTTCAAAGAGCTAGAGTATTTGCATCAGGACAAAACTTATTTGTAATTACTAATTACAGTGGATATGACCCAGACTTTATCAGTAATGGTTTATTTAATAGAGGATTTGAATTCGGATCTTTCCCTAACCCAAGAACAATAGCTTTTGGAGTACAGGTTGATTTTTAAAAATAATATGAAAATTGAAAAATATGAAAACTAAAAAGATACTATTTTCCGTAGCAATTGCATCATCCTTATTGATGACCAATTGTGTTAAAGAAGATGATTTAAATCAAGTAGATCCCAATGTGCAAACGGCCGATACCTTTTGGGAAAATGAAAACGATGCGCTAAAAGGGGTTAATGCAGCTTATGGTAGTTTGTTGACTGATGGTACCTACATGCGTAGTACGCCGTTATTGTTGGATTTGAAAAGTGATGGAGCTAGGAGTTTAAGCCCTTGGGGTGCTATGGCTAATGTTGGAAAGTTCAATACAAGTGTATCTGATGCCGCTATTTATGGGTGGGCGTTTGAAACCTATTATCAAGGGGTGTATCGTTCAAATCAAGTATTGGAAAATGTTCCAGCTATTGAAATGAATGAAGCCTTAAAGAATCGAATTTTAGGTCAAGCTCACTTTTTAAGAGGTTTGTATTTCTTTCACTTAGTCAATATGTTCAAGAATGTGCCACTTCCTTTGACCAGCTTAGAAATTTATCATGAGCAAAAATCACAAGAAGAGGGATGGGCTCAGGTTAAAGCAGATTTTATGGCAGCTTCAGAATTGTTGCCAGTTTCTTATGATGGTTTAGATGGACCAGATAGTGGTCATAAAGGTAGAGCAACTAAAGGTGCTGCATTAGCATATTTAGGGAAAGCCTATTTATTTACTCAAGATTTTACCAATGCAAGAAATGCATTTGAAGATGTAATCAACTTAAATGTATACGACTTGGTGGCTAATTATAGAGATAACTTCACTACTGCCAATGAGAATAATGTGGAATCTATTTTTGAAGTTCAATTTAATAGAGATGCATTTGGTGTTGATTTAGGATGGGGTGGAGAACCTTCTTCTGGTTGGGGAAAAACTTCAGCTAGAGCTATCACCTATGCGCCAAGAGCATTTGGATGGACCGATGTTCAACCAACTTGGGCATTGTATAATGATTATCAAATTGAAGCTACTATTGATGGTGAGGTCGATCCAAGATTGGATGCCACTATGTTTTACAACAAACCAGAGGGTATGATGCTTTACGGACATGATTTTGCAACTTTCTATGCAAATAGCCCTGGAGATTTAAATGATTTGTTCTGTAGAAAATATCAAAATTCTGATGGAGAATTTGCAGATGAATTTGATTGGAGATCTGGAATTAATGAAAGAATCATGAGATATGCCGATGTGTTATTGATGTATGCTGAATGTTTAAATGAAACTGGAAGCACGCCGTTGGCCTATGATTATATTCAAATGGTAAGAGACCGTGTTAATTTACCAGATTTAAGTGTCACTCAACCAAATATGACCCAACAACAAATGAGAGATCAAATTGCTCATGAGAGATTCCTGGAATTTCCATTAGAGGGTCATAGATCAGATGATATTCGCCGTTGGGGATGGTTGCAAGATCCAGCCAAATTACAATGGTTAAAAGATAGAGATCCTGAGTTTCAAACGTATGTTCCAGGTAGAGAGTATTTCCCAATACCTCAATCTGAAATGGATAACAATCCTTTAGTTACACAACAGAACACGGGATACTAAAATATTTATATTTTTTTTGAATTGTTAGTCTTTAGTTTTGAAAAAGGCCGTGTCGAATAATCACGCGGCCTTTTTCATAAAATAATCAATGAAGTATGTTAAGAGTTAAAGCAGGAATTTTAGTGCTGGTATTGTGTTTTGCACAAAACATGATAAGCCAAACCAAGGTGTCCTTTGAACCAAGTGATAGCGACCCCTTAATCAGTAAACACATTTATGGACATTTTGCAGAACATTTAGGAAGGTGCATTTATGATGGATTTTATGTAGGGGAGGATAGTAGCATTCCTAATACCAATGGAGTAAGAAATGATATCATTGAAGCTTTGAAAGCCTTGAAAATTCCCAATTTGAGATGGCCGGGAGGCTGTTTTGCGGATACCTACCACTGGAAAGATGGTGTGGGGCCTAAAGAAGATAGACCAACCATGGTAAACAAATGGTGGGGTGGTGTTGTTGAAGACAATAGTTTTGGAACCCATGATTTTTTAAATCTGTGTGAGGTTTTGGGTACAGAGCCTTATTTAGCGGCAAATGTGGGGAGTAGCACGGTTCAGGAATTTACAGAATATACACAATATGTTACACGAGAAGTAGGAGTTCCCATGTCGGATTATCGTGCTGAAAATGGTAGAAAAGAACCATGGAAAGTGACATTTTGGGGGGTTGGTAACGAAATGTGGGGTTGTGGAGGTAATATGAGACCAGAACACTATGCTGATATTTATAGGCAATACGCCACTTTTATGACCGATTGGACGAATAGTGATGGGATGTTTAGAATTGCTTCTGGAGCAAATGTGGCCGATTATCATTGGACAGAAGTACTCATGAGAGACATTCCAAAAAGTTTGATTGAAGGAGTAGCATTACATTCCTATTCTTTTGTAGAATGGGATAAAAAAGGGTCTTCAACCAAATTTGATGAAAGCCAATATTTTTCTACGATGCAGACAGCTCTTAAAATGGAAGAATTGGTTGACAAACATGCCGCCATTATGGATAAATATGATCCAGAAAATGAAATAGCATTGGTAGTTGATGAATGGGGTGGATGGTATGAAGTGGAAGAAGGAACTAATCCAGGTTTCTTGTACCAACAGAATACCATGAGAGATGCTATGATTGCAGGTATCACTTTAAATATTTTTAATAATCGAGCAGATAGAGTTAAAATGGCCAATTTGGCACAAACTGTTAATGTATTACAGGCCGTAATCTTGACTGATGGAGATAAGATGTTATTGACACCTACCTATCATGTTTTGAAAATGTATAATGTGCATCAGGATGCCACTTTAATCCCGGTTAAATTTGAGTCACCTAGTTATGAATTTAATGGTGAAACTTTGCCAGCTATTTCAATTTCAGCATCAAAAGATCAGCAAGGAAAAAAGCATTTGTCTTTAGTAAACATAGATTCTAAAAAATCAAATGAAGTCGAACTTGATGTGGAAGCTTTGGGATTCAAAAAAGTTTCTGGAACCATTCTAAAGTCTGGAAAACTTCAAGATCATAATACTTTTGAATCACCAAATCAGATAACCCCTCAGGAGTTCGGTGATTTTAAGTTGAAAAAAGGAAAATTAACAGTAACCCTACCGCCATTTTCGGTGGTTGTCTTAGAGGGAGAATAAAATAAAAGTAAATGGTACGTCAAAAATTAAACTACTTAAAGGCTCTTCTTGGCCTCATGTTGATTCTAGTTTTAGGTTGTTCTAAGGAAGATGAAGTAACGCCACCACCATCAGGTGGAGATGGTAATAATGATCCGATAGAGGACACTTTTGACGGGCCAACCTATGCCGATGATTATACACCAATAGCCTCTTGGAGTAATAGAAGTCAATGGAATTTGGCCAATATTCATGACCCAACTGTTGTCAAGCAGGGAAACTATTGGTATATGTATCAAACAGATGCTTCATATGGGAATGCTCATGATGGCCATGGTCATTTTCATGGAAGGCGTTCTACAGATTTAGTAAACTGGGAATATTTAGGGAGTACCATGGATCAAGCCCCTACCTGGGTAAAAGATTCCATGAATGACAATCGTATTGCTATGGGGTTGCCCATTATTGAAAATCCGAACTACGGCTATTGGGCACCTGCTGTTACCGAAGTCAATGGTGTTTATAGAATGTACTACAGTTTAGTTGTCAATGAACTTATTGTGGGGACAGATAATTGTGCCTCATGGGGAGAGCGTCCTTATATTGGAATGATGGAAACAACCGATCTAGCTTCCAATAATTGGGAAGATAAAGGTATGGTTGTTACAGCAGTTCCAGATGGATTGGAAGATTATTATAGGGATAGCTGTAACGATTGGAGCGGTTATTACAAGTTTAATGCCATTGACCCCAGTTATATTCAAACCCCTGAAGGAGAGCATTGGCTTATTTATGGATCTTGGCATACTGGTATTGCTGCTGTTCAGTTAGATCCCATCACGGGTAAGCCTTTTCAATTGGAAACTATTGAAGATTATGGGACAAGAATTGCTGGAAGGGGTAATTTAAATACCAATAGATGGCAAGGTTTGGAAGGGGCAGAAATTATTTATAATGAAGATACAGGGTATTACTACCTCTTTTTAGCTTATGATGAATTGTCAAAAGCCTATAACACTAGGGTGGCAAGGTCAACAAATATTTTAGGGCCTTACATTGGTATGGATGGAGGAAATGTTTCAGAAGGGGCTGAATGCTGGCCTATGCTGACCCATCCATATAAATTTGATTATCATACTGGCTGGGTTGGTTTTTCACACTGTTCCATATTTAAAGATCCTATATCCCAAAAATGGTATTATGCTTCTCAAGCAAGATTACCAGAAGGGGTTCCAGGAATTAATGTGTCTAATGCAGTGATGATGGGACATGTTAGGGAAATAAGGTGGACCTCAGATGGTTGGCCTGCAGTAGCTCCAGAAAGATTTGCCGATGTTCCAGAAACTGAAATTACAGAAGAAGATATTGTTGGTTCATGGCAACAAATAACGATGCAATATCAATATCAAGTACAACAAACAGCTGTCAATGTGAATTTTTATGCAGATGGAACTGTAGCAGGAGGAGTTTCGGGAACTTGGGAATTAGATAGCAATACCCGAACACTTTATATCAATGGAGCAGAATGTAAATTAATGGATGCTTGGGATTGGGAACGATCGCCAAGAAAAGTGACGATTACTTATACTGGATTTACAGATGACGGTAGACCAATTTGGGGTAAGAAAAATTAACGACCATGAAAAACTTTTTATTCGTCATAATAGGTTTAGCCAGTTTGGTGTCCTGTGATAATCAGAATAAGGTGAATCAAGAAGTAGCAACAGAAACTAAAGCGTCTGAAACTTCAAAACCTTTAAAAATTAATAATCCTATTATAAAGGATAAGTTTACTGCAGATCCTGCAGCTTTGGTACATGAGGATACGGTTTATCTGTATGCGGGTCATGATGAGGCTCCTAATGATTTTCATTTTTACCGAATGAATGAATGGTTGGTTTTTTCATCAACCAATATGGTCGATTGGGAAGAGCACCCAGTACCATTAAAACCCACCGATTTTTCTTGGGCAAAGGGTGATGCTTGGGCGGCTCAGGTCATTGAACGCAACGGTAAATTTTATTGGTATGTAACGGTTGAACATGACGACACACATCCTGGGAAAGCAATTGGAGTTGCAGTATCTGATTCACCAATAGGTCCTTTCAAGGATGCGTTGGGACGTGCCTTGGTAACTAATGATATGACAACAGATACGGATATCTCATGGGATGATATTGATCCAACAGTTTTTATGGATGGCGACCAAGCTTACCTGTATTGGGGAAATACAAAATGCTATTGGGCAAAATTGAAGGATAATATGATAGAGTTTGATGGGGATATTCATACGGTTGACCTTCCTCATTTTACTGAAGCGCCATGGGTTCATAAAAAAGGAGATTGGTATTATTTAAGTTATGCCTATCAATTTCCAGAGAAAACGGCTTATGCCATGAGTAAATCTATCGAAGGCCCTTGGGAGTATAAAGGTATTTTAAATGAATTGGCGGGGAATAGTAATACCAATCACCAAGCAATTTTAGAATATAAAGGCAAAGATTATTTTATTTATCATACTGGAGGCATTCAGCCAAATGGAGGCAGTTTTAGGAGATCGGTATGCATTGATGAATTAAAATATAACGAAGATGGTACCCTTAAGAGGGTTGTAATGACATCTGAGGGAATTCAAAAATAAAATCATGAAAAAAGGTACGTATTATTTAACAGTGTTGTTGGCTTTGGTGTCATTATGTTCTTGCGCCCAAACTGACAAGCCTATTACCCACGATCCAGTTGTGGCTAAACAAGGAGATACCTATTATTTGTTTTGTACTGGACCAGGTATTACAAGTTTTACTTCCAAAGATTTAAAAAGTTGGAAACAGGGAGATCCTGTCTTTGCTGAGAGTCCCAAGTGGGCCAAAGAAGTTGCGCCTGGATTCAACGGGCATATTTGGGCTCCAGATATAACCCACCACAACGGAACATATTATTTGTATTACTCTATTTCGGCCTTTGGTAAAAACACTTCGGCTATTGGTTTAGTAACTAATAAAACGTTAAATCCTAAAGATCCTAATTATCAATGGGAAGATCAAGGTATAGTAATTCAATCGGTGCCAAATAGAGATATGTGGAATGCCATTGACCCTAATTTAATTTTTGATGAAAATGGAACACCATGGATGTCTTTTGGTTCTTTTTGGAGTGGGTTGAAGATGGTCAAACTGAATCCAGATTTGAAAACCATGGCACAACCAGAGGAATGGTATCCTATAGCAAGTAGGGAGCGTAGTTCTGAAATTCCAGATGCCGATGCAGGAGATGCTGCCTTAGAAGGGCCTTTTATCTTCAAAAAGGGAGCCTATTATTATCTGTTTTTGTCATGGGATTACTGCTGCAGAGGAGAAAATAGCACCTACAAATTAGTGGTAGGTCGTTCAAAATCGGTAACTGGTCCATATCTGGATCAAGAAGGGAAACCACTTAATGAAGGTGGTGGCTCTTTAGTAATTGAGGGCAATAAAAATTGGTATGGGGTAGGCCATAACAGTGTTTTTACATTTGAAGGTAAAGACTATAATTTTATGCATGGATATGATGCCCATGACAAAGGATTGCCAAAATTAATAGTCAAAGAAATTACCTGGGTTGATGGCTGGCCAACTTTAAAACCAATGGAGTAATATTTGTACTTGATGTTTTTTTTGGAAGAAAAATTAGCTATAAATAACCAAATGAAATTTGAAAAACAGACATACAAACTCATATTATTAAGTATCTATATTGGCTTATTTCTAGGTGAAAGTGTAGGTTTTTCTCAATCAATTGCTTCATCAAAAGTAGGGCTTGGTTGGAGCGGAAATTCCATAAATACAGTCATCTTTAGAAATCAAGCCTTAACCTCTAATAACGAATTTCAATTTACAGCTTATTACAATCAAGAAGGTTACATGGTATTAGCCAAACGTTCCTTGGGAACTAATAAGTGGCTAAAACACATCACACAATATAAAGGGAATATTCAAGATGCCCACAACAGTATCAGCATAGCTATAGATAATGCTGGTTACTTGCATGTTAGTTGGGATCAACATAACTCTCCCTTGAGATATGCAAAAAGTATAGATCCTTTGGGAATTGAGTTATCTGAAGAATTAGAGATGACCGGTTTACAAGAATCTTCGGTTACGTATCCAGAGTTTCACAATTTGCCAAACGGTAAATTATTGTTTTTATATCGTTCTGGTGAATCTGGAAATGGCAATCTGGTAATGAATTTGTACAATCCAAAGTCAAAAGAATGGAAACAAATTCAGAACGATTTAATAAGTGGAGAAGATGCAAGAAATGCCTATTGGCAAACTACTATAGATAAATTAGGAAACATTCATCTTTCATGGGTGTGGCGGGAAACATGGGATGTGGGTACTAATCATGATTTATGTTATGCGATATCAACCGATAATGGCCTTACTTGGGAAAAATCAAATGGTGAGAAATATCAAATTCCTATAATCAAAGAAACTGCAGAAGTGGCTTGTTATATCCCCCAGGGAAGTAATTTGATTAATCAGACTTCCATGGATACAGATTCAGAAGGAAATCCTTTTATCGCTTCTTATTGGAGTTTGCAAGAAGGCACACCGCAATATAAGGTGGTCTATCACAAAGATGATAATTGGCATTTAATGGATACCGATTTCCACAAAACGGCTTTTAGTTTGACTGGGGGAGGAACCAAAAGGATTCCGTTGTCCCGACCAAAAATTTTAGTAGGTGACCAGGGTGTTTACGTTTTGTTTAGAGATGAGGAGATGGGTAATAGAATGACCCTTGCCAAGACGAATTTGAATAAAGTTAATTGGGAATTAAGCGATATTTCAAATAGAGAAGTTGGTCAATGGGAACCAAATTATGATGTAAATCAATGGAAAACCAATAATGAAATCCATGTGTTTTCGCAAAAAGTATCCCAAATTGACGGTGAAGGTCTAGATAAAATAGATCCTCAACCAATTTACATTGTTGAATTTAGAGATAATTAATAGGACAAAATAAGAATGAATTTTAGCAAAATTATAATAGGAAGTTTAATATGTCTCTGGGTAGTTTCTTGCAAACAAAAGGAACAAAGTAGTTTGCAGGTTCCCAAAGAAAATGACTTTCTTGTAGCTATTGACAGTACCCTACAGTTGGCTGTAGAAAAATATTCTTACCTAAGTCAACAAGTTGAACCAGGGGTTTACCCTAGGACCTTCCAAAATGATAGTTTGGTTACCAGTGATTCAGGTTGGTGGTGTAGTGGTTTTTATCCGGGAACTTTACTCTACCTAGATGAAGCTATTGATGCTCCCAAACTAAAAGAAGAAGCCATTTCATTTATGGCCGATTTGAAACGAGAGCAATATAACAAATCAACCCACGATTTAGGCTTTATGATGTATTGCAGTTTTGGAAATGCCAATAGGTTACAACCTAACCCAGAATATCAAGACATATTATTGAATAGTGCTAAATCCTTAGTGACACGATATAATGATACCGTTCAAGCAATTAGGTCTTGGGATAGTGCGCCTTGGAATAGGGCAGGAGAAGATGATTTAGTGGTCATAATTGATAACATGATGAATTTAGAAATGTTATTTTGGGCTACAGAATATACTCAAGATAGTACCTATTATGATATAGCTGTAAAACATGCTGACAAAACTTTGAGAAATCATTTTAGAGAGGATTATAGTTCTTATCACGAAGTTATCTATGACGAAGCAACGGGAGATGTCAAAGCTCAAATAACAAGACAAGGAGCTTCTGATTCTTCAGCATGGGCAAGGGGGCAAGCTTGGGGATTGTATGGGTATGTTGTTATGTATCGTTTTACACAGGACCCAAAATATCTAAATCAAGCACAACAAATTGCGGAGTTTATTTTAACTCATTCAAATCTTCCCGATGATCAAATACCTTATTGGGATTATAATGCACCGAAAATTCCAAACGCTTATAGGGATTCATCGGCTGCTGCTATCATGGCTTCCGCATTTTTGGAACTCAGTACCTTTTCCGATGAAGGAAAATCAGAAACCTACTATCAAAGTGCTGAAAGAATTTTGAAAAACTTGATGACACCAAATTATTTGGCTCAGAAAGGAGAAAATGGCGGGTTTCTTTTAAAACATGGGGTGGGTGATTTACCCAATAATAGTGAAATAGATGTGCCTTTGACTTACGGTGATTACTATTTTGTTGAAGCCATGATAAGATACAAGGAATTAAATACAAACAGAAGAAATAATTCTTAATGAAAAGAATAAATCAAATATTGATTTTTGGAGTTTCCTTATTGATATTCAATTGTAATACTGAGACTCAGGTTAGAAAAGTAGAGGAACCGGGTTCCGGTATGGGGTATCCTATTGAACCTGTCGATATTCAGCATGTCAAAGTAACTGATGATTTTTGGTTGCCCATTATTAAACGGGTTCAAGAAAAAACCATAGACTATGCCATTGCAAAATGTGAAGAAGAAGGGCGGTTTGATAATTTTTTGATAGCAGGAGGTCAAATGAAAGGTGAAGTGAGAGGAGAAATGCCGTTTGATGATACAGACGTCTATAAAATTATTGAAGGAGCATCCAATTCTTTAATTAGTGCACCAAATAAGGAATTGGAAACCTTGGTGGATTCCTTAGTGTCAATTATAAAAGTAGGTCAAGAAAAGGATGGTTACCTAACCACATGGCGAACCATTGACCCTGCAAAACCCCCTGCAACTTGGGTTCAAACTCCTAAAGGGGAACGTTGGGATGGGTTATTTATGAGTCATGAGTTATACAATGCAGGTCATTTGTATGAAGCAGCGGCAGTTCATTATCGAGCCACAGGGAAAAGAAACTTTTTGGATATAGCAATAAAAAATGCTGATTTAATGGTGAAAACCTTCGGTGATGAGGAAGGAAAAATAAAGGCTGTTCCGGGACATCAAATTATAGAGTCTGGTTTAATAAAGTTATATCAGATTACTGGAAATGAAGATTACATCAATTTAGCTAAATACTTTTTGGATAATCGTGGAAACCCTGAAAATCATGAATTATTTGGGCCTTATTCTCAAGATAGTATTCCTGTAATCCAACAGGAAGAAGTTGTTGGTCATTCGGTAAGAGCCGTTTATATGTATGCAGCCATGACAGATATTGCTGCTATCCAGAATGATAGTTTATATGAAGCAGCAGTAAACAAATTATGGAACAATATGGTGTCCAAAAAAATGTATATCACTGGAGGTATTGGAGCAAAACATGAAGGCGAACAGTTTGGGGCTAATTATGAACTACCTAACCTAACAGCTTATAATGAAACTTGCGCAGCCATAGGAGATGTGTATTGGAATCACAGAATGCACAATTTGTATGGTGACGTTAAATATTTTGATGTTATCGAAAGAACGTTATACAACGGTTTAATTTCTGGTTTATCATTAGACGGCACCAACTTTTTCTATCCAAATGCCTTGGAGTCTGATGGAGTTTACAAATCCAATCGTGGTTCATGTACGCGTCAAGCTTGGTTTGATTGTTCGTGTTGTCCTACTAACGTGATTCGTTTTGTGCCCTCCATTCCTGGTTTGATTTATTCGAAAGGGAATAATTCGGTTTACGTGAATTTATATGCATCTAATGAAGCCGAAATAGATTTAAATGGAAAAGCTGTTAAAGTTACCCAAAGCACATCCTATCCTTGGAATGGGACTGTAAACATGACTGTGGAAGCTGAGGGAGAGACAACTGTGAAATTCCGTGTGCCTGGTTGGAGTAGAAATGAAGTGTTGCCGAGTGATTTATATTCTTATGCAAATTCTTATGAATCACAACCTACTTTATCCATCAATGGAGAAAAGGTAGAAACAGCTATTCAGGATGGTTATTTAGAAGTTACAAGAAACTGGAGTGCAGATGATGCCATTGAAATCCATTTCCCCATGGAAGTTCGTGCCGTAAAAGCAAATGAAAACGTGGAAGAAGATAGAGGTAAATTATCTTTGGAATATGGCCCGTTAGTGTATGCGGTAGAAGAAGTGGATAACCCAAATTTCGATACTATTTCAGTGTCAGCAAATGACCAATTTTCAGTTCAAAAAGAAGATATCTTAGAAGGTGTCAATACCATTTCAAATGATCAATTAAAAGCAATCCCTTATTATACTTGGTCAAATCGTGGGGTAAACAAAATGAAGGTTTGGTTGCCGGAAACAAGAAACAATAACTAATTCATTTCAACCTAGAGTTGAAGACTATATATGAAATCAGATAATCAAAAATTAAGCATCCTTGAAAAAATAGGATATGGTTCAGGCGATGCAGCAGTAAACGTTGTAATTTCTTCAATGTTCTTAATCATCACCTTCTTTTATACCGATGTGTATGGGTTGAAACCAAAGGACATGGCGGTATTATTTCTTTTGGTTCGATTGATAGACGCCATTACAGACCCGTTAATGGGATTGATTACTGATAAGTTTACAACCAAATGGGGAAGGTATAGGCACTATTTTCTTTATCTATCAGTCCCGTTTGGTATTTCAGTGTTTTTAACCTTTACAACACCAGGTTTTGATTATACAGGGAAGCTCATTTATGCTTACATCACCTATATTTTTGTGACCATCATGTTCACATCTGTGACGATTCCCTATATCTCATTAATTAGTGTTTTGACTAGTGACCCACAAGAAAAATTATCTGCTAATGGATACCGATTATTTTTTGCAAAGATTGCCGCCTTTTTAGTGTCAATTGTAGTACCAATTCTAGCAGAAAAACTAGGAAAAAATGACTTAGCTAGAGGGTATCAACTAGCAATGGGAATTATGGCCCTCATGGGAACACTGTTATTCCTTTTTAGCTTCTTTACAACAAGAGAGCGTGTAGAGCATAAAGTAGATGACAAACCGCTATTGGAGCAATTTAAATTATTGATTAAAAACGGACAATGGACATTGTTGTTTGGGGTTTGTTTCACAGGAACCGTGGGTTATGTAATTCGTGGTTCGGTAGCTATTTTTTACGCTAAATATTTTCTGGGAGGGGATGCCAGCGTGCAATCAACGTTTATGGGAACGGGAGTTGCAGCAGCTATATTGGCGATGCCTGTATCCACTTTGATTACCAAGCATTATTGTAAAGTCAAGATGTTTAAGTATACCCAACTGGCCGTTGGTGTTATTAGTGTGATTATGTTTTTTATGATTAAACCCGGTGATATGATGTTGGCCTATATTTTATATTTCATCTTATCATTTGTAGTTGATTTACATGCACCTGTTTTCTGGTCTGCCATTGCAGAAGCCGTGGATTATGGACATGCCGAAACTGGTAAACGTGTCTCTGGATTATCTTTTGGGGGCATTTCATTTGCTCAGAAATTCGGAATGGGAATCGCGGGAGCAGCCGTTGGATATTTGTTGGACTTCTTTGGATACATTCCTGATACAGTACAAAGCGAAACAGCATTGGTTGGTATTGCCCTGATGTTAACGATTATTCCTGGAGTCTTCCATGTGATAATGGGATTATTGATGTTCCGATACAAAATCACCGATTCATATTACGAAACAATCAAAGCAAAATTGAATATTTAAAATGGATACAAGCCGATCAAATAAACCTATTGTATTGCAACGTGCCGATCCGTTTATTTATAAACATACGGATGGTTATTACTATTTCACAGGTTCAGTGCCAACCTATGACGTTATTGAACTCAGACGTGCTAAAACCATAAATGAATTACAAGATGCTGAAACATTTAATGTATGGAAAAAGCATGATAGCGGACCTATGAGCCGCCATATTTGGGCACCAGAAATCCATTATTTAGACGGAAAATGGTATGTGTATTTTGCGGCTAGTGAAGAGGAAGATATTTGGAAACTAAGACCATATGTGTTGGAGTGTTCAGGCCAAGATCCTTTAAATGATGAATGGATTGAACTGGGACAAATGCAACCCGCCGATGGTGACAACAAAACGTTTATCGATTTTTCTCTTGATGGTACCGTTTTCGACCACGGTGGAAAGCGTTATTTCTGTTGGGCTGAGAAAACAGGGGGGCAATTTGCAGCTTCTAATTTGTATTTGGCTGAAATGGAATCACCCATAAAATTAAAAACCACCCAGTTTATGCTCACCACTCCAGATTACGATTGGGAGCGCATTGATTTTTGGGTAAATGAAGGACCTGCAGTGATTAAAAACAACGGTAAAATTTACATCACTTTTTCTGCAAGTGCGACTGGAGCATGTTATTGTATGGGACTTATGGAAGCAGATGAAGATGCCGATTTATTAGATAGAAATTCTTGGAAGAAATCCAGATATCCTGTTTTGCAGACCAATGAAGATAAAGGAATTTATGGACCAGGGCACAACTCTTTTACTGTTGATGAGAATGGAAAACCATTAAGTGTTTACCACGCTAGAGATTATGAAAAGGCAGTTGGTGATCCAGAATTTGTACCAAAAACCGATAAGCGACCTTTGGAAGAAATAATAGCAGATCCATTATATGATCCAAACCGTCACGCCCGAGTGATGGAAGTAAAATTTGATGATAACGGCAGACCCATTTTCGAATATTATTAAAATGAAACATTCATTTTTTAAATACACGTTTTTAATTGCCATAACTCTTGGGATTTGTTTGAGTTGCAAGGAGCAGGAAGCAACTCCAGAAAAAGGTTCTGGGTCCACAGAAGTGGCTCATTTGCAGGTGGACTTAAGTGATACTGGGATAAAAGTCCAACCAACCATGTATGGTATTTTCTTTGAAGACATCAACTTTGCCGCAGATGGAGGGTTATATGCTGAAATGATTAAAAATCGCTCGTTTGAATTTTTGTTACCAAAAATGGGATGGAGTGAACCAAATAGCAATAAACACAGTCATAATAATGAATCGGGGATCTTAAATCCTATTCAATATACCGGTGAAAATTCCAACCATCGCTATGCTCGTGTTGAGGTGAAAGGACCGAACTACGAATTAATTAATGAAGGATTCCGTGGTATGGGTGTCAAAAAAGATGGAAAATATAACTTGACGCTTGATGCCAAAAAAGTAAGCGGTGAAATTAAAAAAATACAAGTTCAATTAATAGATACACTTCAAAATGTTTTAGGTGAAGCATTTATTATTCTCGATGGTGAAACTTGGAAAAACTACAAGGCTCAATTAACTGCCTCAAAAACTGAAGGGAAAGCGCAACTTAAATTGACATTTGAGGGTACAGGAGTTATTGATTTGGATATGATTTCCATGTTTCCAGAAGATACATGGAAAGGAAGAGAAAGAGGGTTGAGAAAAGACTTAGTGCAATTATTAGCTGATTTAAATCCGGGGTTTTTGAGATTTCCAGGAGGCTGTATTGTTGAAGGTAGAACTTTGGAAAGACGCTACCAATGGAAAAAAACGGTTGGGGATATAGAAGATCGTGAGGTATTGGTAAACCGTTGGAATACTGAATTTATGCACAAATTCACTCCAGATTATTATCAAAGTTTTGGATTGGGCTTCTTTGAATATTTCCAGCTTTCTGAAGATTTAGGTGCAGAACCTTTGCCTATTTTAAGTTGTGGGATTGCTTGCCAATTTAATACAGGAGAACTTGTCCCTATGGAAGAATTGGATCCCTATGTTCAAGATGCTTTGGATTTGATAGAATTTGCCAATGGAAGTGTTTCTACAGAATGGGGAAAACTGCGGGCAGAAATGGGACATCCTGAACCATTCAACTTAAAATACATAGGAATAGGTAATGAACAATGGGGAGAAGTTTACATAGAACGATATAAAGTCTTTCATCAGGCGATTAAAGAAGTCTATCCAGAGATTGTGATTGTGTCAGGTAGTGGTCCATTTCCTGATGGAGATTATTTCGAGTACGGTTGGGAACAGCTTAAGGCCATGAATGCCGAAATTGTTGATGAACACTATTACCGATCACCTGAGTGGTTTTTAGAAAATGCAGCCAGATATGATGGCTATGACCGCAAGGGACCAAAAGTTTTTGCAGGTGAATATGCAGCGCATCCAAAAGATGTTGAAGATGGCCCCAAGGAAAACAATTGGGAAGGAGCACTTGCTGAAGCTGCTTTTATGACTGGTTTGGAACGTAATGCAGATGTGGTAACCATGACATCTTACGCCCCTTTAATGGCTCATATTGACGCATTTCAATGGGCGCCCGATATGATTTGGTTTAATAACTTGGAGTCTTATGGTACACCCAATTACTATGTTCAAAAATTTTTCGCCAATAACCCTGGTACCGATGTGGTCCAGATTACAAAAAATGGAGAAGTGCTCGCAGGTGAGGGTGATTTGTATGCATCAGCCGTAATAGATAGCAACACTGGAGAGTTGATTATAAAGATCATTAATGCTTCCAAATGGAGTCAGAAGATTCAAATTGGAATACAAAATGGAGCTATTCATGATACAGCCGAACATGTTGTTTTAAAAAGCGAGGAATTATCAGATTCAAACACATTTGAAACTCCAGAAAAAATTAGCCCAAAATCAATTGAAATCAATGTAAATGATGAGCAAATTGAGTTAGAATTACAGTCTAACTCAGTAAATATGTTAAAAGTAAAAATTAAAAGTGTATAAAATACACTTAAATTAATCTAAAACGTATCTTTGTTAAGCAAACTAAAGTAGTAAAGATGAAAACATATGTTATAGGGTTAGATTACGGTTCAGATTCTGTTCGTGCCGTTTTAATTGATACCCAAAATGGTGCAGAATTGGCTTCAGAGGTTTTTTGGTATCCTAGATGGAAGCAAAATAAATATTGCAATCCAGGAATTAATCAGTTCCGTCAACATCCCCTGGATCATATTGAGGGATTGGAGCATACTATTACTTCTGTAATGAACCAAAGTGGTGTTAATCCCGAAGCTGTTAAAGGGATATGTATCGATACCACAGGATCATCTCCAATGCCTTTGACTGTTGATGGGACTCCATTGGCTTTAGTAGAAGGATTTGAAGAAAACCCAAACGCCATGATGGTGCTTTGGAAAGATCATACATCAGTAAAAGAGGCCAATGAAATTAATGAATTGGCTCGCTCTTGGGGAGGTGAAGATTACACCAAGTTTGAAGGGGGTATTTATTCTTCAGAATGGTTCTGGGCCAAGATTTTGCATATAGCAAGAGAAGACAAACAAGTGAAAGAACAGGCTCATACTTGGATGGAACATTGTGATTTCATAACCTACCTTTTAGCTGATAATAAGGATTTAAAATCTTTTAAAAGAAGTCGATGTGCGGCAGGACATAAAGCCATGTGGCATGAGAGCTGGGGCGGTCTGCCTGCCAAGGAATTTTTATCCCAGTTAGATCCTTATTTGGCAAATTTAAAGGACAACTTATACGAACACACGTTCACATCAGATGATATAGCAGGTCATTTAAACGAAGAATGGGCGGAAAAATTGGGACTTACAACCAAAACGATCATTGCCGTTGGAACTTTTGATGCGCATTCAGGAGCGGTTGGAGCTAAAGTAGATCACAATGCGTTGGTTCGCGTTATGGGAACTTCAACCTGTGATATAATGGTATCGCCCAACGAGGTAATAGGAGATAATTGTGTGAAAGGAATTTGCGGACAAGTAGATGGTTCTGTGATTCCCGGGATGATTGGTTTGGAAGCAGGACAATCAGCATTTGGTGATGTATTGGCTTGGTTTAAGGATGTCCTTTCCTGGCCCATAAATAATTTGGTTATGACCTCAAATGTTTTGACCGATGAACAAAAGAAATCCCTAAATGACGAAATAGAAGCTAAGTTTATTAGAACCTTAGCAGAACAGGCAGAGCGTATACCTATTTCTGAGGCTATTCCAATTGCCTTGGATTGGGTCAACGGAAGACGAACTCCAGATGCTAATCAAGAGTTGAAGAGTGCCATTTCTGGGATATCCTTAGGGACCAAAGCACCTCACATTTTCAAAGCTTTAGTGAACTCTATTTGTTTTGGATCTAAAATGATTGTTGATCGTTTTGAAAGTGAAGGTGTGAATATTGATTCCGTCATCGGCATTGGTGGTGTAGCTAGAAAATCCCCGTTCATTATGCAGACCTTGGCAAATGTCTTGAACATGCCTATTAAAGTTGCCGAGTCTGATCAAGCACCTGCTTTAGGAGCTGCTATCTACGCAGCAGTTGCGGCAGGCATATATGAAGATGTTATTGAGGCAAGCAAAGTGATGGGAAGTGATTTTGAAGCTGAATATTTTCCACAGTCAGAACAAGTGAAAATTTACGCCAATTATATGGAGTCCTACAAGACCTTGGCGGCATTTATTGAAAGTACTTTAAATCAAAAGAAATATGAGCACCAAGTATAAATCATTAAAAGAAGAATGTTATGAAGCCAATATGCAACTCAATGCTCTTGACTTGGTTGTGTATACCTTCGGAAATGTTAGTGCTGTAGATCGTCAAAATGGTGTATTTGCCATTAAACCAAGTGGCGTTCCTTATGAGGTTTTAAAACCAGAAGACATAGTCATTCTAGATTATGATAACAATATAGTAGAAGGCAGTATGAGACCATCTTCTGATACCAAAACGCATTCGTTTTTATACAAAAACTGGGATGATATTGGAGGTATCGCCCATACTCATGCCAAGTATTCCGTTTCTTGGGCACAAGCACAAAGGGATGTTCCAATTTTTGGGACTACTCATGCCGACCACTTAACAGCTGATATACCTTGTGCGCCACCTATGAGTGATGATTTGATTGCGGGTAATTATGAACACAATACAGGCATTCAAATCATTGATTGTTTCAAAGAAAAAAATCTGTCTCACCAAGAGGTCGAAATGGTGCTTATTGGAAACCATGGGCCTTTTACCTGGGGTAAAAATGCAGATAAAGCTGTTTATAATAGCAAAGTATTAGAGGTAGTAGCTGAAATGGCCTATTTGACATTGCAGATTAATCCTGATGCACCTCGATTAAAAGATTCATTAATTAAAAAACACTACGAGCGTAAACATGGTAAAAATGCCTATTACGGTCAATAAATATTAAAACTTAATCTCATGATAGATATATCAACAAAGGAAGTTTGGTTTATAACAGGAAGCCAACACCTATACGGACCAGAAACTTTAGAGCAAGTAGCGCAAAATTCAACAACCATAGCAAAGGCTCTTAACGATTCTTCATTGATTCCAGTCAATGTGGTTTTTAAACCAACGGTCAAATCAACTGAGGAAATATATGAAACGCTTACAGCAGCTAATCAAGCTGAAAACTGTATCGGGATTATCACATGGATGCATACGTTTTCACCAGCAAAAATGTGGATAAGAGGCTTAACTGCACTTCAAAAACCGATGCTTCATTTACATACCCAATTCAACAGAGATATTCCTTGGGGAACTATTGATATGGATTTTATGAATTTAAATCAAGCGGCCCATGGCGATCGTGAGTTTGGATTTATGGTAAGTCGCCTTAGAAAGAACAGAAAGGTTGTTGTTGGACACTGGAATGAAGATTCTGTTCAAAAACAAATTGGAGATTGGACACGTGTAGCAGCTGGTTGGGATGATTGGCAAGGAGCAAAATTTGCACGTTTTGGTGATAATATGCGATTTGTTGCGGTGACAGATGGAGATAAAGTAGAAGCTGAAACCAAATTTGGTTTTTCTGTAAACACCTATGCTGTGGGTGATTTGGTTGAATTTATCAATGCAGTTACTGATGAGCAAATAGATACTTTGGTAAAAGAATATGAATCGTCTTATCATATGGCTGATAGCCTTTTGGAGGGTGGAGCCAATAGAAGCTCTTTAGTCGAGGCTGCAAGAATAGAGCTTGGATTGGAAAAATTCTTGGTTGATGGAGGCTTTAAAGGGTTTACAGATACTTTTGAAGATTTACATGGAATGAGACAATTACCTGGAATTGCCGTTCAAAGGTTGATGGAAAAAGGGTTTGGTTTTGCTGGAGAAGGCGATTGGAAAACAGCAGCATTGGTAAGAGCTATGAAAGTGATGGGGTCTGGTTTGGAAGGTGGAAATGCCTTCATGGAAGATTATACCTATCACCTAGATCCAAAAGCTCCAAGAATTTTAGGTTCACATATGTTAGAAGTAGATCCAGTTTTGGCGGCAGATAAACCTAGTTGTGAAGTACATCCTTTAGGAATTGGAGGTAAAGAAGACCCTGTGCGTCTTGTTTTCAACGGAAGGGAAGGTGACTCTTTGGTAGCTGCTTTAATGGATTTTGGCAACAGATTTAGATTGTTGGTTAATAAAACAGTGGGAGAAGAAGTTAAAGAAGCTTTGCCTAAATTGCCCGTAGCTAGAATCATGTGGAAACCACTTCCCGATTTTGAAACAGCTTGTATGGCTTGGATTTTGGGTGGAGGTGCTCATCATACGTGTTATAGTGAAAATGTGAGTGTGGAACAACTTGAAGATTTCGCTGAAATGGCAGGAATAGAATCTTTGGTTATTGATGAAGATACGACCATCAGAAATTTTAAAAACACCATTCATTCTAATGAGGCCTATTATAGGTTCCAATAGGATTAACTTTAAAAATCCATCTATATGAATATCTTAAAACGTTCCATACATTGTATATTGGTTGCATTGATTTTTATCACTGTGGGTTGTAAAGACAATAAAACGGAACAAAAAACAGAAAATGAAATGGAAGTGGAGAATAAATCTACAATAACAAAAACGACATTCGGGCAAATGCCTGATTCAACAACTGTTGATCAATATACTTTAAAGAATAGCAATGGAGTTGAGATGAATGTCATTACATATGGAGGAAGAATCACCTCATTTAAATTTCCAAATAAACAAGGAGCGTTTGAGAATGTCATTTTAGGGTTTGACAATTTAGAAGATTATCTGGGGGATAATCCATTTTTTGGGGCTTTGATAGGACGCTATGGGAATCGAATTGCCAATGCCAAATTCACTTTGGATGGTTCAGAATATACTTTGGCAACCAATGATGGTCCTAATTCCCTTCACGGAGGTGTTAATGGTTTTGATAGGGTAGTTTGGAATGCTGAGCCCATTGAAGGAGGGGATGCTGCCGTTTTAAAACTAACTTATACTAGCAAAGATGGAGAAGAAGGTTTTCCTGGAACTTTAGAAGTAACCGTTGTTTATACCTTAACCAATGATGATGCCCTAGAGGTATCTTATGAGGCAACAACTGATAAAACAACAGTGGTAAATTTAACGCAACACAGTTACTTTAATTTATCGGGAGATTTTTCTAAAACAATTTTAGATCATGAAGTCGTATTGAATTCAGATGCTTATTTACCAGTTGATGCCACTTTGATTCCAACTGGAGAGATTAGAAAAGTGGAAGGAACACCGTTTGATTTTAGACAATCAAAAGTAATTGGTAAAGAAATTAATGCTGAAAATGAACAATTGAATCTTGGGAAAGGTTATGACCATTGTTGGGTTTTGAATGGTGAAGGCATGCGATTGGTTGCCTCTGCCTATGAGGCGAATAGTGGAAGGTTCATGGAAGTATATACCGATGAACCTGGAATTCAATTTTACACAGGTAACTTTTTGGATGGAACATTGCCCATGCCAAATGGCGGGACCTATGGACACAGAACAGGATTTTGTTTAGAAACCCAACATTATCCAGATTCTCCAAACCAATCAGAATTTCCAACAACTGTTTTAAAACCAGGAGAAACGTATCAGTCTAAAACCACTTTTAAATTTTCAACTAAATAACTCATTATAACTAACTAAACTTATGCAAGCATTAGAATTATATGATTGGCTAGTGATTGGAATATTTGCCGTTGTACTCATAGGAATTATAGTCTATGTGGTAAAGCAAAAACAATCCAATTCGGCCGACTATTTTCTAGGTGGTAAGGACGCCACTTGGATAGCAATAGGGTCCTCCATTTTTGCATCAAATATTGGTTCAGAACATTTAATTGGTTTGGCAGGTGCCGGAGCCTCAAGCGGAATGGCCATGGCACACTGGGAAATCCAGGGTTGGATGATTTTGATTTTAGGATGGGTTTTTGTCCCATTTTACACCCGAAGTATGGTGTATACCATGCCCGAGTTTTTAGAAAGAAGATACAATAAAGAATCTAGGACCATACTTTCAGTAATTTCCCTGATTAGTTATGTGTTGACCAAAGTAGCAGTTACGGTTTATGCTGGAGGTTTGGTCTTTCAACAGGTTTTTGGAATTGAAACCTTGTGGGGAATCGATTTCTTTTGGATAGCAGCTATTGGATTGGTTGTTATTACAGCTTTGTATACTATTTTTGGTGGGATGAAATCGGTACTTTATACCTCGGTTTTACAAACCCCAATTCTTCTTTTAGGATCTTTAATAATCGTGGTTCTAGGACTACGTGAGTTAGGTGGCTGGGACAAAATGATGGAAATTACAAGTGCCGTAACCGTAAATGATTATGGTAATTCCATGACAGATTTGATTAGAAGTAACAAAGATCCAAATTTCCCTTGGTTGGGAGCTTTAATAGGTTCTTCTATTATCGGATTTTGGTATTGGTGTACCGATCAATATATTGTTCAGAGAGTACTTTCTGGTAAAAATTTAAAGGAATCCAGACGGGGAACTATTTTTGGAGCTTATTTGAAGTTGTTGCCTGTATTTTTGTTTTTGATTCCAGGGATGATTGCCTTTGCTATCCATCAACAAAGTGTTGGTGCAGGAGGAGAGGGATTCTTACCTTTTCTAGAAAATGGAAATCCAAACGCCGATGCTGCGTTCCCAACTATGGTTGCTAAATTGTTGCCTGCTGGTGTTAAGGGATTGGTTGTTTGCGGTATTCTGGCTGCTTTAATGAGTTCTTTGGCTTCGTTGTTTAATTCATCAGCGATGTTATTTACAATAGATTTTTACAAAAAAATAAGACCTAATACCCCGGAGAAAAAGTTAGTGACCATTGGTCAAATAGCCACTTTGGTGATTGTGATTTTAGGAATCCTTTGGATACCAATTATGAGAAGTGTGGGTGATGTCCTTTATACCTATTTACAGGATGTGCAATCTGTTTTGGCGCCGGGTATAGCTGCAGCATTCTTATTGGGAATCACTTGGAAGAGAACCACAGCACAAGGAGGTATGTGGGGCTTGATTAGTGGTTTGGTAATTGGTTTAACCCGTTTGGGAGCCAAGGTATATTATACTAATAATTTGGACGCCGCCGATTCGGTATTTAAATACCTGTTCTTTGACTTGAATTGGCTGTTCTTCTGTGGATGGATGTTCTTGTTCTGTATTGTAATTGTAGTTGGAGTTAGTATGATGACTAAAGCACCAAGTCCTGAGAAAATAAAAGGATTGGTTTTTGGTACATCTACTCCGGAAGAAAGAGCAGAAGTACGAGCAAGTTGGAACCATTGGGATGTGATTCATACCGTAATTATCCTATTGTTCACAGGTGCTTTCTATTATTACTTCTGGTAATCTAATGGTTAGATAGACATATAAAAAAAACCGGGTATTTACCCGGTTTTTTTATTCTTGTATTTATGTAATTTAGTCTAGTTTTAAAACAAAACCACCATAACCGTTAAGCTCTATTTCTTTTAATTGGTCTGAGGTAACATTTTCAATTTGGAATGAGTTTTTCTGTTTATCAGTAATTAAGGTGCCCGTTTTTGAACCTGTGAATGACAAATCCAATGGAATGGTTTTAGGGATATTTTCACCATTTATTCCTACCACAAACCATGTGCTTCCTTTTCTTCTTGCCATAACAGCATCTTTTCCTGGATATCCTGATAGTAATTTGGATTCATCCCAATCTACGGGTATATTTTTAAGTAACTCAATAACTTCCCCAGGCTGTTTACTCATGCCTTCCGGTATCTCTGCCATATGTTGTACACCAGAGGTAAATAGGATAGGTAGAGCAAGCTCAAATGCTTTGGATGTTCTCCTGTGCATTCTTGGAATGGAGTCTAAAACCATCGGAGTAAAATCCATGGGGTCATAAACATTTCTGGTAAATGGGATGGTGGCGCAATGACTTGGTTGTAAATCTGCATTGACTTGTTCAAAAGTGACAAATTCCTCCCCTTTAATGGATTCCATGGTCATCAAATTTGGATAGGTTCTCTGCCATCCTCGCGGCAATGTGGTACCATGAAAGTTCACAAGAAGTTCATGGGCTGCAGCGTCTTTTAGGATGTCGTGATAATAGGCTATCATGGATTGACCATCGCCTCCAAAAAAGTCAATTTTTACCCCTGCAATACCGATGTCTTTTAATTTTTTGAATTCCGATTCTCGAGCCTCATGAGTTAAAAGCTTGCTTCTTGGCGTGTAGGGAGTGGTATTCCAACTTCCTGCCGAATTGTACCAAACCAAAACTTTGACATCTTTTGATTGGGCATAAGAAGCGAGTTCTGCCAATTTTTCAAATCCGATTTTTTGGTCCCAATCACAATCTATCAGACAATAGTCCCAATTCATGTTTGAGGCATAATCAATAAATTTCTTGGACGTTTTATAATTCGTGAAATCATCTTTTAGCAACACCCAACTCCAAGACGAAAGGCCTCCCTTAATAAAATCGGTATTCATTTCAATAGCCGGGTCGGCTAGATCGGTTCCTAAAGTGCTTTCAGCAATATCTGCTAAGGATCCTACGGTAATGATACGCCAGGGTGTTTCCCATGGAGCGACAGATTCTGGATTTAAAGCACCACCCGGAAATACTTCTTCTGTTTGGGGAAAAGTAACCTGAAGGGCTCCTAACTGCTCATTGTACTTCAGCCTAGAACCACAATAATTTTCCTTAAGTCCAGTTTCAGAAATCAGCGCCCAAACGTTATCTGTTTTAAATAAGGCTGGATAAACCCAGCCTTCACCAATAGGAGAAGGTTTGTCTGGAGAAATAGCCATTTCATAATGCTCCTCGTAAGAGGGATTTGTGTGTTCCCATCCTGTTTTCGCCTTGGCCATGGGTTGTAACCAAGATTTGGTTTCTGATCCAAATTTGTAAGTAGTAAATTCTTCTTCAATCCTTTTCAAATCTTCAGATGTTTCTGGAAATTGGTATTTCAAGGCAACCCCATTTTCGGATAATTGAAACAGGATATTAAATTCTTGGTCCTGATTGTTTTTTAAATGAACCGTATACTGTTTTGCTTGATATTCCATTTGTTGTTGTTTACCATGGAACATAGTGTACGAATCAGTTATGTTCTCAGGTTCAGAAACGGAAACCAAACTTAGCTGGCTTTCAAAATTCCCATCGGTTCTTTTTAAGCCTAGTCTTGATGTGTCTAAGACCATTTTCCCCTGATATTTTAATAAATAGTAGGGTTGAAGATTTTTATTTAAATCGAAGGTTAATTCTATGCTACCATCAACATTTGACAAAATATGCTGGGTAGACTTGTCATGTTTTTGACATCCCCAAAGAATTATGAGGAGACTGCAGATAAAAAAATGTTTCATTAGTATAAGTGTGAAAAATACATTTTAAAGATAGGAAATAACCTAGTTCTGTGAAAATATGAGGGCTAAAATGATAAGTATTTTGTTTTAAAAAGCTCGAAAATACAGGGGTTTAAAAATTTTAGATAAAAATTTTAAAAAAAATTGAGAAGTTGACAAATGTCATGTTTTGATAGATATTCTGGTTGTATTTTTACACTGTGGTTAAGGAAAAATAAGAATTCAATTTTCATATCCACTCTACAGTTTGGCCACGTTGCCAATTTTATACTGTAGTTTATTTGTCATTAATTGGCTTTTTTTAAAGTGACTTTATTTCTAGTGGAAAAATAAAGAATTCAACAAAGGCTAATTTTTGTTTGATGAGGTTTTGGGAAAAAGAGGGTTGTAAAGCAACCCTCTTTTTTATTGGAGTCTACTCGCCTCTTTCCATTAAGAATTAATCGTTTAGAGTATTAAATCAAACATTTAATTTGTAATTTAGATTTCCATCAAAATAAAATCAATGAGGCCACTTTTAATCTTCACCTTACTTATTCCTTTTATCGCTTTTTCCCAGAATTCATCTTATCAGATTGATAACGAGCATGTTCAAGCGTTAATTTCCAAATATAAAAAGGATCCAAGAGGTCCCTATAAAGATATTCGTTGGTTTTGTGATGATAGCACCATTCAAATGCCTAAAGAACCCTGCGAGGATGGAGGGATTCAACATGCACGCTATAAGGATGAGGTGGAAGCTTTGGGTGACAAGAGTCATATTTTTCTTGGACAAATTCTTGCTTATACCTCGTTTGATGAATTTTGGGATCAGGAGAATTACCACTCAAGAATCAAACAATACATGATTGAAAAATACCTAAAATCGGTAGATGACGGTTGGGTAAATAGACGGGGACAATATTATAGGGGAGCTATCCAGGCAGAAGATGAAGCAGCTTGGGGAATAGATTTTTTTCATTGGTTGTTGAAAGAGGATGAAAACATAGAGAAGCACTTTTATTTTGTGAGACAAGCTATCAAAGACATTCCCCATATTGGCGATGATAATGTGACGCTACGTATGCGAAGCGAATCTAAATCCATTGCGGATGAATTTGAGCCTTTTATGAATTTAAGAATCAAAATTCATGGTCAGCCACAAGTAGCAGATATCCAAGATGTATTGGCATTTAAAGAAAAGCAGGCTGCCAATTTGACTCCAGATTTGAACAAGCAAATTAATAAACTGGTTAAAACCATGAAGGAATATTTTAAACCAGTTGAAGTGGAGTCCCTTACGAAGTACCTGAAGGATGTTGAAGAAGAAAAAATTCGAAATCAGATTGAGAATTATATTTCTTTATATCAAAACGAAAGCGCCCAAATGAAAATACAGGGTGCCTCAGAGTTAATGTGGTTTATTCGAGAACATATTTTAGAAGAAAAGAATGTTGCTGGTAGGTTGGCTTTGTTTGATCTTTCCTTAAAACTAGAGTCTCTAATTACCAAACAAATTGATGAATATCCCGATGATGATGTAACAACCCTAACCGATAAAATATGTTATTTAAGCACTGCATCTGCGGCTTCTGGGTACACTGAAACTTGGGAATGGGAGATGCTACAAACCAGTTTGAGTGCGGTGGATGGTAAAAATACCACCCTGGAAGAACTCAATGCTTTTTTAGTAGCTGCTCGAAATCAATTGGAGTGGGGCACAGGTAAAAATAATGCGGTTTTTAATCCAATAGTAGAGCTTTATGAAGGATTTGAGCCTTTGGTTCATAGTTTTTTAGATGACCGTATTAGAGGTTCGGTGGCCTTATATCTTGGGAATAGTATTGGAAAACTAGGACAGTTTATTACCGAACAGTCTTCTTTAAGTAATCAAGTTTTAGATATATCCAACCAAAGTCATTTACATGGGTTAAATCCGGGGTATGCTTATGGGAAGTTGGTCGTGGTTGAAGGTTCGGCAGAAGATTTAAGCGTTAATCCCAATCATATTTATGTATTTGCGAGACCACCATCCGATCTGAAACCTGTAGCTGGTATTTTAAATGTTTCAGAAGGTAATTTGGTTTCACATCTTCAGTTATTAGCAAGAAATCTAGGAATCCCCAATACTTCCTTATCCAGCGATAATGTGAATGCCTTAAAAGCCTTTGACGGTCAAACGGTTTTTTATGCTGTTTCCAATAAAGGGAACGTCATAATGAAATTGGAAAAGGATATGACGGATGTAGAACGGAAGCTTTTTGAAAAGAAGGAGCGAAATACCAATATGATTACGGTTCCTACGGATAAGATCAAATTAGATCGCACAACCATTATCAATCTAAGGGAATTAAATGCCAAATCCTCAGGGATCTATTGCGGACCAAAGGCAGCAAATTTAGGAGAATTGAAAGAAAATTTTCCGGATGATGTGGTTGAGGGATTTGTCATACCGTTTGGGATTTTTCTGGATCACATGAAACAAACCATTCCAGGAGAACAACAAACTTATTGGGACTATTTGAATGGTATTTTTGCTAAGGCAGTAAATATGAAGTCTTCAGGAGAGACCGATGCTAATATTGAAGCGTATCAACTTTCAGAATTGGAAAACTTAAGACAATTGATAAGTCAAATGTCTTTAAAAGATAGTTTTCTGAAAGATATTAATCGCTCCTTTGATAGTATTTTGGGAGTTCCTTTTGGGGAGCAAGCCGTATTTTTAAGAAGTGATACCAATATGGAAGATCTTGGGAATTTTACGGGCGCAGGATTAAATTTAACTTTATTTAATGTCCTTGAAAAGGAGAAAATCCTGAATGGAATTAAAACTGTCTGGGCTTCCCCTTATACGGAACGTAGCTTTAAATGGCGGCAAAAGCTTTTGAACAATCCAGAAAATGTATATCCATCCATTGTTGTTATACCTGGAGTTAATAATGATTATTCTGGTGTCATGATAACGAAGGGAGTCACCACCGGAAAAACAGATGAAGTAACCGTGGCTTTTAGTAAAGGCGTGGGCGGTGCTGTTGATGGTCAGGCTGCTGAAACATGGACTGTCAAACATCAAGGTGAGTTCCATTTGATTGCGCCAGCAAGGGAACCTTTTTACAAATCATTATTAGAAGAGGGCGGTATCGAAACCAAGATGACTACGTTTGAAACCCCCATATTAAGTGTTCAGAATATCAAACAACTTAATTTATTTAGAGAAGAATTGGAATCAAAAATGGAAGCCAAGGGAATCCATGGGCCATTTGATGTGGAGTTAGGATTTAAGGAAAATAAAATATGGCTATTTCAAGTGAGGCCATTTGTAGAGAATAAAAATGCATTGAGTTCAGATTATCTGCAATCTATCACCCCTGATGTTGATTTGCATAAAGAAATTGCTTTGGATGCCAGCTTATAAATTGGGCTGATTATCCAAGATATTTAAGGTTTGGAGAGCTTGTTCCCTAATTAATTTACTTGGGTCGTTTAGTACTATTTTGACCAATGGTATGAAACGTTTTTCACCAGATTTTTCTATCAAGTAAAGAACAGCATGCTTAATTTTAATATCATGCCGTTCCAGAAGAATTTGGTAACATTTGTACTCACTGTAAACCTGTAAGTTTAGTTTTTTAATAATATTTTCAGAAATCTCGTTATCAATAAAAGCGGACTCAGCAATTGGTATTAATTCCTTTTTCAAATCAATATTGAGGAGATTGTCCAAAAACTCGATGGCATAGGCGCGTTGTTCTTCCTCTCCAGAACGAATGATATCCAACAAAGGATCTATATCTTCTGGCAAGTATTTTATACCTAGAAAACTGAAAATACGATGTAATTGCCTGTCCAAACGTTGTTCCAGTATTTGCATCAATCCTTTTCTAGCTTCTATTTCCTGAGAGGTATTAATTTTAGCTTCTTTGTAGCTAATTATGATTTGCGAATGTAAAGACGATAAGATATTTTGATACACTTGGCATTCATCTAATGTTTTGCCAATCACAAAACCATCCCTTACTTTGAGGTTTTTATGCTTCCATTTAAGCCGTTTCAAGGACTCAATAGCCTCAATGGAAACAGAATGTTCTGTGGTGTCTATTAATTTGATTAAAGCATTTATTGCTTTTTGGGATTCAAACTGCTCAATCACCTTTGGAATGAATTGGCTATTTTTTAAAGATATTTTATCGTCTAAAATACATTTGGTCAAATAATCGATAATGCCTTCTCCATAGGCATGTAAGGCATCAAATAATTCATCTCTTAATGTTTTTTCCCAAAGTCTAGATAGCATGGGGTCAATGAAATCTTTTGATTTTATTTCTTTAACTGAAATTAAGGCCTGAATCACAATATCATTTTGGTTTGAAGCGAGCGATTGAGTGATAATCGAATAGAACTCTTTGGTCTTAATATTGCCGATGACTTCCAGAATGGTTTTTAACTTATTGGTTTTTATTGGGCCTTCTTCAAAATGAATCCATTCATTAACGGCTTCCTCTAAGATGGATGTGAAATTAAATTTTTTCTGGAGTGTGGGACTGTTGTGTAATTCTTGGGACAGTGCAATAAGAACAGCGTTCTCTATGGACTCATCGTCCTTTATTTTGGAATATTTATTGAAAATATTTGAAGCTTCCGATGGTTTATTCTTGATAATATACCGAAGTGCATGAGTGGTTATTTCTTGATCCTCTTCAAAAATCAAGGGTTCAATTAACGAACTTAAATCGTCAGTTTTTAGGAAATAAAGGTTTTCAATAGCTAATGCTCTTACAGCTTCTGACTCATGTTTAAGGAGATTTTTTAAATCTTCAAAAAAACGTTCGTCAGGCGTCTCTAAAGTGCGATGGAGCATGTGAAGGATTTGGGACTCGTTTCCGTTTTTGAACACGTTTTTTATAGAACCTACAATGGTGTTTACAGGCACCTCTTTTTTAGGTTGTTCCAGCTTTTTGCTTTTAGAGTGTGGTCTTTCTAAAAGCGATTTAAAGGCATTGATGTATTCCTTTTTAAGTCTGAAAATAAAAAACATCCAAACTAAAATGAACGCAATCGTTAAGATGCTTACAAAGAAATAGGAACCTTTAAAAACGTGGATTACAAACATGAGGAGAAAACCAGCAATACCAGTTGCAATGCTATCTATCACGACATCTATAAAGGTTTTGGTTTTCTTTTTAACTTCAAGAGGAACGGGAATCATTAAAAGCTCAGTGGCCGCTTTGTTTACAGATTGTTTTAAGCTTCCGTCTGCTATTTTAATAAAGATGACAACCCACAATTCTGGAAAAAACAAAAGCAATACAGAGCCAATTAAGATTCCTGTAGGTAACCATAAAAGGGACTTGCCAACTCCTAACCTTCCTACAATTCGATTAGTCAAAAACAACTGAACCAAAAGGGAAATAACACTTAAGGTAGAAAGCCAAAATGCAAAAAAGGCAGTAAGTTCTTGTTTGTCTGTTATTATTTCCGATGCAAAATGACTGTATTGATAGTCTACTAGTTTAGCAACAATAACTCCAATTCCAATGACAATCCCAATAGAACTCAAAAGAGGAGAGGATTTAATCATTTTAAAAGGAGATTTCTCAATATGCTCACTTTTTAAATGCGCTAATTGATAATGACTTAATCTAACAACTTCCTTACTCCAAATGAATTTGGTGATGGGTATACACCAAAAAAGCAAAAAGGCAGCTACCAATAAGAGGTTTTCAGAACTCATGAAGCTTGAAAGAGCACTAGTCAAATAGCCTCCAAAAATACCTCCAGCAATCGCTCCAGCTCCAATAAATCCAAAAACTCGTTTAGCTTCTCTAGCGTTGTAAACGATGTTGGCTAAAATCCAAAATTGTGAAGTTGTTAAAAGACCATATATGGCAACCCAGATATAGGGAATGTAAAGTAAAAGCCCTAATTTAAGTTTAAGATTGAGGGCCAAACAAAATAAGACCAAGGTGATAATGGAACCTATTAAGGTCCTTATGATGATTTTGTTTAGGGAAAAATGAGCTAAGGCTTTATCGTAAAAAAAAGAGCCAATGATGGCAAATATAGCTGTTAAAACATAACCTGCAGGTAATGCACTGGCCGAAAGTTCTGATAAGAATAGGGAATTAATAGTAGGCTTAACAATGAGGAGAGTTGTTAAGATTAGAAAAATATTGAGCTGCAATAACAGGGTTTTTTGCAGCTCATCTTCAGTAAGATCAAATACTTTTAAAAGGTATAAAGTTAACCTTTTAGGTGTTGTTGGCATAGTTAACTAGCATTGATAGCCCTTTCAATAGGGGTTACTAAATTTCTGATGATCTGTTCGCCACCTTCATTCTCTATCAAAGCTACTAAAATATATTTTCTTTCACTATCCCAAACCAAAATGGAATCGGAATGCCAATTTTTCCAAGATCCCGATTTTCTGAACAACTGAGCACCTGGAGCTATTCTTTCAAGGGTATTAACAAATTTGTGATGTAATTCAGGATTACCCATCATTTCAAGCATGTGCTTGGAGCGCTCTTCATTTACCAATTTGCCATTCACCATCATATAATAAAACCTACAAACTTGGTCTGCGGTTGCTGCATGACTTAAATTCTTTAAAGGTTCTCTGTTTGTCGGTCCACTGGCAGCATATCTCTTGCCTACCCATAATCCACCACCGTGATTTTCTTGATAAAAGTGATATCTTTTTGATGTTAATACATCAGCAATTTTCTGAAAACCTAACAAATCAATCATGCGCGTTGTAGCCTGGTTGTTTGATTTGCTTATCATTAATCGCATATCGTTTTTGATTTGCGTATTTTCTATTAATTCACCCCTTTCCAAAGCGTCTTCAGCAGCAAGCAATACAGCAATTTTTGGTAAGCTCGCAGCATACATCATTTCACTGCCGTTAATGGAAGCAAATCGCGGTTGAGAAGGATTATTTAGATCTACGATACCAACAGACATTTTTTTGCTGTCGATTAATCGTTTCCATTGGTGGTTTTTGAATAATTCATTTTGTAAGGCAGATGTTAGATCACTGTTTGAATAGGTGTCCAAAGGCTTGAAATCTTCATCCGGGATAGCTATGGGCAAATGGGAATAATCGACCTCAGTTAATGATTCAATTTTTTTCAAAGCAGATAGGTTAGACCTATTTTTTGAAAAAGTAGAAGTAAATGAAATGGCCAAATAAGCTACCAAGGCTAGTACAAAAAGTAAGTGAAATTTGGTGCTGGGGCGCGTTTTTTCTTGTCTGTTCATCATCTATAACTCATTAAAAACTAGTGCAATGATAAAATTATTTTTTAAAAATTAAAATTTATTAACGTTAAATTATTAGAAATCGATTGCGACTTGGGTTTAACCCTAAAACATCTAAATTGCCAATTATCAAACTTTAAACTGAACGTTTAATAAGCTCTTTTATTATGTGATAACCAGATCATATTACGTTTTAAATTTGATTTTGGATGTTATCATGTCATAAACAAACCCATTAAGAACTTCTTAATGGGTTTGCAGAAAACGAATCGACATATTGCCAGTTACCCTATTGGGGAACATATTTAAAGTTTATAGGCAATCCGAAAGTTACTTTTACTGGTTTGCCACGCTGTTTACCTGGCTCCATGGCAGGCAATAGGCTAATGATTCGTCTGGCTTCTTCTTCCAAAATTTTGTCTGGACCTCGGGTTTTAATGGCAGACACATGTCCGTCCCTGTCAACTGTAAAACTTACCATGACTCTACCATGCATACCCAGTTGTAAAGCAACTTCTGGATATTTGAAGTTCTTTTTAACATGGCCTAGAACTCCAGATTGGAAGCAAGCTCTTAAATCTTGGTTGCTTTTGCCTTCACAACCAGGGAAAATAGGAACTGATTCAACTATTGCAAAAGGAACATCAATTTCTTCCTCTACTTCTTCCACTTCAACTTCTTCCACTTGTACTACCTTTTCTTCAATTTTATCAGACTGATTGGATTCAGTGCTTTCTATAATTGATTCCTGTACTTCTTCCACATCTTCTACCACATTTATAATTTCAGGTGCAGCAGCAGCTGGTGGTGGAGGTGGAGGTGGAGGTGTATTTAAGTTGGTAATTGGTATGTCTTCTTCAAATTGCTGCTCCATTTGTAAAACGTCGGCAAGCAAAACGTCTTTCTCATAGGATTTATAGTTCAAACCAAAATAGGTAAATAATAGCATGATGTTTAACCCTATGGCGAAGTACAAACCGCTATTTCGGCCAATTTCTACTTCTGGATTTTTTTTAGGTAACATGACTAAAAGTGTTTTTGTTTTCTAATATAAAGTTACGAAAACGCTTTCGTGGAATATATGACATTTGTCATGAGGTTGGATTTTTAAAGGCTTGCTAAACAGTGGTTTGTTTTAGGTAACATGTGTTACTGACAGCGGATAGTGCCAAATGTATTTTTGCTTTATAAATTTTAAGATACATGAAGAATCATACCTATAAATTAATACTGCTCTTGATAATCTCATATTCCTATATGAATGCTCAGGAAAGGGTGGCAATCTCAAAAATGGAGGCCCAAACGGCAGTAAAAGAAAATAACCAAACCCTTAAAATGTCTCAGGAAGATTTTATTCAGGCTAGGGCTGATTTTAGACAGACCAATGCTGTATTTCTTCCCAATATTACAGCATCACATACTGGGTTGTCAACTACCAATCCTCTCATGGCTTTTGGGTCAAAATTGAATCAGGGTATCTTGACGGCTTTAGATTTTAATCCAGACCTTTTAAATAATCCAGATGCGGTTCAAAATTTCGCTACCAAATTTGAAATCCAACAACCATTAATCAATATGGATGGTTTCCTTCAACGGAAGGCGGCGAAATCTAAAATGGACGCCATGTCTTTAAAGCAAGAGCGCACAGAAGATTACATGGTGTTTGAAGTTGATAAAGCCTACATGCAATTGCAATTGGCTTATAAAGGTATTGAGGTTTTGGAAAAGGCACTCCTAACAGCAGAAGCTAATTATAAGATGGCAACAGATAATTTTAATCAAGGTTACCTACAAAAATCAGATTTACTTGCTGTTGAAGTTCGCGTTACTGAAATCCAAAACCAACTTCAAATAGCAAAAAGCAATGTCCAAAATGGCTCCAATTATTTAGCATTTTTAATGGATGCAAATCAGGATCTCATTTATAAACCTACTGATAGCTTGCAAGTTGAAAACTTGAATGATTTCAACGATACTTCTGTTGCAGAGGATCGATCAGATATAAAGGCTATGGCTATGGCTACAGATGCTTACAAGACCATGTATCAGGCCGATAAAATGACTTTTCTGCCTAGGTTGAATGCCTTTGGGAGTTATGAATTGTATGATGAACATATTTTTCAAGCGGGCTCTAATGGGTATGTAGTGGGCGCCCAGTTAAGTTGGGATATTCTCAATGGGACCAAACGTTTTGGTAAGGCCCAGAAAAGTAAATCGGAATATCAAAAATCCCAATTAGAATATGAGCAGTATGTCTCACAAAGTCAATTGGAATTGAATAAAGCCAAACGCATGCTCGTAGATGCGAAAAATAAATTAGGGTTGAGTAAACTGGCTATGGAACAGTCTGAAGAATCCTTGCGAATTAGGAAAAATAGATTTGAACAAGGGCTGGAAAAAACAACCGATTTGTTGATGTCTGAGACGCAATATGCTCAGAAACAACTAGAATATTATCAAACGATTTTTGAATACAACTACGCACAGTCTTATGTGCAGTTTCTTACTAAATAAAACAAACACATGAAAAAAGTATATACCATTTCCACTCTATTATTTGTTGCAACCTTATTTAATTGTGGAGGGAAAGAAGAAAAGAATAGTCAAAAGGATATATCACCTATACAGGTGCAAGTATATGAAGCGACTTCCAATAAAGGGAATCCTTTTTTGGCTGTAAGCGGAAAAATTCAAGCGGTCAATAGTGCTGATTTAAGTACCAGAATGATGGGGTACGTTAATGAGGTCTATGTCCATGTAGGTGATCAAGTTAAAAAGGGTCAATTGTTGGTTTCCATTAACAATTCAGATCTTCAAGCAAAGCGAGCTCAAGTTGATGCTAGTATTTTGGAAGCGAAAGCCGCTTATGAAAATGCTAAAAAAGATTATGAAAGATTTCAAACCTTATATAAACAACAAAGTGCTTCTCAAAAGGAATTTGATGATATGACTGCAAGATACCAAATGGCAAACGCCAGAATGGAGGCAGCAAAACAAATGAAGAATGAAGTAAATGCGCAATTTGCATATGTGAATATCACTGCTCCTTTTGAAGGAGTAGTCACTCAAAAAACAGTAAAAAAAGGCGATATGGCCAATCCTGGAATGCCCTTGATAACCGTTGAGAATCCAAATAAATTTGAGGCGATAGCCATGGTTCCAGAAACTGAAATTTCCCAAATCACAAAGGATAGTTCAGTAGAAGTTCAAGTGAAATCACTCAATAAGACTTTAAAGGGAACCGTATCTCAAGTTAGTACTTCGGCAAAACATACCGGGGGACAATATTTGGTGACCATTCAAATGGAGGAGTCCAATGATGTTATGTCGGGTATGTTTGTTACGGTTCAATTTCCTGTTGAGAAGAAACAGCAATCAGAAGTGGTATTGGTTCCTAAAAGTGCACTTGTAACCAAAGGGCAATTGTCAGGGATTTATACAGTAAGTGAAAGCCAGACTGCTATACTAAGATGGGTTCGTTTGGGAAGAACTTATGGAGATATGGTTGAAGTGCTGTCGGGATTATCAATCGATGAGTCGTATATCACGTCTTCAGAAGGAAAATTGTTTAATGGTGCCAAAGTTTTGGTTCAATAATCAAGTAAAAAGATGAAAGAAGGATTAGCTGGTAAGATAGCCAAAGGCTTTATAAGTTCTAAACTTACAGTACTTCTCATGATTGTTTTCATGGTGATTGGTGTATATAGTTCGTTTTTGATTCCACGAGAAGAAGAACCTCAAATTGATGTGCCTATGGCAGATATTTTTGTAGGGTATGCTGGTGCCAGTCCAACGGAGGTAGAGTCAAGGGTGATTAAGCCTTTGGAGAAAATCATCTCCAATATAAAAGGTGTGGAATATGTGTATTCCACTTCTATGGAAGAACAAGGAATGGTCATCGTACAGTTTTATGTAGGTGAGGATATTGAGCGCTCTTTTGTTAAACTTTACAATGAAATAAATAAGCACATGGATCAAATGCCAAAGGGTGTCACGATGCCTTTGGTTAAAACACGAGCCATTGATGATGTGCCTATGCTGGCATTAACATTATGGAGTGATAATTATGATGATTTTCAATTGAAACAAATAGCTCAGGAGCTTAAGAGTGAGATTGAAAAAGTAGAAGATGTGGCAATAACCCATGATATTGGTGGTAGAAATAGAGAGTTGCGTGTGGTTTTGGATAAAGATCGTTTGGCGGCAGCTGGTTTGGATATGTTATCTGTTTCTCAAATGATTCAAGCTAATAACCAACAAATGGGAGCTGGGACTTTCGATAAAAATGACGAAGAGTTTTTTGTGACCACAGGTCAATTTTTAAAGTCGATAGAAGATGTAGAAAATTTGGTAGTTGGTGTACAGCAACAACAACCTATTTATTTAAAACAAGTAGCCCAAGTATTTGACGGACCTCAAGTACCCGTGAATTATGTGAGTTTAGGGTTTGGGCAAGCAAGTGAAAAGCAGGATGTATTTCAGTCTGAATATCCAGCGGTGACCATTTCCATAGCCAAAAGAAAAGGTGCCGATGCCATGAAAATTGCAGATGTCATATTGGACAAGGTAGAGCACTTAAAGAAAAATCTGGTGCCTGATGATGTTCATGTTGAAATCACGAGAAATTATGGAGAAACTGCTTCTCAAAAAGTGTCAGAACTTTTAATGCACTTAATCGGGGCAATCATAGCAGTTACTTTAGTGGTTATGCTGGCTATGGGCTGGCGAGGTGGATTGGTTGTCTTTTTATCGGTGCCCATAACGTTTGCATTGACATTGTTGAGTTATTATTTACTGGATTATACCTTAAATAGAATCACCCTGTTTGCCTTGGTCTTTGTAACGGGTATTGTGGTGGATGACTCCATTATCATTGCAGAGAATATGCACCGACATTTCAAGATGAAACGCCTCCCATTTAAGCAAGCAGCGCTTTATGCCATTAATGAAGTTGGGAACCCAACCATTTTGGCAACTTTTACAGTTATTGCTTCTGTGTTGCCAATGGCATTTGTGTCTGGATTAATGGGGCCTTATATGAGTCCGATGCCAATAGGAGCTTCCATAGCCATGTTGTTGTCTTTGTTTGTTGCCTTAACCATTACCCCATATCTAGGTTATATTTTCTTAAGGGAAAAGGATAAAAAGGCTGAAGATGACCCAGAAAAGAAGGATGTTTCTGGAACCTTTATTTTTAGAATGTATGAGAAGTTTGAAAAACCACTGATTGAGAATAAAACCAAACGTTGGACCTTTTTAGGAATTACCATTTTCTTGCTTTTGGGTTCTGTGTCTTTGTTCTTTACCAAATCAGTAGCGGTAAAAATGCTTCCATTTGATAACAAAAATGAATTTCAGGTAGTCATTGATATGCCAGAAGGAACCACTTTAGAAAGAACTTCGGTGGTAGCAAGGGAAATTGGGCAATATTTAGCAACAAGACCTGAGGTGGTGAACTACCAAAGCTATGTTGGGGCTTCTGCTCCAATAACCTTTAACGGTTTGGTTAGGCATTATGATTTACGCGGAGGTAGTAATATGGCAGACATTCAGGTAAACTTAACCGATAAGCATGATCGGGATGTTCAAAGTCATGACATTGCCAAATCTATGCGTCCTGATATTCAAAAGATAGCTGAGAAATATCAAGCTAATGTCAAGTTGGTTGAGGTTCCACCGGGGCCACCAGTATTATCTACCATAGTTGCTGAAATCTACGGTCCCGATTACGATCAACAAATGGAAGTGGCAAATCATGTTCAGGACATTCTTAAAAATACCAATGATGTGGTTGATATTGATTGGATGGTAGAAGACGACCAAGTGGAGTATCAATTTGTTGTGGATAGGGAAAAAGCCATGTTAAATGGTATTGCACCCCAGCAAATTGTGTATACCATGAATATGGCATTGTCCAATAAGCCAGTTGCTGCTTTGTATGATAAGAATGCTGTTCATCAAGTAGGAATTGTACTTGCTTTAGACGAAAAGGAAAAGTCAACTCTTATGGATATTTCACAATTAAAAGTGGCTTCCAATCAAGGAGGTATGGTCCCTATCGCAGACCTTGTCGATATTCAACAAGTAACTAAGGCCAAAAGTATTTACAGAAAAAATCAGAAAAGAGTTGTTTATGTGATGGCTGATATGGCAGGGAAGCTAGAGAGTCCTGTATATGCCATTTTAGGAATGAGTGATAAGCTTCAAAATATACCTTTACCTGATGGCTATGCGATGGATGAGTTGTACATAAAACAACCTCGTTTTGAAGATGACTACACCGTGAAATGGGATGGAGAGTGGCAAATTACCTTAGAAGTTTTTAGAGATTTAGGTATAGCATTCTTAGGTGTCATAATCATTATATACATATTGATTGTAGGGTGGTTTCAAAACTTTAAAGCACCCGTTGTAATGATGGTGGCCATACCATTGTCCTTAGTCGGAATTGTATTGGGACATTGGATGATGGGAGCTTTCTTTACGGCTACTTCCTTTATCGGGATGATTGCTTTAGCTGGGATTATGGTTCGTAATTCGGTTTTGCTTATTGATTTTGTGAATTTGAGGTTAGCAGAGGGTATTCCTTTAAAACAAGCAGTTATTGAGGCTGGAGCAGTAAGAACCACACCTATTTTATTAACAGCTGGTACGGTTGTTATTGGGGCTTTTGTGATTCTATTTGATCCTATTTTTCAAGGGTTGGCTATTTCACTTATGGGAGGAACCATTGTTTCAACCATTCTGACCTTATTGGTAGTGCCTTTAGTTTACTACATGATTGAACGTAAAAATTATCAAGATTAAAAACAGGTATATGAAATTAGTCATAGTAACAGCAGTAGAAGTCTTTGAAAAGGATGTTTTGAGACTTTTTAAGAAAGCTGGAATAGAAAGTTTCAGCAGTTCTGAAATTGACGGTTATAAGAATGCGCCCACTTTGTTGGCAACTTCTAGTTGGTTTCCTAATGTAAAAGGAGGCAATGAATCAAGTATGTTCTTTTCATTTACAGATGAAGAGCACATTGATACTTTGTTTGGATTGATTTCAGATTTCAATAAAGATTTGGAAACCAATAATCCCATGAAAGCCATTGTAGTTCCAATTGAAAAACACATTTAAAATTAAATAAGATGATTAATAGATATATAAGAGCTATTGCAGGAACGTTTGTAATAATTAGTGTGCTGCTAGGAATGTATGTAAACGAAAATTGGTTTTGGTTTACAATATTTGTAGGGGCCAATTTACTGCAATCTTCAATTACCAAATGGTGCTTAATGGAAGATATTTTAAAGAAAATAGGGATTAAGGATTAATCCATTTATAGCCCAACAAATTTTAGGTAATTAGATAACCCAGGCAGATTCATTGACTGGGTTTTTTGATTTTAAAATGATTCTAATTAATGGTTAAAAAATGAACGAAACATGACTATTGTCATAGTTATTCTTCAAGAGCTAGATTACCTTTAACATGTTGAAAATGAAATTAAAAATGTTCGTACTATGGAACTAAAAAACAAAACCAAAACTCGAGTCTACACCTTTGGTGACAAAAAAGCCGATGGAGATAGTTCGATGAAGAACTTGTTAGGTGGTAAAGGAGCCAACCTAGCAGAAATGAGTGCTATAGGAATTCCGGTTCCTCCAGGATTTACCATTACTACAGAAGTATGTACTGAATATAATCAATTAGGAAAAGAAGCTGTTATTAGTCTTCTCAAGAAAGATGTGGAAACCGCAGTGAACAACGTTGAAAAAACAATGGGTGCCAAATTTGGAGACGCCAAAAACCCGTTGTTGCTCTCTGTTCGTTCAGGGGCGCGTGTTTCTATGCCTGGGATGATGGATACCGTTCTTAATCTTGGTTTGAATGATGACGTGGTGCAAGGACTGGCCAAAAAGACTAAGAATGATCGTTTTGCATGGGATTCTTACCGTCGTTTTGTTCAAATGTATGGTAGTGTGGTAATGGGAATGAAACCTATAAATAAGGATGATTTAGATCCTTTTGAAGAAATAATTGATAACCTTAAGGAGAAACGTGAAATAGAGTTGGATACCGAATTCACGGTTCAAGATCTTAAGGATTTGGTGTTTGATTTCAAAAAAGCCATCTATCGCCGTTTAGGAAAAGAATTCCCTTCAGACCCATGGGATCAGTTATGGCTTGCGGTCATGGCCGTATTTGATAGTTGGAATGGAAAACGTGCTGTATATTACAGAAATATGCATGGATATCCAGCAGATTGGGGAACAGCTGTAAACGTTCAAGCCATGGTATTTGGAAATATGGGTGATAATTCGGGTACCGGAGTGTGTTTTACTAGAGATGCAGGTTCTGGAGAGAACCTATTCAATGGCGAATATTTATTGAACGCTCAAGGTGAAGATGTTGTTGCTGGTGTTCGTACGCCTCAACAAATTACCAAAATCGGATCTCAAAGATGGGCAGAACTTGCTCAAGTTACTGAGAAAATAAGAAAATCCAAATTTGCTTCATTAGAGGAGTTGATGCCGGAGATTTTTAATGAATTAAATGGTTATCAAGAAACGCTTGAAAAGCATTATCGAGATATGCAGGATATGGAGTTTACCATTCAAGAAGGTAAATTATGGATTCTACAAACTAGAAATGGAAAACGTACTGGTGCAGCTATGGTAAAGATTGCTATAGACTTGCTTGAGCAAGGAGCAATTTCTGAGGAAGAAGCGCTTTTACGCATCGAACCAAATAAATTAGATGAATTACTACATCCTGTTTTTGATCCTAAGGCACTTAAATCTGCCCATGTGATTACCCAAGGTCTTCCTGCTTCTCCAGGAGCCGCTACAGGTCAATTGGTGTTCTTTGCTGAAGATGCCAATAAATTTAAAAATAGCATTTTAGCTCGTGTAGAAACCTCTCCTGAAGATTTGGAAGGAATGAATTTATCTAAAGGTATTTTAACAGCTAGAGGAGGAATGACTTCACATGCTGCTGTTGTAGCCAGAGGAATGGGTAAATGCTGTGTGGCTGGTGCTGGAGCCATTAAAATAAATTATAAATCTAAAACCATGAGAGTGGAAGGAAAAGAGTATCATGAAGGAGACTGGATTTCACTCAATGGTTCTACAGGAAATATTATTGATGGCAAAGTAGCTACAGTTGAACCCGAATTAACAGGTGAGTTTGCAAAAATCATGGGGTTGTCAGATAAGTATAGCAGCATGAAAGTGCGTGCCAATGCGGATACGCCACAAGATGCAAAAATTGCTAGAAGTTTTGGAGCTTCAGGTGTTGGATTAACCCGTACTGAGCATATGTTTTTTGAAGTAGATCGTATTAAAGCTATGCGTGAAATGATTTTGGCAGATACCGTTAAAGGAAGAAAACAAGCCCTTGCCAAATTATTACCTATGCAACGTAGTGACTTTGAAGGATTGTTTGAAGCCATGGAAGGTCTGCCAGTAACTATTCGTTTATTGGATCCACCATTGCACGAATTCGTCCCTCACCAATTGGCAACGTTACGTGAGTTGGCAGAGGAGATGCATGTGTCTTTAGAATCTGTAAAATCTAAAGTAGCAGACTTGGAAGAATTTAACCCTATGTTGGGTCACCGTGGTTGCCGTTTAGGAAATACCTATCCAGAAATTACAGAAATGCAAACACGTGCCATTATTGAAGCAGCGTTGAATTTGAAACAACGAGGTATTGAGACAAAACCAGAAATCATGATTCCTTTGGTAGGTATTTATGAGGAGTTTGTGGCTCAGGAAACCATTGTTAGAGAAACTGCGGAAACCATTTTTGAGGAAAGAAAAGATCGCGTTGAATATTTCGTTGGAACCATGATGGAAGTTCCTCGCGCCACATTGATGGCAGATCAAATAGCTAAAAGAGCAGACTTCTTCTCTTTCGGAACCAATGACTTAACCCAAATGACTTTTGGTTACTCAAGAGATGATTCTGGTAAGTTCTTACCTATTTACTTAGAAAAAGGTATCCTTAAGAACGATCCTTTTGAAGTGCTAGATCAAGCAGGTGTTGGGCAATTGGTTCAATTAGGTACAGGAAGAGGTAGAAGCGTGAATCCGATGCTAAAAGTAGGAATATGTGGAGAGCATGGTGGTGAACCTTCTTCAGTTGAGTTCTGCTATAATACTGGATTAGATTATGTAAGCTGTTCACCTTATAGAGTTCCCATAGCAAGAGTGGCTGCGGCACAAGCAGCTATTAAAAGTGTCCTAAATTAAAGGAAACTTGTTTGGTGAGAAAACCCGAAATCTATTAATGATTTCGGGTTTTTTTATTGGTTTAAATGCTGATAATTGTCATAGAAGATTTTAACATTTGGAGGTAACTTTGTAAATAATAAGGAATTATATGATATCAGATATTGAAATAGCCCAAAGTTGTGAGTTAAAGCCCATATCGGAAATTGCTGAAAAACTTAAAGTTCCAACAGATGAATTAGAGCTTTATGGAAAGTATAAAGCTAAACTTCCTCTTTCTCTAATCCAGGATGATGCCATTGAAAAAAGTCATTTGATTTTAGTGACTGCTATTACTCCTACTCCAGCCGGAGAGGGTAAAACGACTGTTTCTATCGGTTTGGCTGAAGGTTTAAGTGAAATAGGAAAGCAAGCTGTGGTAGTATTACGGGAACCATCGTTGGGTCCTGTTTTTGGAATTAAGGGCGGTGCTGCAGGCGGGGGTAATGCCCAAGTGGTTCCAATGGAAGATATCAATTTACATTTTACTGGAGATTTTAATGCGGTAGAAAAGGCAAATAACCTATTGGCTGCCTTAATCGATAATGAAATCCATTTTAATGGCAATGATTTAAACATAGATTCCAGAACCGTGACCTGGAAGCGGGTCATGGATATAAATGATCGGGCACTACGTCAGGTCATTACTGGGTTGGGAGGAAAAATAAATGGTGTTCCTCGCGAAACAGGATTTGATATTACTCCGGCATCAGAAGTGATGGCTATTTTATGTATGGCCAAGGATTTTGAAGATCTCAAGACAAGGTTGGGAAATATATTGGTTGGTTTTACACATGATCGATTACCGGTATTTGCTAGGGATTTGAAAGCGGAGGATGCCATGGCTATCTTATTGAAGGATGCTATGAAGCCTAATTTGGTTCAGACTCTTAATGGGACTCCAGCTATTATCCATGGTGGTCCTTTTGCTAATATTGCTCAAGGAACAAATACCTTAGTGGCAACAAAAATGGGGTTGAGTCTTTCCAATTTTGTTGTAACCGAAGCTGGATTTGGAGCTGATTTGGGTGCTGAAAAGTTTTTGAATATTAAATCGGTTGCTGGAGGGCTAAAGCCTGAGATTGTAGTTGTGGTTGCCACCATTAGAGCCCTCAAGCATCATGGAGGGGTAGGAAAAGAGCAATATAATAATCCAGATGTTGATGCTGTAACTAAAGGGTTTTCAAATTTGCAGAAGCATTTGGAGAACATTCAAAAGTTTAATTTAATTCCCATAGTAGCAATCAATAAGTTTGAATCTGACAGTGATGAAGAAATTGCTCAAGTAATAGCATTGTGTAACGAACTAAGGGTTCAAGCAGTGGTATCAAATAGCCATAGATCAGGAGGAAAAGGAAATATGGAGCTTGCACAAATGGTAGTGGATAGTCTTGATGAGCCAACAAATTTTAGGCCCTTATATGCTTCAACACAAAGTATTCAAGATAAAATAGATGTCGTTGCAAAGGAAATTTATGGAGCTAGCCGAATTGAATATGATAAAAGAGCTTTAAATAAATTGAAAACCATAAAGAACTTGAATATGGAACATTTGGCGGTATGTATTGCCAAAACCCAGATGTCATTTTCTCAAGATCCTAAAAAAATAGGAAGACCCACCGACTTTACGATTGTAATTAGAGATATAGAAATTGCCTCAGGAGCAGGTTTTGTAATTCCCATAGTTGGAGACATGATGCGAATGCCAGGGCTTCCTAAACATCCTGCTTCAGAAAATATGCAGATTGATGCTTTTGGTAAAATTAAAGGACTTTCATAAACTTCCCTAAGTTGATTAATAGCAAACAATTGGTCCTTTAATGAATAAGCCCCACCTTTAAGAGTGGGGCTTAACTTTTAATTCTGTAATAAATAGTTAATTAAGCCACTTTAAGAAATAATCCATCATTTCTTCTTTTAGCTCATAGTGTAGCTTTAAATAGGTTTTAATATCGTCGCGTAATGGTCGTTGTTCATAAAGCAACCTACCGTCTATCGCTTCGGTCATGTCTGCTATTTCCAAGTTGTGCATTTTTTGCTTGCACCGGTGAATTAATTTTGAAATAGCATCCTTTTCTAAGGCAATGCGATTTTCAAACATCTCTAGAGGTTTAAAAACTTCAGAAGTATATTCTCGAGAAGCTATTTCCTCTAATTTGGTTTTAAACGTTTCCATCTCATTGAAATGAAAACGTAGTTCTCTAATCCAGGTTTCTAGATTAAATTTTAGGTCACTTAAATAAGATATTTTGGTTTCCATAAACTATCTGTTTTTATGTGTGTTAATGTTCTACTAATTCTCCAGAGACCAATTCGCTTTGCACATAGGCGGGAACAGGCTCATAGGACCTAAATTTTGATGTAAAGGTTGCTTTTCCCTGAGTTAAGGAACGCAATTCTGTGGAGAAGCCAAATAATTCTGCTTCAGGCATGGAGCATTTTAACGTTTGATATTTATGTGTGCTTTCAATACTTTGGATAACAGCTCTTCTGGCTTGTAGTTCAGTCATTACTCCACCCACATTATCTTCTGGAACTAGAACCGTAAGTGATAAAAGAGGCTCTAGTAATTTGGGTTTTGAGTTTAGGAAAGCTTCCTTAAAGGCATGGGCTCCTGCAATTTTAAATGAGATGTCATTGCTGTCTACCTGGTGCATTTTTCCATCGTAAACCATAACTCTAATATCGCGAACCTTCGAACCTGTTAACGGGCCATTTTCCATAACTTCCATAATACCTTTCTGAATGGAAGGTAAAAATCGAGCATCAATAACACCTCCTACGATACAGTTGTAGAAGATTAATTTTCCTCCCCAAGAAAGGGAGACTTCTTCTTTCCCTCTAATACTGACTCCTGTAGGTTCATCCATACCTTCTTCAAAAGGTTCGATTCTCAAATGAACCTCTCCAAACTGACCTGCACCTCCAGATTGCTTTTTATGTCTGTAAACAGCTTTAGCACTGCCTTCAATGGTTTCCCGATAATTTATTTTCGGTTTTTTGAATATGGCTTCAATATCGTGGTGATTTTGAAGCTCCCATTTAATGGTAGCTAAATGCAGTTCTCCTTGACAGGCTAGTATGTGTTGGTTTGTTTCAGGAGAATATCTCAAAACCATGGTAGGGTCTTGACTATGTATTTTTTTAAGGGCCTCAAAAAGTTTTTCCTCATGGTTTTTATTTTCGGCTGCCACTGATTTGTAAATTCTAGGCTCTGGGAAATCAATGGGCGACAAGGTGATAATTTCGTCTCCGGTGTAAAGGGTGTCATTCACTTCTGCATCCTTATGCTTAATAGTGGCGCCAATATCACCAGTTGATAATTTTTCTACGGCATGTCGTTTTTTGCCATCCATAATATACAATTGGTTGATAACTTCCATTTCGCCTGTTCTGGCATTGGTTAACTTATCTCCAACCTTAATCTCACCCGATTTTACTTTGAAATAACTAACTTTTCCAATATTCGGTAGGTAAAGTGTTTTGAAAACAAACAAAGTAGTTGGGTCTTCTTTAATGGGTTTAATTTGATGGCCTTCTAAGCTTATTTCAGGAAGCATATCAGTAGCCGCGGGTGCTACATTGTCAATAAATCCCATTAATCTTCCAGACCCCATATCATTGATAGCAGACACACAAAACACTGGGAATAAATCGTGCTGAAGCATTCCAGCTTTTATCCCTTGACGCATTTCGTCTTCGTTTAAGCTACCCTTTTCAAAATAGAGTTCCATTAAACTTTCATCGTTTTCAGCCGCTTTTTCGACCAATTCATTATGTAATTGGTTGGCTTTTTCCAACTCGCTTTCTGGAATTGGGAGTTTTTCAGGTTTTCCTCCATTTGGCCCAAATTTGTAAAGACGCATTTTTAGAATATCAATAATACCCTGAGCTCCGTCAATTTTTATTGGGTACTGTATTTTAACCGCTTTGTTTCCTACAAGTTCCTGGAGACTTATAAAAGCATCTTCAAAATGAACCGATGGATGATCGATTTGATTCATCACAAACACAGTTGGCTTGTGGTATTGATCAATGTAATTCCATATGATTTCTGTCCCTATTTCAACGCCTTGTTTGGCATCAATAATCGTTAATATGGTATCAGAAACACGAATGGATGAAATTATCTCGCCAATAAAATCATCCAATCCAGGAGTGTCAATGATATTGATCTTGTAGTTTCGCCACTCCGTATGTAATGGAGTGGCAAACACTGAGGCTCCACGCTCGTGTTCAATATCGTGAAAGTCAGATACTGTATTGTTGTTTTCTACAGTACCTCTTCTGTTAATTAGGCCGGCTTCAAAAAGCATGGTTTCAGCGAGGGTTGTTTTGCCGCTATGATGCGCTCCAACAAACACCACATTTTTGATGTGCTTATCGTCAAATACTTCCATATTTTTGGTGTTTAAATGTTACTTAAAGATACACTAACAACTCAAGTTAAAATATGATATTTGTTAGTTCTAGGTATTTTATACCTTAAGGATCAGTAGGTTTTGTTGGCCAAATATGAAGACAATATATCTTAATGAAAGGGTATTAAAGATAAGCATAAAAACCGGTTTAAATGGTACATTTTCGCTATTTTCGAAGCCCAATTAATTGCATGATGAGACAAAAATTTTATTGGATATTTTTATGGCTTATTTGTTTGGTATTTTCTTGTTCTCAAGAACCTGTACTGGAAGGGGAAATAGAAAATGTGCAAAATAAGGACTATACCTTATATGTGTTGAAACCAAACAATTTGAAAGAATTGTTTACGCCTTATTTGGGAGAGGTTTTAGGTTCTACCATTGTGGGAGTAGATGGACATTTTTCAATCGATCTGCTGCCGTTAAAACTTAATAATGAGTTGGTGGTATTGGTGTTGCAGCCTTCCGATGAACCTGTCGGGAAGTTAGAATTGAATCAAGTTGATTCATCCAATTTTATGCCCATTATTTTGTCTTCAGATAAATCTATCTCCATTAAATCAAGTATTACCTCTTTTCAGAAGGACTTTAGTATTCTTGATCCTTCGGCTACTAACAAGGATTTAATGGTGCTTGTGGGAATTAATCAGGAAAGTTATGCCACTTATTTAAAGGGTGGAAAATGGGATTTGGAAGAAGGGTCCAATCTGTTGGAAAAGGAAGCGGCAATTTTACATTATCAAAAGGAATTAATGAATTTTGCCGATTCTACTTCAAGCGTTGTTTCTGCTTTATCGGCTATTAGGTTGGTGAGCCCAAACCAGGATTATGAAAGAATTCCCGAGTTTTTGGTAAGACAATGTAATCGATGGGAAGGTGCTAGTTCCAATGATTCTCTATGGATAAGGGATTTATGTAAAATGGCAGAAGCTCATAATTTACCCGTATTGAAAGGAGATGTATTTCCAGATTCACAATGGCCAATGATTTTGGGTGATACCATATCAATCAAAAGTCATTTTGGTTCTAAACTAACCATCGTTGATCTATGGGCGTCTTGGTGTGCTCCATGCAGAAAAGAGAATAGAATGGTCTTACGTCCCTTGTATGAAACCTATAAGAAGCAGGGATTGGAAATTTTGGCATATGGTCTAGAAAGTGATAGGAAAGGCTGGGAAATGGCTATTGAAAAAGATGGCGCCGAAAATTGGCCTCATGGCTCTCATTTGAAAGGGGACGATAATGCTTTCATGAATGAGATTAGAGTTCAAACGATTCCAGCAAATTTTATATTAGACTCTCAAGGAGTGGTTTTAGAGAAAAATTTACATGGAGAGGAATTGTCTGAGTTTGTGAAATCCTATTTAGAGGAAAAATAACCCTTTAAGAGTAAGATGTACTTAATTTAGTGTGTTTTTTAACCTTGGTTCTTCTCAATAGGATGATACCAAGAGCAATAAAGATTCCGCATCCCGCCATGGCCGCTCCTACCCAATCGGCAGAGGTATAACCGTAACCCATAGCAATGGGTAAACCGGCAAAATAGGCTCCAGAAGCGTTTCCAATATTGAAGGCACTTTGATTAAGAGATGATCCTAGGGTTTCTGATCCTTTTGAAGCGTTAATGATAGTCATCTGTATAGGGGTGGAGATACAGAAGGAGACCACTCCAATTAAGAAGGTCATCACTAATACTAATACTTTATTAGTCGCTACAAAAGTGTTTAAAGAGAGAAGAATCACCATAAAAATGAGGGTTACAATTACGGCGTATATAGGTGATACTTTTTCAGTCAGTTTAGCGCCTATAAAATTACCTATAACCATACCTAGACCGGCAAGAATCATGGCATAAGAGACTACTTGCTCTGGGTGTCCAGCTACTTCTGTAATGAGAGGGGCGATATAACTATACCATGCGAAAAAACCTCCGGTACCAATAGTTGTGAGTATGATAATCATCCATAATTCCAGTTTTTTAAATATTCGTAGTTCACGAACAAAACTGCTTTCTGAGGTTTGTTTTATAAGGGGCATCCAAAATTTAATGCTCAAAACAGTTAGAATACCAACAATGCCAACCATCAAAAATGAAATACTCCAATTAAGGTGCTTGCCCAAATAGGTTCCTAAAGGAACGCCTAAAAGATTGGCTACTGTAAGACCGCTAAACATTATGGCAATGCCTTGGGCCTGTTTTCCTTCTTTGGAAAGTTTTCCTGCTACAACGGCACCAATCCCAAAAAAGGCACCATGCGGTAATCCTGATAAAAACCTTAAAACCAAGAAGGATGTATAACCTGTGGCAAAGGCCGAAAGCGTATTGAAAATAGTAAACCAAACCATGAGTCCTAATAAAACCTTTTGCGGTTGCCATTTGCTGCAAAGACCCGTTAGGGTAGGAGCTCCTACTACAACACCTAGGGCATATGCAGAAATGAAATGTCCGGCAATAGGGATGCTTATTTCAAAGGCATTTGCTACATCGGGCAAAATGCCCATAATTACAAATTCGGTAAGGCCTATGCCAAAACCTCCTATTGCAAGGGAAAGTAACGCTTTATTCATGGTTGTTGTTTGATGGTTTTGATTTTTTAAAGGTGTTGAAATAACACTTTTAAAGGGTCAAAGGTAGAGGATATTAATGGCAAGCCTCAGGTGGTAAATGGTAAAAAAAAGTTAATTGGAGAATCTGAAAATAATCTAGGTGCTATTTCTTTTTTGCATAGCATTTAGACATTCTTTTTGCCAAATTGATAGCTAAATGTTTTAATTGGTAAATTGGGATCCAAGGTTCTTCTTTCAGTTTTTTGACAGAAAAGTTGCATTTATTTGGTTTTTAGATTGTTACTTGGTTTTATTTCTTTGAAATTATGAAATGTTTTTGTACATTTCTAGTTCTTCACACAAGAACTAATTAGCGTAGCGCTCCAAATGGTAGCATGATATTAACTTGAAAGTGGTTTTTGATTATTGATTTCAAGCAAAACAGAGGTCTAATACATTTTGTTGTTAGGCCAACCAACCATAACCAAAACCGATGATAATGAAACTAACAACCACTCCCTTGGGCATCTGCCTGTTATTCGCTTTTATTGGCTATCAGGGGTATAGTCAAACAGGTGTTTATGAATTGAAACATTTAAAAGGATTGAATCCAAATCATGCTGAATCCGTGCTAAAGCATTTGGGATATCAATTTTCTAATAATGTACAAATGAGCAATGAGAAACGTATTTCATACTGGAATAGTAGTGAAAATGCTTGTGTGACGGCTAATATAAAACGGGAAAAAATAACGTCCGTAATTAATGTTCCTGATGAAGATTGTCATAAAAGCTTGAAGACTTATAAGTTTGAGGCGTCCAATAGACTATTCAATCAAAGGGTCATGAACACGCTAAGTTTTATAGAAAACAGTTGGTGTCTATTATTTGTGACTAGGTGAATGTAACTAAGAGCTCATTTTATAAACAAAAAAACCCGAACAATTGTTCGGGTTTTTAATGTGGTGCCTCCAGGAATCGAACCAGGGACACAAGGATTTTCAGTCCTTTGCTCTACCAACTGAGCTAAGGCACCAGTCGCATAATTGCGGATGCAAATATAAGGGCATTTTTAATATTCACAAAAATAAAAATATAAAAATTGTCTTTTGTACCTTTGCGACTTAAAATTCAGACATGAATTTAGTTGTAGATGTAGGTAACACATTGATTAAAATGGCTGTCTTTCAGGAAGGTGGCTTAATGAGTAAGGTTTCTGCTCCTGTTCAGGAATTTCAGCAACTTTTTTTTGATTTATTGTCTAAATACACCATAAAGCATTGTTTGGTATCTTCTGTAGGGAGGTTAAATGAAGAAAATAGAGATTTATTAAACGAGCATTTAAATTGTCTTTTTCTAGATCATACAACCTTAGTTCCTTTTAAGAATAGGTATGCTACGCACCAAACTCTAGGGGTAGATAGAATAGCATTGGTAAGTGCATCAGTTGCCCAATTTCCAGACTCTAATGTTTTGATTATTGATGCAGGTACTTGCATTACTTATGACTTCATTAATGAAAACAATGAATATCTTGGTGGTGCCATCTCTCCAGGGCTTCAAATGAGGTACAAATCCATGCACAATCAAACAGCAAGCCTTCCGTTACTTGAAATGGAAGAACCTCAAAGTTTTTTTGGGGATTCAACAAATAGTTCAATGCATGTGGGTGTTGTGTTGGGAATTGTAAATGAAATTGATGGTTTTGTTAAAGAATATCAAACCAATTACAAAGATTTAACAGTTATTTTAACAGGCGGAGACAGTAAAATTTTGTGTAAGCGATTAAAAAGTGGCATATTTGCCAACTCTAATTTCCTCTTAGAAGGACTTAATAATATATTGGAATATAATACAAGCGAATGATTAAAAGGTTTTTACTGGTATTTGCTATCGTTTTTGGGCTGAAAGGATATGCGCAACTTGATGTTGAAAATGCATCACCTTATTCCTACTATGGAATAGGAAGCTTGAAGTTCAAAGGAACAGTGGAAAATAGAAGTATGGGAGGGTTGAGTATTTACAACGATAGTATTCATGTCAACTTGAGAAATCCAGCTTCTTACGCTAGTAGTAATCTAAGATATTACAATAATGAAGGGAGACCTGTGAAATTTGCCATTGGAGGTACTCATACATCTACCAATTTAAAAACCAATAGCAACGAAAACAGGATTAATTCAACTTCTTTCGATTATATGGCTTTATCCTTGCCAATGGGTCGTTTTGGCGTAGGATTGGGGATTATGCCCTACACAACCGTAAATTATAAATTACAGAGTCTAACTGATTTTAATGCTCTTTCTACAAGGTTTTCCGGAAAAGGTGGTGTGAACAAAGTATTTCTTTCTGTTGGATATCGGGTGATGGATGGATTAAGTATTGGGGTTGATGCCAATTATAATTTCGGTAAATTGGAGAACTCCTTCATTAGGTATCTATATGATGACGAGCAAAACATCATTCAGTATCAAACAAGAGAACAAAACAAATCACAGTTAAGTGGTTTTGGGGTGAATTTAGGGGTTACTTACCAAAAAATGATTTCCACTAAACTGGAATTGCAGGCTGGATTAACATACAAGGCAAAAACAAATATTAACTCAGACAACGAACGCATTTTTGAGACTATTACCATAAGTTCTGGCTCAGGAGCAGAAACTCCTATAAATTCAATTACAGCAGATCTAGATGCAAATGGTTTAGCTAATACAAAATTGAGTTTACCTTCCAAACTTTCTTTTGGAGCTGGTATAGGAGAGCCAAGAAAATGGTTTGCTGGAGCTGAATTAACCTTTCAAAACTACAGTGTGTTTAAAAATGAATTATACGAAGCAAGTAATTCAGCTGGTAATTTGAGCTATGAGGATGCCATAGGTTTATCTGTTGGAGGGTTTTATATTCCAGAGTACAATTCGTTTTCAAGTTACTTAAAAAGAATGGTTTATAGAACTGGATTCAGGTTTGAAAATACAGGATTAAACATCAATGACACGTCTATTAATGAGTTTGGCATGTCTTTTGGAGTAGGAATACCGATGGGGAATTTCTTTTCTAATGCCAACGTTGGATTTGAATTCGGTAGAAGAGGAACCCTTGATAGAAATTTAATACAAGAAAACTTTATTAATTTCCAAATAAGTCTATCGCTAAATGATAGATGGTTTGAAAAAAGAAAATATAATTAAGCATAATTTGAAATGACCATGAAAACTAGAATTACATTATTAATAGCTGTGCTTTTTGTAAGTTTTGGGACGTTTGCCCAAGATCAGGATTTGCAAGCTCTATCATTGATGACCGAGGCGGTTAAGGCCAAGAAGTTTGATGAAGCTTACAAGCCTTTTATGGAATTAAGACAAAGAAACCCTAAATATCACTTAGGTATTTATACCAATGGTGAAAAAATTCTTGAGCACAAAATCGAGAAATCTACTGGTGCTGAGCAAGTGGCATTCATTAATGACCTTGTAAAAATGTACGGTGAGAGAGAAGATAATTTTGCAAGCAAAACGCCAAAAGGAGAGTTTGGAGCTAAATCTTGTCAACTAAAATATGACTACAAAGAGGCTTTAAGTCTATCTACAGAGGAGCTTTACAAGTGTTTTGATGAAGCTTATAAGGCAGACCCAGATACATTCACCAACCCTAAGGCGCTATATACTTATTTCTCATTGATGGTAGATTTGTTTGATGATGGTAAGAAAGAGGCTCAAGAGTTGTTTACTAAGTATGATGATGTGGTTGCCAAAATAGAGCAGGAGGTTCAGAACTATTCAGAGAAATTGAATCCTTATGTTGAAAAGGAAGAAGCTGGTACAGCTTTAACTAGCAAGGAAGAAAGATATAAGAGATCTTATGAAAGTTATTTAAAAGCTTATGACCAAGTAGCTGCTGGAGTTGATCAAAAATTAGGAGAAAGAGCTAATTGTGAAACTTTGATTCCTTTATATGAAAAATCTTTTGAGGAGAATAAGAACAATGCTGATTGGTTAAAAGGAGCTGTAAATAGAATGTTCAACAAAGATTGTACAGATGATCCTTTATACATTAAATTGGTAAAAGCCTATGACAATGCAGCACCTTCTGCAGATACAAAATACTTCGTTGCAGGATTGTTGTTGAAGGATGGTAAAACTAATGAAGCTTTAAATTACTTCAAGCAATCTTTGGAGCTTGAGAAAGATGCTTATAAGAAAGGTACCAAAAGCTATAAAATCGGTTTGATCTTAAAGAAAAAAGGTCAATATGGTCAAGCTAGAAATTACTTTAGAGAAGCTATTAAGTTAAATCCATCTAATGGAAGACCTTATTTGGCTATTGCTCAAATGTATGCTTCTAGTGCCAACGATTGTGGAGATTCAAACTTCAACAAAAGAGCTGTTTTCTGGTTGGCTGCTGCCGAAGCTGAGAAAGCAGGAAAGGTGGATGCTACTTTAGGTAAGGCTGCAAGTCAAACAGCTGCTAATTATAGAGCTAAAGCACCTTCTAAAGCTGATATTTTCGATGCAGGTAATGCCGGCACAACTATAAACATTGGTTGTTGGATTGGTGGAAGCGTTAAGGTTCCTAGCCTATAATGAAAAGAATAAAAACATATAATTTTCTAAATATAGTCATGGCTTTTGCCATGACTATATTTTTTTCATGCAACCGAAGTTTGGAGGATGTAAAGAAACTTGGGGTTTCTGAAAATGAACCGATAGGGGTTGCTGAGAATATCAATTTAAAATACACCGACTCGGGTAGGGTGACGGCCAACTTAAAGAGTCCGAAAATGCTGGATTATTCCAATAGATCGTTTTCTTACATGGAATTCCCAGAAACCGTTGATTTGGATCTTTTTGATGAAAAGAATCAAAAGAGCAACATCAAAGCAGATTATGGTATTTATTACCAAAGTACAGGCCTGATTGATCTTCGGGGGCATGTAGTTATTTCAACCGCTAGTAATGATACATTATTTGCAGAACAACTCTATTATGACGATGAGAGGGAGTGGTTATTTACTAATAAACCTGTGACCTTTAGACAAGGACAAAGTATCATTAATGGAAAGGGTTTTGATTCTGACTCTAAGTTTAAAAAGGCCTTAGTTCTAGAGATTGATGGAATTTTACCTGTAGAAGATTAATCACCTCCATTACTTTTTTTAATTATCTTTACTTTATAGAATTATTGACCATGAAATTTTTCAAGTTTTTCCAATACGCCTATTTATTATTCGCTATTATTTTTATTTATGATGTGATTAAAACGTATATGGAATCTAATACTATTAATTATATTTCCTTGTTTTTAGCTGTGCTCGCTTTGTTTATGTTCTTTTTTAGACGCAGGTATTTCAAGAAATTTGATAATAAAGACAATCCTAAATGAGTTCTGAGATAATTATTATTGTTATCTCTTTATTGCTTTCTGCTTTTTTCTCAGGCATGGAAATTGCTTACGTTTCCGCCAATAAAATTCACATTGAAATAGAGAAAAAACAGGAAGGTCTATTGGCCAAACTGTTAACCAAATTAACAGCAAAGCCTTCCAAATTTATTGCAACCATGTTGATAGGTAATAATATTGCCTTGGTTGTCTATGGGTTTTTTATGGGTGATTTATTGGTGCGCTGGTTTCAAAGTATGTTGCCGGCTTCTGATGTGGTTACTTATTTATTAACGGATTTAAGTTTGTTGACCCAAACCATCATTTCTACCTTAGTTATTTTAATAACAGCAGAGTTTCTTCCAAAAGTATTTTTTCAAGTTTATGCCAATACCCTGTTGAAAGTTTTTGCTTTTCCAGCCTATGTTTTTTATTGGTTGTTTACCTTCATTTCAACCTTTGTTATTTGGATCTCTGATGTCATTTTAAAGAAATTTTTTAAAACGGAAGGGGATCAGGTTCAATTGGCTTTTACTAAGGTAGAACTAGGGAATTATATTAGTGAACAAATGGAGAATGTTGAGGAGCATGATGAGGTAGATTCTGAAATTCAAATTTTTCAAAATGCTCTGGAGTTTTCAGAAGTAAAAGCTAGAGAGGTCATGGTTCCCAGAACTGAAATTACAGCTGTTGAACTGCATGAATCTCCTAAAAATTTGACCCAACTTTTTGTAGATACAGGGTATTCCAAAATCTTGGTTTTTAAAAATTCAATCGATGATATTTTGGGATATGTCCATTCCTTTGAATTGTTCAAAAAACCTAAAACCATTCAGTCTATTTTAATGCCTGTTGAGTTTGTACCAGAAACGATGTTAATCAAAGACATCTTAAATGTCTTAATCAAGAAGCGTAAAAGTATGGCCGTAGTATTAGACGAGTATGGTGGAACATCGGGAATAATGACGGTAGAAGATATTGTTGAGGAATTATTTGGGGAAATCGAAGATGAGCATGACACAGTGGAGCTAATTGAGGAAATTGTAGAGGAAGATATATATCGATTTTCAGCCAGGTTGGAGGTCGATTACTTAAATGAATCCTATAAGCTTAACTTGCCTGAGGAAGAAAATTATGAAACGCTCGGGGGGCTTATCGTGGCCCATACAGAGGAAATCCCACAAAAGGATGAAATTGTTCAAATAAATCACTTTCTATTCACTATCCTAGAAGTTTCAAACACTAAGATTGACTTGGTGGAACTCAAAATTCTAGAGACCGACTAGTTAAAAAAAACTTTCTTTATTATTGACACTTAGTCCTTTTATTATTTAATATAAAATGGTATTTTCGCGCACAATAATTTTAAATCAACTTAGAAAAGAAGATGGCAGTTTTAAATAAAATTAGAAAACAAGGACTTTTCTTGATCATCATCATCGCATTAGCATTATTCTCTTTTGTGATTGGGGATTTGTTTAGAAGTGGTAGCTCCCTATGGAATAGAAATCAGGATGTTGTTGCTACAATCAATGGAAAAGAAATCAACCGTGTAGATTTCATGCAAAAAGTGGAAGCTGCCCAAAGACAGCTAGGACCAAACGGTACTACCACACAAGCTATGAACCGCGTTTTTGATCAAGAGGTAAGACAGGCAGTTCTTGAAACCCAGTTTGAAGAGCTAGGATTTACTGTGGAGAAAGATCAAATGCGTGACATTTTAAAGTCCAACTTGGCTAATAATCCAAACTTTCAAAATGAAGCTGGTTTATTTGATGAAAATAAGTTGAACGAGTATATCGCTAACTTAAAAGAGACTTCTGCTGCTGCTTACCAACAATGGGTAGACTATGAAAATAGTATGGCAACAAGCGCTCTTCAACAAGATTACTTCAATATGGTGAAAGCTGGAATGAGCGGAACCCTTGCTGAAGGAAAATTGGAGCATTTAATGGAAGGTGAAAAAGTAGATTTGAAATTTGTTCAAATTCCTTATACTTCTATAGCAGATAGTACAATTACTGTTTCTAATTCTGAAATTTCAGATTATATCAAAAAGCATAAAAAGCAATACGAAGTAGATGCTACTCGTGATATTCGTTATGTAGAGTTTAGAGAAACTCCAACCGCTGCTGATGAAGAAGCTTTCAAAGGGGACTTAAAAGCTATGTTGAATGACAAAGTGGAGTACAGTGAGGTAACTAAAACTACAGATACGATTAGAGGTTTCTTACATGCTGCCAATATTGAAGCATTTGTAAACTCAAATTCAGATTTGAAATACAATGATCAATTCGTATTTAGAAATAGTATGTTAGAAAGTACAGCTGACAGTTTATTTAAATTAAATGTTGGTGAAGTTTACGGTCCTTACAAGGATGGAAACTATTACAAGCTTTCTAAAATTGTAGCTGAGAAGAACCTCCCAGATTCTGCTCAAGCAAGACACATTTTGATTCCATTTGTAGGTGCAGCAAGCACGCAACCGGATGTTACGCAAACAGAAGAAGAGGCTAAGGCTACAGCAGATAGTTTGTTGACAGTATTGAAAGGAGATCGTTCTAAGTTTGAAACTTTTGTAACTGAATTTTCTTCAGACCAAGGAAGTGTTGCTAATGGAGGTCGTTATGAGTACTTCCCTTACAACAGAATGGTTCCTGAATTCCGTGATTTTGTTTTTGAAAATGAAACTGGATCTATGGGAGTTGTTAAGTCAGCTTATGGTTTCCACTTAATTGAAGTAGAAGGCCATAAAAATGTTCAAAGAGTTATTAAAGTGGCTACTATAGCTAGAGAGATTGAAGCATCAGAAGAAACTATTGATCAAGTTTTTAGAAACGCTTCCAATTTTGAAATAGCTCTTGAAAAAGGTGAGTTTACTCAAGTGGCTAAGGAAAGCGATTATGCAGTTAAGCCAGTTAATGGTATCAAGATTTTAGATGAAAACATTCCTGGTTTAGGAAGCCAAAGAGCTATTGTTCGTTGGGCATTTGAAGAAACTACTGAAGTTGGAAAATCTAAGAGATTTAGTATCCCTAACGGATTTGCCATTGTGCAGTTAACTGCAAAGCATGCTGAAGGGTTAATGAATGTAGAGCAAGCATCTGTTACTGCATTACCAGCAATTAGAAAAGAGAAGAAAGCAAAACAAATCAAGGAAAGAATTTCTGCTTCTACACTTCAAGATGTAGCTTCTGCAGAGAATACTTCAGTTCGTTCAGCTATGGCAGTGAGTATGAGTAATCCTACTATCACTGGTGCTGGTAGAGAGCCTTTGGTTGTTGGTACAGCTTTTGGATTGAACGAAGGTGAAACTTCTGGTTTAATTGAAGGAGAAAAGGGTGTTTTCATGGTGGAAGTAACCAAGAAAACTCCAGCAGTAGAATTAGAGAACTACCAAAGCTATGCTAATAGAGTTGGAGCTTCTAAAGTAAACACTGTAAACTCTAAATTGTATGAAGCATTAAAGGAAGTTTCAACGATTGAGGATAACAGAGCTGAAACTGTACAATAGTTTTAGTCCAAACATAAAATAAAAAACCTCGCTAAGTGCGAGGTTTTTTTATGCTATAAAATCATGTCCTTAAATGGGATGATAATTTCAAATCCCTTTTGCTTAAAATAAGTTGTTGGATTTTTTGGGCTTGCTACCAGAATAAAATCACCACCCCAAGCACCTAAGCTTTTAATTGAGCCTTCAAAATCTGGAAAGGATTTCGTCTTTATGGTAGGCATTTGAATGACTTTAGAAATGAGATTCTCATGAGCGTTCATCAGATGGCTAAAGGATTCCAAATCTTGAGATGAAGCCATTTGTTGTGTGATATCATTGATTTCTGAAATTGTCTGTTGGGTATTCTCCTTGCTTTGATGGTATTTTTTGATGCCCTCTCTGCTATTTTGTTTTTGGTTTAAAAAAACAAAATAAAGATGCTCTTTAAACGAAGGGTTAAATGGCACCGGTTCAAAAGAGGGTTGTTGATCCTTTATTTGATATAATATAGGCGAATTGGTCTGCGCGCATGCAATATCATAACCACTACCTCCAAATGTAGAATTCAATAGCTTAAATGGGTTTATTTCTGCCCATTGAGCTATGTTATTGATTAAAGTCGAAGATGTTCCTAAGCCCCAATTACGAGGAAAGTCTAGCTTGGTTTCTATCAAGGCTCCTTGACTAAGAAAATCGGGATTCAAGGTTCTTGTAGCTTTTAAAATTTGAATCAACCGTTCTTCCAGGGGTGGGCTTCCATCTGCTTTTAAATGAAGAGGCAGTTGAACTTCCAGCCAGCATAAATTGTTTTCATCAAAACTTCGCCAAGTAACAAAATCCTCGTCTAAAGGACTTACGGTAAGGGATTGACCATATTTTGTGGGAAAGGCTAAAGATAAAGCACCATCCAATACTACATATTCTCCCGACAGGAGTAATTTCCCGTTACTATAGAATGCTTGCTTCAAGACCTCAGTTTTTCAATAGCTTCTACTACGGCACTATGTGTTACTACCTGATTTTTAAATTGCTCCAAAAGTTTTATTTTTTCTTCTTCAGTTGCTTGAAACTGATTTAAGATATTCTTGAGGTGCATCTTCATGTGGCCCTTCTGTATCCCAGTAGTTGTCAAGGACCTTAAAGCTGCAAAATTTTGAGCCAAACCGGCAACCGCTGCAATTTTCATTAAATCTTTGGCTGTAGGTTTGTGGAGCAATTCCAAGGACAACTTAACCAATGGATGTAAACTTGTGAGTCCGCCAACTGTTCCAAGAGCCAAAGGAATTTCAATCCAAAACTTGAATTGATCGTTTTCTACAGAAGCATGCGTTAAACTGGAATAGGAGCCATTTCTGGAAGCATAGGCATGCACACAAGCTTCAATAGCTCTAAAATCATTCCCAGTTGCTAAAACAACGGCATCAATACCATTCATGACACCTTTGTTATGGGTTACGGCGCGATAAGGTTCTACTTCTGCGATTTGAACCGCTTGAACAAATTTATCTGCAAACTCATAAGGGTCAATATCGGTGCCTTCTGCTAATTCTGAAATTGGGCAACTTACTTCAGCTTTTACCAAACATTCAGGAACATAGTTAGAAAGGATGCTCATGATAACATCAATATCTTTTTCTTCTTCATCAAATGCGACATAGTTTAGCGCTTTTTCCTTCAACGTTTTTGAGAACTGTTCCAGACAGGAATTGATGAAATTGGCGCCCATAGCGTCTAGCGTTTCAAAAGTGGCGTGCAATTGAAAGTAACCTTCAATTTTGTGAGTTTTGTCTTTAAGCTCAATGTCCTTGATACCTCCGCCACGTTTCACCATGTTTTGGGTGATGTTTTCGGTCTCTTTAAAAAGGGCTGGTTTTAACTCATTGAAAAAGGAAACTAGTTTTTCCTTGTTTCCGAAATATTTGAAGTGAACCTGACCTATTTTGGTGGTTGAAATGACGTCTGCTTTAAATCCGCCACGATCCAGCCAAAACTTAGCTGCCTTACTAGCTGCAGCAACTACCGAACTTTCTTCTATGGCCATGGGAATGGTGTGTAAAGTTCCATTAATAAGAAAGTTTGGAGCTACTCCCAATGGCAAGTAATAATTGGTAATGGTATTCTCTATAAACTCATCATGAAGCGATTGCAACTGCTCATCGGTATTCCAATACTGCTTGATTATTTTTTTAGCATTTTTATTGTTGGTAAAGTAGGTGTCTACAATCCAATCAATCTTTTTGGATTTGGATAGTCTTGAAAAACCAGAGATGGATTTTGTCATGGAATGATAGTTGAAATTACAAAGATACATTCTTCCTGTAAATTGCATTTAACTTAGCATTTAAAAGCCTATTAAACTGTTAATAAATACGGTTTTTTGTATAATTTTTAGTAAACTTGACAACATTTTGAAAAAACCATTTTTTTATTCAAATTCAATGAGAAAATTCTTCCTTTTTTATTTTTTAGCAACCTTTTTAATATCAGCCCAAAATAAAGAAATAACCTTAGAAGACATATGGACCGGAACTTTCAGAACCGAAAGAATGGACGCTCTGCATTCTATGGCCAATGGGCAACAATATTCAGTTTTAAACTTCAATAGAAATACAGCCTCAACTTCCATAGAGGTCTATGACTATCAAACCTTGGAGAAGGTCAGAACTTTGGTGGATTCAAAAGATTTGGATCAGGTAAGGTATTTTACAGATTACACTTTTAGTGAAGATGAAAGTCAAATTCTTTTGGCTACAGAAATGCAGGCCATTTACAGGCATTCGGCACTGGGGAAATACTATGTTTATAATGTAGAGACCGGCGCTTTAACTTTAGTTTCTGAAGATAAGATTCAAGAACCTACCTTTTCTCCTTCAGGAGACAAAATAGTCTACGGAAAGGGGAATAATCTCTTTGTTAAAGACTTGAAAACAGGGGAGACCACCCAATTCACTTTTGATGGTGAAAAGAATAAAATTATCAACGGTATTACCGATTGGGTATATGAAGAGGAATTTGCATTTGTGAGAGCCTTTGATTGGAATGCCGATGGTGATAAAATTGCGTTTATCAAGTTTGATGAAACTGAGGTTCCAGAATTCACTATGGATGTTTATGGAATGGATTTATATCCTCATGAAGATACATTCAAGTACCCAAAAGCGGGAGAAGCTAACTCTCAAGTTTCACTACATCTATATGATTTGAACGCTGATAAAGTTTCAGAAATTGAAGTGAACAAATCGTACACAGATTTTTATATTCCAAGAATCAAATGGAGCCAAGATGCAGATGTTTTAAGTGCTCAATATCTAAATCGTCACCAAAATGAATTGGATCTTTGGATGATTGACACCAAAAAAGGAAATCCTGAATTGGTATTGGAGGAAAGAGATGGGGCTTATGTAGATGTTACTGATAACTTAACCTTTTTAAAGGACAATAGTTTTATATGGACTAGTGAAAAAGATGGGTTCAATCACATTTACCACTATGACAAACATGGTAAGCTCGTGAATCAAGTAACTAAAGGAGATTGGGAGGTAACCAACTATTACGGTTATGATGAAAAGGAAAAGAAAATATTCTATCAATCTGTAGAAAATGGATCAATAAACAGAGATGTTTACTCGGTTAAATTAAATGGAAGGGATAAAGAACGTTTAACAAAGAGTGAAGGAACAAATAATGCGTCCTTTAGCGCAGATTTTTCATTTTTCATCAATACTTTCTCTAGTGCTACAACCCCTCCAGAATATACTTTAAATGACGCTAAAAATGGAAATGTCATCAAGAGTATCAAAGACAATGATAAATTGGCGGAGAAAATACAAGATTATACTACTTCACAAAAGGAATTCAGTACCATTCAAGTGAATGGAGAGGAATTAAATATGTGGATGATCAAGCCTGCAAACTTTGATGAAAATAAGCAATATCCTTTATTCATGTATCAATATTCCGGTCCAGGTTCACAAACGGTAAGCAATAGCTGGAATAGTAGTAATGATTATTGGTTTCAATATTTGGCCCAAAAGGGGTATATCATTGCCTGTGTAGATGGGAGAGGAACTGGTTTTAAAGGAGCTGAATTTAAGAAAGTCACCCAAAAGCAATTAGGGAAGTATGAAGTCGAAGATCAAATTGCCGCAGCTAAAAAAATGGGAGAACGTACTTACATTGATCAATCACGAATTGGAATTTGGGGATGGAGCTATGGAGGCTTTATGAGTAGTAATGCCCTTTTTAAAGGGAATGATGTGTTTAAAATGGCTATAGCTGTTGCGCCGGTAACGAGCTGGAGGTTTTATGATTCGGTATATACCGAACGTTATATGACTACCCCATCGGAAAACCCTAAGGGTTATGATGAAAATTCGCCATTAAGTCATGTAGATAAATTAAAGGGGGACTTCTTGTTAATTCACGGTTCTGCAGATGATAATGTGCATTTACAAAATACCATGAGAATGGTGGAAGCCTTAATTCAGGCAGATAAACAGTTTGAGTGGATGATTTACCCTGATAAAAATCATGGCATCTATGGCGGAAATACGAGACTTCATCTTTATAAAAAAATGTCCCATTTTATTGATAAAACCTTAGGGGACAAAATCCAAAAAGAAGATTTGGAACAAGAAGAAAAATCAGAAATCAAAGGATAAACTAACTAACTTTATATTATGACTCATTCAACAACAGTTAAACAAAAAGAACTTTTTGGGCATCCTATTGGGCTTTATGTCTTATTTTTTACTGAAATGTGGGAGCGTTTTTCTTACTATGGAATGCGTGCCATTTTGGTACTTTATTTGGTAGCACAATCTACTGGAGATAATCCTGGTTTAGGATGGACTAATGACAATGCTTTAGCACTTTATGGATGGTATACCATGTTGGTTTATGTGGCATCTATTCCTGGAGGATGGATTGCGGATAAGCTTCTTGGACAGAAAAAGTCAGTTCTTTATGGAGGCATTTTGTTGGTTGCTGGACATAGTATATTGGCTATTGAACAAATGTGGGCTTTCTATACCGGTTTGGGGCTGATTATCGCTGGAGTTGGTATGTTGAAGCCTAATATTTCAACAATGGTTGGAGGTCTTTATAAACAAGGAGATATCCGAAGAGATAAAGGTTTTACCATTTTTTATATCGGAATTAATGTTGGTGCTTTTTTAGCAAGTTTGATTGTTGGGTATGTTGGTGAAGTTCATGGATGGCACTATGGATTTGGATTAGCAGGTATTGGAATGGCCCTTGGTTTAATTCAATATTTAGCAGGACAAAAATATTTGAAACACGTAGGGAATTTCCTTGGAGATTCAGGAAACGATTTAGATAAAGAGGCGATGAATAAGCCTTTGACCAAAATTGAGAAGGATAGAATAGTTGTTTTGTTTATTTCCTTTTTGCTAGTGATAGTTTTTTGGGGCGCCTTTGAACAAGCAGGAGGTCTTATGAATATCTATGCCATGGATAACACTAATAGAAACTTAATGGGCTGGGAGGTTCCTGCTTCATGGTTTCAGTCTCTTAATGCTATGTTTATCATTTTTCTTGGTACAACTGTGGCTGGTTTTTGGGCACACAGAAAACTCAAAGGGAAGGTATCAACATCTTTATTCAAAATGATAGTAGGATTGATTATCATGGGTACAGGATTCTTCTTTATGTCTGCTGCTGCATCACAATTTGAGAGTACAGGGTCATCTGCAATGTATTGGTTAGTTTTGGCATATTTGTTTCATACCGTTGGGGAGTTATGTATTTCTCCAGTAGCGCTTTCATATATTACGAAGTTAGCTCCTTTAAAATATGCCTCTCTAATGATGGGTGTGTATTTTGCCATGACGGGATTTGGAAATAAACTGGCTGGTTTATTAGGAGAATCAGCTTCAAAGTTTGGAGAGTTTACCATTTTTACCGGTATCGCTATTTTTTGTGTGATATTTGGTGCTATTGTTATGATGTTTAGAAAGAAACTGGAAGTTTTGACTCATGGGGTTGAAGATAATGAAAGAGAAATGAACGATGAATTGACGGAAGGCTTTGAACTTGCAGATGAGAAAATTAACTAACTAATTTTATACTATGAATACTGACATCGAAAATCTGTTTAAGGATAAAGTTCTAGGGCATCCTGCAGGACTTTTTGTTTTGTTTTTTACTGAAATGTGGGAGCGTTTTTCCTTTTATGGAATGCGCGTACTTTTGGTAAACTTTTTGACAATGGCTGCTATAGGTTATAACCCGGGTTGGGAGTGGTCTATAGAAAATGCTGGAGCACTATTTGGAACTTATGCTATGTTATTGTACATCACTCCAATTGTAGGAGGAATAATAGCCGATAAATTGACAGGGTATCGTTGGGCGGTGGTCATTGGTGCATTAATCATGACTTTAGGACATGCCTCCATGGCCATTGAAACAGAATTTTCTCTTTACCTAGGGTTGGCTCTGTTGGTTATAGGAACAGGGTTCTTCAAACCTAATATTACATCTATCATTTCTGAAATGTATAAAGAGAATCCGGAAAAGAAAGATGGCGCATATACCATTTTTTATATGGGTGTTAATGCAGGTGCATTTTTTGGAATGATGTTATGTGGATATTTAGCAGAAAAGGTTGGATGGTCTTACGGATTTGGACTTGCAGGTGTATTCATGTTGTTAGGTACATTGCAGTTTTGGATGGGAGGTTCTCTTTTTGGTAAGATTGGAACCAAACCAACTAAAGAGCATCAAATCGAAGATTTGCAGGATGCGGATGATTCTTTAGCAGAAGTTGATGAAGAAAAGGAAGTCGAGAAGGAAAATCCATTCACCACTTTAGATAAGATATTGATTGTTATTTGCTCGGTTATAGGTTTAGGGTATGCAATCAATGATCCAATGTCTAAAATTGCTGGAATTGACATGTTTTCAGCTTTGAAAATAGGTAATTTTGAAGGGCAATACACAGCTGTTTTGTTTGCTCTAGCGCTGTTTTTAGTTTTAGTGATTGGAAGAATATTTAGATACACAAAAGTGGTTCGTGATAGGATGATTGCATTTATAATTTTTGCATTCTTTACTGTATTCTTTTGGTTGTCTTTTGAGCAAGGGGCTTCTTCATTAATTGTTTTTGCAAGAGACAATGTAGATAGAATGTTAAGCGGTTCTTCAGCGACCATTTTTAATATAGTTAACACACTATTGACGGTTATTCCTCTTCTTATAATTTCCTATGTTTTATATCTATTATGGAAAAAAACCTTTCATAAAATTCCGGGGTCTAATATTGTCTTAGTAGTTTGTTTCGTCTTCATGTGGGGATTGGTAGGCTGGATGTTAAATAGAGATTTTAACACGACCGCCTATGATGTTTCATATAAGGCAATTGAAAAAGAGGTTCAAAATGAGGAAGGAGAAAGCTCTTTAAAGTATGTTGCTATAACAGAGCAAACTGAAGTATTGGCGACTGATAAGGTTGTAGAAAGAACGATTTCCATAGCAGAACCAATTACACTTGAGGTTGGTGAACAGATTAATATGATTGCTAAGGATAATGATGGTACTGCCTATGGTTATTTGGACGAGGAAAGGTTATTAGCTGCTAGAGAAAATGGGGAAAAATTATCAAGAGATAATGGAGTTGTTCGTGCAACCGTTAAAGAGGTGAAGGCAAATGAAGTTGAGATTACGGTTTCTTGGTTTAGTATTCTAAATTCATTTTTTATAATTGTATTTGCTTCTTTCTTTTCAAAATGGTGGGAAAGTAAATACAATCCTTCAGCCGCCACCAAATATGCCCTAGGGTTGATTATCATGGCGGTAGGGTTTGGTCTATTAGCATGGGGAGCCAATGGCGTTGAAGGTACTATGAAGGTTAGTATGATTTGGTTGATTTTGGCTTATTTGTTCCATACTCTTGGGGAACTCTGCTTATCGCCTGTGGGTCTTTCGTATGTAAGTAAGTTGGTGCCAGCAAGAATGATAGCCCTTATGTTTGGAATGTGGTATTTGGCCATTGCTATAGGTAATAAATTGGCTGCCGTTTTAGGAGGGCAGATTGAAAATATTACTAAAGAGTACAATTTATCAACTTTCTTTTTAATATTTACAATTGTTCCATTGGTTGCTGGAGTATTGGTGTGGAGTCTTAACCCAGTCATGAAAAAATTAATGCATGGGGTTAAATAATGTTATGAAAAGTTAAACTAGCTCAAAAATTGGTTTAGTTTCTAACTCTTTTGTAAGTTATTGTCCACTTTTACTACTTTAAATATTATGAGAAAAATATATGTTGTTTTAATAGCTGTCTTAGGGATGACCTTGAGCAGTGTTGCACAAGAAATTAATTGGTTGACACTTGAAGAGGCGGTAGCACTTCAGAAAAAGAACCCAAAAAAAATAATTATGGATGCCTATACCAATTGGTGTGGCCCCTGTAAAATGTTGGATAAAAATACCTTTCACAACAAAGATGTGGTAGCATATGTGAATGAGCATTACTATGCAGTAAAGTTCAATGCTGAAGGTGATGAAACCATCAATTTCAAAGGGAAAACATTTTCCAATCCTAATTATGATCCTGCCAAGGCCAATCGAAGAAATTCTCAACACCAGTTGTCTCAGTATTTTTCGATTCGTTCTTATCCCACATTGGTGTTTATGGATGAAAATGCCGAATATCTTTCACCTATAATTGGTTATAAAACGCCACAACAATTGGAATTGTATTTGAAGTTATTTAAGGATAACGCGCATGAAAATATGAAAACTCAAGAGGATTTTAACGCTTATTTTCAAGCATTCAAACCAGAGTTTTCAAACTAAGGACTAATTCAAATTAATGATGAAGGCTCCCTTTTCATTTGTAGAATGAAAGGGGAGTTTTTCTATTTTACAGGTTTCCTTCCAACGCTCTATATAGCTTTTATAATTGCTGCCATCTGCAATGATTTGTTTTGGTTTAAGAGAGTCGATCATTCTTTTTAAATTAATTTTAGGTGATTGTCGCAATAGGATAATATCTGCCTTTTCAGCTTTTAAACCGTAAATCCCCAAGCTATCGACCACTATAATTCGTGTATTATTAAGACTATAATATGGATGAATGCTATCGTATGTAATTTGATTAATAAATCTTTCTATTTTAAAGTCTTTTAAAAAGTAGAGCTTATCACTTGAATCTTTTGATTGAATGTGAAGTTCCCGACCATGTTTTATACCTAGAATGGTCTGTCTGCTTTTATGAAATATGATTAATTGATTGCTCTGTTGGTTTTGGAATTTGACATGTAGAAAACTTAGTTGTAAAAGGATAATTACAACCGTAATCCAAATAAGGTGTTTAAATCTGGGATTGTTTTTAAGCCTATATATGTAAACGATTATGACGTAGGATAGCAGAACCATCGTCATATTGAAATAGATGTTTTTTAAAAGAAAAGGTTCCTGCCTTGAAACCCATCCAAAGAAGCGATTCATAGTTTCAATGGATGTGCCAAACAAATCAAAGATGGGATTCTGTGGTATGTTGAGTAGAGCCATTAAAATGGAAGCAATTCCCAAGCCAAGAATGAATCCTAGTAAAGGAATGACAACGAGGTTTGAAAGGAGAAATAATCCAGGAATTTGATGAAAATAATAGAGCGTTAATGGAAAAATGCCAAATTGAGCAGATAGGGATACTGTGGCCGCTTGCCAGAATTTTTTAAGAATGATGCTTTTCGGGTTCCACAATCTGTCAAAAAAGGGTTGAAACAATACAATGCCCAATACGGCCAAATAGCTTAACTGAAAACCAACTTCAAATAGGAAGGAGGGTTTTAGAACGAGAAGAACAAAAGCAGAAATAGCCAAACTATTAATGGTGTTTGTCGGTCTGTTTAAATTTAAGCCAATGGCAATCGCAGTAAACATAGTTGCTGCTCTAGTAACTGAAGCTGAAAGACCTGCAATGACTGCAAAACTCCAAATGAGAAAAATGATCAAAACCATTTTATAGCGTTTACCATATCTAAATTGTTCCAAGGGTTTTAAAATCCATTGCAGTATGAGCAAAATAATACCCACATGCAATCCAGAAATTGCCAAAATGTGTATGGCCCCAGCATTAGTATAGTCATTGTAAAGTTCACTGCTTATATCATTTCTTTGACCAAGTAAAAGTGCTTGGATTACCGCCAATTCATCTTTTGAAAAATTATACTTAGACAGTTTTTTATGAATGGTATTTCTTACTTGATCGGCTAATCCTATTAGGCTTCTCTGTCGTCCAATTTTTAAGATTTGGGTGTTGGTCGCGTATATTTGACTATAGATTTGTTTGTTGCTTAAATAGGCTGAATAATCAAATTGTCCTGGATTTAATGGGGGGTTAAGAGGCTCCAATTTGGTTTTGCCAAAAACTAAATCATCTATTTTGAGTTCTCTTGAGGTAGAATCTTTTTTAACAAGTAAAAGTGCGTCTCCCATGGATTTTTTGTAATCTAATTCTAAAATGGAGACAACATAGCGATCGCTAAATGAATTGGACTTTAATGTTTCCTTGATTTTGAAGGTGAGTATAGTAGAGGATTGATTCTGAAAAGCTTCGGAATATAAGAAGTGATTCTCGTCATTCATATCTTTATGAATGTTTTCAATCAAGCATCCAATCAAAATCATGGTTGCAAAACCTAGAAAACCGAACCAAATAAAGTTTTTTATTGAATTTCTCTGATAGAAATAAGCAATTGTTAATGCTAGTATAAAAATGCTACATAGAAGAGCCGAAATGGAAAAAGAAATTTGCCATGTTCTACTTAGCCAAATGCCCAAAATAAGACACAAGGTAAGTTTTATGAGGATGAAATTCAAGGCTTTCATCCTATTAAGATAGTAAAAAACTTACATAACTCGACGCGCCTGAACGAAGGCGAAATACCAGTAACGTTCTGAAAGTTGGGAAGTTATGACTCCTGCGCTTGTTGTGGAGTGAATAAATTGAACAAAACCTGGTCGGGCATCTACAACCAATCCCACGTGGTTCACCTTGCGGCTATTTTTTGATGTGGCAAAAAACAGGAGGTCACCTTCTTTGACTTCTTTCAAATCAACCCAATCTCCGTATGAAGACAATTCGCCTGTAGATCGTGGAAGAGCAATATTTTCGCTCTTAAAAGCGGTGGTTACCAATCCAGAGCAATCCATGCCCTTTTTAGTGGTTCCGCCATATTTGTATCTTGTTCCTCTGTAGGATTCTGCTTCTTTGATAATTTTTTTAATGGTGGAATAGTCTGCAGTGGAGGTGCTCTCTGCATTAGTAGACCAATTATCACTTTTGGCAGAAGAGGTTGACGAGCTGGTTTTCTTATCTCTTTTGGTAACTACTTTTGCTTTCTTGGAAGAACCACAAGAAGCAAGTAACATAAAGGCAAAAAGGAAGGTTAAGATTCGTTGCATCCTGCCAAAATAAAAAATATCCTATAGAAATTCTTGATTTGGGTTCAAAAAAGATGTGTAACGCTATTGTATATTATGATAAATGAGTTGTGCTGTCTTCTCACTAGCGCCTTTACCTCCTAATTTTTTCTCCAAATCATAATAGTTTATGAAGAATTTGGTTCGCTCGTAATCATCCAAAATGATATCCAATTCCTTTTTTAATCGGGTCTTATTAAAATCGGACTGTATCAATTCAGTAACAACTTCTTTGTCCATAATGAGGTTTACCAAAGAAATGTATTTGATGTTTTTTACCAAACGTTTTCCTATCTGATATGAAACCCAACTACCCTTATAGCATACTACTTCAGGCACCTTAAAAAGGGCTGTTTCCAAAGTTGCAGTTCCCGAGGTTACCAAGGCAGCTGTGGAAACGCTTAAAAGGTCATAAGTTTTATTTGAAATAAAATGCACATTGCTATTCTTGATAAAGGGCTCATAAAAGCTATACTCTTGACTTGGTGCGCCGGCTATAACAAATTCATAATCGGGATAATCTTCAACCAAGGACAACATGACAGAAAGCATTTTGGTAATTTCTTGTTTTCTGCTCCCTGGTAATAAGGCTATAATGGGTTTGTCTCCCAACTGATGCGTTTTCCTAAATTCAAACTCGTCTACTTGGGTTCGGCTTGAAATGGCATCAATAAGTGGATGGCCAACAAATTCTACAGGGTAACCGTGTTTCTTTTCGTAAAAGTCTTTCTCAAATGGTAGAATCACATACATGTGGTCAATATCCCGTTTGATATCTTTAATGCGACCTTCTTTCCAAGCCCAAATTTGTGGGGAAATGTAATAATGAGTTTTTATATTTTTTTCCTTAGCCCATTTAGCAATTCTAAGATTGAAGCCTGGGTAGTCAATGAAAATAAGTACATCGGGATTGAATTTGGAAATATCTTCCTTACAAAATGCTAGATTTTTGGTAATGGTTCTAAGGTTCATAACAACTTCGGCAAAGCCCATAAAGGCCAAATCCCTATAGTGTTTTACCAATTCGCCTCCAACCGAAGCCATTAAGTCGCCACCCCAAAACCTGAAATCTGCCTGAGGGTCTTCCTTAAGCAATGCTTTCATGAGGTTTGAGCCATGTAAGTCTCCTGAGGCTTCTCCAGCTATGATGTAATATTTCATCGGATTGAAAATTATATAAATTTAAAAACTATCATGATAAGAGCTATCAAAATAGTGGCAAAAATCACTCCTTTAGCACGATTATCTTTTCTTTTTCTTATGAAATAAAAAAACGGACCGATATTAATAATGCTTGCAAAGCTGATAAGCTTTCCTAAATAACCTTCCTTGATGGCTGCTTCAATAACTTCTGTGACGCTTACCTGGGAACTGAACACTAATAGAATTAATATAAAGCCCAAAAGGGTGAATGCAAACCCAATGAGCATTCCTAAAATAACTTGTTTATTCATGATTAAAGTCCCAAGTATTTAAATTTTGTATGGCATGGTGAGCCGTTAAATCAAATTGTATGGGGACCACAGAGACATAATTGTTTTCTAGAGCCCATTCGTCGGTATCTTCACCTTGATCAAGATTTACAAATTTACCAGTCAGCCAATAGTAATCTTTGCCTTGTGGTGTTTTTCGTTTGTCAAATTCTTCTTCCCAATTGGCTCTGGCTTGTCTGCATATTTTAATGCCTTTAATCTCATTTTTTGTGGCCTTAGGAATGTTCACATTTAAAACTACATCAGTAGGAATGCCGTGTTTCAAGGCTGATTGAGTTATTGTTTTAGCTATTTCTTTTGCAGCAGAAAAATCGGCATTGTAATCATAATCTAATAATGAGAAACCTATGGCAGGTATGCCTTCAACCCCTGCCTCAACTGCGGCACTCATGGTTCCAGAGTATATAACATTAATGGATGAGTTCGAACCATGGTTAATACCCGAGACACATATGTCTGGTTTTCTTTTTAAAATCTCCTTTATGGCCATTTTCACACAATCGGCAGGAGTCCCAGAGCAGCTATACTCTTCTTGGTTCCCCTGGTCTATGACCACTTTCTCTAAGTAAAGCGTGGAGTTTAATGTAACCGCATGTCCCATGCCGCTTTGAGGGCTATCTGGAGCCACTACTACAACATCGCCTATTTGATTCATAACTTCAATTAAAGATCTAATACCTGGGGCTGAAATCCCATCATCATTGGTTACCAAAATCAAGGGCTTTTTAGTCGTCATAAGCAAATTTTATTGAGTTTCGCTAAAATACATAAATTCCAACGGAAAGCCCATGCTATTCTGTTTAACAAAAAATTATCAGCGGCAGATTTTATTGGCATAGTTTTTTCTTTATTTTAGTAGAATTAAGATTTAAACCCTAAGAGAATTAGCCGATTTCTTACAGGTGCTATGATATTTCCAAAAAACACCTATATTGGGCTAATTTTATATTAATATGATAAGATTTATGAAAAGGAATTATAAAGTGTTGATGTTGGTGTTGTTGTTGGCATTTGCATCTTGTAGTTTTACCACCAAGACTTTTGATGATCCAGATAAAGACAAACTGTTAGTTCAAGTTATTACCTATGTCCTTCAAAGGGGGCATTTCTCTCCAAGGGACTTTAATGACGACTTTTCAGAAGAGGTGTATAACAACTACTTAGATCAAATTGACCCCCTGAAGCGATATTTCTACAAATCAGATATTGAGGAGTTTGAAAAGTATAAGTATGAGTTGGATGATCAGCTGAAAGCTTATGATATTTCATTTTTCAGCTTAACTCATGAAAGATTGATTAAAAGAATTGAAGAAGCTAAGGCTATTTATAAGGATGTTTTAGACAAGCCTTTTGATTATACAGTGAATGAGACTTATAGCTCAGATTATGAGAACGAGTCCTATGTGTCGTCCAAAAAGGAAATGCGTGACCGTTGGAGAAAGCAGTTGAAATTTACCAATCTTGCTAATTATGATGATTTAATTGTAATGCAGGAAAATGATTCAACTTCAACTGATAAGAAGTCTATGTCTGAGTTGGAATCAAAGTCTAGAGAAGAGACCTTGAAGTCGATCAATATGTATTACACAGATTATGTAGACGATTTGGCGAGAAAGGATTGGTTTGCCATGTATGTGAATGCCATTGTCAGTGAATTTGATCCCCATACTTTTTATTTTGCTCCAGAGGACAAAGAGCGATTTGACCAACAAATGTCTGGGAAATTAGAAGGTATCGGAGCGAGACTTCAGAAAAGAATGGATAACACCAAAATTGTAGAATTGATTTCTGGAGGGCCAGCATGGAAAGGTAAAGAGTTGGAAGTAGGGGATATCATAATGAAGGTTCGTCAGGAAGACGAAGACCAAGCAGTAAATATTGTTGGAATGCGTTTAGATGATGCGATTAAGTTAATTAAGGGTCCTAAAGGTACCAAAGTAACATTGACCATCAAGAAAGTGGACGGAACAATCAAGGATATAAACATTACCAGGGATATTGTGGAATTGGAAGAAACTTATGCCAAGTCTGCAATGGTAGGAAAAGACGATAAGAAATTCGGAGTTATTAATTTGCCAAAATTCTATGTTGACTTCGAAGATTACAAAAACAGAAATGCCGCTTCAGACTTAAAGAAGGAAATTGAAAGATTGAAGTCAGAAGGTATGGAAGGGCTCGTCTTGGATTTGAGAAATAATGGAGGAGGGTCGCTTCAAACCGTAGTGGATATTGCTGGTTTGTTTATCAAAGACGGTCCTGTAGTTCAAGTTAGATCTAACGAGGAGAAAGAAGTGTTGAAAGATGATGATCGCAGCATTGTTTGGGATGGTCCGTTAGTGATTTTGGTAAATGAATTATCAGCATCAGCTTCAGAGATTTTAGCAGCAGCAATGCAAGATTATAAAAGAGCAATCATAATAGGTAGCAAGCAGACCTTTGGAAAGGGAACCGTGCAAAATCTTTATGATCTAAACCGAATGGTGAGAAACAATCAAGAAGGTGATTTGGGAGCCCTTAAGATAACCACTCAAAAATTCTACAGAATTAATGGTGGCTCTACACAATTGGAAGGTGTTAAGAGTGATGTAGTTGTACCTGATAGATATAGTTTTATAAATATTGGTGAGAAAGATCAGCAGAATCCGCTTCCTTGGGATAAGATTGATGCCGTTGATTATGATTTATGGGATAGTTATTTTGATTATGATACTACTATAAGCAATAGTAAGAAGAGAATGGCAGATAATGAGCAGTTGAAATTAATTGAGGAGAATGCTAAATGGGTGAAAGCTAGAATGGATGAAACCCAACACTCCTTAAATTATGAGGCTTACAAAGCAATGTTGGAGAAGAATGAGGAGGAAGCTAAAAAGTTTGATAAGATTTCCAAATATGAAACCAATCTTGTTTTTGAATCTTTACCTTATGAACAAAAGTTATTTGCTAATGATACGGTTCTCAAAGACAGAAGAGATAGTTGGCATAAATCGTTAAGTCAAGATGTTTACATCGAGGAAGCCTTAAATGTTTTGGAAGATCTAAAAATGACTTATTCTATCAAAAAAGTGGCAGCTTCTTCAGTAAAGGAATAAATAAAGAATGAGTGAAGCTAATAACAACTCATTGTGGCAATTAGCGCTCCAAAAATTCAAACAGAATTTTTGGGGCGTTTTTAGTTTTGTTTTTATTGTTTTGGTGGGATTGGTTGCTATTTTCGCTTATCCATTGGCACCTGATAATTCCCAAAATGCCAATCAGATGCATTTGGCAATCCATTCTAAAAAACCAGGATTTAAGGTTCAAATGATTTCCATTCCTTCTGAGTTGAATTCGAATCAAGGTTTTTTTAGTAAACTTTTTTTTGGTGATAGAAATACGGGGACCGAAGTTCCAATTTCCAGTTTTACAGTTAAAAAGGATACTCTTTTTTATACAGAGTATGCTGCAGATGGGCTTGAAGGGCAGGAGAAATACTTGGCTCTTAATGGTATTTCAGAAAAGGAATTATTGGAAGAAAAGACTTTCTATTTTGGAACGGATAAATACGGTCGCGATTTGTTGAGCCGAGTATTGGTAGGAGCTAGAATTTCATTTTTTATAGGTTTTGTGGCTGTTTTTATCTCCTTAATTATTGGGATTTTCATGGGGAGTTTAGCCGGTTATTTTGGAGGGAAAATTGATGCTGTTATCATGTGGGTCATCAATGTGACTTGGTCTATCCCTACATTACTTCTTGTAATTGCAATAACATTGGCATTGGGCAAAGGGTTTTGGCAAGTTTTTATTGCTGTTGGTTTGACTATGTGGGTGGAGGTGGCTAGAGTGGTAAGAGGTCAAATTATGAGTGTGAAGGAAATGCAGTATGTAACGGCAGCTCGGGCTTTGGGTTACAATGATTTTAGGATTATTACAAAACATATCCTACCTAATATTATGGCTCCCGTTATTGTTATTTCGGCAGCTAATTTTGCATCAGCTATTTTGATAGAGAGTGGTTTGAGTTTCCTAGGAATTGGAGCTCAACCACCCATGGCTAGTTGGGGCGCCATGATTAAGGATCACTATAACTACATCATTTTAGGAAAACCCTATTTAGCAATTATTCCTGGATTGTGCATTATGAGTTTGGTAATGGCCTTTATGCTCATGGGGAATGCCTTAAGAGATGCTTTGGATGTTAAGGCTTAATGTTCTCTAAGGATTTAGCTTTCCTTTTTTAATCATGAAAAAATTGACTCCAATTGACAGGGAGAAGATGATCGGCCATTTGGTCGGCCCGATATTCGCCATTTCTTATTAATGTTTCTCCTTTTGGATTTATAGCAATGAATGAACCGCAGAGCGATGGAGTTAATTGTAGTTTGTTCTTAAAGAAATTATCTATGTCATTGAAAAAATATTCAGATTTAACTGACTTTCTATTTTTTAATTTGATTCCATCTTCAAATAAGACGATAAAATAAATTTCATTTTCGTTTAGTAATTCCTGGATGTCATTTAGAAACATTTTTCGGTCGGTTATTTCTGTGCTATCCCAAGTGTTATCTCTGTTATTTGTACAAAGGTCATCTTTGTATCTGTATTCTATGACTATTGACCAGTTAAGGGGTATTTTATGTGGCGTAATAATTTCTAATTGATTCCGTATTTGGTTGTAATCAAACAAACCTTTCAAATATAAATTTTTGGAAAGTTGGAAGTACTGGGTGTCATTTTTAAAATAGCTCCATGTTGAATTAAGGGAATCCGCTCCCCATTTAGCTCTGAATTTTTTCCAGCTAATTTCGTTCCCATTTGTATCAAGGTAAATTTTATCTTGAGAAAATGTGGGAAAACTTAATATCGAAATGATTATAACGACTAGGATTTGTTTCATTTAAACAAATTCTGATTAAGATCTTGAATATAATTCAACAGCTCATCCTTTCCTACGTTTTTGGATGAGGAGGTTATAAAATAATTGGGCATATCCTCCCAAAATTGAAGCATATCATTTTTATAGTCTTCAATGTGCTTATTAATAGCACCCGGTTTTAGTTTGTCGGCTTTGGTGAAAATGATGGAAAAAGGGATCATGTTCTCGCCTAACCACTGCATGAATTCTAAATCTATAGGTTGGGGTTTGTGTCTAATATCTACAAGAACAAAGGCACACACCAGTTGTTTTCTTTTGCTGAAATATTCAGTAATAAATTTCTGAAATGTTTTTTTGGCGCTTTTAGAAACTCTCGCGTAACCATACCCAGGAAGATCCACCAAATACCAATTGCCATTTATTATAAAATGGTTGATTAATTGTGTTTTGCCCGGTCTTCCAGAGGTTTTTGCTAAACTCTTTCTGTTGGTCAGCATGTTAATTAAAGAAGATTTACCAACATTGCTTCGTCCTATAAATGCGTATTCTGGCAAGTTGTTTTTAGGACATTTTGCAACGTCAGAATTGCTCATCACAAATTCTGCTGACTTTATTTCCATAGTATATTATTTGTAGCCTCTTTTGGTAAGCCAATTATCCAAAATCTCATTGAATTCATCAGGATGTTCCATCATAGCCGCATGACCACATTTATCAATCCAGAAGAGGTCAGAATCGGGTAGAAGTTCGTGAAATTCTTCAGCAACCTCAGGAGGTGTTACCGTGTCATTTTTTCCCCAAATAATACAAATTGGGATGTCCATGTTGGGGAGGTCTTTTGCCATATTATGTCTAATGGCACTTTTAGCAATTGCAAGTGTTTTTATTAGTTTGTTTCGGTCATTGACCGTTGCAAAAACCTCGTCAACAATTTCTTTAGTAGCTACTTTAGGGTCATAAAAAACTTCTTCAGCCTTTTTCTTGATCACCTCATAGTCGCTTCTTTTTGTATATCCACTTCCCATTGCACTTTCATAAAGACCAGAGCTGCCTGTTATGATTAAAGCCTTAACCTTATCAGGATAAAGTTTAGTGTGATAAAGCCCGATATGTCCTCCTAACGAATTTCCAAGCAGGATAACTTCTTTAAAGCCTTTATATTCAATGAAATCGTAAAGGTATTTAGCAAAACTTTTTACGTTCGTTTTTAAAAGGGACATGGTATAAATGGGGAGTTCCGGAATTACAATCTTAAAACCTCTTTTACTGAAATAATCAGTGACGGAATCAAAGTTACTCAACCCACCCATCAAACCATGTAAAACAATGATTGGGGTTCCTTCTCCTACTTCAATATAGCTGTAACTCTTCTCTTTTTTAAGTCTATGAGCCATTAATAATTTGGTCTATTCATCAAAAACAAATATAGGTAAATCATAATTAATATGTTCTAAATCTTTAACCTGAATTTAAATGTGGGCTGACAGATATTAACAATTTAGGACGTGTAGTTCTCCCACTTTTTTCCAATCTATGAACCTCTTTGAATTAGGGCATTGGCAAGTGTTCATGTCGAATTAAAGATTTGTTTGGTCGAAAAATTATCAACAAAGTGGGAGATTGTGGTAAAAAGTGGTATATTTTTCAATATATTTGGTTTTTATAGATCTATACGGCTTTTGAACTCATTAATAGGAACATACGAATGCAAAGTTGACTCGAAAGGGAGGCTGATGTTGCCTGCTCCGCTTAAAAAGCAGCTAATGCCTGTTTTGGAGAAGGGGTTTGTTTTAAAGAGAGCTGTTTTTCAACCTTGCCTTGAATTATATCCTATGGATGAATGGGAGGCCTTGATGCAGAAGGTGAATAAGCTTAATAGATTCAAGAAAAAGAATAACGATTTTATCAGGAGGTTTACAGCGGGAGTGAAAATTATTGAAGTGGATAATTCAGGTAGGTTGTTAATTCCCAAGGATTTGGTGGTCTTTGCAGATATCTCGAAAGAGATTGTGTTGTCATCGGCAATCAATATTGTTGAGGTGTGGGATAAAGATCGCTATGAAAAGGCGATTGATGATGCTGCGCTTGATTTTGCAGATTTGGCTGAAGAGGTAATGGGACAAGATGATGAAGATGGAATATCATAACCCAGTTTTGCTAAAGGAGACCGTTGATGGTCTAAATATTAAAGAGAATGGTGTTTATGTAGATGTCACTTTTGGAGGTGGCGGACATAGCAGGGAAATTCTAAATAGACTTGGAGAGAATGGCAGATTGTATGCCTTTGACCAGGATCCAGATGCTCTTAAAAATACAATTGACGATCCGAGATTTCAACTTATCCATGAGAATTTCAGATATCTGAAAAGATTTTTACGGTTTCATGGTGTGAAAGAGGTTGATGGTGTGCTAGGTGATTTTGGAGTGTCTTCACATCAATTTGATGTCGCTGAAAGAGGATTTTCTACTCGCTTTGACGCCGATTTGGATATGAGGATGAATCAACAAAGTAGATTGTCTGCTTATCATGTGGTGAATGAATATGATGAGAGTGACCTAAGAAGGGTACTTAAAGATTATGGCGAGTTGCGACAAGCTCCGGTTATGGCTAGAGAAATAGTTCATCAAAGAAATCAAAAAGAAATTAAGACTTCTAGTGATTTAAAAGACGTGTTGAAACGTTTTTTGAATCATAAGAAGGAGAATAAGGTATTGGCTCAGATTTATCAAGCTATCCGTATAGAAGTAAATCAGGAAATAGAAGTGCTGAAAGAGTTTTTGGAGCAGGTTCCTGAAGTTTTAAAAAAAGGAGGTCGGCTGAGCGTCATATCGTATCACTCGTTGGAGGATAGATTAGTAAAACGCTTTATAAGGAACGGTATGTTTGAAGGAGAGCCTGAGAGGGATATGTTTGGGAATTTTGAGGTGCCGATGAAAAAAATAGGAGGGTTGGTTGTGCCTTCTCGAGAAGAGATAGAAATGAACAGTAGGGCTAGGAGTGCAAAATTGAGAATAGCTGAAAAAATATAAAGTAGTGAGCGGTAAAATTTCAGGCATATTAAAAGGAACGTTTTTGGTCAGTGATGATTCGTTTAAGAATTGGAGAATGATCTTGTTCTTGTCTGTTTTGGCGATGGTTATGATTGCTAGTTCTCATAGCGCAGATGCCAAAGTTCATGAAATAGCTCGTTTGGGTAATGAGGTGAAAGAACTTCATTCGGCTTTTGTGGAGGGGAGGAGTAAATTGATGAGGTTGAAAAATGAGACTACTGTGGAGGTCTTGATGAAAGAGAAGGGTATCATGATTTCAGAAATACCGCCGACAAAAATAAAAGTAAATTCTAAAAATTAGGTTCAACTTGGCAATAAGCGAGAAGAACATATTAAACCGATTGTATTTTTTAGCAGGATGTATGTTCATCTTCGCTCTTCTAGTTGTGTTTAAGCTTTTCAGTATTCAATTTATCAATGGTGAAAAGTATCGAGCGTTAGCTGAGAGTCGATTGGTGAAACAAGTTGTTATTCCGGCAAATCGCGGAAATGTTTATTCTGTAGGAGGGAATTTGTTGGCAACGAGTATTCCAAAATATGATATTCGAATCGACGCTGTGACCCCTTCTGCCAAAACCTTTGAAAAATACTTGAAGCCATTATGTGATTCCCTTTCAAAATATTCAGGGAGGCCATCTTCATACTATCAGAAAAACATTAGAAATGCTAGGGCAAATAAAAACCGCTATTATCTATTAGCTAGAAATATTGGCTATTCGGATTATTTGCGTTTAAGAAATTTTCCCATGCTGAATCTTGGTGCATACAAAGGAGGATTGATTGTTGAGCAGACCACTAAAAGGGAATATCCTATGGGTGGAATTGCTCATAGATCAATTGGGTATGAGCGTTTTGATGAAAATGGGAATGTGACAAGAGCTGGAATAGATGGGGCTTTTGGAGCTAAATATTTAAGAGGCACAGACGGTAAGCGGCTAAAGCAGAAAATAGGAAAAGGAGAATGGAAGCCAATGACTGATTATAATCAAGTGGAACCTAAAGATGGATATGATATTTATACCACAATAAGTACCAATATTCAGGATATCGCACATCATTCCTTATTGCAGCAGTTGGAGTATTATGAAGCAGATCACGGATGTGTGATTGTCATGGAAGTAAAAACTGGTGAGATAAGAGCTATTTCCAATTTAGCAAAAACAAGTGAGGGGACTTACTATGAAAAACGTAATTATGCTGTGTGGGAGGCATTGGAGCCCGGGTCTACGTTTAAGACTATGGCTTTAATGGCGGCTTTGGAAGATAAGTTGATAGATACTTCGACTGTTGTGGATACTAAAAAGGGTAAGAAATTTTTCTATGGGCGTCCAATCAATGATTCCCATCACGGTGGTTTTGGTAAAATTTCAGCAGCTCGAGCTTTGGAGGTGTCCTCAAATATTGGTTTGGCAACCATTTTGGATGAAGGCTATAAAGACAATCCGGAAAAGTTCATTAATCGATTAAAAGACTGGAAGCTCAATGAGCCATTAGGTTTGCCAATAAATGGAGAGGGAACGCCAGATATCCCAGAGCCTGGAAGTAAAAAATGGAGTAGAAATGCGTTGCCTTCAATGGCTTATGGTTACAATTTGGAATTAACGCCACTTCACACGCTAACTTTCTATAATGCCATAGCTAATGATGGGATTATGGTGAAGCCCAGATTTATCAGGGAAGTTAAAGAGTTGAATAAATCTATGGAGTCCTTTGAAAGGGAAATAATCAACGATAAGATTTGTTCCGATAAGACCTTAAAAGAGGTTCAAGATATATTAAAGCATGTAGTTGAGAGAGGTACGGGGAGTTCATTGTATTCGCCCTATTTCTCTATGGCTGGAAAAACGGGTACAGCGCAGTCTGAGTACTGGATGGAAGGCTGGAAGGAAAATAAGCGATACGTGTCTTCTTTTGCAGGATATTTCCCAGCTGAAAATCCTAAGTATTCATGCATTGTTGTGATTCATAAACCAAGTATAAAAAAAGGGTATTATGGGGCAGATGTTTCCGGTCCTGTGTTTAAAAGAATCGCTCAAAAAATATTTACCGACACACCTATTATTGATCGCATGGGAACCCTTGAAGTCAATGACCCTAAAGTAGGGAGTGAATATGAGTCCTTTTTCAAATTGGCTCAAAACCATAAAACAATTATGCCAGATGTGACTGGACTACCTCTTATGGATGCCATTTCCTTGTTGGAAAATATGGATATAGGAGTTAAGGTTCAAGTTGAAGGAAATGGAGTAGTTAAATCCCAGTCCATAGGTAAGGGTGAAAAATTAAAACAAAATCAAACAATAATTATAAAAGCATCTTGAAGCAATTAAAGGACATACTATATAAAGTTTCTCTCAATTCTGTTGTGGGCAATACTTCTTTGTCTGTAAACAAAATTGAGTTTGATTCAAGGGCTATTTCTGAGAACGACATATTTGTAGCAATTCGAGGTACTGTTACAGACGGCCATGATTACATTAATAAGGCTATTGGTCAAGGCGCTTCAGCTATTATTTGTGAAAAATTACCTATTGAGTTAGTCAATGGGGTGGTTTACATAGTAGTTGAAAATGCATCAAGCGCCTTGGCTATCATGGCATCTAATTATTATTCCATGCCATCCGAAAATTTGAAATTAGTAGGAGTGACAGGTACCAATGGTAAAACTACCATAGCTTCTTTACTGTATCAGTTGTTTAAGAACGCAGGCTATAAAGTTGGTTTGCTTTCTACAGTGAAAGTTATTGTCGATTCAAAGAAGTATAAAGCAACCCACACAACACCAGATTCCTTGACGATTAATAAATATCTCAAGATGATGAATGATGAAGGGGTGGAGTATTGCTTTATGGAAGTGAGTTCCCATGGTATTCATCAGAATAGAACTTTGGGTCTTCATTTTGCAGGAGGGATTTTTACAAATTTGACTCACGACCATTTAGATTATCATAAAACCTTTGCGGAATACAGAGATGTCAAAAAGCGCTTTTTTGATGAACTGCCGGAATCGGCTTTTGCTTTGGTTAATAAAGATGATAAGAATGGGTCATTTATGTTGCAAAATACCAAGGCGAAAAAATACACCTATGCCTTAAAAAGTTATGCCGATTATAAAGCGCTGATTCTAGAAAATCAATTTAGTGGCTTGTTGCTCAAGATAAATGACAATGAAGTGTGGACCAAATTGATTGGCAATTTCAATGCATATAACATCTTAGCTATTTATGCAGTTGCAGATTTGCTGGGACTTGAGAAGGTTGAAATCCTAAGATTGATAAGTGATTTGGAAAGTGTTTCTGGTAGGTTTCAGTATCTCATGTCTTCAAGTAAGATTACTGCTATTGTTGACTATGCCCACACGCCAGATGCCTTAAAAAATGTGTTGGAAACTATAAATAGTATACGCACCAAAAATGAAGAGTTGATTACGGTTGTTGGATGTGGTGGCGATAGAGATAAAACCAAGAGACCAAAAATGGGACATATTGCTTCTCAGTTAAGCACCAAAGTCATTTTTACAAGTGATAATCCCAGAAGTGAAAATCCTGAGGCCATTATTTCTGAGGTTGAAGCTGGAGTAGAACCTCAAAATTTCAAAAAAACCATGTCCATAACGGATAGGAAACAAGCCATTAAGACGGCTTGTCAACTGGCTAATGACAGGGACATCATTCTAATCGCTGGTAAAGGGCATGAAACCTATCAAGAAATCAAAGGAGAACGATTTGATTTTGATGATTTTAAAATAGTAAAGGAATTTTTAAAGCAATTACAAAAATAGATGTTGTACTACTTATTTGACTATTTAGAAAAGCATTATCAACTACCTGGGGCTGCCTTGTTTGGTTACATCACTTTTAGGGCGGCGGTTGCGATGATTTTGTCTTTGCTTATTTCCATGATTTTTGGAAAGCGAATCATCAATTTCCTTCAAAAAAAGCAAGTCGGGGAAACCATACGTGATTTAGGTTTGGAAGGACAGGTTGAGAAAGCAGGAACGCCTACCATGGGTGGTATCATCATCATTATGGCTACCGTGATTCCTGTTCTTTTAATATCCAAATTGGAGAACATCTATATCATTTTATTACTGGTTACCACCTTATGGATGGGAACTATTGGATTTATTGACGATTATATCAAAAAATTCAAAAATGATAAAGAAGGTCTGAAAGGGAAATTTAAGGTTTTGGGGCAAGTTGGTTTGGGGATTATTGTGGGAACCACTTTATACTTCAATGACTATGTAACTATCAAGGAAAAGTTGCCAGTTGAGCAACAAAAAGAGATTTTGGCCGAAAATCCTAATGCAGAACCTTCCAAATTGTTTAAAGCCGAAGAAAAATCGACCAAAACAACCATTCCTTTTGTTAAGAAAAACGAATTTGATTATGCAAGCTTGATTACTTGGATAAGTCCTCAGTTTAAGAAGTATGCTTGGGTAATCTTTATTTTGGTGTCTATTTTTATTATCACGGCAGTATCAAACGGTGCTAATCTTACTGATGGTATTGACGGTCTGGCGGCAGGTTCTTCTGCTATCATTGCTCTGACCTTGGGAATTTTTGCCTGGGTGTCTGGTAATATCATTTTTTCAGAATACTTAAATATCATGTACATACCTCGAGTTGAGGAAATCACCATTTACATAACGGCCTTTGTAGGAGCATTAATTGGTTTTTTATGGTACAATACTTATCCAGCTCAGGTGTTCATGGGTGATACGGGTAGTTTGACTATTGGTGGAATTATTGCAGTTATTGCTATTGCTGTTAGAAAAGAATGGCTAATACCTGTTTTGTGTGGCATTTTCTTGGCTGAAAATTTATCTGTGGTCATGCAGGTGAGCTATTTCAAATACACTAAGAAAAAATATGGAGAAGGAAGACGAATTTTTAAAATGTCGCCATTGCATCACCATTATCAAAAATCGGGTTACCATGAAAGCAAGATAGTGACTCGTTTTTGGATCATCGGAATCATGCTGGCCATTGTATCCATTGTGACCTTGAAAATTAGATAGAGAAGAATGACTCAAAGACTAGTGATACTAGGTGGAGGTGAAAGTGGTGTGGGAACAGCACTTTTGGGAAAACAAAAGGGATTTGAAGTTTTTGTTTCCGATAAGGGGAGCATAAAAGATAAGTATAAAGAAGTTCTTATAAATAATGAGATTGAATGGGAGGATGAAAAACATACTGAGTCAGAGATTTTCAATGCTGATTTGGTAATGAAGAGTCCCGGTATTCCAGAAAAAGCACCTTTGGTGAAATTGATAAGGGAGAAGGGTGTCCAAATTGTTTCAGAGATCGAGTTTGCATCTCGGTATACCTCGGCAACGATTGTAGGTATTACTGGTAGTAATGGTAAAACAACTACTGCAAGCTTGACGCATCATATTTTGAAACAAGAACTGCAAGTAGGTTTGGCAGGTAATATTGGAGACAGTTTTGCTAAGCAAATATTGGAGCATGATTATGAAAATTATGTCCTTGAAATAAGCAGTTTTCAATTGGATGATATTTTGGACTTCAAGCCTCATATCGCTGTTTTGACCAATATTACTCCAGATCATTTGGATCGATATAATTATCAATTTGAAAATTATATCGCTTCAAAGTTTAGGATAATTATGAATCAGACTCCAGAAGATTATTTCATTTATGATGCCGATGATGAGGTAATTCAGGAATGGTTGGAAAACAACCCAGTTCAATCAAAATTATTTCCATTTTCACTGAAGAAAACTTTTGAGAATGGTGCATTTATAGAAAACGAAAACATAAAAGTAATTATAGATAACAACCAGTTTATTATGCCAACAAAAGATTTAGCATTAGAAGGAAAACACAATATTAAAAATGCCATGGCTGCTTCAACCGTAGCGCATTTATTGAAAATTAGAAAGCAGACCATAAGAGAAAGTCTTGAAAATTTTCATGGTGTAGAACACCGATTGGAGCAAGTTTTAAAAATTAATAAAGTAAACTACATCAATGATTCCAAGGCAACGAATGTTAATGCAACCTATTATGCATTAGAAAGCATGGATGCCCCTACAGTGTGGATTGTTGGAGGTGAAGATAAAGGGAATAATTATCAAGAACTTTTTCCTTTTGTAAATGAAAAGGTGAAGGCGGTTATCTGTTTGGGGATAGATAATGAAAAGTTGATTGAGAATTTTGCTCCTATGGTAGACGTTATTGTAGAGACTCAATTTATGAGTGAGGCCGTAAAGATTGCTTACAAGATTGCTGAACCTGGTGACAATGTTTTATTGTCTCCAGCTTGTGCTAGCTTTGACTTGTTTCAAAATTATGAGGATAGAGGACGTCAATTTAAAGAGGCAGTAAGGAATTTATAAAAGATAGAATGAAGAGTTTATTAAAGAATCTAAAAGGAGATAGGTTGATTTGGTCCATTGCGGCCTTATTGGCTATATTTTCATTTTTGCCCGTTTATAGCGCTGCAAGTAATTTGGCTTATGTGAGTGGCAATGGAAATACTTTTGGGTTTTTTATAAAGCATTTGGTACATCTTTTTTTAGGGTTCTCTATCATGTATGGGATTCATAAAATTCCGTATCGTTATTTTCGAGGTTTGTCAATGGTTATGTTGCCTGTTGTTGTTGTATTGTTGGTTGTTACTATGCTTCAAGGGACTACTATTGATGGAGCCAATGCGAGCAGATGGATACAAATCCCTATTGTAAACATGTCTTTTCAAACCTCGACTCTAGCCATGGTGGTACTCATGGTTTATGTGGCTAGGTACATGTCAAAAATTAACGATAAAAAAATAACATTTAAGGAGTCAATTTTACCACTTTGGATGCCTGTTTTCTTAATACTTATTTTAATTTTGCCGGCCAACTTTTCTACAGCAGCCATCATGTTTGTGATGGTTATGATGTTGGTGTTCTTAGGTGGGTATCCTCTTAGGTATTTAGCGGTGATTATTGGGGCTGGTATGCTATCCTTGACCATATTTATTTTGGTTGCAAAGGCATTTCCAGATGCAATGCCAAATAGGGTAGACACATGGATGAGTAGGATAGAGAGTTTTGCAAATGAGGAGGTGACCGAAGAGGATTATCAAATTGAAAAGGCAAAAATAGCTATCGCATCTGGAGGAATTAGAGGTGTTGGGCCAGGTAAAAGTTTACAGAAGAATTTTCTGCCGCAATCTTCTTCAGATTTCATCTATGCCATTATTGTGGAAGAATATGGATTGATAGGGGGGCTTGTTTTGATGGTATCTTATTTGTGGCTATTGTTTAGAATCGTGATTGTGGCACAAAAGTCTGAAACCATCTTTGGGAAATTATTGGTGTTAGGAGTTGGTTTGCCTATAGTGTTTCAAGCCTTGATTAATATGGCGGTAGCGGTACAGCTGTTCCCGGTAACGGGTCAAACATTACCATTGATAAGTAGTGGTGGAACCTCTATTTGGATGACATGTTTATCTGTAGGGATTATACTGAGTGTCAGTGTAAAAAGAGAAGAAATAAAAGAACAAGAAAATGCTGAGGAGAATCCTTTGGAGATTCTTTCAGAAACGATATAAATGAGCGCAATTAAAGTCATATTATCTGGTGGAGGAACGGGAGGTCATATCTATCCGGCCATTGCCATTGCCAATGAAATAAAATTGAGGTATCCAGATGCTCAAATTTTGTTTGTTGGTGCCAAGGATAAAATGGAGATGGATAAAGTGCCTCAAGCCGGTTATGACATCAAAGGATTGTGGATTTCTGGAATTCAGAGAGAATTGACTTTGAAAAATCTAAGCTTCCCATTTAAGCTAGTAAGCAGTTTATTGAAGGCAAGGAAAATTGTGAATCAATTCAAGCCAGATATTGCCATTGGTACAGGCGGATTTGCCAGTGGACCCTTGTTGCAAATGGCAGTTTCTAAAGGGGTTCCAAGTCTTATCCAAGAACAGAATTCATTTCCTGGAATTACCAATAAGTTATTAGGCAAAAAGGCGGATAAAATATGTGTGGCTTATGATGGATTGGAACGTTTCTTTCCGGCTAAAAAAATGGTTAAAACAGGAAATCCCGTAAGGCAGGATTTATTGAAAATTGACAATAAGAAAGAGGCTGCAGATGAGCTATTTTCTCTTAAGCCAGATAAGAAAACATTATTAGTTCTAGGAGGGAGTTTGGGAGCTAGACGAATCAATCAACTTATTGAAAAGGAATTGGATTTTTTACAAATCCATAACATACAAGTCATTTGGCAATGTGGAAAATTATACTACGAAAAGTATAAAATTTATAACCATACCAAGGATGTGCAAGTTCATGCATTTATCAACGACATGGCTATGGCATATGCCGCGGCAGATATTATTATTTCAAGGGCTGGAGCAAGCTCGGTGTCAGAATTATGTATTGTGGGAAAGCCGGTCATTTTCATTCCCTCTCCCAATGTGGCTGAGGACCATCAAACCAAAAATGCAATGGCTGTTGTGAATAGGCAGGCTGCTCTTTTAATTAAAGAGGAAGATTTGGATGTGGATTTTGAAAATAAATTCTCCCAACTTATGGCTTCGCCTGAAAAGCAGGAGGAGTTGGGTAAGAATATTAAGGGTCTGGCATTAGTAAATGCTACCAAGGATATAGTAAATGAAGTAGAAAAATTACTTAAAAACTAAATTGGATTTAAAAAACATACATAGCGTTTATTTCATCGGAATAGGAGGTATTGGTATGAGTGCATTAGCTAGGTACTTTCATGCCAAAGGACTAACTGTTGGAGGTTATGACAAAACCCAAACCACATTGACTGATGAGTTAATAAACCTAGGTATGGATATTCATTTTGCTGATGATATAAGTTTGGTGAATCCTGTTTTTCTCAAAAGTAAACAGGTGCTTGTAATTTATACGCCCGCTATTCCTTCTGATCATAAGGAATTAAATTATTTCAAAACAGAGGGGTTTTGGGTGATGAAGCGATCTCAAGTTTTGGGACTTATCACTGAAAACACTTTTTGTTTAGCGGTTGCAGGAACACATGGAAAAACAACAACGACCAGCATTTTGGGGCACTTGTTGAATGTTTGTGATGTCCCTGTGACAGCATTTTTAGGAGGAATAAGCGAAAATTATCAATCCAACTTGATACTAAACGGTACTGAGGTATCTGTTGTGGAGGCCGATGAGTTTGATAGATCCTTTTTAACGCTTTCCCCAGATTTGGCCTGTATAACCTCTATGGATGCGGACCATTTGGATATTTATGGAGATAAATTTGAATTGATAAAATCTTTTGAGGCCTTTGCCAAAAAAGTAAAAGATACAGGGAAGTTATTTGTTAAAAATGGCTTACCTCTTAAAGGGATAACATATGGGATAGAAGATGATTCAGACTATGCCATTATCCATTTAAGAATAGAAAATGGGAGTTATTTGTTTGATGTGCGAACGCCAAATGGAATAATAAACGATTTTAAATTTAACCTACCCGGTAGACATAATTTGTCGAATGCATTAATTGCCTTGGCGATGGCTGTGGAATTTGGTTGCCCTCACCAACAGCTCGCTAAGGCTTTAATTTCCTATCAAGGTGTGAAAAGAAGATTTTCTTATCACATTAAAACAGAAGAGCTTGTTTATATTGATGATTATGCCCACCATCCCGAGGAAATTAAGGCGGTGCATCAAGCGGTGAGTGAAATGTATCCTGATAAAAAAGTATTGGTTGTGTTTCAACCGCATTTGTATAGTCGTACCAAAGATTTTTCTGAAGAGTTTGCATCCAGTTTAGGACTGTTTGATGAAGTGCGATTGCTGGACATATATCCGGCTAGGGAGCTACCTGTGGCCGGTGTGACATCTGAATGGCTTTTGTCAAAAATTCAGAATTCTAATAAGAGGCTCATCCAAAAGCATGAGATAATATCTGAAATTAAAAAGAGTGATGCTCCCGTAGTTTTAACCTTGGGAGCAGGAGATATTGGAGAGGAAGTTGAACGTATTAAAGAAAGCTTGAGTGTTGCGAGTTGATTGGAACATAGTAAAATTGGCGGTTTTAGGTTGCCTAGTGGTTTTTTTGTTCGCTTTTTCAGCAGAAAGACAAATGAATCGGGAAATATCTCGTGTGGATATAAGTTTCATAGGCGATAACAACATGTATATCACACAGGAAACTGTTAGTAAATTGTTAATACAAAATCCGCAAAGGTCTCAAAAGGAGTTTAAAGAAATTATAGATTTGAATGAATTGGAACATGCCCTGAATTCCAATCCGATGATTAAAACTGCAGATGTCTATGTGACTGTAGATGGCGTGTTAAAGGCAGATGTAGTCCAAAAGAAACCTATAGCAAGAGTGCGTACAAATGCATCGTATTACATCGATGATCAGGGTAGTTATATGCCTTTGTCGTCCAATTATTCTGCCAGAGTACCACTTGTAACCGGAAGTATCGACAAAAATAATTTGTCAAATGTATTTGAAGTTGCCAGAAAAATTCAAAATGATGAGTTTTTAAAAAAACACGTATTTGAAATAAGGCAAGACAAAAAGAATCATATATATCTCAGGTTGAGACAATATGATTTTATAGTAGAAATAGGAAAACCAACTAGCTTAGATAAAAAAATAAACAATCTCAAGGCATTTTATAAAAAGGCTTATAAAGAAAATAGGCTAAACAGTTACAGCAATATAAATCTGAGATTTGAAAGTCAAGTAGTCTGTACAAAAGTGTAAACAATGGAAAACAACATTGCAATAGGATTAGACATAGGAACCACGAAAATCGTGGCCATGATTGGTCGTAAAAATGAATACAGTAAAGTGGAGATTTTGGGAATTGGAAAATCCAAAAGCTTGGGTGTTCACCGTGGTGTGGTCAATAATATTACGCAAACAATACAGTCCATTCAAGCTGCAGTTCAAGAAGCTGAAGCGGCTGCAGATATTAAAATTGAGGATGTAACGGTGGGTATTGCTGGCCAACATATCCGTAGTTTACAACATAGTGATTACATCACTAGGCCCAATTCTGAGTTAGTAATCGACGAAGAAGATATTGAGCAATTAATTAATCAAGTTCATAAGTTGGTCATGCTTCCTGGAGAGGAAATAATACATGTTTTGCCACAGGAATATAAGGTTGATGGACAGGCCGAAATTAAGGAGCCTATTGGGATGTATGGAGGACGTTTAGAGGCAAATTTCCATGTTGTGGTTGGGCAAGTATCTTCTATTAGAAACATTGGAAGGTGTGTAAAAAGTGCTGGTTTAAATCTGGAGGGAATTACATTAGAGCCATTAGCTTCTGCAAATGCTGTGTTAAGCCAAGAGGAGAAAGAAGCTGGTGTCGCCTTAATTGATATAGGAGGTGGAACCACTGACTTAGCAGTATTTAAGGATGGCATTATTCGTCATACAGCTGTTATTCCATTTGGAGGTAATGTCATTACTGAAGATATCAAAGAGGGGTGTTCTATAATTGAGAAACAAGCGGAGTTATTAAAGATCAAATTCGGTTCTGCCTGGCCAGGGGAAAACAAGGATAATGAAATTGTTTCCATTCCTGGTTTAAGAGGTAGGGAGCCTAAGGAGATTACGCTTAAAAATTTATCGAAAATTATTCATGCCCGAGTTGTGGAGATTATCGAACAGGTGTACTTGGAGATCAAAAATTACGGTCATGAAGAACAAAAGAAAAAGCTTATTGCAGGTATTGTTTTGACAGGAGGCGGAAGTCAATTGAAACATTTAAAGCAATTAGTGGAATACATTACCGGGATGGATACAAGAATAGGTTATCCCAATGAACATTTGGCTGGAGATAGTGATGATGAAGTGACTAGTCCGTTATACGCCACAGCTGTAGGTTTGGTCATGGACGGATTGAAACGACATGAGAGAAAGAAAGCAGAGGCCAAAGCGCAAGAAAAGTATGAAGAACAAAAAGAACAGGCTCAAGAAACTAATGAAGAGCCTGAAGAACCAATACAAGAACCAAAACCAGAACGTCGCTCTTTTTTGGATAAACTAACCGAAAGAGTGAAGGATTTTTTAGATAACGCAGAATAATAAAACAAAGATTCATGAGCAGCAACACAGGAATTGAAAACAGTATCTCATTTGATTTACCTAAAAATCAGTCAAATGTTATCAAGGTTATTGGAGTTGGAGGTGGAGGTAGCAATGCTATTAACCACATGTTCCAACAAGGAATTAAGGGAGTCGATTTCGTAATTTGTAATACCGATGCCCAAGCACTTCAAAATAGCGGTGTTCCTAATAAAATTCAATTAGGGGTTAACCTAACTGAAGGGTTAGGTGCTGGAGCCAATCCAGAAATTGGAGAGAAGGCAGCCGTTGAAAGTTTTGATGAAATAAGCAGCATGTTGGATTCCAATACCAAAATGGTTTTTATTACTGCGGGAATGGGAGGTGGAACTGGAACAGGTGCTGCCCCAATTATAGCCAAAATGGCAAAGGAAATGGATATTCTTACTGTAGGAATCGTAACAATGCCATTTCAATTTGAAGGAAAATTAAGAAACCAACAAGCCCAAAAGGGAATTGACAACCTAAGGTCTATGGTTGATTCTCTGGTAGTCATTAATAATAATAAACTACGAGAGGTATACGGTAATCTAGGCTTTAAAGCTGGGTTCTCCAAGGCAGATGAAGTCTTGTCAACAGCTGCTCGTGGTATAGCTGAAGTTATAACTCATCACTATACCCAAAACATCGATTTACGTGATGCTAAAACTGTATTAAGCAATAGTGGTACAGCTATTATGGGATCTGCAATAGCATCTGGTCAAAATAGAGCTCATGAAGCTATCAGAAAGGCATTGGATTCGCCATTGCTAAATGATAATAAGATTACGGGTGCTAAGAATGTATTGTTGCTTATCGTTTCTGGTGTTCAGGAAATCACTATCGATGAAATTGGGGAAATCAATGATCATATTCAAGACGAAGCGGGTCATGGAGCCAATATTATTATGGGAGTTGGTGAGGATGAGTCACTTGATGAATCTATAGCCGTAACAATTATTGCCACTGGTTTTGATTTGGATCAACAGAATGAAATCTCTAATACAGAGATTAAAAAAGTAATCCACGCCTTGGAAGATGATAAGCCCTTTGAAAAGGATTTAACAAAGAAAGAAAAGCAACCCGCTATTATTACTCCCAACATAGAATTAAAAGAGGAGAAAAAAGAAGAGGTTGTCAAGCATACGTTAGATATTGAGGAATTTGATGATTTTCAAATTAAATCAGATTCATCACCTAAATTAAATCATTCTGAAGAGACTTTAGGATTGATTAACACAACTGAGGAAATTAAAAATATTAAGGTTACTTACGAAGAGGTAACTGCTGAAATTGAGGAAGAAGAGGATGATTATATCATCACTGAAATAAAACCTGAGGCAGTGGAAGAAAGTTATGAGGATGAGTATGGTGAGGAGGAGCAACAAATTACATTAACCTTTGATTTACCTATAAGTGAGTCTCCAATTACTAGCAAGGATAATGATTTTGTTGTGCATGAGTTGGATGAGAATGTTAAAAAAATGCCTGTAAGGGATTTTGTTGAGGTAATTCCTGTCACGGAGTCTAATGAAAAGGGAGAAGTGAGGTATGCCTTAGATGACTACATTGAAGTAGAGTCTGAAATGAACCCTAAAAAGAATGAGGTGGTCATTGAGGAACAGGATGTAGTATTTGAAAAGAAAACTCTAAAAGAGGATGTTGAACAGGGAGCTGAGTCTGGTGGGGATATAGATCCTATGAACAGTCCAATATCTGATATGTTAAAAGAGCGTGCGGAGGAAAGAAGGAGAAAGATGAAGGATTTTAATTATAAATTCAACACGAATAAGATTGATGATATTGAAAAAATACCTGCATACAAAAGACACGGTGTAGATTTAAATGACACCCCACATTCGTCAGATTCAAGTAGTATGTCCAGTACCAGTATTAGTTTGGATGACAATAATGATATACAGATGAGAAATAACAATTCATTTCTTCATGACAATGTAGATTAATAGCAATTAAGTTTAGTGTTTAAGCTTCTTGGAAACCCGAAGAATCAGTAATGGTTTTTCGGGTTTTCTTTAGTATCTTCGCAAACGCAAAATAAACGAATTATGAGTTTACAGAATAAAGTGATGGATGGTATGAAAGAGGCTATGAAAGCAAAGAATCAAACAGCTTTAACTGCTTTGAGAGCCATAAAATCATCTATACTTTTAGCACAAACCGAGACGGGTGCAGGTGATGGTTTAACCGAAGACCAGGAGCTTAAATTACTTCAGAAACTGGTTAAACAACGTCAAGACAGTGCAGCTATTTATTTAGAACAAGGAAGAGAAGATTTGGCGCAACCTGAAATAGATGAAGCCAAAGTTATTAGTCAATTTTTACCAGAGCAACTTTCTGAAGCTGAAATTGAAAAGGCAGTTGTTGCTACAATCGAGAAGGTTGGTGCAGATGGTATGAAAGATATGGGAAAAGTAATGGGACTTGTTAGTAAGGAACTGGCTGGAAAAGCCGATGGAAAAACTATTTCAACCATTGTAAAGGCTAAATTGAGTTAGATTATACTTTTTTGGCCGCGTAGTTCAACTGGATAGAATATCAGATTTCGGCTCTGAGGGTTGGGGGTTCGAATCCCTCCGCGGTCACGGATAAATAAAAAAGTCTCACAATAAATCAAGTTTACTTGAATTTAGAAGTGAGACTTTTTTATTTTCAACACGGAGTGTTGAGGGAAATAAAATCCTCCACTTTCAGTTTTTAATAGATGATATAGCTTTAGAGTCTATTTGATTTTTGGCTGAACATTGATAAAAAAATAAAGGGACATAATCTTATGTCCCTTTATTTTTTATAGTTATGATACCTTTTAAAGCTTAAAAACGCCCATTAGGTAATATTGGTAATGGTTGTTGTCATATTGTCTATCCAATCTATGAAACGCCCATTTTCCTGCAGCTTGAAGTCGTATTCCAATGTTGTCAGAGACCCATACAGTGCCCCCTAGTGCTAAGTTCCAAGAGAAATTGGACTCGTTTAAAGAAAAATACCCAGGACCTGTACTTACATAAAGATCTAACCAATCTGGCTCTCTTTTAAACAGTAAGTCCGAATAATAAAATTTAAGATAAGTATTGGTACTTATATAGGTTTTGTCTTCATCCAAAACTCCATTGTCAATCCATTCTCCTTTTTTGTAGCCATTCAATTGAAAATCTTGTTCAAAATATAAATAACCATTCAGACCAAATTCAACTGAAAATGCGATTGGGATATGGAAAGCAATTTCATCAAAATCCTTCCATGGTTTTCTGGTGCCTTCTGTCACCAAGCCATTAACACCTAAGCTCACCAAGACGGTTGGGTCATTTTCCAAACGCATTTGGCTATAACCACTTGTGAAAGTAGATACAAGAAATGCTAAAATTAAGAGTCTTTTCATAAAAAATGGTTTGTTCAAAAATAGAGTTTTAGTTGATAATAAAAAAAAATTACTTGTATTAATTGTCCTCTCTTAAGGCTTATTGTTCAGTATTTTATTTAATAAAATATGCTTGCGGTAACTTTTATTAGTTGTGAAAAGATGTAATCTTTCATTTACAGCTTGAAATTTTGTTAAAGAACTGATTAAAATTCTTTTTGATTGAGGTCTTTTTGCGAAAAATTTAAAAATGAGGTATTTAATAGGTTTGTCCTTGTAATTAACCAAAGGTTTTAATTCTTCAAAATATATTGATGATAAGCTAGTAAATAATTTAAAAAAAGTATTGCCTTTTAAGTCATGAAATAATTTTGATTGAGTATTTAATCCCAAAATTATAGAATCATAGGTTGATTTAAATTTCACATTCGGAATACTTTGACACTTATCATTTATTTGTGTGGTGTAAATGGCTATTTTTATGGCGTCCTTTTGATTGGGCACTGGTAGTCCTGAATAGTACCTTTTATTAGTTAGTATTTCTGAGGCATCTAACAAATTATTAGTTTTGGTAGTCAATAAATTTCGGTGTAATTCAACGGCTCCAAATTTTTCCTTTGAAATTTGTCTTGGGTAATGTCTGTAGTCCTTAATTTCATAATTAAAGGGTCTTAAATCATTATAACCCTTGGAAATTAAAAGTTGAAATGCATGATCAATTTTGGCTTTATCAACTAGGATATCGATGTCGCCAATCATTCTAAAACCGATATCTTCCAAAGGGTTGATTGCAATTAAGGCAATGCCTTTTATAAATATGTGATCGATTTGATTTTCATCAAAGGCTAGGGAAATTTCTTTTGCCTCAGAAAGTAATTTTCTGTTTCTATTTCGGTTGATGTTCGTAATTTCTTCCAGATATGAGTTTAAATCTTCTGGAGTGTATTTTAACAGTTGCTTATTTTTTATTTCTATATAAGTTGCAGGAAGCATAAGTTCACTACTGGCAATCTTTATAAATTCTTCCCAATTGACTTCATTTGAAAGAAATAGAGATTTTAATTGTTTCTCATTCTGTGTCTGGGATAATATACTCCCTAAAAGATGGTAAGCTGTTTTCAAATCTGGATGATTCAATCAACAATATGGTTATTTTTAAATAAAGTTTTAATCTTTTCAATGGCAAACTTATTTTCATGATAAATTAGTTCATAAAATTGACATTCACCAATCCAATTTAAAAAAGATTCTGCATGCTCTTTTTTTGGGGATATCCAAGAATCTGGAATCAATGATTTCAAAATTTTATCAGAAGAAACTGATTTTAAATATTGCCCTTCTGTTTTACTATACTGGACATAAACAATTTTGTTGCATCTCCTTGAAGGTGTAGTTAAATCAATAGCTTTCTCTTGTAAATACCTTACTGCAATTTGTTTTTTCGGATTTATTTTAGCCTCACTAATTCTCAAGTTGTCTGGGATGTTCTTAAATTGATTAAAAGCTCCTTCCTTTATTGATATAGCACTCGGATTTTTATAAAGTTTAAGGGATTTGCTTGATAGCGGAGTGAAATCATCTGCTAGAAGTGATAGCCCATTTAATAAACATAGTCCAGCTAATGTACTTTTACCATTTCCAGATTCTCCAACTAGCATTATAGCTTGGTTTTCATCACAAACTGTCGATGCATGTAAAGTGGCTAACCAGCTGGTAGTCGGGAATGAGTAAAGATTGCTGATTAACTCCATTGAAAATTTCCCAAATAAATAATGCATTTTGGAGTAAGGATATTTGGCAATTAGTTGTCCTTGTTTTTCAAGATATGCAATACCGTTCGATATCTTAAAATCAAAGCAAATTAAATTTTCATTTGCCTTATGAACTTTAAATTGACTTAACCTTTCCTTGATTAGATTAAATATGGGGTCATCTGAAAATCTTAAATTCAATGATTTTTCCCCAATATAATAGTAATAGTTGGAAACGGGAGTTAAGTCCAGTTTGGTATCAGAAAATTTTTCATTGGGGATAGATTCAACTTGTAGTGAATTGGCTTCGTACAAAAAGGATGAAAGCTCCTTATAGGTTAATCGAGCTTGTGTTTCATCAAACGTGCTCTTGTTGTGTCGTTTGAATTCTGTTATGTTTTCAGAATTTAAAAAGATGGTTATGAGATGATATAAAAAGTCAGAGGCAATTACATATTGGTTTGTTTTTTCAAACCAAATAATGTAATTGCCTCCAATATATTTTGCAAATGTAGGTTTTAAGCTACCTTTCAACTATCTATTGTTCAAATAATTCATCGAAACTATCTCCAGAATTACCTGGTCTATCACCACCTCCGGGAGGAGGGGATTCGGTTTGAGCCTTTAAAGGATTAAGTATGAGAAATGTGCCTGCAGCTGTAAGAGCTGCATATTTACCCATTTTCTTAATGGCTTCTTTTCTGGTGATTTGGTCGTTATTATTTTTCTCCATAAGATTCTTTAAATAAAAACTAGGTCAAATGTACTTAATTATAATTGCAAACCAATAAATAGCTTTAAAATTTATGGGATTTACAATTTTAATCACGCAATTTAATTAATAATTAGTTTTTTGGTAATGTTTTGGTTTTTATTTTTCATTTTTAAAATATAAACGCCTGAACTTAATTGGTTGGCATCTATCTCGTGATACATGATATTCTTAGAGGTCGAAGACGTGATTAGTCTTTTTCCTTGAATATCTATTACTTCAAAAATTGAATCTCCAATTGTTTGACCAGTAATAAAAATGGTTTTGTTTTTACTGTAAATTTTAATATCACTTAATTGATTTTCATCTATACTTAAATTCTGTTCATTCGTAAACCTTATAAAGAATCTGCCGGTACCTGATAAATCTTGATTAGAGTTAAAGGTATAGTCGTTATTGTTTAAGAGAGTAAAAGTGCCAGTAAGAGTATCTTCTAAGAAAACAGTTACTCCATCTGGAATGGAAGATTCAAGCATGCTAATTGTAAGTTGCTGGCCTTGAACAGCATTAACTCCTAAAGGTATTGCAATCTCTTCTGAACCTAAATCTTCATAGGATAACGTTTGTATAGCAAAATCCTTATTAGATAATGAATCATCTAATAATGAAGAAAATAGAGCGAATTCTTCAGCTTCTCCTCCTAATACAACTGTATCATAACCTGTATCTAAACCAGAAGTTCCATTGTCTAGGAAAAACAATCCTGTTAAGTTGCTTTGATAGTCATTAGTCAATTTCAATTTAATTTCGGCTATATTCATGTTTGAAGCTCGTCCATTCACAAAATCATCAGTGTCCCCCGTAGTTCTCATTGCTGTGCTGAAAAGTGCATTTCCATCACCTCCTGAAGGTATAGCGATTATAAAACCTTGTCCAGGTGCTAACTTCGCATCATTTGCAACGGCATAAGATAGGTTCCAAACGGTATAGCTGTCAAAGCCATTATAACCATAAATACCTACCGCATCTGAAGCAAATAAAGTCAAATTATCTGCAAGGAATTGATCTGCCGCAATATATGATGGATAAGGGTTTCCTATTAAGTTCCAAGAAGGATAACTAGCTCCAGAATGACTTACTGGAATTGAAATATTTGTCTTTTGTGCTTCGCCGGCAAATACAAAAGTACTATTAGTTGTATTGTCAACAGATCCTGTTCTAAAACCAATGGCTGGTTCTAGGATGACACCGCTCTCAGCAGGAATGTCAACATTATAGGTTAAAAATGTGCCTGAGGATTTTTCAAAAGGCCCAAAAAACTTTTCAGATGGGTCTGAAGGATAAGAATATAGGTTAATATTGTTTGTTGCATTACTGGCAAAGTCACCAAAGGTTTGTCCCGTTAATGGAGCTGAAATAAAATCATTTCCATTAGGTCCAAGAATGTATTCATTCACATGTCTGGAATATGTCATATTTCCGATAATGTCTCCATCCAAAATCATACTTGGGAATTGTGTTGAGGACGATACAAAATTAATGCTGCTTGAAGCAGTCAAAGTAACTCCAGAATCTACAGTAATATTTCCTGCAGGTTCTACAGTCATAACCGTGAAATTAGTACTTGCGTAGAAATTAGCTGTTCCGTCTTCAACAATAATTTGACTATCAGCTGCGGCCGTACCATTTGGATCGGCTGGCGCCCAACCGCCATTTGTTTCATTGTATGTGTAAACAACAGGTCCAGTTGGTGGTATAAAGTTAAGTGAGTAGTCTTCGGTCTCTCCTATTGGATAGCTCCCACAAGGTGCAGGTGGTATTGATCCGTTGCCCATTATAATTCTTATTCTGGTTGGGTCGCTTGTCACATTTTGTGGTACAGTGAATGTAAGTTCAATTTCAGTTGGAGTTGCACTAGGTAATACTTGGTCAACTATAAATGCGGCTAATTCTGATGGGTCATCAAAATCTTCATCACCATTATAATCAATATAAACGGAGAAGCCTTGAACAAATGTTGATGAGAAACTATTTACGGCAGTGACTGTTGCCGTATAAGTACTCAATTCTTCCAAGGTAGTTGATTGGCTTGTGAAATTTGAATATCCCGAAGCACCATTGTTTAAATTGGAGATAGTATTTAATTCAAATCCAGAAATATAAGTTAGGGTTTCTGCTCCAGGAGTAGAATTGGAGTCACAATAATTGGTCATTTCCAATGCATCAACAACAATACTGCTCACCTCAAAACTAGCATTTCCTTCAGAGCTAAAATAAAAACGAACTCTTAGCTCATTTCCAGCGACACCAGTGATATTCGTCCAAGCGGCAGGAGTGTTTAAATTAGCTGCATTACTTGTGATTGCAGGGGTTTGGTATACCCATGGTTGGTCGTCAATTTGATAAGACCATTGCAAATAACCGCCTCCATTAAAAGGGTTTCCGCCAGTGATGTCTCCAATTCCTATAATACTCAAAGATGTTATACTAGAAATATCAATGGGAAAACTTTCAAAATAAGCTTCTCCTCCAAAATCTTGAGACTCGATAACAGACCCATTGGTCCTAAAATAGTTATCCCCTTGTTGGTTGTCTGTAGCAGGAGTAACATCGTAACCCAAATAAAAATTGGGGCCAATGGCAATTTGTTCCGGTGGCGCTGCTGCTGGTGGGTTGTTGCTTGAGTGAGTGAAGCCAACACTAGTTGAAAAATCGGCTTGATAAATAGTTTGACCAAAACTTATTGAGGTCATTAGAATAGCAAAAAATAGTAAGATTTGTTTCATGGGTATAAGATGATTTAATACAAATCAACTAATTAAATAGTATTGAGTAAAAATTAATACGTTGATTGCACTGTTTTTATCGATTAGATGCGCTGTTAAATAAGGTGTTACAATTTAAAAGCTCCCTAGGTTTTTTATCTTCTGGGTCAACTGTTTTATGTTGTTTTTGAGGGAATCAAATATTTATAGGTATTTATATTCGAAATTAATTATTTGAGGTGAAATTATTGAGGAATTTTCAGTTAATATTTAGGTTGAATGAGAATGATATATTTTGATCCTAATGTGATCTGGTGACTCTGGTTTTTCTTGCCGAAAAATAGGTTTTACTTTGATATAATAGGCATATTTCTAAATTTCAGTGTGATTTATCAGAGTATTTTCAATAATAGATAGTTCTAATTAAAAGAAATTGTTAAAGTCTAAATCCTAATGATTTCTTAAATCAAATTAATTAAAAACTACCTATATTTGACCTTCGTAATAAAGTTATTTTCAAAATAATATCTTAATGAAAATCAAAAATATCTGTTGTATAGGAGCTGGTTATGTCGGTGGTCCTACAATGGCAGTCATTGCCCAAAAAAATCCCAATATTAATGTGACGGTAGTCGATTTGAACAAGCAAAGAATTGCTGCTTGGAATGATGAAGATCTTAATAATCTTCCTGTTTATGAACCTGGTTTAGATGTGGTTGTTAAGGAGGCGAGAGGGCGAAACCTGTTCTTTTCTACTGAAGTGGACCAAGCTATAGAAGCTGCTGAAATGGTGTTTATTTCGGTAAATACGCCAACTAAAACCTATGGAGAAGGAAAGGGGATGGCGGCTGATTTAAAATATGTTGAGCTATGTGCGAGACAAATCGCTAGAGTCTCTAAAGGCGATAAAATTGTAGTTGAGAAATCAACGCTTCCGGTTAGAACGGCACAAGCGGTAAAAAGTATTTTGGCAAACACAGGAAATGGACATAAATTTTCGATTTTATCCAATCCTGAATTTTTAGCTGAAGGAACAGCCGTGGAAGATTTGCAAAGCCCAGACAGAGTTTTGATTGGAGGTGAAGATACACCTGAAGGAAAAGAAGCAATGCAGGCCTTGGTGGATATTTATGCTAGTTGGGTGCCCAGAGAGCAAATTCTAACGACCAATGTTTGGTCTTCAGAATTATCAAAATTGGTAGCCAATGCGTTTTTAGCGCAAAGAGTTTCTTCCATAAATGCTATTTCTGAGTTGTGTGAAGCAACCGAGGCTGATGTTGATGAAGTTTCAAGAGCCATAGGGAAAGACTCTAGGATAGGACCTAAGTTTTTAAAGGCTTCTGTAGGTTTTGGAGGATCTTGTTTCCAAAAAGATATTTTAAACTTGGTTTATATCTCCAAGTCTCTTGGGTTAAATGAAGTGGCAGATTACTGGGAGCAAGTCATTATTATGAATGACTATCAAAAGTATCGTTTTGCTAAAAAAATTATAACTACGCTTTATAATACGATCGCAGACAAAAAAATAGCATTTTTAGGATGGGCCTTTAAAAAGGATACCAATGATACTAGAGAAAGTGCAGCAATTTATGTGGCAGAACATTTGCTTCAAGAGCAAGCGAATATTGTTGTTTACGATCCAAAAGTAACTGAGGAGCAAATCTATTCAGATTTGGAGTATCTAGGAACTTTGTCTTCTGAAGATATTATGAATCGGGTTACTGTGGTTAATGACCCATACAGAGCTATGGATAATGCTCATGCAGTGGCCGTTCTAACCGAGTGGGACGAATTTAAATCTTATGATTGGTGTAAGGTTTACGAAAGTATGATGAAACCAGCTTTTGTATTTGATGGACGTCGGTTGTTGGATTATTGCCAAATGAGCGATTTAGGATTTAAGTTTTATACTATAGGGAAATAGTCTTCTTTATAAATAATGAATGATAATATTATTTTACTAGTGAAAAATATTTAATGGAGACATCTCAATTAAAAGTTTTTGTCAATCAGCCCTCTAAAAATTCAAAAAAGGAAATTTCGCTTCTGCAAATGTTTTCCGATCTTTTGGAGGCACGTTTTTTAGGGAAACAGATGTTCCTCCGAGATACTAAGGCTATGTTTAGGCAGTCTGTTCTAGGTATTATTTGGGCTATATTTCCACCTTTTTTATCTGCTGGGTTATGGGTGTTCTTAAACTCATCCGGAGCTGTCAATATTACAGACTCTGGTGTGCCTTATCCTATTTTTGTGATGTGTGGTACTGTGCTATTTACAACATTTACTCATGCTTTGAATATGCCGGCAGATGCCGTGATGGCGGGGAAAAGTATTATGTCAAAGCTTAATTTTCCGAGGGAGGCTTTACTTATTAATGCCTTTTATAAAGTGCTGTTCGATTTTGGTTTGAAATTTATGGCATTGGTGCTTATTACTTTAGTTCTGGGCTTCAGTTTAGGTTGGACTATTTTGTTGTTTCCGTTGGGGGCATTGGTAGCCATTCTATTTGGTTTTAGTTTTGGAGTGTTTTTAATCCCCTTTAAAATGTTGTATGGAGATTTTAAGCGCATGTTAGCCATAGTTACACAGGTGTTAATGTATGCAACGCCTATTGTTTACCCCATGCCAGAATCAGGCATTAGTAGGTTGTTTAATACCTATAATCCTATTTACTATATGACCGCAATACCAAGGAGCTGGTTTACCAATGAAGAGGTACCTACAATTTGGCCATTTTGGGTGATACTGGGGGTATCAATTATAGTGATGTTTTTTGGGTGGGTATTGTATCGCATTACCATGCCCATAATAGTTGAACGGGTAGGGGCCTAAATAAAATTAGAATTTCAGATGAGTCAAAATAATAACGAAGTACTGATTACCTGTGAGGCAGTTTCCAAAAAATTTTGTAAGGATTTTAAGCGCTCTTTGTGGTATGGTATTAAGGATGTAGGCCTCACTTTCTCTAGTAGGGGACAGCATCAAGATATCTTACGAAAGGATGAGTTTTGGGCAGTTAAAGATATTAATTTTGAGTTGCGTCGAGGAGAATGTTTGGGTTTGATAGGACATAATGGCGCTGGAAAATCGACCCTGCTAAAAATTTTAAATGGGCTAATAACGCCAGATCAAGGAAAAGTTACTATGAAGGGGAGGGTAGGGGCTTTGATTGAGTTGGGTGCGGGCTTTAATCCAGTGTTGACCGGTCGCGAAAATATTTACAATAACGGAGCGGTTCTCGGGTTTTCAAAAAAAGAAATAGATGCCAAATTAGAAGCTATTATAGAGTTTTCAGAAATTGGGGAGTTTATAGATGCACCTGTGCAAAATTATAGTTCAGGAATGAAAGTTCGTTTGGGGTTTGCTGTTGCTGCACAAATGGAACCGGATATAATGATTGTGGATGAAGTATTAGCGGTTGGAGACTTGGGTTTTGTCATAAAATGTCTGAATCGTATGGGTGAACTCATTCCTAATTGTGCTGTGATTTTTGTGAGTCATAGTATGCCGATGGTGGCTCGTATTTGTAACCGTGTTTTATTAATGGATAAAGGCCAGGAAAAGTTATTGACTAACGATTTGGCTGAAGGAATACAGCAATATGTAAATATGTTTGAGTCTCCGGAACGAATCAATCAAGGAACAGGAGATGTTGAATTAGAAAAAATTGAAATTTACGATCCTAATTTGAAAATCTATGTGAATACAGACAATGTAACTTTAGAAACCTATGATGATTTAAAACTTAACATCACATTGAAAATTTCAAGTAGAATATCTTCATTTCATTTATTTATTACTGCTTTCGATGGACGGTTAAGAGAGGTTATTTCAACAAATTCAGAAATTACCAGGAAGCCGTTTACCAATAATTCGAACGCGACGAGAACCTATAATGTTGTTATTCCAAGACTAGTATTGGCTTCAGATAAGTTTAGCATTACGATTGGAGCTTCAGACCCCATTTCAAAACAGTTTTATTGTCGGGTTACCAATAGTATGTTTTTTAATGTGAAGGCTGTTGGAGCAACTTGGGCGACTTCAGTCGTGCCAGGAGAATGGACAGAATTAGTTTCAAAGTAATAACTTATAAATTAAGTTTTTGCCTTCAGTTTTATTTTATAAACGATATTGATAAATCAAGAATCTCTAATAATAAATTTGTATAATTAAATTGTTAATAATTGAATCTAATTTCGAATGAATCTATTTTGCTTAGGTATATTTGTTAAAAAATAGGTATCAAAATTTAAATCCTAAATCTTCAGAATGTGATTACCGATAAAAATATATTATTTCTTAAATCTGCACTGTGCACAGAAAGCACCTTATTAACACTTGAAGAAACATTGGATTGGATTAAAAAGCAAAATCAAAAAGTTTCTGTTGAGGTAAATAAAATACCTTTTTCTGCTTTGGAATTATGGGGGTTCGACAAAGAAAAATCTGTCTTAAAACATGACACAGGAAAGTTTTTTTCTATTGAGGGAATAAGTGTTAAAACTAATTGGGGACGCACAAATAGTTGGTCGCAACCTATTATTAACCAACCAGAAATTGGTTATTTGGGTTTTATCACCAAAGAGTTTAACGGAGTTTTGTATTTTTTAGTTCAAGCAAAAATTGAACCAGGAAACGTAAATTATGTCCAGTTATCACCAACTCTTCAGGCAACCAAAAGTAATTATACCAGATCGCACAGAGGTAAAGCGCCGTCCTATTTAAATTACTTTGTAAACGCCAAACCAGAGCAAATTCTATTAGATCAACTACAAAGTGAGCAAGGAGCGAGGTTTTTAAAGAAAAGAAATCGCAATATCATAATTAAAATTGATGAAGATATTGAACTGTTAGACAACTTCATTTGGCTCACTTTAGGACAAATTAAAAAATTAATGTTTCATAATAATGTTGTTAATATGGATGTAAGAACAGTTGTTTCTGGCATCTCCTTCGGAGATTACAGTTTCGAAGATTACAACAATATTAGTTTTTTAAAACCTTTTATAAACACCGAATCAATTCAGAAAAAGAGCTTGCAATCTACAATGTTGGTTAATAAATCGCTGCATTCTCAAGAAGAGATAATTAGTTTTATTACTAGACAGAAGTGTAAGTTTGAACTAGAGATAAACAGAACTTCACTTTCCAATCTAGAGGAATGGGTTATAGAAAATGATTGTATAAGGCATATTGAAGATAAGTATTTTAAAGTTATTGCTGTTGAAGTAAATATAGGGAATAGAGAAGTATTAAAATGGACGCAACCTTTAATAGAGCCAGCGCAAGAGGGTATTTGTGCCTTTGTTTGCAAGGAAATAAATGGTATTTTGCATTATGCAGTTCAAGCCAAATTGGAATGTGGAAATTTTGATATTATTGAGTTTGCACCAACCGTACAATGTTTAACTGGAAATTATAGAAGGACAGAGACCGGGAGATTGCCGTTTTTGGATTATGTATTAAATATCCCAGAGCACCAAACCGTATTTGATACCATTCAGTCTGAAGAGGGCGGACGCTTTTATAAGGAGCAAAATAGAAATATGATTGTTTTGGCTGGTGATGAAATAGATGTAGCTCTCCCTGAAAACTACATATGGATGACCATAAATCAACTGCAAACATTTGTGCAATACAATAATTATATCAACATACAGGCTAGGTCACTACTGTCGGCAACAAATTTTGTAAGCTAATTATATATGAAGGCCATAAGAATAGGAATACTAGGAACAGCAAATATTGCCAAACGTTCCATAATCCCAGAATTAAAAAAGCAGGACGATAAGTTTACTATTGTTGGAATTGCCTCTAGGAATAAAGTAAAAGCCATAAAAACTGCCAAAGCTTTTGATGTTAAACCCTATTTTAGCTATGAAGATTTAATTAATGAGGAGGGTATAGACGCGATTTATATACCACTTCCAAACGCGTTACACTTTCAATATGCTAAAATGGCATTAAGTAAGGGTCTTCATGTATTGGTAGAAAAATCGCTTGGTGTTTCATTTAAAGAAGTGAATGAACTTGTTAAATTGGCAGAGGAGAGGAGTTTGCTTCTTGTGGAGAATTTTCAATTTAGATTTCATAGCCAGTTACAGTATCTTCTCAATTTAATTCAAACCGGTGTAATAGGTGATATTAGATCGCTAAACGCCAATTTTTGTTTTCCTCCTTTCAGAGACAAGAATAATATCCGCTACGACAAGACTTTAGGTGGAGGAGCTTTATTGGATGCAGGCGCATACACAGTTAAAATTAGTAGCATAATACTTGGCAATGGATTGCATGTTGAAGGGGCCACATTAAATACACCTGTAGGTTTTGATGTTGATATTTGGGGAGGTGCTTTTTTAAAACAAGCGGAAACCGGAAAGTATGCTAGTTTGACGTTTGGATTTGATCATTACTATCAATGTGGTGTTCAAATCATAGGGACAAAAGGAAAAGTAAGTGCCAATAGACTATTTACCGCTCCGAGCGATCTTAATCCAATTTTTGAATTGGGGATTAATGGAAAAGAAAAGGAAATTGTAAAGCTACCATCAGATAATCATTTTGCGAATATGCTTTCCTACTTTTTTCATTCAGTTAGTAACCAAGAAGCTAAGGCACTAGAAAACGCTCAAAACTTGGTGCAAGCACAATTAATTCATGAAATAAATTTGAAAAATAATGCCTAATAATCCAATATTTGTTACGAAGCCTACGCTCGCCCCATTAGAAGAATTTACTGAAATTTTAAACGGGGTTTGGGACAGAGGAATATTAACCCATAACGGACCTTTAGTTCAAGAATTAGAACAAGAGGTTTGTAAAAAATTGAATATCAATCATTTTGTTGCGGTTACAAACGGTACGATTGCCATACAAATGGCTATTAAAGCACTTGGGGTTAAAGGGGAAATTATTACCACACCTTTTACATGGGTAGCTACACTTAGTGCTATTCAGTGGGAGGGATGCACTCCTGTATTTTGCGATATAGAACCAGATACCCTTAATATAGATCCTACACAGTTAGAAGCTTGTATCACTCCGAATACAGTGGCTATAATGCCTGTACATGTATTTGGTAATCCATGTGATGTTGAGGCTATAGATTTAATTGCTAAAAAGTATGGATTAAAGGTGATATATGATGCTGCGCATGCAATAGGCTCTACATATAAAGGGCAAAGTCTTTTAGAATATGGAAACATATCAGCAACAAGCTTACATGCTACAAAACTATTTAATACAGCAGAAGGTGGTGCATGTATTACCAAAGATCTAGAGCTGTTCGAAAAACTAAAGCGGATTAGATTTTTTGGGCATGACCAAAAAAAAGCTATAGTCGAGGAGGGCTTTAATGGTAAAGTAACCGAAGTTCATGCAGCTCTAGGGTTAGCAAATTTGAAATATTTTGATTCAGTATTAAAGGATAGAAAAGCAAAATACGGCATATATAAGGATGCACTGTCAGGATTTGAAGGTATAAGTTTTCAAGAATTGAAATTTGGCGGAGCAAATTACTCCTATTTTCCAATCATTTTTGATTCTGAAGAGCAATTACTAAATGCTGAACAGTTACTGAATAAAGAAAAAGTCTATCCGAGACGCTACTTTTACCCCGCAGTAAATACTTTAGAAGCGATAGTAACTTATAAGGAAATGCCTATTGCAGAAGATATTGCTAAACGCATACTTTGTTTGCCACTTTATTACGATTTAAAGGAAGAGGAGCAAGAATTTATTATTCAACTTTTATTAAAACTAAAAAATAGTTAAAATGACAGTCGGGATCATGCAACCTTATGTTTTTCCTTACCTGGGGTATTTCCAATTAATTGAAGCCGTGGATAAATTTGTGGTTTATGATGATGTCAATTTTATTAAAGGTGGCTGGATTAATCGAAATAGGATATTGAATAGTGGACAAGGGAGGTGGTTTACTATACCGATAAAGAGTTTAAGTCCTAACAATTTAATTTGTGAAACAGAAATTAATAAAGCGCTATACCCAAAATTTAAAAAAAAGTTTTTTAAAACGTTAGAACAAAATTATTCGAAAGCTCCATTTTTTTGTTCGGTATATCCTATAATTGAGGACGTATTTAATCAAGATTATGACCTTATTTCTTCCTTGGCCGGGGAGAGCATTAAAGCAATTACTAAATTCTTGAATATATCGGTTACCTTTGAAACAAGTTCAGAAACATATTCAAAGTCTAGGGGTATGGAAAGAACGGATAGGGTAATAAATATTTGCTTACATAACAAAGCAAAAAGCTATATTAATGTAAGTGGTGGAGTGGATTTATATCAAAAAAGTGATTTCAAAAAAAACGGAATTGAGCTTTCTTTTTTAAAACATGGGTTACCAAAGTATAAACAGTATAATGATGATTTTATTAATGGCCTATCTATAATAGATGCCCTTATGTTTAATGATAAAGATGAAGTAAAAAGCATGTTAAGTCAGTATACCTTGTTTTAATGAAAAAAATAGCGATTCATAGCGTCCCACGTTCAGGCTCAAGCTGGTTAGGTAGTATCCTAGACTCGAGCCCTTATGTAGCTTACCGTTTTCAGCCGCTTTTTTCATTTGGGCATAAAGGGCAGTTAACACCAGAATCAACAACTTCAGATATTGATAATTTTTTTGTGGATATTCTCCATACAAATGATAAATTTGTGTTACAAAAAGAAGGGGTTGCCAAGGATATAGACCTCAAGTTTAAGAAGCAAGAAATAACTCATATTGTTTATAAAGAGGTTAGATATCACCACATTCTAAAAAATTTATTAGAAAAGGATAAAGAAGTTAAGGTAATTGGGCTGATTAGGAACCCTATGGCAGTGATTAATTCTTGGTTAAAAGCTCCAAAAGAATTTAGACGTGAAAAAAACTGGAAGGAATTGGAGGAATGGCGTTATGCTAACTTAAAAAACTTAAATAAAGTTGAGGAATTTAATGGCTATGAAAAGTGGAAAGAGGTAGCCGAGTTGTTTTTAAGTTTAAATGCCAAGTACCCTAATCGATTCTTATTAGTTCATTACAGCGACCTATTAAAAAATGAAAAGCAAATGGTTAAGGAAATATTTGATTTTTGTGAGTTAAACATGGAGGCGCAAACATATGACTTCATAAAAGACAGTCGTTTACAAAATAATGAAGATGCTTATAGTGTATTTAAAACAAAACGCAGTGATTCTAAATGGCAAAAAGAGCTCAATCCATTAATTTTAAATGAGATTAAAAACGATTTAAAACATACTCATCTTGAAGGGTTTTTAGAAAAATGAATTTTGATTTTTTAATTAGTTCCGAACGCTCTGGTAGTAACCTAATAACGAAGCTACTGGATAATCACTCTAACTATTGCGGGCCAACGCCACCACATTTGCTAAAAACTTTTAGCGATGTTATGGATGGTTACGGCAACCTTAATGAAGAGGATAATTGGGTTCGGTTTATCGATGACTTTCACGAATTTTTTTATTGTAAAATTGGTGTTTGGGCGTTAAATGTCTCTAAAGAAGAATTATTGAACGTTTCTCCTAGAAATCTGGAAGAAGTTTTTCGTCATTTATATCAAGAGGAGGCCAAAATTCACAACAAAACACGTGTTTTTGTCAAAGAGGTTAAAACCTATGGCTTTTTTAATTTTATTAAAGAAAAATTCCCAGAGAGTAAGTTTATTTGGTTAGTGCGCGACCCTAGGGACATGGCACTATCTTGGACTAAATCTCCTGTGCATAGGGGAGATATCGTGCGTGCTGCAGAAATTTGGAGAAATGACCAAAAAGAGACCATCAAATTTTATGAGGGAAATGGGAGTCGTATTTTACTTGTAAAGTATGAAGACTTAATTACCAATCAGCAATATGAATTAAGAAGAATTTGCGAGTTTTTAGCGGTTGACTTTGAAGCGACAATGGTTGAATATCACAAAAACAAAATTTCAAAGGAAAATGCGGTTCAGACTGATAATTGGAAAAACCTTCAAAAGAAAATAATTAAAAATAATTCGAGAAAATATTTACAGAGCCTTTCAGAAGAACAGATTAGATTTATTGAATATACCTGCCATGAAGAAATGAAGTTTTTGGTCTATGATTTCGAGTATGCATTATTGCAAGAATACCAATATAATCAACTGTATAAGGACTTAAAAAAAATGGAACGGCACGAGAAGCCAGAATATCAAAACATAGATTCGTCGGAAAAATTTAAACGGGCCAAATGGTATAAAAAGTTTTTGCAAATTAAAAGCCTTAAACAAGATGGGTAGTGATGTTAAGAACATCAACATTTCTAGTGAGCCTATTAATGGAGAACCAGTCATAATGGTAAGTATTTGCTGTGTTACTTACAATCATGAAGCCTATATAAAAGAAGCTTTAGATGGTTTTTTGTCTCAAAAAGTAGAATTTAATTATGAAGTATTAATAAATGATGATGCTTCAACGGATAAAACTCCAGAAATACTAAAGGCATATGAACAGAAATATCCCGATATTTTTAAAGTTATTTATCAGAGGGAAAATCAGTATTCGAAGTACAAGTCAGGAATGAATCCTAGATTTAATTATCCTCGAGCCAAAGGTAAATATTTTGCCATTTGTGATGGGGATGATTATTGGACCGACCCCTTGAAATTACAAAGACAGGTTTCTTTTCTAGAGCGTAATCCCCAATTTGCTGCGTGTTCACACAAAACACAGCAAGTTTCCGATGGAAATTTTGAAGACGACCACCGTTTTGGAAATATTTATAATGGGTCTGATGTGCTCACTACCGAAGATCTTATCTTAAACAAAGTGAGAATACATAGTAGTAGCTTATTGTTTCGGAAGGAGTTTTTAATTGAGCCAGAATGGTTATATAAAATAAAAGGGTTGGATATAATTTTAAGACTTCTTTTGAGTCTTAAAGGTCCAGTAAAAGTGCTGCAAGAATCAATGTCTGCTTACAGATTACATGTGGATGGAGTGTCTAATTCCTTTAATCATCAAAATTATGGGAAGTTTCTAAATATGTGCACGTTGTACACTAATTTTAACGAGTATACCAAATACAAATATGCTGAACCAATTAAAGAGGCCATAAAAAAAGAAGCCAAAATCCATATTGTTGATTATGAAATCAACAAATTTAAAGAGCAGTTTATCAAGAATAAGGAATATGAATATAAATATAAGTATATAGACGATTTAAATTATTTAGATGGAATAACCTCTTTTAATGCGGTTTTAAAACTATTATTCCTAAAACTTAAAAGAAAGTTTTCAACAAAATCTAATGATTGAATGTGATCACAATTAAAAATTAGGGTCTTGATGCAAAAAAAACTTAAAGCCTACAAGTACATTGAATTAGTAAAGTATAACAAAAAACTTAAATACAAAGTAATAAGCTTTGTGTTAAAAAAATATCTTAAACTATTCGGGAAAAAAAATATACTTTTCATTTTTGGAGTACAACGATCGGGGACGACTATAACTATAGACTTTCTTATGAAGTTATTTGGAGTGAAGGGATATCATGAGTTTAGTCCACTAACAGAAGATGGCGATGAAGGGTTGAGATTTCTGTCAATTGATGTTGTAAAAAAAAGGATTAATGAAAACAAAAAACCTTTTGTGCTAGTTAAACCCTTGGTGGAGTCTCAAATGGCCGATATAGTTCTGAGAGATTTTGAAAATTCAGTAGGAATATGGATGTATCGCAATTATAAAGATGTGATTAGTTCCTTTCATAAAAAATTTGGAGAAAATATTGGTGAACATCATTTAGATTTAATTATTCGAAATGTTTCTGATAATTGGCGGGCAGAAAGAATTCCAGAACACTTAAGGCAATTAGCTATTGATTTTAACAATAAGGGAATGACAAAATATGATGCTACTGCTTTGTATTGGTATATTAGGAACATGCTCTTTTTTGAATACGAATTTGAAAACATTCCAACATTAAAATTGCTCAAGTACGAGTATTTCATGAATAATTATCACCTTGTGATTAAAAAGATTTGTGAGCTTTGGGGATATACCTACGAACTTCCTGAAGATGATTTTGTTTTTAGAACAGATTCGATCAAGAAAGGAAAGGATATTATCATTAACCCTGAAATTGAAAAATTGTGTCAAGAAGTGACAAAAAAATTAGATGAAGTTTTTCTTAAGCAAAATTATTTTGTTCAGCCTGTTAAAAATGAATCATTTGATTAAATAATAAGCTTATGAGAACAAGAATTCCCAAATGGTCATCAGTAAAATTTAGATTTAAACAGTTCTATGAACAAAAGAATAACCAATTTATTCTTTGGAGAAAGCAGCAAAAGGTTAAAAATTGGCTTGTAGGATTAAAAAAAAGTCAAACCAAAGTTTTATTAGGTGCTAATTTTGCACAGTCTGGAGGAGTGAGAAATCATATCGTAGCAATTAAAAAGTACTCTTCCTTAAAGATTGATTTAATTCCTAGTGATCAAATGATGGAACGCTTTAATGCGTGGGATTTTGAGAAAAGATTCAAAGACTTATTTTTTAAATTTGAACCCAAACATGGAACCGTTTTGCACTCCCATGTTTATCCTTGGTATATTGAGTGGTGTAGATTAAAACAAACTCAAGGTTTCTATTGGGTGCATACCTATCATCTGCCTTATTTTCCCGAGCATGCCAATAATGAAGCCATGAAAAAGTGGCAAGATGATTACAATAAGGCTCTTGAAAATGAAGCAAAGCATGCCGATGTTAAACTTTCTGTTGCAAAGTGGCAACGGGAGTTTCTTAAAAAGAATAACAATATTGATACTATTTATCTTCCGAATGGAGTTGATGTGGAACTGTGTGATGAAGGAAATGATCAAATTGCCTTCAAAAAACTAGGGTTCAAAGATTACATTTTAAATGTGAGTCGACATGATCCTGTCAAAAATCCTGGAGAATTCGTTAAGCTGGCTATTAGTTTGCCAGAGTATCGTTTTGTTATGATTGGTCACGGGTTAAGTGATGAATTATTGAAAGAAGAATACCAAGTGGATGTTCCAAACAATTTATTGGTAATGGATGGTGTTTCTCAAAAGGACATTCAACATTATATAGCAGCTTGTTCGGTCTTGGTAAGTACTGCTAAACGTGAAGGATTGCCAACCTTGGTCCTAGAAGGTATGGCGCATTCAAAACCCGTGGTTGTTTCTAATGAGCCTGGCAGTATGGAGGCGATAGATCATGGTAACTATGGGTATTATTATGAATTGGGTGATATCCAGGATTTGAAAAATAAAACTTTAGAATCATTGAAAGATGAAGAGATTGGTCGTGAAGCTAGGAAAAGGGTTTTAGAAGAGTATGATTGGAGGGTGGTTTCAAAGAAATTGGATAATATTTATAATGGAAATTAGGGGCAAATGAAGATTACCTTTTGCGCATATGATAAACCAGACAGTGTAGGTGGTCCAGTGACTTGGTTGATGCATTTATTGCCATCATTACAGGAAGCAGGTTTTTCGGTGAATTGTCTAATTTTTTATCACGTGGGGTCTAGTGGTCCGCTTACAACTCACCTTTTAAAAAATAAAATCCCTTTTAAGGGTACTCAGTTTAATTATTATACAGAGGAAAATATTTCTTGGTTATTAGGTCAATTACAATCTGATATCCCTCATGTGTTTGTTCCTAATTTAGTTGTGCCAGCCTATTTGGCCACCCCATGGATAAAAAAAGCAGGGATAAAGGTGGTGGGTATTTCCCATTCAGATGACCCCTTCTATCATGCCATTCAAAAGGAATTTATAGATGGGAAAACTTCTTTTAGGTTAGACGGCATGGTAGTAGTATCTAAAGAGCTAGAACTGCAATTGAAGCAATCTCCTAATAAAGAAAAAATTGTCTTAGAAAGAATTCCTTATGGGGTCATTATTCCAGAACAAAAATCTATGTGGTCTGGTGATACATTAAGGGTTGTTTATGTTGGGAGGTTGTCTGAAGAGCAAAAACGGATTTCTGAAGTGACCAAGTCATTTTGTAAAATGGTAACATCCATTAATGGAGTTGAAGCGATTATTTATGGAGATGGACCAGATAAAAGGAATGTTGAGGAAATTTTGGAAACAGATGGAAAAGATTTACCAATTTCTTTGGGAGGTAATATCCCTAGTGAAGAGATTCAAAAGAAGTTATTGGATTCCCATGTTATAGTATTGCTTTCTGATTATGAGGGACTTCCGATTTCAATTTTAGAGGCTATGGCTTGTGGGGTTGTTCCTGTTTGCCTAGATATGAAAAGCGGTATATCAGAACAGATCAAAAATGGGGTTACAGGATATATTGTTAAGGATAGAAACGACGACTTTATACAGGCTATTACAAAAATTAAAAATAGTCCTAAGCAGTGGGACCTTTTGTCTAATAATGCCAGAAAACTTATTGAGGATAACTTCTCTCAAGCAAGATGTCACAAGGCATATGCAGATTTTTTCAATGGTTTGAAAGTGAGTTCTTTGCTTCAGGAAATAAAGATGCATAAGAAGTTTGAATTGCCGCCTGTTAATCCATATCTTGCAAGAGCTGACAGGAGAAAGCCAAAACTATCATTGATAGAAAAAATAAAATTTAAAGTGCGTGCTATTAAACAAAAAATATTTTAAAAAATAACAATGGCTATTCTTTTAGTTCAAGCAGGTTTAAGTAATTTCAGTGGTTCATTTATAAGGGCTCATGAGGAGTTGATAGATAGTGATAAAGTCATTTTAAGAGGACCCTCTCATAATCTAATGCACAACGGTAGGCAAATAAAATTGTTTTACAGCGCCAAACCTTTGTTGTTTAAGCTTAAAAAGTTGTTACCTCAATTTATATATCACAAATATGTTGCCCAACAAAGGGAAGGCTTTGAAGGTAGGCATGATGCTATTGAGGGGCTCGTAAAGAAATTCAAGGTGAAATTGATTTTTGCGGAATTTGGACATAATGGGGCGGCTTTAGCACCTCATGCAAAAAAGCTTGGGCTACCCTTAATTGTTCATTTTCATGGTCATGATGCTCATCGCACGGATTTTATTAAACCGAAATTAGAAGCTTACAAAGCTATGTTTGCGTATGCCACTAAAATAGTTAGTGTTTCGCATTTTATGACAGATGCCTTATTAGAATTAGGGGCACCTAAAGAAAAGATTGTATACAATCCTTATGGTCCTCGACCTTTTTTTTATGATAACCAACCTAATTATGGTAATACCATTTTTTATGTTGGGCGTTTTACCGATATCAAATCTCCCATACTTATTTTAGATGCGTTTCGACGATTAGTGAAAACTTGCCCTGAGGCTAAACTAGTGATGGTTGGTACGGGAGAGCTATTGGAAAATTGCAAAGCCTTGGTTAAGGCTTGGGAGTTTGAGGATAAAATCACATTTACGGGAGGTGTGCCGCATGATGAGTTAATGCCCTATTTTCAAAATGCCTGCATGTTTGTTCAGCATTCTGTACAACCGTCATATGGGGATGCGGAAGGGACACCGAACACTATTTTAGAGGCAAGTGCTTCGGGATTACCAGTAGTCTCAACAAAACACGCAGGAATACCTCAGGCTGTTATACATGAAAAAACAGGTTTTTTAGTGGATGAATATGATTCCAAAGGCATGTCTGAGTATATGTTAAAATTGTTTAAGGATAAAGATTTATGCAGAGAAATGGGTGAGGCAGGAAGGAACCATATCAAAACAAATTATAATATAGATAGGCATATAGGTATTTTGAATAAAATCATTCAGGATTCTTTGTAAAAAAATTATGTTTAAAGGGTTAAAACAACGATGGAGGCAATTACACCTTTCAAGGGATGTAATTCGAATTGGAAATAGTTATCGGTTGAATAAAAAAACTTTTGAAATAATTAACGTTTCAGATCGTATTCCTAATTTGGTAATCCTTGGAGCTCAAAAATGTGGAACTACCTCATTATATAATTATTTAAGTAAACACCCAGAAATAGCTTGTTCCAGCCCATTAAAGGAACCTGGGTACTTCATTTTTGATGATAACTTAAAAAAATATTGGAAAGATAATAATGGTTATGACATAGGGAGTAAAGATTTTTTGAAACTAAAATTCATGAGCGATATGCTTTTTAAGCAAAAATATTTTTGCGATGCTTCAACTTATTACACTCAGGAGTTTTATGAAGATCAACATGATATTCCATTACAAATTTCAACAGAATCCCCTGAAGTAAAATTAATTTACATTATTAGGAATCCTTTTGAAAGGCTGCAATCAGTTTATTATCATATGAAAAGGAAAGGTGTTTCATACCCATTAAATAGAGTAGATGATATTGTAGGGTGGGGGGATAATTTTTTAAAAACTAGTCTCTACTACGATAGGATTAATAAATATTTTGATGTATTTGATAAAAATCAAATTTTAATTCTTCAAATGGAGGATTTTAAAAAGGACATGAAAAAAGAAATGAATAAGGTGTTTAACTTTTTGGACATAAAGAAAGTTTCCATATCGGATGAAACAATCCATAATAAGACTTCACCTGATAAAAGGGAAAAATTTAATATAAAAACTTATAAAATATTACTTCCCCTATTTAATGAGCAACAAAATTTATTAGCTCAAAAACTAGGGGTTTCAACAAGTTGGGATCTTAGTGAGGATAAATGGGTCAATTAATCAAGGATAATTGAATTTAAAAATTGAAAATAATAATGAAAACACATTTAATATCGGGAGGTTGTGGCTTTGTAGGCCGAAATATGGTAAAACGCCTATTTAAGAAAACAAATGACCGTATTGTATTTATAGATGATTTGTCTGTTGGAACCCATCCAGATTCTTGGTTGGATATTCCAAAGTACAAGGAAGTTGATGGTTTAGAAATCTACGGTGAAGATGAGCGATTGATGTTTTTGAAAGCTGATTTTAGAGCTATTCTGCACGAGTTGGAAAAGGACCCTGATTTTTTTAATGTAAAATATAATTTGGGAGTTGATAGATTTGCAGATGTTTTTCATTTTGCAGCCATTGTTGGGGGGCGTGCCAAAATAGATGGTGACCCAATTCAGGTGGCTTTAGACTTAGCAATTGATTCCGAATTTTTTTACTGGGTTAGTAGGCACAAGCCTGAACGAGTTTTGTATCCAAGCTCCAGTGCAGCCTATCCCATCAGTTTGCAAACAGAATCTAATACCCTTCAGTTGAAGGAATCAGATATTGATTTTGATAATATGGGTCAACCTGATATGACCTATGGTTGGACGAAGTTAACAGGTGAATTTTTGGCACAAATAACAGCAAAGCATTATGGTGTTAATATAACTTGTATTAGACCATTTTCGGGATACGGCGAAGATCAAGATTATTCTTATCCAACACCTGCCATTGCTCGAAGGGCTGTTTTTAAAGAAGCTCCTTTTGAAGTATGGGGGTCTGGACATCAGGGACGAGATTTTGTTCATATAGATGATGTGCTAGATTGTGTTGAGGTAGCTATGGACAAGATTCATGATGGTCGTGCCATTAATATTGGACAAGGTATTTTAACCTCATTTAGGGATTTAATTGGCATTTTCTGTGAATTTGCTGGATACAGTCCAGAAATTAAGCCCTTGCTAGATAAACCAGTGGGGGTTCATAGTCGTTATTGCGATATGACCTGGGTGAAAGAAAACTTAGGTTGGGAGCCAAAAATATCAATCAAAGAAGGTATGAAGCGCGTTTATGACGCGGTGATGGAACGTGAAAAAGCGGCAGGGAATATATAAGTTTTAATAGGCATTTTAATGACCATATTATAAATTAAAAAAAATAAACTTTAAAACATGAAAATACTTTTTGCTTGCTTTCCTTTGAAATATAATCTGTTCATGGATGATCTTAAAAAAGGTTTAGAAGCACATGCTGAGGTAACCTATGATTTTGAAGAATTTTGGGCTTGTAAAAATCACTATGATATTGTGCATATTCACTGGCCAGAGTTTTTGTCTTATGAAATACAAAAATATCTATGGGAAACTTGCCCCGTACCAGAAGATCTAATCCAACGTATAAAGAATTGTATGGAATATTGGAAAAAGCATTCTACGATTATTTATACAAGGCATGTACAATATCCTCATTTAAGACATGATGAAGATTATCTTGAGTTATACAGAATGGTAACTTCTTATTGCGATGTGGTAGTGCATTTTGCTAACTACAGCATTCAACAGTTTAAGGAATTTTATCCAGAGCATGTTAATGTTAAACATGTTGTGATTCCGCATCATAATTATGCCTCTATACCAAATACTTCTACCCAATCTGAGGCTCGAAAGGCTTTAGGTATACCAAAGGAAGCGAATGTGATGCTCGTGTTTGGAGCCGTCAAAGAGAATGAAAAAGTATTGATTGAAAAAGCTTTTGGTTTTATTTCAAATGAAAACAAGGTGTTGTTGGCCCCCGGTTGGAAAATTAACCGTCGAAAAATCGGTTACATTCGATTAAGGGAGTGGGTATGGAAATGGGACAAATGGAAAGCAGCTCAAAATAAAAGAAAGCGTATTAATTTAGGATTTATTAAAGATGAAGAAGCTCATTTATATTTGAATGCAGCTGATTTCTTATTTATTCCCCGAACCAATGAACTTAATTCTGGTAATATTACACTTGGATGTACATTTGGAAAGGTTGTAGTTGGAAAAAAGGGATCGGATATTGGTGAGCTTTTAGAGGAAACAGGAAACCCCACATTTGAAGTTGGAAATGATAGAAGCCTCAAAGAGGCAATAGAAAATACATATTATTTGATTAATCAGAATCATGGAGAGAAGAATAAAAAAACTGCCTTTGAAGAATGGAATGTCCCCAAAATAGCCAAAATGTATTACGATACGATGAAAAAGGCTACAGAAAGTAAGAAATTGTAATGGCTGACTGGATTAAAAGTCAATTTGAAAAAGGGTTGGTTTCAATCATTATTCCCTGCTTTAATAGAGCTACAATGATACCTGAAACTTTAAGGTCAGTAATAGGTCAAACTTATAGACCTATTGAATGCCTGATCGTTGATGATGGGTCAATTGATGAAACCTTCTCACTTGTAGAAGAATTGATCCGTAAATATCAGTCAGAAGATTTCAGGATTAAATATTTGTATCAAGAGAATAAAGGAGCCCCTGCAGCTAGAAATTATGGAATTTTAGAGTCTAAAGGCGAATATATCCAATTTTTAGATTCCGATGATTTATTGTATCCTAATAAGCTAAAACATCAGGTGGATTTTTTGAAAAATAACCCTGAAATGGATGGTGTTTATGGAGATTGGAATCATGGTACAGTCGATGAACACATCTTAATTAAAGGGGAGAAATGGGAAGACCCTCTTAAGCAATTCTATGGAGGCAGAGTGATCCATACACTAAGTTTTTTGTTTAGACGTCATATCGTTAATGCCATTGGTCCTTGGGATGAAAGCTTAGGAAGAAATCAAGAGGTTGATTTTAACTTAAGGGGGGTTTTGGTTGGTGGAAAGTTTGATTATTTACCTGAAACAACAGGGCTGTGGAGAGAACATGACGGAGACCGCATTGTGTCTTCAAGTGGAGCACTCAAATCTTTACAATTTCATGACAAATGGATCGCAGAATTTGAGAAGCAAGGTTTGTTGGATGCCTACCGAAAAAAGGTAGCGGCTTTATTCCTGTTTTGGCATGCTCAGGATATTGACGGGGAACAGAAAAATATAGCCATTGACTATTTGATAAAGGCGAATGATTTGTATCAGGATATCCCAGAATTTAATACCCCTAAAATGACAATTTTAAAAACAGTTTTTGGAAACAAATTAGCCATAAAATGGTGGTATTTACAATCTAAAAAATAAAATTTATATTCATTGAATAAACCTTTTGTATTTTAATGACAAACCCTACTGTTTCAATTATTATTACTTGTTATAATCAAGAAAATCACATTCTTAACTCTTTAAGAAGTGTGAGAAATCAGACTTTCGCGGATTGGGAATGTGTCATCATTGATGATGGATCCACCGATAAAAGTGCTAATCTTATTCAGAATTTTATATCAGGGGATGATCGATTCAAGTATGTGTATCAAAAAAACAGTGGGGTAAGTAAAGCTAGGAATGCAGGCTTCGAGTTAGTTAAAGGAGGCTATCTTCAAATTTTGGATGGTGATGATACCTTGTTGCCTGATAAATTAAAACAACAATTAAAGTGTTTTGATCAAGACCCAGAACTGTATGTTTGTATATGTGATCATCAACATTTTTTTGAAAATAAAAATTTATTGGAGCATTATCAATTTGAACCAATTAAGGAATTTCCATTGGAACAATTGATTTATAAGTGGCAAAAGGGTGTGGCTTTCCCTCCTCATGCAGCATTATATAAAAGATCTTTGTGGCAAGAGAAAGAAGAGCTTTTTCCATCAGATTATAATGAAAGAAGTGAGGATTGGGTGTTTAATGTCATGGTGGCTCTAAAAGGGAAAAAATATAAGTTTTTAAATGAAATCTTATGTAATTATCATATGACAGGTGAAAGTTATACTTCAGACCTTTTTAATAGTGCTTCTTCCGCCATTCATGCAGCCTTTTATCTTAAGCGGTCGCTCCCAATGCAATATCAAGATGATTTTATTGATTATACTATTAAAAAATCCATGAACCGGTATTTGGATAGCAAAAGGGGAGAAATTCTTAGGGAATCGGGGAACTGGAAGTTGGGAAATTTCATAACGAAACCATTTTTTAGTATTAAAAAACTATTTGATTCAAAGAGTAATAATTAAAATTAAAAAAAACGCTCTCTATTATATTTCATGAATAAGAAATTTAAAGATACTTTCCATACCGAAATTCTTCCTGTTCCTAATTTAGATAAAAGACCCTTATGGTCTGTGGTGATCCCAACCTATAATTGTGCCAAGTATTTAAGGCAGACCTTAAATTCTGTTTTAAAACAATTTCCTGACAGTCAATTGATGGAAATTATAGTGGTTGATGACTGTTCTAATGAAGATAATCCAGAATTAGTTGTTGAAGAATTTCAAGCGCCCATTACTTTTTATAGACAACCCATAAATGTTGGGAAAACTGAAAATTATGCAACAGGGATAAAAATGTCTAAGGGGGAATACATTCATCTACTTCATGGAGATGACTTTGTTAATGACGGTTTCTATAAAAAGATGGAGGATCTTTTTGGCCGACATCCCAAGGTTGGAGCAGCATTTTGTCATTGTCATTATATTAATGAGCATAACAAAGTTATAGGGCAAACGGAAATTTTGGCTAATGAAGAAGGAATTCTTGATAATTTTGAAGAGACGATAGCAATTTGGCAACGTATCCAGCCCCCTTCTATTGTGTTTAAAAGGGAGGTTTATGAAATGGTAGGAGGATATGATCAAAGACTTAAGTATATTGAAGATTGGGAATTTTATGTCCGGGCTTCGGTTTATTTTAAATTTGCATACACGCCAAAAACATTAGCTAATTATAGAGTTTTTGAAGGAAATTCTTCTAGTCAATCTATAAAAGGAGGTAAAAGAGTTGGAACAATAGATCAGGTGATTAAAATTATGAATGGATATTTGCCTGCAACTATGGCTAGACGAATAAAAGACCAAAGGAATTATGCTGCCTCTGTTTATTTGCTTAATTATATTCCGTATTTAATTAACTCAAAAGATTTAAAAGGATTTTTTGTGGTTTCTAAGGCATTTTTAAAATACAATCATGATATTAGGTTATGGGGTAGGTGGTTAAGATTTATTTTTCAGTATAGAAAATTTTTAAAAAATGTTTAAATCAAGATTGTATTTATGAATGATATTCCAAAGGTTTCAATTTTGACCACTATATATAATAGAGAAAAGTACATTTCTGCATGTATAGAAAGTGTTTTAAACTCTACATATAAGGATTGGGAGTTGATTATTGTTGATGATCAATCCAAAGATAGATCTGTAGAAATCGCTCGTACCTATGAAGCAAAGGATGCCAGAATTAAAGTCTATGTCAATGAGAAAAATCTAGGGGATTATCCCAATAGAAACCAAGCGGCTTCTTATGCTAAAGGAAAATATATAAAATATTTAGATGCGGATGATCTTATTTATCCCCATGGTTTAGAGATTATGGTGAAAACCATGGAGCAATTTCCAAATGCGGTTTTGGGAGTGTCTCAAGAGGTTGCAGAAGATTTTAAGCCTTATCCATTTATTATGACACCTCAAGAGACGTTTGAAAGGGAGTTTTTAAAGCGAGGAGTACTTAATTTTGGTCCAACGGCAACTATTTTTAAAAGAAAAGAGTTCGAAGAATTAGGGAAATTTACAGGGACGAGATTTATAGGGGATACAGAGATGTGGTATAAGATAGCTTTAAAATATCCCATTGTTAAAATGGTACCCGGATTGACGTTTTGGAGGCAGCATGATGATCAAGAAATTACCAAAGGTCTTGAGAATTATTTTTATTTGGAAAATGCTTACAAGCATGGGATTGAAACATTGAGCAATACTTCATTGCCTTTGTTGCCGTTAGAAGTAAACAATGCAAAAAGTAGATTAAACCGACGTTTTGGTAGAAGTATTTGGAGAATGATAATTTTTAAAAGAGAATCTTCTCAGGCTATTAAAATCATGAAATCCTGTAATTATTCTTGGATAGAACTTTTTAGGGCTATATAGAGTAGAATGAGGTAAAGTTATGGTAGAGGAAAAAGAATTTAATCCAGATATTTCAGTCATTATGTCAGTACATAATGCCGAAAAATATGTTGGGGATGCAATAGCTTCGGTATTAAATCAGACTTTTAGAAATTTTGAACTTATTCTTATAAATGATGGATCTACAGATAGTTCTAACGAAATTATTCTCAATATAAAAGATTCAAGAATTAGATTTTACTGCCAAGAGAATCAAGGTCAAACCAAAACATCAAATAAAGGAGTTGAATTATCTAAAGGGAAATACATCAAATTTTTTGATGCTGATGATATTTTACATCCAGAGCATTTAGAAAAACAGTTCAAAGCCTTGTCGGGTTCAGAAGATAAGTTAGCGTCATGTCAATGGGTATATTTTTACCAAAATCATAAAAATTTGACCTTTCCATTAGAAACTACAAATAAAAATTATATGAACCCTATGGATTGGTTTTACGATTCCCATGAATATGATCAAGGAATGATGGGCGCATGGATGTGGTTAATTCCAAGAACTCTATTGGATAAATCCGGTTATTGGAATGAGAGTTTGACGCTTAATAATGATTTTGATTTTTCAGTTAGGCTTTTATGTGCATCTAAAGGAGTTGTCTTTGCTAAAGGGTCTAAAATTTATTATAGAAAAGGGGTTTCTAATGCACTTTCTGGAACTACTTCCAGAAGCGCAATGGAATCTGCAATTAGTACAACGGAAATGGCTATGCGCACAATATTAAGTTTAGAGAATTCGGATAGAATGAATAGGCTTTTGGCCAATAGATTTCAAAGTTGGGTATACGTTATGTATCCAAAACATCCTGACTTGATTAAAAAGGCGGAAGAACATATTACATCTCTTGGGGGTAGTGATTTAAGACCTGCAGGAGGAAGTCTTTTTCATATGTTAAATAAGATTATGGGTTGGAAGCGAACTTATAAAATACAATATTTGGCTTATAAATTTGGTTGGAAAGTAGTTTTAAAATTAAAAAGTAAAAAAAAGAAGGTATCTGCTACTAGGACTGAAAATTAGTTTGTTAAAGTGTATGATAAAATGGTAAAAGAAGAAATTAAAGAGATAGGACATGAATATATAGTATATGGACTAAGAAGATCAGGGAATCATGCTATAATTAATTGGATACTACCTCAAGTTAAAGGTGATTTTTCCTATTATAATGACGTATGGCCAAATGCGCCATATAAAGGGAAACCTAAACAAAGAAGAGGCAATGGTTCTAAAGTTGACACATCCATAATTAGTTTTGAAGACTATAATCTTCAGATTTTTAAATCCTTGCTCAGGAATAGGAGTCAGCCAAAAGTCCAAAAGCGAACGACCATACTTATTATTAGAGATCCTTTTAATTGGTATGCCAGTAGACTTAAGTCAGATATGTCGCAGCCAGCTCATTATTCAGGACTTAACTTGAGGCAGTTATATCTTCAATATATTAGAGAATACAACCGGGAATCTATTTTTCTAGAAGGACATGTAGTTTTAATTTCTTACAATCAATGGAAATCAGATTTATCCTATCGAAAATCTATCTCTAAAGGACTAGGCTTAGAATTTACAGATGATGGTTTAAATAAAGTTACTGGAGAAGGTGGCGGCAGTAGTTTTGATGGAATGATAGTTTCTGGACAACAATTACGAACAGATAAAAGATATCTCTATTACCTTAATGATGATACCTTCTTGTCATTGTTTACAAATAAAGAATTATTATTTTTTTGTGAGTCAGAATTTTTAATTCCAGAAGAATTATTGTTTTTAAAGGATAAAGTAAAACGTAAAAACACTGACTTATTAGATAGTATAGTGCTCAATACTGTGCCAAAGTGGACCCATTTTTTAAGGCAAACGTATTTAACCTTCAAGAAATAACATGAAGCAAAAACGCCTTTTGTACATATCAACTTTGCCCGAAAAAAGTCAGACTGGAGGAGCCAATGCGGTTAATTTTCACATTTTTAAAGAACTTGAAAAAAATTTTGATTGCACGTATTATAAAATAACAGTAGAGGAAGATTTTTTTGAGAAGTATTATTCCAAGATTTTGAGAAAATTATTTCATAGACCTGGTCAGTTTAGTTTCTATTCAAAAAAGAGATTAGATGCCATTGCTAGAGAATTCTCAAAGATATCTCAAGGATATGATTTTATTTTCTTTAGAGGATTCACACCTTGGATTCATTGCAAGCCCGAAGTGCCATACGTAGCTTATAACGATGTGAATTTTCAACAGTTTTTTGAAAACACGTTTTCTTACCGAGATTTTAACAGCGAAGACTTGAATAGAATTTTCTTAACCGAGAAAGAATGGTTATCTAATGCAGGAATGGTTTTCTTTGAATCGGTTTGGGGTGCTGAAAGGTGTCATGAACAGTATGATGTGTCGAGAAATATACTAAAAGGTTTAGGTCGAGGAGGCAGTATCGATTTGCCTAAAAATGATGGGTATCAAGGGAGCTTGGATTTTTTATTAGTGGCCAATAATTTTTTCCAAAAGGGAGGTGATATTACTTTTGAAGTTTTTAAGAGATTAGTTGTGAAATATCCTGACATGAATTTTCATATAGTTGGAGGATACCCCGGTGACGAGGTGGTTGACTATAAAGGGGTTCAATATCATGGGAGATTAAATAAAGAAAGTGAGTCTGATTTTCGGGTTTTAATGGATTTGTATTCTAAATCTTTTTTGTTAATGCATTTAACACGTGAAGATACCAACCCGTTGGTGATTACAGAAGCTGGCTATTTTGGTTGTCCAACAATTTCGGTAGATAATTTCGCCATTCCAGAATTAATCAAGTCAAATGAGACAGGTATTGTATTACCTTACCTGCCTGCTGTTGAATTGGTCCAAAATGCTATAGAATCTCTAATTGAAAACAAAGACCATTATCTTGACATGCGAAGAGGAGTATGGGATTTTAGTCATGATAACTTTTCATGGAATGTCATTGGGGCTCATTTAAAAAAGTATATTCATTCTATCTTTGAGTAAATTTTTTAGAATTATGAAGGTTTTATATATTGGTCAATTTACTCAGGGTACAACATCTAGAATGAGAGGTGAAACTCTAGAGAGAGTCTTGAATCCTGCTTTATTCAAAGTAATAGATACCAATATTCCATTTTATCAAACAAATAAATTAGTTCGATCATTTGGTTTTAGATATAAGTTTGGGCCATTAATTGATAAGATTAATAAATTTATTGAAGAATCTGCTACTGGAGCATTTGATTTGATTTGGGTAGACAAAGCCGTATTTGTGACGGATTCGATTACTGAAAAATTAAGAAGTCTCGCAAAAACTTTGGTGCACTACACTCCCGATACTGCTTTTCTAGAAAACAGATCAAGGCATTTTTATAGGAGTATCAAATATTATGATTTTTTGATAACTACTAAATCTTTTGAAGAAGAAGCTTATTTGAAATATGTAAAAAAGGATAAACTGTTGTACATAACCCAAGGATTTGATAAAAGGGTACATCTTCCAAGAAATTCTTTTGAGGAGAAACAAGATAGTATTGTTTTTATAGGACTGAATGAGCCTTCAAGGGAGCATGTTTTAGATAGACTGTTGGAAGAAGGGATAAGAGTTCAGTTGGCGGGTAAGAATTGGGGAAAGTATATTGGCCAAAATCCTAGTGAAAATTTAGAGTTCTTAGGAGAAAGTTTGTATAAAGATGCGTATGCCCAGACCATTTCTAGAGCCTATTTTGGATTGGGGCTAGTTTCCAAACGTTTTCCAGAACTGCATACAACAAGAACATTTGAAATACCGGCTTGTGGGACACTTTTATTAACAGAGAGGAATATTGAAACATTATCAATTTTTAATGAAGAAGAAGCATTGTTTTTTTCCGATTTGGATGAATTGGTGAATAAGGTTAAATATTACTTAAACAACATTAAAGATTTGAAAGAAAAAACTGAAAATGGATTTAATAAGGTGACCAATATGGGATATGATTATGAAAGTCAGTTAAAAGATTTGTGCAAGACAATGGGATTATGTCATTAAATATGAAAAGGGTCTTTGTATTGCATATTTTACCTCTAGAGTTTTATCCTCCAGTAACTAATTTTTTGAATATTTTAAGTAAAGAACCTGGTGTTGCGGCTAAAGTGTATTCAACCCATAATAATAAGGATAGGCGTGAATATTTTGTCCCAGGAATTAAAATTTTTAGATCCAATTATCCGTCCTATATAAAAAGGAAAAGTGAAAAACTATGGGCGTTTCTAGTAATGGTTGTTGGGCCTTTATTGCAAATGTTGCTTTATAAGCCCCATAGTGTACTATATTATGAACCCCATTCAGCTTTTTCTGTTTACCTGTATAAGAAATTTTTTAATAGAAAAGTAAATGTGTTCATTCACTACCATGAGTATTATTCTCCAGAGGAGTTCTTAGGTGAAGGAATGTCCTGGGTTAATTATTTCCATAAAAAGGAAGTTGCTTTTTTGTATAAGAAGGCTGTTTGGATTTCTCAAACAAATACTTCGAGATTGTCATATTTTAAAAAAGATCATCCAGATATTGAAAAAGAAAAGTTAAGAACTTTAGCTAACTATCCTCCTAAAAGTTGGTCAAATATCAATTTTAAAGAAGAGAATCCATTATCTAAATTAAGATTGCTATATATTGGTGCCTTATCTTTTGAAAATACTTATATTAAAGAAATATTAGATTTTGTGTTAAAGCATCCAACAAAGGTTACTCTTGATATCTATTCGTTTAACACAAAAAAAGAGGTGTCAAGTTATATAAAAGCAATGTCAGTTGAAAATATAACATATTATGATAAGGGGATAGATTATAATAGGATACCCGAAATGGCAGTTAATTATGATGTGGGACTTGTATTATATAAAGGGCATAATCTTAATTATATCTATAATGCGCCCAATAAGTTATTTGAATATTTGGCTTGCGGTCTTTCGGTATGGGTTCCAAAAAATCTATTAGGTTGTGCTCCATATTTAAACGACTCAACAAAGCCAGCTGTGATTCAGGTGGATTATGTAGGTTTGCCTCAAGAATTGTTGTTAAAGTCAAAAGCACTTGCAGATTTACCATTTTATTCCTCACCATATAATGACGAAGATGAATTGAAGACAATAATTACTTTTTTAAAACAGGTTAGTTAATAGGTATGTGGTCTGTATTAGGAGTCGTTTTCGTTTTGTTTATATCTTGGCGTTTTATTGATGCTTTAGGAAAAAGTCTGCCTATTTTAGAACTGATGATGTTAATAGCTGGCTTGCAATGGGTGGTAGGCCCTTTCATAAGTTATGGTCAAGAGACAACACATTATAAGTATTTTATGTATGTGGATCAAGAAACATATATGTCTTACATCGTTCCTGCCTTCCTTTGTTTTTGTATCCCGCTTTTGATAATTCTTAAAAATCAAAAAGCTTCACAGGAAATTAATTTTTTAAAGTACCTACCATTTGCCAAGGCCTTATTATTTATAGGGATAGGGGCAGACGTTTTAAGCAGGTTTACGCCACAGTCATTAGCATTCTTCTTTTTTTTGGTAGAGCAATTTAAGTTTATTGGTGCCTTGTTGTTACTGTTTTCAGCTAAAAAATTGGACCAATATTATTTTTATGGGGCCATATTTTATTTATTGATAAATGCGTTATCAAGGGCCATGTTTCATGATTTATTATTGTGGGGTGTTTTTATGTTTATGTATTGGTGCATTAAAAATAAGCCAGCATTACGAACCCGGTTAGCATTGATTTTTGCAGGGATTGTTTTTGCCATCATGATTCAATCTGTAAAGGCGGCTTTTAGAAGTCAAGTGTGGGGAGGATTTCAGGGAAATAAAGTGGAATTGTTTGTGAATTTATTGGATGAAAAGGTTTCAAGTGGTTATTTTGAAGAAGAAACAACAAACGAACAATTAAATGTGCGAATGAATCAAGGATGGATTATCTCGGCTATTATGTATTATACGCCAACATTTCAATCATTTGCGGCAGGGGAAACCGTTAAAGAAGCAGTTTTTTCTAGTATTTTGCCAAGATTTTTAAATCCAAATAAAAAATTGGCAGGTGGACAAGAAAATTTTGAGAAATATACGGGCTTGCCTTTGGGGGATGGAACTTCTATGGGTATGAGTATTATTGGGGAAAGCTATGCGAATTTTGGTGTTTTTAATGGCATCATATTTATGTCGTTTTGGGGAGGGTTTTTAGCTTGGTATTGGAAAAAAATATTAAGTTTTGCATATGATTACCCACTTATCTTAATGTTTTTACCAATCATTTTTCTTCAAGTGGTTAAGGCCGAAACGGAATTAGTTGTGGTTTTGAACCATTTATTTAAAGCTTCTATAGTAGTCACTTTGTTTTTTTGGGTAGCAAGAAAATACTTAAATTGGCCATTGAAAGAGACGGTATGAAAGTAACTTTTTTGTTTCGTAAACGATTGCCTGGGTTTCATAGTATTGAGGAGCTGTTTTATAATATTTCGCAAAGAGTTGAAAATGAATTGGAGGTTGTAAAACTTGAAGTTCCCTATTCAAAATTTACACTTAAAGCCATCATCAATAATTTTCAATACATAAAAAAAAATAAAGCTGGAGTAAGTCATATTACCGGACATATCAATTATTTGGCATTGGCAACTGGCAAACGCACCGTTTTAACCATACATGATATCCAATCCTCATTTTATGGTGGTTTATTTCATCGGTTGCTCATAAAAGTATTCTGGCATTGGCTGCCAGCCTTGATAGTAAAAAAAATAACAGTCATTTCAGAATTTTCAAAATCAGAATTGGAGAAAATTATCCCTTTCGCAAAACATAAAATTAATGTCATTTACAATCCAGTAAATGACCAGTTGAAATATTTACCAAAAAAGTTTAATGAAACTTGTCCAAAAATTTTATTGTTGGGCACCAAGCCAAATAAAAACCTCGAACGTTCATTGAATGCCTTAGTTGGTATCCAAGCCAAATTATTAATTGTTGGGAAATTATCTCAAGAGCAAAGTCATTTACTCCAATCGTCGAGTTTTAACTTTCAAAATTTCGAGAATTTACCCTACGAACAAATTATTGAATTGTATTTGGAATCTGATTTGGTTTTGTTCCCATCAACATATGAAGGCTTTGGTATGCCCATAATTGAGGCACAGGCCATTGGTAGGCCCGTTATCACATCTAATTTTGGGGCCATGTTGGAAGTGGCTGGTGAGGGAGCATTATTGGTGGATCCTTTTGATGTAGATTCGATTAGGGAAGGTGTAGGACGAATAATATCAAATGAAAAGTTACGAAAGAAATTAATTGGGAATGGCCTAAAAAATATCGAGCGATTTCAGCTCGAAACAATTGCAAATCAATACATCCGTTTATATAAAGAAATAGAAAGAATCTAGTAATTTGAATACAAACTCTAAAAAGAAAATCCTCATATTTATTGATTGGTTTTTACCAGGAACAAAGTCTGGAGGGCCAGTAAGATCTTATTCTAATTTAATTGAATGGCTAAAAGATGATTATGAGTTTTTAGTTGTCACAAGAGATACCGATTATTGCGAAACCGATCCTTATCAAGAAATAGAATCGAATGCTTGGAACAAGCTCTCCAATCATCTAAGTGTTTATTATATCTCTAATTATAACCTAAGTACAAAAACCATAAATGAATTAATTGATCAAACAGATTTTGATATTGCCTATGTGAATGGTATTTATTCTTGGTTTTTTTCCATTTTGCCTGTATTCTTTTTGAAGAAAATGAATAAGAAGGTCATAATATCGGCCAGAGGAATGTTGAACCCTCAGGCTTTTTCGGTTAAAGGGCGTAAGAAAAAAGTTTTTTTATTTTTTGCTAGAATGGCAGGATTATATAAAAATGTGGTTTTTCATGCCACCAATGAGGATGAAAAGGAACAGATTGTGGAGGAGGTGGTAGCTGATAAGGTCATGGTAGCACCCAATTTACCAAGAAAGGTATCCAGTTCAAACCACCAAAGAAACAAAAGATCTGGGGTGGTGAAAATGGTGTCTGTGTCCAGAGTTTCTCGTGAAAAAGGAACCCATCATATTTTAAAAGCCCTTTCACAAATAGAAACTCTTGGAGATAAAAAAATTCAATTGGATTTATTTGGTCCCATTTATGATCAGGATTATTGGGAACACTGTAAAAAAATCATTCAAAAGTTGCCAAAACAGATAACTGTAAAACATCAGGGAACTTTAGAGAGTGATGAGGTGCCAGAAACTTTAAAGAACTATGAATTCTTTGCTATGCTATCGGAGGGAGAAAATTTTGGGCATGCCATTTTAGAAGCTTTTTCCTCTGGATGTCCTGTAATTATATCAAATATGACCCCCTGGAAAAACTTGAAATCAAAAAAAGTGGGTTTTGATTTATCGTTAACGGATGGTGTTAAAATTCGAGAAGCCATTATATTTGTTTTGGAAATGGATCAACAAGAATATCAAAATTGGTCCAATTCAGCCTTTTGTTTCGCAAAGGAGTTTATAAATGATCAAAGCGTATTACAATCTAATAAAGAACTATTTAAAATTTAATCGATTCTTATGAAAAGAATTTTAGTAACTGGAGGAGCAGGATTTGTTGGCTCTCATATTTGTGAAAGATTATTGAGTGAAGGCAACGAAGTCATTTGTCTGGATAATTATTTTACTGGAAGCAAAAGAAATGTAGAGCACCTCATGGATCACCATTATTTTGAATTGGTTAGACATGATGTAACTAATCCTTATATGGTTGAGGTTGACGAGATTTATAACTTGGCTTGTCCAGCATCACCAGTTCATTACCAGTATAATCCTATTAAAACCATTAAGACTTCGGTGATGGGTGCCATTAATATGTTGGGACTGGCTAAACGAGTCAAAGCTAAAATTCTACAGGCTTCTACTTCTGAAGTTTATGGTGACCCAGCTATTCATCCACAACCAGAAAGTTATTGGGGGAACGTAAATCCCATAGGTTTAAGATCTTGTTACGATGAAGGGAAGCGTTGTGCTGAAACCTTGTTCATGGATTATCATATTCAAAATGACGTGGATATTAAGATTGTTAGAATTTTCAATACCTACGGACCAAGAATGAATCCAGATGATGGTAGAGTAGTTTCAAATTTTATCGTTCAAGCTCTTAAAGGAGATGATATTACAGTTTTTGGTGACGGTACACAAACAAGAAGTTTTCAATATGTGGATGATTTGGTAGAAGGAATGATCAGAATGATGAATAGTAGAGATGGCTTTGTTGGACCTGTAAATGTTGGGAATCCTGGAGAGTTTACCATGTTGGAGTTGGCTCAACAAGTCATTGATCTTACAGGTACCAAGTCGAAAATTATCCATATGCCTTTGCCTCAGGATGATCCTTTACAAAGGCAACCTGTCATCGATTTAGCCAAAAAGGAGTTGAATGGTTGGGAACCCAAGATTCCATTGAAAGAAGGTTTGGTGAAAACCATTACGTATTTTGATAATCTATTAAAACAAATTGAAAAATAGTTTTTTTAAGCTATTGTTATTTAAATAAAAAATAACCTTGAACCCCATCGGTTTCAGGTTTGTAAAAAAAAACAGAATAATGTATATATTAGGAATCAATGCATTTCACGCAGATAGTTCAGCAGCTTTGTTAAAAGATGGGGAGGTTATTTATGCTACAGAAGAGGAGCGTTTTGAACGTATTAAACATTGGGCGGGACTACCATTAAAATCTATTGAGTTTTGTTTGGAGTCTGAAGGAATTACCCTTGAAGACGTTTCGGCAATTTGTATAGGGAGAGATCCGAAAGCAAAATTGAAAAATAAAATAAAGTACGGGTTGACGAACAAAAATGTAGCCTTTGGATTGTTTAAACAGCGTTTTTCAAATAGAAATGATTTGAAGTCTATTAAGGATGTAATTAAAGATTTTTTTGGTTATTGCCCCGAAATAAAATTTATTGAACATCACAGAGCCCATTTAGCCTCGGCCTTTTTTTCAAGCCCTTTTGAGGAGGCAGCTGTTGTTTCAATAGACGGGTCGGGAGATTTTTCTACGGTGATGATTGGTAAAGCCAAGGGAAGTGAAATAGAGGTGATAGAATCCCAGGACTTTCCGATAAGTATTGGAATTTTTTATTCTGCCTTCACACAGTTTTTGGGTTTTCCTTATTATGGCGATGAATACAAAGTAATGGGTTTGTCACCATATGGAAACCCTACTTACTTGGAAGCAATGCGTCAATTGATTTGGACTGGAGATAAAAATATATTGGAATGGGATGACCTTTATTTTAATTTGAGCGGCGGAGTCATATCCTATGAGAAAAATATGCCTTTGGTGAGTCCACTTTTTAACAGGGAGAAATTTGAAGTTGTTTTTGGAGCCAAAAAGAATAAAGGGGATGAGTTTACACAACGCCACAAAGATATAGCATGTAGTTTACAACGACGCACAGAAGAGTTGATCTTCGAAATCCTAAATCGAGCATATAGGTTAACAGGATTAGAGAATGTTTGTATTGCTGGCGGAGTGGCTCAAAATAGTGTTGCCAATGGTAAAATATTGGGAAATACACCTTTTGAAAATTTATATGTTCCGAGTGCTGGTCATGATGCAGGCATTTCCATGGGAGCGGCCCAATATTATTTCTTTAACGATTTGAATAATAAAAGGATATCTCCTTTGTTTAATGCGAATTTAGGAATATCATTTACTAATGATCAGATTAAATCGATATTAGACGATATGGGAATTGAAGCGCAATTTATAGAAGATGCCGAATTATTTGAGGTGTTGGCTACAGCAATAAGTGAGAGTGCCGTTGTTGGGTTTTTTGATGGTAGGGCTGAGTTTGGCCCAAGAGCGTTGGGAAGCCGTTCTATATTAGCAGATCCAAGGAATGCTAGAGCACAACAACTATTAAACGAAAAAATTAAAAAAAGGGAATCATTTAGGCCATTTGCTCCAAGTATATTAGAAGAGTATGGGGAAGAATATTTTGAAAATTATCAATTTACACCATTTATGGAGAGGGTATTGCCAATAAAAGAAGCGAAAAGAAAATTCATACCGGCAGTAACACATGTTGATGGTACTGGAAGGCTTCAATCAGTTAGAAAAGAATTGAGACCAAGGTACCATGCTTTAATTAGTAAGTTTCATGAAAAAACAGGAATTCCAATTTTGATTAATACGTCGTTTAATGAAAATGAACCGGTTGTCAACCATCCGAAAGAAGCCTTGGATTGTTTTTTTAGGACCAACCTTGATATTCTTGTTTTGGGTAATTACCTTATGAAAAAAGAATAGAATATAGTAGGAAATGAAAATTTCTGTTATTACCGCCACCTTCAACAGTGAAAAAACGGTTCAAACTTGTTTTGATTCGGTTTTAGACCAAACCTTTTCTAATGTTGAGCATATTATTATTGATGGAGGGTCGCTGGATGGGACCGTAGACTTAATTAAAGAATATGCCAATACGAAAAGCAATGTTAACTGGGTTTCTGAAAAGGACAATGGTATTTACGATGCGCTGAATAAGGGGATTGCATTGGCGACAGGAGATATTATTGGATTTGTACACTCAGATGACTATTTGGCTTCAAAGGATATATTGAAAAGTATAGTGGAACTTTTTGATTCAGAAAAAGTAGATGGAGTTTACGGCAACCTTCATTATGTTGATTTTAATGATAGTTCACATGTCATTAGGAACTGGAAGAGTCAAAATTTTAAACCATCTTTGTTGAATCGTGGCTGGATGCCAGCTCACCCCACTTTATTTTTGAATCGTAGTATTTATAAAAAAGAAGGTGCTTTCAATACAAAGTTTAAAATTGCAGCAGATTATGATTTCATTCTCAGAATTTTTAAAAACCCTGAATTTAAGTTTGCTTTCTTAGAAAAAACTGTAGTAAAAATGCGAGTTGGTGGTGCTAGCAATAGAAGCCTCAAAAATCTAATTCGAAAAACTAGGGAAGATCTAATTGCTGCAAAATCAAATGGTTTACCCTTGCCCTTGGTTACTGTTGGTCTCAAGAATATTTCTAAGATTCCTCAATGGATTAAGAAGTAGTTTGATAACAATTCCTTTTAATAGCTTTAACATTAATTTTGGAAAAATCCCTTAAAATTGCAATAATTTAGTGTTTAATTTATGAAAGGATTAATTAAACGAAGAATCGTTGCATATTCAGTAATTTTATCCCAAGACGTCTAATTTGTAGATTATTGTCGTAAATTTGTTAAAGGTTAGGAATCTTAGGATTCTTAATAAAGCTATTAATTAATATGATAAAGGAAATACTTGATTACTTCAATCCTGTAGATTACTTGGGAATTTGGCTGACTATTACTTTTGTGTTAGCCTTTATAGTTTCCTTTTTGTCTTTTCCAACTATTTTATTTGTCGCTCATGAAAAGCATTTAATGGATGAGCCAGGTGAAAGAAGTATGCATTCAACAAAAATTCCTACACTAGGAGGAATAGGTATTTTTCTAAGTATTGTTGTTGTTATTACAACAATAGGAGCACTATTGGATACGAAAATTTTATTGTTACTTCTTGGAGGGTTGACACTACTTTTTTTCTTGGGCTTGAAAGATGATCTTTTGATTTTATCACCAAAAAAGAAATTTGTTGGTCAATTAATAGCAGCCGGATTGTTAATGATTTTTACAGATACAAGGATTTCAAGTCTGCACGGATTGTTAGATATTTATATATTACCTTATTGGGTTTCTGTTATTTTCACGCTCTTCGTATACCTATTAATAATCAATGCCTTTAATCTAATTGATGGTATTGATGGGTTAGCTGGTTCTTTGGGGTTATTTGCAAGTGCCATGTTTGCCATTGTATTTATTTCTGCTAAGGATGTTAGTATGGCAACTATTTCAATTGCTTTGATTGGAGCGTTGGTTCCTTTCTTAAGATTGAATTTTTCAAGAAATCATAAGATTTTTATGGGTGATACCGGATCGATGCTAGTAGGCTTTTTAATTGCATTTTTTGCAGTAAGATTTATAGGTAGCTCACAAAGTATGGATTACAGCCAGTATTATAAATCGGCCCCAATTCTTGCCCTTTCTTTTGTGTTTTTTCCCTTATTGGATACCTTAAGAATTTTTCTGTTTAGAATGTTTATTTTGAAAAAAAGTCCTTTTGAGGCTGACAATAATCATTTGCATCACAAATTTCTACAACTTGGCTTTTCACATATACAAACCACAGGTTGGGTAGTTGCAATCAATGGCGTTCTAGTTATGATTACTTATTGGTGCAGTGACTGGGATATCCACGTGCAGTTATTTACACTTATTGCTTCTGGAGTTGCTTTGTATTCCATTTTCTTTATTTACAATTGGATTAAACGTGTGAAATTGAATAGTAAAATTTCTCAAATTGCCTTAAGAGTTTCTGAACAACTTAACATTTTTTAGGTTCTATTTTCCTTATTGCTTTGTTAGTTCTTATAATGAGTTATATTTGTAACTCTATCAATTATTCAATGAGAAACATATTTCGTATTTATCTTCCCATAATTTTTTTTGTGAACTCGTGTGCCACGAAAAAAGAAATTTGGTATTTACAGGATTCGGAACAATTCAATAATACCAACTATCAATATGAGAGTCCAAAAATTCAGCCAAATGATATTTTAAAAATTGATATAGGTGCATTGGTGGAAGAAACTGCCAAACCTTATAATAAACCAACAACTGGTCAGCAAAATGGGAATATGGGAGGTAGTAATGGTGGAAATGCTATGATGCTAATGCAGGGTTATTTGGTATCTCCTGATAATACTATTATTTTACCTATTTTAGGAGAGATTTCAACGGAGGATAAAACGGTAAAAGAATTACAAAAAGATTTAGTAAAGATTTTGGAGGATGATGGTCATTTGACCGATCCAACTGTTATGATTCGTTTGTTGAACGCTAGATTTACCATTTTGGGAGAAGTTGGTAGGCCAGGAACATATAATTTTAGTGAGGATAACATTACCATTTTTCAGGCCATTGGTATGGCGGGTGATTTACAAATCAATGGTAAGCGAAATGATATCATGTTCATTCGAGAGCGTGATGGGCAAAGACAAATAGCTACTATTGATATTAGATCGGGAGAAGTGTTTAACAGTCCGTTTTATCAAATAAAACCAAATGATTTAATTATAGTTAACCCAAATAGTCCCAGGGTGAAACAAGCTGGTTATTTAAAGGATATTGCTTCCACGGTGGGGATTTTAACTTTATTTATTTCTACTTATATTCTAATTACAAACTTATGAATCCGGATACTTCAAATATTATTGGATCTAAAGGGAGTCAAGGGGATTTTATCAAACAACAATTTTTTAAGTATGGTAAGTATTGGTATTGGTTTGTTATTACAGTTATACTTTTTTTAATATTAGGGGTATTATATTTAAGATACCAACCAAAGGTGTATGCTTCAACTGCCAAAATTAAAATATTAAATAAGGGGAAGGGCTTAGAGCTCCCTACAGCAGCTTTCGTATTTAGTAGGTCTAATATTAATTTGGCTAATGAAATAGAGGTTCTTAAATCTTATCGTATCATGGAAAAGGTCGTAAGAGAATTAGACCTAACGATGGAGTATTATGATGTTGGAAGTATAAGGACTACCGAAATTAGTGGTTTCCCTTTTGAACTACTTAAAACTATTGACAATGATAGTATAGGGTGGGGAAGCTATACCATTGATGTTAAAGATTATGGTTTAGATATTTATAGTGGGGATTCTGAAACTCCGATAGTAATACCGGAATACAATACTTACAAGGTTAAACACAAACTGCCATTTGAGATTAAAGTAAATAATAATTTGAACATTAAATCCTATGTTGGCAAATCATATCTTTTAAGGCTAATCCCGATTAAAGAAGCAACCAAAAAGCTTAAAGGACAAATAAACATAAGTGTTATTGGTAATAATAGTGATTTATTGCAAATCAATTATTCAGGGGAAAGTGTTCACAAACTTGAAATGGTAATTAATACCTTAATTCAAATTTTCAATAGAGATGGTATCAACGACCGTCAAGAAGTTTCTAGGAGAACAATCAACTTTATTGATGAACGATTTAATTATTTAGCAAGAGAGTTAGATTCCATTGAAGGAGAAATAAAGGACTTTAAGCAGGAAAATAATTTAATTTCCCTTGAAGCCAATGCGGCTCTAGAGGTTGGACAGATGAATGAATCTGAACAATTGGTTTATGACGTAGAAAACCAAATTATGCTTTCGGAACTATTAATTGAGACTTTAAATGAAACGGATAGTATATCTGACCTATTACCTTCAAATATTGGATTGGAAAGCGGGGATGTCAATTCACTTGTTAGTCAATATAATGATTTAATATTTGAACGGAATGAATTTGGCGTAAGTGCCATGGAGAATAATCCTACCGTAAAATTGCTCAACTCTAAAATTGCTGATGTCAAGGAAAATATTAATGCTTCTTTAAAAGCTTACAAAAATCAATTAGAGGCTTCAAGAAGAAGTTTTGAATCTAGGAATAAGAAATTCACATCCCAAGTTTCGACATTACCAGGGAAAGAAAAGGTGTTTAGAGCTATTCAAAGGCAGCAATCAATTAAGGAAAGTCTTTATCTTTTTTTACTTCAAAAGAGAGAAGAAGCTGCTATCAATTTAGCGATCACAGAGCCTTCAGTTAAGGTTGTGGAATACGCTTTGTCAAATTCAATACCTATTTCTCCATCATCTAAGAATGTTTACCTAACTGCAATTATCACTGGTTTAGCACTTCCTTTTGGGATTATTTATTTGGTCTTCTTATTGAATACAAAGGTTAAAAGTAAGCGCGATGTTGAATTAGTGATACCAGATGTTCCTATAATTTCAGAACTTCCCATGGTAAAAGATCATCATCTCGTTTTCGTAGATCCTAATGATACCTCAACTCAGGCTGAGGCCTTTAGGATTTTGGGGTCCAATGTAAATTACCTCATTTCTTCAAGTAATCAGAAAATTGATGTTGATAAAGGGAAAGTTATATATTGCACCTCTACTATTAAGGGGGAGGGTAAGACGTACGTGGCATTAAACCTTTCGTTGGCCCTTTCCAGCCTAAATAAAAAAATTCTTTTAATTGGTGCTGATTTAAGGAATCCTCAAATTCATAATTATGTACAAAAAGGGATTAGTAAAAATACTGCGGGTCTTTCTAATTATCTTCACGATCCTAAATTTGACTGGAAAAAATCTTTACTCAAGGGATTTGAAAAGCATAATAACCATGACATATTAATTTCTGGGAATATTCCTCCCAATCCAGCACAATTATTAACCAATGGTCGTTTTGAAGATTTATTAAATGAGGCAAGGGAAATTTACGACTATGTTATTGTAGATACGGCTCCAACCATTTTGGTTACAGATACGACCATGATTTCTCAATTTGCAGACGCAACCATTTATTTAATAAGAGCCAATTATACAGAGAAAAATCTGTTAGAGTTCTCCAAAGGCTTGCATGACTCTGGCAGGTTGAAAAATATGGGATATGTTCTAAATGGAGTAACAGCAGGAAAATCCTATGGTTATAACTATGGTTATAGCTATGGTTACGGAAGTAATACCTAAAAAAGGACTATAAATAAGTAGCCTCTAAGAATTAGCCAGATCCTTTAGGTCTTTAATAGTCTCAAGTTGATTGTCGCTTTTAAATACATAACTTCCGGCCACTAATACATCAGCACCAACATCAACAAGCTCCTTAGCATTTTGATTGGTAACGCCTCCGTCAATCTCTATTAGAGTTTTAGCACCTTTACGGTCAATTAAATCTTTTAATTGAGAAACTTTATGGTATGTATTCTTAATGAAACTTTGGCCTCCAAAACCTGGATTAACGCTCATTAAGCAAACTAAATCAATGTCGTTAATGATGTCTTCTAAAAGATTAATGTTGGTATGCGGATTTAAAGCAACACCAGCTTTCATACCTTCTGCCTTAATGGCTTGCAAAGTCCTGTGTAGATGTGTGCAGGCTTCAAAATGCACTGTTAAATTGGTGCTTCCTAAATCAGCAAAAGTTTTGATATATCTGTCTGGATCAACTATCATTAAATGGACATCCAAAGGTTTTTTGGCGTGCTTAGAGATGGCTTGTAAAACTGGCATGCCGAATGAAATATTAGGAACAAAGACACCATCCATAATGTCAATATGAAACCATTGGGCTTCACTTTGATTAACCATTTCAATATCTCTTTGAAGATTTGCAAAATCTGCGGCTAAAAGTGAGGGTGCTATAATTTTTGAGTCCATTTAATAAATTTTTTGCAAAAATAGAATAAAAAAATGAACCCTCGGTCATCACTCCGAGGGTTCTTTCATCAATCAAAAAACGAACAGTTATGTTTTGTAACTGTTGTGCTGGTAATATAGTCGTAATTTATTAAAATTACTAACCTAAATAGGTTTTTAATATTTTACTTCTTGAGGTATGTTTTAGTCTTCTAATAGCTTTTTCCTTAATCTGTCTCACACGTTCACGTGTTAAATCAAAGGTTTCTCCTATTTCTTCCAAGGTCATAGGATGTTGATTTCCCAAACCGAAATACAAGCGAATCACATCAGCCTCACGCGGAGTCAATGTTTCCAATGCTCTTTCGATTTCAGTGCGTAAGGATTCGTGCAATAATTCTTTATCTGGGTTAGGAGACTCACCACTATTTAAAACGTCATACAGGTTAGAATCTTCACCTTCTACTAAAGGAGCATCCATACTAACATGGCGACCAGAGTTTTTCATAGACTCCTTCACGTCATTGATAGTCATGTCCAATTCTTTGGCAATTTCTTCAGCACTTGGTGGACGTTCATGAGCTTGCTCTAAAAAGGCAAAAGTCTTATTAATTTTGTTGATAGACCCAATCTTGTTTAGTGGAAGACGAACAATTCTTGATTGTTCCGCTAATGCTTGAAGAATAGATTGTCTAATCCACCAAACAGCATAGGAAATAAATTTAAATCCACGAGTTTCATCAAATCTTTGGGCAGCTTTAATTAACCCTAAATTTCCCTCATTAATTAAATCTGGCAAGGTAAGCCCTTGGTTTTGATACTGCTTTGCTACCGAAACCACAAAACGTAAATTAGCTTTAGTTAGTTTCTCTAAAGCAACTTGATCTCCGGCTTTAATACGTTGTGCTAATTCTACTTCTTCATCGGCAGTAATCAAGTCAACTTTACCAATTTCTTGAAGATATTTATCCAGCGAAGCAGTTTCTCTATTGGTAACCTGCTTCGTAATTTTTAGTTGTCTCATCTAAATAATGGAATAATAATATTAAGGTTTATGCGCTATGCTTTTATTTATACGTAAAATCAAAAGAAAATGTTACAAAAAATTGAGATAAAGTAGAATTGAAATATTTGAATTACAAATCGGGTGTTTTATTTACTTGAAAATCAGAATTATAAACATTTTGTCTTTTTAATGTAATTTTAATATTGATTTATTTACCATACTTTTTTGTAAATTAAGTTGCTGAAAAGGGCTCCAATTCTTGGAGTTTTTTAACTAACTAGTCAATTTCCAAATGGATTTTAATTCAATAATTAACTTTTTTCTTATTGCGGGTGTTTTACAGGCCTTTGTATTTAATTTGATTACTTGGTTGTCAAAAAGCAATGTGCATAAAGTTGTTTTTTATTTGAACTTGACAGTTCTTTTCATTGCTTTAAATAATTTACAGGCATGGATTACCTACCATGGGGTTTTTAATAATGTTTTCTTTTTAAAACAAATGTTAGTTCCATGGCATGTGTTTATACTGCCTGCTTTCTTTTCTTTTTTAAGATATTTCCTGCAAGTTGAGGATAAAGTGAAAACCTTTATGAGATTTACCGTAATTGTCTTTATGGTTCAAGTCTTTATTAGGGTTTGCTTGATTATTTATGTTAAAAATAATGATGGGTTGGTTGATGAAAATCTTATTGCAAAGTATACTGTTATAGAAGATTTTTTTACCTTATCATTTAGTTTGTTTGTTTTTTACAAAAGCAGTGTTTTAGTTTTCAAACGGCAAGATGAATACCGAAACATTTTGAGTTTTGATGATATAAGTTGGATCAAATTATTTTTAAAACTAGGTTCGCTCATTATGCTCTTTTGGATGTTGGCTAAAGTGTTTGATATCTTTTTTGGCGATAAGTCGCTTTACAGCCTTTTGAAATTAAGTTCATCTGTACTCTTATATTGGATTGGATATCATGGGCTTTATCGTTTTAATGTAGTGAAGGATCGTATGAAGCTTAGGCAAAACTTAGCTGAAAAGGGTAATTCTATAAGAATGAACTTGGTAACGGCTGATTTAAGTGAGAAACACGAACAAGAGTTTCAAAAGGTCAACAACTTTATAGTTGATAACCAAAAATACTTAGATCCTAATTTAACCATGAATGGGTTAGCTCAGGATCTTGAGATGAGCTCCAGTCATTTGTCAAAATTGGTCAATACTTATGGTAACAATAATTTTTCAGATTATATCAATGCTCTCAGGGTTGAACAATCAAAAGAATTCTTGGGAGATCCCGCATTTAAAAACTATACGATCATATCAATTGGCTTGGAATGTGGCTTCAACTCAAAATCAACCTTTTATTCTGCATTTAAAAAATTCACTGCAATGACACCTTCCGAATATCAAAATAGTATTTCTGTATAGTCCAATATTATCGTTGGACTTCCAGATATTGTCCAAACAGATGATTTCGGAATTTTGAAAGAATAATTAAAGCGAGATTTGTTTATATATAATTATGAGAAGTTAAAGCAAACTTAAAGAATGAATTGTATATACTTATTTTAAGATTCTATCCTGAATAAATGTGGATACAAAAAATAAAGTACTTGCTTTAAAGTTGTATATTTAAGAAACCAATTATAATTTCTGAAACCTCTTTATTTGGGCAGTTGGCCCAATTAAGGACCCAAATAATTACTTCAAATCAATTGGAGTAATGTCTACAGCTACTTTATCTCATCTCTTGTTATAGAAATAGTTAGAAATTCTCATTATTAAATTTTACAGCCCTAGGTTAACCATAAAATTACTTCCTTAATTGTTACGGGTTGATGACTATAAAAGATCGATGTGGAATTTAAATAACTTAACGTATGAAAGCTACAGGCAGTTTAATTAAGATCCCCCAATACATTTTGAAATGGATGTCAATATTGACGTCATTAGCAGTGCTTAATCTATCCATATCCTGCTCTTATTTTAAAGTTCAGGATGTTCCTATGGTTTCGAGCGAGGAGGTCTCAAATGAAATTAACCGACTAAATGCTGCTGAAAAGTATGTGGTTATTCATTCTGGAGCAAAGTTCTGGAGTCTGAGAAATATGGTTGTTAATGAGGATAATCAAACCTTTTCAGGAGAGATTGGGTCTATTTCGAATGAACATTTGTATAAAAAGAGTAGAGATAAGAAAAAATCTATCCTTTACAGTAAAAAGAAACAGAAACCATTAATTGAGGTGCATTTTTATTTAAAGGATAATCGAACGTTTGAATATAACTCAAAAGTTGATATCCCTTTTGACAACGTGGACAAAATATCCTTTAATGAATATGATAAAACTAAATCTACGGTCACATCCATTTTGACTGGAGTTTCTATTGTTGGAGGGGTTTTTCTTGTTGCAGGTCTGGTAGCCTTGGCAATGAAAAGTTCCTGTCCTTTTGTATATGTGAAAAATGATCAGGGATATGCATTTACAGGAGAACTATACCCTGGTACTATTACGCCCAATATGCAACATGATGATTATTTGCCATTGGGAGCTTTTAAGCCTAATTCGGATGGGGTTTTTGAAATCAAAATAGCTAATATGCTTAAAGAAATAGACTATACGGACTATGTCCATCTTATGGTTTTAGAGGCAGATGGAGCTGACCAAATTTTGATAGATCAAGAAGGAAAGGTTCATACCATCTCTCAATTACAAACGCCCCAGTTGGTTATGCAAAGTGGTGAACGAGTTTCTAGTGACCCAATAATGGAAAAAGGCGATTTGAAAGATTTTAAATTTGATGGGGTAGGTTCATCCGATTCACCTTCAAGAGAAATGATATTTCAATTTGAAAAACCGGCAGATGTGACCAATGGCAAGTTAGTACTTACTGTCAAAAATTCACCTTGGTTAGATTATATCTATGGAAAATTCAATGAGAAATTTGGGAATTATTATAATGAGTTTCAAAAAAAACAACAGAATGAACCATATGATAAAATTGAAAGATGGCTTAACGATCAACATATACCACTTGCAGTAAGTGTAAAAACACTAAATGGATGGGAATTGGTTGAAAATTTGGGAACGGTTGGTCCTCTTGCTACTAGGGATTTAGTGGTTCCAATTCCATTGGAGGGTGTAAGTACTAATACAGTAGAATTGAAATTGGAAACGGGTTTTATGTTTTGGGAATTGGATTACTTGGCAATGGATTTTTCTGAAGACCTTCAAGTAAAAATAACAACCATCCAACCAAATAAAGCCATTACAAATTATGGTGAAAATGTAACCAAATTGTTGGATACTCAAAATGAAGTTTACCTAAAACAAGAAAACATCGGTGACGAGGTTCAAGTATTTTTTAATGTTGAAAATAAAAGTGGAAATCAGACATTTTATTTAAAAAGTAGGGGGTACTACAATTACATTCGAGATTATAAAGGTACTCCAGATTTTGGAGAATTGAAGAGATTTAGGGAGAAGGAAGCATTTACTAAGTTTTCAGAAGAATACTATTTCCAGTTTTTAAATTACAAATCTGATATTGTACTAGGTCATGAATAGTCAGGTATCATTAATAGGGAAGAGGAATGTTATTTTAACTAAGGATAGGGAAGATGGCGTTGTTAAAAAGTTCGCATCTCCTATTATTTCGGGGTGGAGAAAAAATTGGATTCATTTCAAATTGAAAACAACCCTGTTTTTTATAGCCTTTTCTCTTTTCAAGAACCCATTAGATTGGTTTAAAAGCCTAGGTTTTTTAATTCAATTGAGGAAATCTTTTTTTGGGCCATTTAGGTTGAAGAAAATGATCCGTGTAGATAAAAAGTATTATTTGAGCTTGTATACCCCGGGATGGAATGACAACATATTTAAAAGATTTATCGGTTCTGAACTTCTAAATTTTAAAAGCAATGATGTCAATCCCTACCGATATAATCATGTTCAATTGGCAATCACTAATAAGTGTCCGTTACAGTGCGAACATTGTTATGCATCAGAGTTTTTGAATAAAAGAGATAAATTAACAGAGTCTGATTTTAAGATAATTATTGAAAGGTTACAGGATTTAGGAGTATGTCAAATTCACTTTACAGGGGGGGAGCCTATGTTAAAAATTTCCCTTATGGAGTCTCTTATGAAAGAAGCCAAAGAAGAAACAAACTTTTGGCTCAATACTTCGGGATTTGGTTTAACTAATGAGGCGGCAAAAAAATTAAAAAGCTCTGGTCTCACAGGGATTTTTATTAGTCTAGATCATTTTGAGGAAAGTTCCCATAATGCGTTCCGAAATTATAAAGATGCTTACTACTGGGCTATTACAGGAGCTAGAAATGCCTTGAAGAATGACTTGGTCGTTGCCTTTTCCCTGTGTTTGAGAAATGATTTTGTTTCAAATAACAATTTGAAAAGATATATGAATTTGGCTAAAAATATAGGGGTTCATTATGTTCAATTTATAGAGTCTAAGCCTGTGGGGAACTATAGGGACAAACAAACGGCCTTGTCACCTGATAATATTGAACTATTAGAGTCTTTATATGAGGCTTATAATTTTTCAAACAATTATTTAGATCATCCAGTGATTACCTATCACGAGTATTATCAACGAAGGGTAGGTTGTTTTTTAGGAGGTAAAAAAGGCATGTATATTGACCAATATGGAAATATTAATGCCTGTTCGTTTTGCCATAATGCTGTTGGTAATATTTTAGACGAGGACTATAAAGAATCTTTACAAGCACTCAGCCAAACAGGATGTCCAGTAAATTAAGAGTTGCACAATACATTCCCTCACATGAATCTAGTCATTGAATCGGAATAGAAAAGCTATCTCTTGGAGATAGCTTTTCTATTTTAGTTATTTTCTGATGTGTCCATCACCAAAAACGTAGTATTTGTTGGTGACCAATTGTTTAAGGCCCAAAGGTCCTCGATGATGTAATTTGTCTGTGCTTATGGCCAATTCAGCACCCACACCCATTTGTCCCCCGTCTGTAAACCGGGTAGAGGCATTATGATAAACGGCAGCGCTATCTACTTGCTCCATAAATTTAGCAGCCCTTTCTTTACTTTCAGTTAAAATGGCAGCTGAATGCCCGCCCGAGTATTTATTGATTTTTTGAATAACGTCATCCAAATTTTCAACTTCGGCTAAGACAATTTTTAAAGCTAAAAATTCTTCACTCCAGGTATCTTGATTTGGTATTTTAGGCGCCTTAGTCAAAATTTCACCAACTTGGTCATCTACCAAAATATCAACTTTGAGATTCGTTAATATTTGTTGTAACTCTTTAACCTTAGTCTCATAATTAGGGATGTTTTTACTTATTAAAACCTTATCCAAAGCGTTACAAGCAGAAATTTTATCCGTTTTGGCATTGACTATCACCTGAACAGTTTTTTTCCAATTCGCATCTTCAGCAACATATAAAAAATTATTGCCACGTCCGCTCACAAGTACGGCACAACTAGCGTGGTCTTTCACAAATTTAATCAATCGTTCCCCGCCACGTGGCACTATTAAATCTAATGGTTCTGATGGATTTCTAAGAAATTCTTGGGTTTCCTCTCGTTTGAGATGAAGTAATCTAATCCAATCTTTAGTGAGGCCATTTTCCTCTAAGGCTTTATGCCAACATTTTTCTAAAATTAAATTACTGTTTATGGCTTCTTTTCCGCCTTTCAATAAAATCTTATTATTGGCCTTAAATGCTAAAACTGCTGCTTCTATTGTGACATCTGGCCTGGATTCGTATATGATTAAAATGGTTCCAAATGGTGCCGTCTTATTTGTGACTTGTAAACCACTGTCTAAAGTGATATCAGAAATCGTTTGTCCAACGGGATCCTCTTGTTGCATCACTTCTTTTACTGCTTGGATCATACCATCTACTTTAGATGAGTTCACCACCAATCTATCGTAAAGCGCCTGATCGTCTTTATCAAAAGCTTCTAAATCTTTTTTATTTTCTTCAATAATTTGTTCTCGTTCTTTATCTAAGATGTTAATCATCGATTGAAGAACTTTATTTTTTATCTCTGTGTTTATTAATTTCATGTTTCTAGTGTATAAATTTTGTTCCTACTTCTTTATCATTAATAATATCTACAATCACATTTTCGCGTTTTCCATTAGCGATATAGGTAGGTATGTTCTTTTTGGCAGTTCCTTTGGCTATTTTCAATTTGGAGGCCATACCGCCACGTCCTTCTCCTTCTTTCTTTCCAGATTCTTTAACGTATTTTTCAACATTTTGATCTACTTTGACTTCATCCAATTTTTTGGAATTTTCATCGTCCGGGTGGCCGGTGTAAAGCCCGTCCATATCAGATAAGATAATCAATCTATCGGCATCTAACAACTCAGCCACTAAACTGGCTAACTCATCATTATCTGAAAACATGGACATTGAAAGGGATACTGCATCATCTTCATTGGCAATTGGTATAACACCTTCCGATAATAAACCTTCATAACAATTAATCATATTTTGCCTGTGCTTTCCAGGATCAAAATCTCTTTTAGTGGCCAAAACCTGTGCGCATCGCATACCGTAATCATGAAAAATACTGTAATAATGTCTCATCATTCTAGGTTGACCAACAGAAGAATAAACTTGTCTTCGAATCGCTTTATCGGTTATTTTGGTGTCTCCTAATATTTCCATTCCTGCGATTGCAGAACCAGATGAAACCAAAACAACCATAATATCACGTTCATATAAAACAGCTATCTGCCTAACAAGTTCTCTAAGAACGGGACCTAAAATTCTATTGTCTTTATTGGTAAGAACATTGGTCCCTACTTTAACTACGACTCTTTTAATACTATCTTCCATCCTTATTTTGTTTTACCAAGTTCGGTTGCTCTATTGAATGCAGCATATGCGGCTTCTTGAATCAACTCTTTAACATTGTTATCTTCCATGGAGTCTATTGCTGCTTGAGTGGTACCTCCTTTTGAGGCTACTTTATCAATCCAAGATTTAGGCGAAATGTCCGATTGATTAAAAAGCTCAATGGCTCCTTCAAAGGTGTTGCTCACCAGAATCCTAGAGTCATAATCTGAAAACCCCATTTTATGGGCTGCTTCTAGCATGGATTGCATGAAATAGAAAACATATGCTGGACCACTTCCTGAAATACCGGTAGAAGCATCTATAAAAGTTTCATTGTCAACATGAATGGAAGACCCTGTGGTGTCTAATAAATTTCTTACCGCAATTAATTCCACTTTACTTACATTTTCTGTTTCAGTGTAAGAAGTCACTCCTTTACCTACTTTAGCGGGCAGATTAGGCATTGCTCTTACTATTTTTGGAACATTTAAATGATTTTGAATGGTTTGTAATGTAACACCTGCCATCAGTGATACAAAGATTTGCTGGGAATTTACTAAGGATTTCATGTCCTCAAATAAACTTTCACAATGGTAAGGTTTTACCGCTATAAATACGATATCTGAAGATGGAAGGCACTCCTCCAAGCTTTCATAAACATTAAAATGTCCTTCTTTTCTTAAACTTTCAATTTTCTTTGGATCAGTATCATAAATATTGAGACGATGTTTGCCCAATAAAGTTGAGGTTGACATACCTTCAGCATAGGTCAAACCCATATTTCCTGCTCCAATAACTAATACTTTCATTTTGTTTTTTATTGTTTAACACGGTATTAGCCACAAGAACTGTTCGAAAGTGCCAAATGATTTGAGTAATTTAAAGAATTATGAATCCTTAAACATTTAACGCTGAAACTTAACAGGTACACACAATTTCATGTCAATGCTTGCATATTGTGAAAAAAGAATTTTTCAAATTGTCGGTTTGTCGGGTGACATCTTGTCGGGTTGGTGAATAAAAAAAGCCTTGAGGATGTCTCAAGGCTTTTAAATTATAAAGGAAAAATAGATTAATCGTTGTCGTTATTTCTGTCTTCCCTTGGTTTTCTGTCATCACGACGGTTGTCGCGACGGTTGTTATCTCTTCCGCGATTATTATCTCGAGAACCTCTGTTATCTCTTCCTCGATTATTATCTCTAGGAGGTCTTTCCTTGTAACCTTCTGGTTTAGGTAAGATGGCTTTTCTAGAAACTTTTTCTTTCTTGGTTCTAGGATCAATTCCGAAATATTTCACATCGATGACGTCTCCTAATTTTAAAACGTCGCTAGGATTCTCGGTACGTTCCCAAGCTAACTCACTAACGTGAAGCAACACCTCATTTCCTGGAGCTTCCATATACTCAACTACAGCGCCAAAATCTAACATTTTGATTACTTTCACCTCATAAACGCTTCCAACTTCAGGCTTAAAGGTCATGGCGTCAATTCTAGCCAATACTTTGTCAATTCCTTCTTGGTTTGTACCTAAAATCTCAACAATACCTTTTTCGGTTGCTTCATCTTCAGTAATAACAATCGTAGTTTCAGTTGTTTTCTGAAGTTCTTGAATGTTCTTACCACCTGGTCCAATAAAGGCTCCAATAAGGTCAGCAGGAATCGTAGTAGTGATAATCTTAGGTGCGTGAGCTTTAACATCAGCATTTGGCTCTGCAATGGTATCATTCAATTTACCTAATATATGCAAACGACCTTCACGTGCCTGTTTTAAAGCTTTTACTAATATTTCATAGCTTAAACCTTTAATTTTGATATCCATCTGACAAGCAGTAATACCATCGGCCGTTCCGGTAACTTTAAAGTCCATATCTCCTAAGTGATCTTCATCACCTAAAATGTCACTTAATACGGCATATCTTTCACCATCAGAAATCAATCCCATAGCAATACCAGAAACCGGTTTTTTCAATTGAATACCAGCGTCCATTAAGGCCATCGTTCCGGCACAAACAGTTGCCATAGATGAAGAACCATTACTTTCCAATACTTCAGAAACAACTCTTACAGTATAAGGACAGTCGTCTGGAACCATTTTCTTAAGAGCGCGTTGCGCCAAATTCCCGTGACCAACCTCTCTACGAGATGTTCCTCTGATTGGTCTTGCCTCACCTGTTGAAAAAGGAGGGAAGTTATAGTGAAGATAGAATGTTTCTTCACCTTGGAAAGTTGGCAAATCAATTACATTGGCTTCTCTAGAAGTTCCTAAAGTAACAGTTGCCAAAGCTTGAGTTTCACCTCTTGTAAAAATTGAAGAACCATGAGTAGAAGGTAAATAGTCAACTTCACACCAGATAGGTCTAATATCAGTTGTTTTTCTACCATCAAGACGTAAACCTTCTTCTAATGTTAGGTTTCTTACGGCTTCTTTTTGAGCTTTCCCAAAATACTTGGAAATTAGTCCGCCGAATTCATCCAACTCTTCTTCAGAGAAAAGCGCCTTAACTTCTTCTTTTACCTCACTAAAAGCCAATCCTCTTTCTTGTTTTGAAGAACCCGCTTTTGCGATAGCAAAACACTTGTCATAAGAAGCATCGTATACTTTTTTCTCTAACTCTTCGTTCTCAACTTCTGGTTCGTATTCTCTGGTTTCTTTTTTACCAAAAGCTTCTGCCAATTTGACCTGAGCTTCACATTGTTCTTTGATCGCTTCATGGGCAAATTTGATAGCTTCTGCCATTTCCTCCTCAGAGATTTCTTCCATTTCACCTTCAACCATCATCACTGAATCAGCTGATGCTCCAACCATCATGTCAATATCTGCTTCAGACAGTTGAGCTCTACTTGGGTTGATTACCAATTCACCATTTACACGAGCAACGCGTACCTCAGAAATTGGCGTTTCAAAAGGGATGTCACTTAATTGAATAGCGGCTGAAGCTGCTAAACCTGCTAAGGCATCAGGCATAACCTCGTCGTCATGAGACATCAATTGAATCATAACTTGGGTTTCAGAATGGTAATCTTTTGGGAATAACGGACGCAAACAACGGTCTACTAAACGCATAGTTAGTACTTCATCATCACTTGGTCTTGCTTCACGCTTAAAAAATCCTCCAGGATAACGTCCTGCGGCCGCAAATTTTTCGCGGTAATCTACCGTTAACGGTAAAAAGTCTACATCTGCTGCATCATAATTAGATACAACGGTACAAAGTAACATGGCGTTACCCATTTGTACTACTACCGAACCATGAGCCTGTTTGGCTAATTTTCCGGTTTCGATGGAAATTTCTCTTCCATCTGCGAGAGTAATTACCTCTCTAAAAGTTTGTGGAATCATAAATTTAATTCATTGTTTTTCGCATATTCGTTTACTGCGAAATACTGTTAAACATTGGTTGTTGTGTTGTTGAAGTGTTGTGTGTTACCAATGAAAAACTGTTATATCAGCTTTTTGTTGGGCCTAAAATAGACCATTTAAAAAAAAAGAGGCTAATAAAAGCCTCTTTCCATAAGATTATTTTCTTAATCCTAATTCTTTTACAATCGCACGATATCTCATGATATCTTTCTTTGCTAAATAATCTAGTAAAGAACGACGCTTACCTACCAATTTTACCAAAGAACGCTCAGTATTGAAATCTTTACGATTCTTTTTTAAGTGTTCTGTTAAATGGTTAATTCTGTAAGTGAATAATGCAATTTGTCCTTCAGCTGTACCAGTATCGTTTTTCCCTTTACCGTGTTTAGCGAAGATTTCTTCTTTTGTCTCTTTGGTTAAATACATTCCAATATTATTTAAATGATTTTTATGTATTTGAAAGGCTTTCTTTCAAGCTGCAAAGATAGTTCTTTTTTAATATTTACAAGTTTTTTGTGTTGAAAATAATGCGTTTTTGAACTGTCGGTATACGCTATTGTCTTAATTATACGTTAAATAGAAACGAATCTATGTTGAACTAATTCTAATTTTTATGAAACGACTACTTTTTATTAGTGTTTGGGCCCTATTCATGTTAGCATGCAACGAGGGCGACGAAATTCCAAATGATGTGGAACCAGATAATTCAAACTTGGCACTTTCCATGGAAGTTGACCATACCGAAAATTTAATCAATGATCTTGTTGTTGTAAGTGTTCAAAATTATGCAAGTATGCAGGAAGGAAGAATGTTTAATCCACCAAGTTTGCCTGCATGTGCTACCGCTACGTTAGTGGTGGGGCAAAACAGTGCTGAATTGACACTGGATTTTGGTTCTAATGGTTGTTCCTTTCAAGGTTATGTGCTACAAGGACAAATAGTAATGAATTGGAATAGTCTGCCGGATGCAGATCAAGTTTTGGTACAATGTGAGTTGATCGACTTTTATGTGGGGACGAAACAGGTTCAAGGAAATTCTTCCATTCTTTATGAAATAGCCAATGATATAGGAAATCCACAATCAACACATAGTTTAAACCTAACCGTTATTTGGCCAAATGGGCAACAAATTCATCGAGAAGGGGAGAAAATAAGGGAATGGATTGAAGGTTACGGGAACACGGATTATGCAGATAATGTTTATTTGATTTCAGGCTATTGGACCTCCACATTTGTTAATGGGAATGTTTACAGTTATGAAGTGTTAAACCCATTAAGAAGGGAGGCTACATGTAGTCATTTTGTGAGTGGCTCTATGGATGTCCAAAGACCTGTTTTATCTGGTGTATTTGATTTTGGGGAAGGAGATTGTGACAATTTAGCCACTTTTACCCTGACCGATGGAACAGTCATTGATGTGGTGCTTGATTATTAAAAAAAAGCGAGTCAATTGACTCGCTTTTTTTTAAAATAATTATTCTATGATAACTCTTTTAGTGGTCACAATGTTGGAACCATTTTTCAGATTAACAAGATAAATGCCTGAAGATCCTGACATGTCAAATTTCTTGATTTTTTCTCCTGTTATCACAGGAGTTTCAAGAATCTTTCGTCCCATCATATCCATGATTTCTATTGAGTCTACCTGGTTTTCATTTTGAAATTCCACGAAGAATATTCCCCCAGAAGGATTGGGGTAAAGAAGAATGTTATTGGATGCCATAACATTTTCATCAATGCTTAAAGCGTTTTCAAGAGGTGAATCTCCAAAAGAAATCAAATAGGAATTAACAATAAGGTGTGGGTTAAACCCGTCATTACAATCGGCACAAGTAACATTAGTGACACATTCTGGATTGTTTGGATGGCAATAATCTACATAAGATTCATCAAAAACATAATCCAAATCTACACTACTGTTTGTAGTAAACGGAGTCATATCATAGTCAAAATATTGTGCAATACTTCCTGGACACCAACCTGCTCTATTATAGAACCACGTTCCACTTTGGGGACTACAATTATCTGGGTTGGGGTTGCAATCTACCCAATTGAATTGCGTAAATGTCTCGGCGTCATTAACCCAAATATGGTGCGTGTTAGGATTGAATTCGGCTGCATTATCCGTATTGTTTTCTCCCCAACCATGACCGGTTGAAAGTAGTTTAATTTTGGCGGTTTCAGTATTTTCAGGAAAAGGCTTATTTAAATCTTCTGTTGGTTGTAAATCTGCCAGGTCTCCAAATTGGTAGGTGTCATTCCAAAGTTTTTCTACATGACTGTATGGGTGCTCAGAAGTACCTGCAGTATAATCTAACTGAAGAGTATATAGGAAACCGTTTCCTTGTGTGCCTAAATTCACTCTGAATTTTGTTCTACCGCTTAGTAGAGACATAAAATCTGTTAGGTCAATTTCATGCTGGCAACTCACACCATAAGGCGTCAAATATCTGATGATCTCATACCATTCTCCATTTTTACCCATAACATCAATAGACGAAACGCGGTCCCAAGGATCACAACCTCCGTCTGGACAATCAATAAATAGAGTAGCTGAAATTTCATCGAATGCTCCAATATAACTAGGTAAATCAGATTCCACTGTTACCGTTGGGATGTCACCATTGACCCAAACATCTTCTGTTGCATTGACTGTTTGATCAACACCGTTTTCTACTAAATTGAAACTAATTGTTTCGTCCCCATTAGCACCAAAATTATTGGTAGAAGAAATGACAAGTTCGTGGTTTCCGAAGGATGTAGGCGTCCACCAACCGGTGTAATAACCATTTCCATAGCTTGTCAATTCTACATTGTCGCCGTCAACAGAAGCAGAAACGGACTCGATTGAAAATAACTCTGGATATGATATTCCAGCTCTAAAAGCTATTTGAATAGGTATTAAACTTGATGCATAAGCAATTCCTGCTAATGGATGTAAACCTTCAGTCTCCACAAGAATAGCATTTGGATCTAAAACGGGAAAGGTAACAAAAACATCAGCTGCAGGATCGTAATTTTCGTCTCCTGATTGACTAGCTTTTACTGTTACATCACCAGTTTCACCAGTTAATGTCAATAAATCACCTTCAACAGTAGCTGGTCCAGAAATAATTTCGAAACTAATAGGTAAGTTTGAATTTACTGTTGCTTCCAATTGAAATGGTCCATCTGTAATTAGCTTAGGAGAAATTTGAGGAAAGTTAATGGCTTGGAAATTACCTTCCAATGTTCCATTAAAATTTGAAGTTTCACCTTCTAAAGCAAAATTGTTCAGCTCAGAATGCTTTGATGCATCACCACTAAAATCCAAAAGTTGGGTGATGCTTGTATTGTTTCCTCCGGGAGTTCCTTGATCAAATTTGTAGTAAACCTCTAGATTAGCCTCGTTGCCTTCCAGCTCGTTGGCCATCATATCCTGAATTTCTGCTTGAGTTAAGGCTTTACTCCATAGAGATACTTCATCCGCTCTTCCTTGAAATATGAAATTAAAACCTGAAAGGATACATTTTCCAATTGAAAATGGTCTGTCATTTGAACCAAAAATTCCGGAAGCAGTACTACTGCCAATTGAAACTCCATCAACAAATAACTCAACTGTTGTTTCATTGAATACCCAGGCAATATGTTGCCACTGTTGAGCTTGAATGGTTCCGGCTGGAGCCACAACTTCATGTAAGCCTGTAGTTGTTACCAATCTACACTCCATAGTTCCGTTACCTAATTGAATGAGGTACATTTCACCATTTCCAGTTCCTCCACCTCTAATACTCATCATTCCCTCTCCATAGGATGGGTTGTCAGAGTAGAACCATCCAGCCATCGATATGGTGTTTGATCCAGAAACATATTGTGCGCCATTAGGCAAAGAAGTGAAATCGTCTTCTCCATCAAAATGGAGGTATTGATTGGATTGGGCATTTCCAAGGAAAAAGGTTAGGAGTAATAATTGAAAAAAGACCCATGCTTTTTTAGAGTAATATTGCTTCATATAATTAAGTTGATTAATTCTGACGCAATTTAAGGAATACATAGAGCTTTATAAAATGGAAAAAAGAATCATTTGTATTATTGTGAAATTATTAGAAACATTCTCAAAATAATAAAGTAAATCTAAAAGAAGTGGATAAATTTAGAGAAACAAAAAAGCGAGTCAAATGACTCGCTTTATCTTATTCCCGAATTGGGTTATTCTGTATTAAATCCAAGTAGAGATTTATTTTGTTTTTTAAATCTTTTCGATGGGTGATGAAGTCTAAGAACCCATGTTCCATTAAAAACTCTGCCGTTTGAAATCCTTCAGGCAATTCTTTTCCGGTGGTATCTCTTACCACACGTGGACCAGCAAAACCAATCAGAGCTCCAGGCTCACTAATGTTAATGTCTCCTAACATGGCAAATGAAGCTGTGGTTCCTCCTGTGGTTGGATCGGTACATAAGGAGATATATGGTATTTTGGCTTCAGCCAAAAGAGCCAATTTTGCGGAAGTTTTAGCCAATTGCATTAAGGATAAAGCGGCTTCCATCATTCTAGCACCTCCAGATTTTGAAATAATCATGAAAGGAGCTTTTTTCTTTAGGGCGTAATCGGCTGCTCTGGCAATTTTTTCACCTACAACACTTCCCATAGATCCACCAATGAAACTGAAATCCATACAGGCTACAACCAAATCGTTTCCTTTCGATTTCCCAACGGCACATCTTACCGCATCTTTAAGTTTGGTTTTCTCCATGGCTGCTTTTAAGCGGTCAGGGTATTTTTTGGTATCCTCAAACTTCAACGGATCTTTTGACTCTAAATTAGGATCCAATTCCTTGAATTTATTGTCGTCAAAAAGTATCTCAAAATATTCTTTACTTCCTATTCTTACGTGATAACCATCTTCAGGGCTTACATAAAAATTTTGTTCAAGTTCTTTGGTGTCAACAATTTTTCCTGTGGGAGATTTGTACCAAAGGCCCTTCGGGGTATCTTTTTTCTCTTCTGTAGAAGTCTGTATTCCTTTTTCTTTTCTTTTAAACCAAGACATGTTTGCTATAATTTTAAGTCAACGGGAAATAAATGTAGTTATAAAAAAAACAACTTCACAAGAGTTTGTCTTGTGAAGTTGTTTTTTGAACCTTAACTATAAGGTATTTACGTTATTAAGATCTTCAAAGGCTTTCTTCAAACGAGTAACGAAGGTTTCTTCTCCTTTGCGTAACCAAACTCTAGGGTCGTAGTACTTTTTATTTGGTGAATCATCACCATCAGGATTTCCAATTTGAGTTTTTAAGTATTCGGCATGTTCAGTCATATAATCTCTAATACCACTCATAAAAGCATATTGCATATCCGTGTCAATATTCATTTTAATAACTCCGTATCCAATGGCTTCTCTAATTTCTTCTACTGTAGAACCAGATCCTCCGTGGAATACAAAGTCAATGTGATTTTGACCAACACCATACTTTTCAGTGATATATTCCTGTGAATTTCTTAAAATCTTTGGAGTCAATTTCACATTTCCAGGCTTATATACGCCGTGAACGTTTCCAAATGCCGCTGCAATAGTAAATTGATCACTTACCTTGCTTAGCTCTTCATAAGCGTAGGCCACTTCTTCTGGTTGGGTATATAATTTAGAATCATCAACATCAGAATTGTCAACACCATCTTCTTCACCACCAGTTATTCCAAGTTCAATTTCTAAAGTCATTCCCATTTTGCTCATTCTAGCCAAATAGGTTTTGCATATTTCTATGTTCTCTTCAATAGGTTCTTCACTTAAGTCAATCATGTGAGAACTAAATAAAGGCTTTCCAGTTTTAGCGAAATGCTCTTCACTGGCATCTAGCATACCATCAATCCACGGCAATAATTTCTTGGCGCAGTGGTCAGTATGCAATATAACAGGTACCCCATATGCCACTGATAAATCATGTACGTGCTTAGCACCAGCCACAGCACCAGCAATAGCTGCTTTTTGATTTTCGTTATTTAACGATTTTCCGGCATTAAATACTGCACCGCCATTAGAGAATTGAATAATTACAGGTGCATTCAAAGCTTTTGCTGTTTCTAGCACCCCATTAATAGAATTTGAACCGATAACATTTACAGCAGGTAGGGCAAAGCCTTTTTCTTTTGCTAATTTGAAGATTTCTTGAACTTCTTTTCCTGTAGCAACTCCTGCTTTAATATGATGTGACATAGGTTGTTTTTTTGAATTTCGAGTTACAAAAATAAGAAATTTAAAGCGGTTAGAAAGGATAATTTATACCAATATTATAAACCGCATTTTGAAAGTTGTAATCTTTAAACCATCTGTTATTAGTTGATAAAGATGGATCATACGTTTTGAATCCAATATCAAATCTGGCAACAACAAACCCAAAATCATATCTGATTCCAAAACCAGAACCAACAGCTACGTCTTTTAACGATTTTAATCCATCAAAAGTAGCCCGATCATCTTCTACATTGTCAAGAGCATTCCAAATATTACCCGCATCTACAAATAGGGCGGCATTGATTCCTTCATATACATTAAATCGATATTCTGCACTAAAAGCGAGTTTTAAATTGGCTTCATTAAATTCTTCATTGGAATCCAAACTTCCTGGGCCCAAGCTATAGGCTGTCCAAGCTCTGTTGTCATTGGTTCCTCCTGCATAAAAACTTTTGGAAAAAGGTATGCTATTAGAGTTTCCGTAGGGAACTGCAATTCCAGCAAATGTTCTAATTGCAAAAACCTTTCTTCTTCCAATTTCCCAGTGTTTTATAAAATCCAACTCTACTTTGGCATATTGTGAATAGGGGACATTGAATATTTCATAGCGCCCATTGGAATTTTTCTTTAAATCGGCCAATCTGGAAATTAATGAAAATGTATTTCCTGCCAGTTCCAATTTGTATCTAAAGATGGTGAACGTTTCATCATATAATGTTTCCTTGGTGTTTTTTACGTAATTAAAACTGGTGGAAAATATCAGGTTGTTTTCCGTTAGTCTTATTTTTCTTTCATTAATGGCAGAAACTGTTTGGTAATCATTATCATTAGGTGTAAGTGAGGTGTTTCCGCTTAAGACATCATTTATAAAGGCATCTGTTTGATTGGGATATTCAAGGTCTTCACCATTATTGTAGTTTAGGTTATTGGAAACGTCATTCAGGCTTTCATAGGAGTTGGTGTAAACCCCGAAATAATTGTCAGGGTTTAAATTTCTAACGTACTGGACATTGTATAAGTCAAAAAGGTTGGTTACAATGTTCCTTGGAAACCATTTATAGCTTAACGCACTGGTAAAAGTTTGTTTATCTAAACCTATGTTTGTTTGACTTGAACTAGCAATACTGAATCGGGTACTGGGAAACATAGATTTTGGTATCAGCTTCTCAGTATTGATAGGGAAAAACAATCTAGGAATGGTTAAATTTAAATTGGCCCCAACTTCTGTAATATCAAAAAAGCGATCCTCATCATTTGCAGCATCCTTGGAAGATCCAATAGACCCAAATGCGCTAAATTCTAAGGTTTCGGCACCACCAAAGACATTTCTCATAACCAACCCGGGACTAAAGGAAAGTCCAATGGTTTGAATGTTACTTTGAGACACTTCGGCGCTTAAGTTAAGTCCGAATTTTTTCTTTGGAGTAAGGTATATATTAGTGGTAATCGTTGTGTCTGGATTCTCAATGTATTCGATGTTTGGATACTTGAAAGTACGCAACTCTGTTAAATGACGATAGGTATTAGAGCGGTCTTTATCACGATAAACCATACCTGGGGTAATAAAAATAGCATTGGTTAAGGCTCTTGATCTAAACCTCATTTTTTCATAACTATAGAGGTTTATTCCGTTGTGGGTTGCTGAATCTTTTGGTTGATTATTTTGATGTTCAAACTGAAAGTCGGTGTAAATATTTACTTCCTTTATTTTATATGATTGAAACGGAATTCTATAAACAGAGTCCTGTTTCCTCACCTGTCTGTTTGATATCTGTACTTCTACATTAACATTTTTATTAGTGTTAACGGTATCCATCTCAAAAAACACATAGTCTTCACCAAAATGATAAATACCAGAGTTCCTCATTTGTTCGGTTATTCGACGTTTCTCTTCTTCAAAATAAGCAGTTCTGTAACGTCTGCCTTTTTTGATGTAAGATTTGTTCAATTGCATTTGAAACAGGGAATCTACTACAGGAGATTGAATTTTACTTGAAATGGAGTCGATGATATAGGGCTCTTTGGTATTTACATAATATTCTACCGAAGCTTTTTTGTCTTCTTGTTTTTTAGTTTCGCTGGAAACTTCAACATCAAACCAGCCATTATTAAAATAATAAGCCATTAATTGGTTTTCAGATTTAACTGTTTTATCATCATTCACCAAAATGGGAGCTTGCCCCGTAGTTTTCAACCATTCGTTGAAACCATGTCTAAATTGAAGGTAGTTTTGATGTTGCTTTTTAGAAAGAACACTTTCCCAAAATTCCCTTCGCCCTGGATTAGCGTCCAAACGAGAATTTAAAATAGAATCAATGTTGGGTCGGGCTAAATTGTAAATGTATAGCCTAATGGGTAGGCCTAAAGCGCTTCTGTTTTTTTTCTGATATAACAGGCTATTGATTCTTTCGGAAGTTTCCTTTTTTTCGTTAACAAAAATGGTGTTTTTGGTAAGTAGATGTTCACCTTCGGGAACTCTCTTTACAGAATTACAGGAAAATAATAGACCCGCAATTAAAAGAATTAATGCTATTTTTGAAGAATTAAGTTTCAAATACAAATAAATTAGTCTGTAAAGAATAGAGTTGAGGTTTTAAATTCTCGTTCAAACTCAAAAATACATTATTTCCTAAGATTACATATTTAATTATTGGTTGAATGTTATCCAAAAATCAAATAAAGTTAGTAGCCAGTTTAAAACAAAAAAAATACAGGAATCAGCATGGGCTATTTGTGGCTGAAGGAATCAAAACAATTGAAGAGTTGCTGGCTTCCCAAATAAAGCTTTATCATTTATTTACAACAGAAAGTTTTCAATTGGGCTCTCAAAAGGAGACATTGATTACAGACCACGAATTAAAGAAAATTAGTTATTTAACGACGCCCAACAAGGCGTTGGCTTTATTTGAAATCCCTAATGTATTACCTCTGGATAAATCGCAATTAATTGTGGCGGTAGATGAAGTTCGTGATCCCGGGAATTTGGGAACGATTATCAGGTTGTGTGATTGGTTTGGAATAGAGCATTTAGTATGCTCAACTGGTACAGTGGACTGTTTTAATCCAAAGGTGATTCAGGCTACTATGGGTTCTATTATAAGGGTAAATATCCATTATTTGGATTTACCTCATTTACTGTCTGATTTTGATTATCCAATATTTGGAGCTTTTATGGATGGTGAAAATGTTTATTCAAAAGCGTTACCCAATCAGGGGCTTGTAATAATGGGTAATGAAGCTAATGGTATTTCCAAGGAGGTTGAAAAATTTGTAACCGATAGAATATCCATTCCTAGATTTGGTAAATTACAGGAAACGGAAAGCCTTAATGTGGCCACAGCGACAGCCATTCTTTTAAGTGAGTTTAAAAGGAATTCTACTGAAACGTAAAATTGATAAAAACCCCTCTGGTTTTCATGGTTTCAATGTTTCCAGTCCACGGGCTGTTCGGGTCATTGTCTCTAACAACTTCATCATTGATGGCGAATACGCCTCTTATGGAAGGGGTGAATTTAAAGTAGTATAGATAGAAATCGATTCCAAAACCTAATTCATAAAAATACATGCTTTTTTTGCTTCGGAACTTACCGTTGTAATTGTCGTCAGGGTTCTTCTCGTTACTAGAAAGGTTTAGTGCTGTGGATACCCCGCCCACCACAAACGGTTTGAAATTATTAAGTCTTTTGGTAGAGAACTTTATTAACAAAGGCACGTGAATATAGGTGGATTTTATCTCCCGCTCTAAATCAGATGTTCTGAAATCTTCAAAACCTTGAAAATAACTTTCATCATATTGAAGAGTTCTCGTCGTCATATAAAGTCCAGGCTCCAGTCGTAAATCCATGTAGTCGTTAATACGCATGTTACCAACCAACCCCACATTGAATCCTGTGCTTTTTTTAACTAAAATATCTTTTTTGTCTTCCTTGTAGTCAAAGTTAAAATCATAACTATTAAAACCTATGAAGTAACCATAGCTTAAAAATTTCTTGTCAAAATTTTCATCATTCAGAACTTTTTCCTTGCTGAATAATTGTGCTGAAGCAAATTGATAGCAACCTATGAATACTAGTAGAAAAAAGAAGTTTCTCATAAAATTTATTTCGATGACGTATAAATGGTAGCCACTCCCATAGTCTGTGGCAAATCGTTCACATCTATAAACCCAATTTTACGTAAAATATTGTTCAAAACCTCGCCATAAGGAAAAACCGAAGCTGAATCACTCAAATAGCGATAGGCACTACGATCTTTGGAAAATACTTTTCCTATCAGTGGCATGATGTTATTGGTGTAAAGTTTATACCCTTGTTTAAATGGTGTTTTTGTGGGAACTGATGTTTCTAAAATAACAAAAATGCCTCCTGGTTTCAGTACACGATATATTTCGGCAAGTCCCTTTTCCAAATTCTCAAAATTTCTCACGCCAAAAGCTACAGTTATGGCATCAAAGGTGTCATCTTCAAAAGGTAAATTTTCAGAATCACCTAGTACCAATTTAATTTTATTGTCAAGTTGCTTTTGAGTTACCTTTTTTCTGCCTACCTCCAACATGCCCTCACTAATATCCAATCCAACAATGTCTTTGGCTTGAGTGGAGGAGGCCAATTGGATAGCTAAATCTCCGGTTCCTGTGGCAATATCCAAAATGGAGTGAGGTTGCGTTTTATCTACCAAGGCTACCACTTTTTTTCTCCATGATACATCTATACCAAATGAGATCACACGATTCAAGCCATCATACTCCTTTGAGATATTATCAAACATTTTTGTAACCTGCTCCTTTTTACCAAGTTCGCTGTCTTTATATGGGGTCACTTTACTCACAATGAAAAATTTTGCCAAATATAATCTTTTATGAGGGCATTTATAGTTTGTTGCCCAATAATTATATATAACCGTAATTTTATCAATCAATCTATTTTACAGTATATTTGCCTTAGTGTAACTAATGGCTACTACATGAAAATAATTATTGCTGGAGCTGGTGAAGTTGGATTTCATTTAGCAAAATTATTGTCTTACGAATCACAGGAAATCACTCTTATTGATACCAACAAAGAGAGTTTGATATATGCCGAGAACCACTTGGATATCAAAGTGATTAAAGGAGATGCAACCTCTATTTCTATATTAAAAGACGCCCGAGTTAATGATGCCGATTTGCTAATTGCTGTAACTTCCTCAGAGGCAACTAATTTGGCTTTATGTGTGTTGGCGAAACAATTGGGAGCGGGTAGAACTATTGCAAGAATTTCCAATACTGAATTTTTGAAGTATAAAGATGAAATTGGTTTTGATGCCTTGGGTATTGATGAATTGATTTCTCCAGAATCCCTTGCTGCGGCAGAGATTGAATTGTTGCTAAATCAAACGGCATTTAGCGATACATACTCTTTTGATGATGGTGCCCTAACCATGGTGGCACTCACATTGTCAAAAAACACCACCTTTATAGGTAAAACAGTTAAGCAAGCGGCAGAAGCATTTTCCGAAATTCATTTTGTTCCAATTGCTATACAACGTACGGGTACACAATTTACAATTATTCCAAGAGGGGATACCGAATTCAAAGAGAATGATAATGTGGTTTTTATCACTGCTGAAACGGGAGCTGATGAATTGTGTAGGTTAACGGGAAAAACAAATACCGAAATCAGGAATATTATGATTTTAGGTGGAAGTAAAATTGGTTTTAAAACAGCCAGAGACCTTGGTTTGTCATATCCCAATGTCAAATTAATTGAAAAGGACAAGGATAAAGCTTTTGACCTGGCAGATCAATTGCCAAAAGTATTGGTCATTAATGGTGATGGTAGAAACTTTGATTTGTTGGAAGAAGAAAGTTTGACAGATATGGATGCTTTTATTGCAGTTACTGGAAATTCTGAAACTAATATTATGTCTTGTTTAGTGGCCAAGTCCAAGGGAGTATCAAAAACTATTGCCCTGGTGGAAAATATGGATTATTTTGAGCTATCCCATTCCATTGGAATTGATACCTTGATCAATAAAAAATTATTGGCGGCTAACACCATTTTTAGATATATTAGAAAAGGGGAGGTAGTTGCTATGACCAAGCTTAACAATATGAATGCGGAGCTTTTGGAATTCAATGTAAAACCAACCTCCAAAATATGCAACAAACTTATAAAGAATATAGATTTTCCTAGATCGGCAATTATTGGTGGGATCGTAAGAGATGGTGAAGGTATTATTGCATTGGGAGATTTTCAAATAAGGGAAGCCGATAAGGTCGTGGTTTGTTGTATGCCAAAAGCTATCAAACAGGTTGAGAAATTATTCTTATAATTCCATTAAGTGAAATTAAACTATAAAATCATTTTACATCTTTTGGGCTTACTGTTAGTTTTTAACGGTGGGTTTATGTTGTTGTCTGCACTTATTAGTTTGATTTATCAAGATGGCGTTACTTTCGATTTATTGATTTCAGGAGCTGTCGCGGTATTACTGGGTCTGCTGGCCATGTATAATACAAAGGACCATTCTAAGGAAATGAATAAAAGAGAGGGTTATGTGGTGGTGACTTTTGGATGGATTATCATGACATTGTCTGGAACACTTCCTTATATGATTTCGGGGACCATTCCAAGTTTTACTGATGCGTTTTTTGAAACCATGTCTGGTTATACGACAACGGGAGCCTCGATACTCAATGATATAGAGATTGTTCCTGAAGGGGTTTTGTTCTGGAGAAGTTTAACCCATTGGATTGGGGGAATGGGAATTATTGTGTTGGCAGTAGCAATTCTACCGCTTCTAGGGATAGGAGGAATGCAAATGTTTGCAGCTGAAGCTCCAGGACCAAGTGCGGACAAGTTGCATCCAAGAATAACGGATACAGCAAAAAGACTATGGCTTATATATTTTGGATACACAGCAGCCGAAACAATTCTATTGAAAGTTGCTGGGATGTCTTTTTTTGATGCCATTAACCATTCCTTATGCACGCTTTCTACAGGCGGGTTCTCAACTAAAAATGCAAGTGTGGCTTATTGGAATGATCAGCCTATTATACAGTATATCATCATGTTCTTCATGTTTTTGGCTGGTACCAACTTTGTGTTGAGCTATTTTGCTTTTAAAGGCAAGGTTCAAAAGGTTATTCAGGATGAAGAGTTTAAACTATATTTCAAGTTCATAGCCATTTTCACCTTAATTTCTGCAATAATTATTTACTTCAAGGCAGATATCAGTCAATCTACTATTTATCACCCCATGGTTTGGGGACGGGCTGAAAGTTCGGTTAGACATGCTTTATTTCAGGTGCTTTCGGTAATTACAACCACAGGGTTTGTTACTGCGGATTATACGGCTTGGACACCCTTTTTGGTGGTATTTTTCTTTGGGTTGATGTTTTTAGGTGGATCTGCAGGAAGTACATCTGGGGGAGTCAAAGTTGTTAGACATCTTATTCTTATCAAAAATGGCTTTTTAGAATTTAAACGAACCTTACACCCTAGTGCTGTAGTTCCCGTTCGTTATAATATCAGGGCGGTTACAGGAGGTATTGTTTTTAATATCCAAGGTTTTTTTATTCTCTATATGCTTTCATTTATAGTGGGGGCATTGGTGTTCTCCATGTTTAATATTGACTTTAAATCGGCTATTGGTTTGGCTGCATCCAGTTTGGGTAATGTGGGTCCGGCCTTGGGAGATTTTGGTCCAGTTAACAATTATGGCGGATTGCCACCCTTAGGTAAATGGTGGGCTTCATTTTTAATGCTTATTGGTCGTTTGGAGTTGTTTACGGTTTTGATTCTCTTAACACCATTCTTTTGGACCAAGAAATAAAGTTTGTAACATTTTTCTTATAGTTGCTACTTATATATTAAAGTCACTTTTCGTTTTAAAGATCCTTAACTGATATCCTGGTCAGCTGATCACTCACCAATATCTTTTATTTTTCCATACTTGGCGTTTGATAACGCCGAGTGGTGTATGATTAACTTGTCTAACTTTTAAAATCTGTAATTATGGGATTTGGTGGTGGAGCTCAAGCTATGATAACTATTCTCAAAAACAATGAGAAGATGAAGGCTCAGAGATCAAGGTCTAAAGGCCTATCAGGTAGTTATGAAAACATTAAATTAAATTTAGATTACCCAAAAGCAACACCTAAAATGCTTCGGGATATTCGGGAACAAAAAATTCAAGATAGAAAAAGAACACTTTTTAATCAGTTCTTATTAGTATGTTGCATTCTTGTAGTCTTATCTATTATGATCTATTTTATGTTCTAAAAAAAGAAAGCCACCCATTGGGTGGCTTATATATAATTCGTTACAATTTCAATAATTATGATAGCGCTTCTTTTATTCGCCTAACAGCTTCAATAATTTGTTCGGTGGAAGCTGCATAAGAAATTCTGATACAATTGGAGTTTCCAAAAGCTTCACCAGTAACTGTAGCGACGTTTGCTTCTTCTAAAAGATACATGGCAAAATCGGAGGCGGTGTTGATGGTTTTTCCTCTAAAAGTTTTTCCAAAAAAGGCTGAAACATTTGGGAATACATAAAAGGCTCCTTCAGGAACATTGCATTGGAATCCTTCAATGTCACCTAAAAGTTGTAAAATTAAATTACGACGCTCTTTAAATTCCTCAACCATGAATTGAATTCTTTCTGGAGATTCAGTCAATGCTGTAATAGCAGCTCTTTGCGCTATACAGTTGGTTCCAGAAGTTATTTGTCCTTGCATTTTGGTACATGCCTTGGCAATCCATTCTGGGGCACCGATATATCCAATACGCCAACCCGTCATAGCAAAAGCTTTTGCCAAACCATTAACGGTAATGGTGCGATCGTACATATTTGGAATAGCAGCAAAACTAAAGTTTTTGGCACCATAACTAATATGCTCATAAATCTCATCAGACAAAATATAGATATCTGGATATTTTTCTAAAACTTTAGCCAACGCTCTATATTCTTCTTCAGAATAAATAGTCCCACTTGGGTTGTTTGGCGAATTGAAGAAAATCATTTTGGTCTTTGGAGAAATGGCGGCTTCCAATTGCTCAGGAGTGATTTTAAAATCATTTTCAATGGAAGAAGGAATCTCTTTATAAGTGGCTTCACATAGGGTTGCAATGGCTGAATAGCTTACCCAATATGGAGCAGGTAATAATACTTCATCACCTGGGTTCAATAACACTTGAGCTACATTGGCAATAGATTGTTTAGCCCCAGTAGAAACCACTATTTGATTTGGTTTATAATCCAAGCCATTGTCTCGTTTAAACTTAAGACATACCGCTTCCTTTAAATCCACATATCCATCAACTGGAGAATATGAATTGTAATTGTCATTCACTGCTTGTATAGCAGCTTCCTTAATGAAGTCAGGAGTGTTAAAATCTGGTTCTCCCAAACTTAATCCTATAATATCTTTTCCTTCGGCTCTAAGCTCTCTTGCTTTTGCCGCCATAGCCAAGGTTGCAGAACTTGGCAAACTTTTGATTCTGTCAGAAAGTTGGTCCATCGCCATAAAAAATTATGCTTGTAAGGCAGGTTTCATCCCCATTTCTCTTAAGTATCTGAAATGAGCGATTACTGCTTTTCGGGTTGTTTTATATTCGTTATACGGTAAATTAAATTCTTTTGCAGTTTCTCTAACTATTTTAGAGATTTTAGAATAGTGAACATGGCTTATATTTGGAAATATATGATGCTCCACTTGGTGGTTTAAACCACCGGTAAACCAGTTGACAATTCTGTTTTTGGTGGAAAAGTTCACGGTTGTATTTAATTGGTGGATGGCCCAAGTATTCTTCATTGTACCATCTTTTTCAGGTAATGGCATTTCTGCTTCTTCCATGACATGAGCCAATTGGAAAATCACACTCAAAATCAATCCTGCCGTGTAGTGCATTACAAAGAAACCAAGAAGTATTTTCCACCATGTCACATGATCCATGATAATGAGAGGCAATACAATCCAAACACTTACATAGATAAGCTTTGAGATTACCAATTTACTCCAATTCCAAACCGGATTTGGAAATTTCCCATATGATAATTTACGTTTCATGTAACGTTTCATTTGTTGCCAGTCAGTCGTGATTGCCCAATTAATAGTAAGTAGACCGTAAAGTAAAATGGAATAAAAATGTTGGAATCTATGGTACCAACGCCATTCAGCATGTTTTGAAAATCTAAGAATCCTTCCGGCTTCCAAATCTTCATCATGACCATGAATATTGGTATACGTATGATGCAGCACATTATGTTGCACTTTCCAATTATAAACGTTACCTGCTAAGATGTAAATGCTGCTGCCCATTAAACGGTTAACCCATTCTTTCTTCGAGTAGGAGCCATGGTTTCCATCATGCATCACATTCATGCCAACTCCGGCCATTCCAATTCCCATGACAATGGTCAAAAGTAATTGAGCCCAACCCGGCATGTCTAAAGTGAGTAATATAAAATAAGGGGCTAAAAACAAAGAAAACATGACAATGGTTTTTACCCAAAGTTTCCAATTTCCTGTTCTTTTAATGTCATTTTCTTTGAAATAGGTGTTAACTCTCTTATTTAATGTTCTAAAAAAGTTAGCTGAATCTGTTCTCGAAAATGATAAAGTTTTGTTCGTCATCGTTCAAATATTTTCATAAATTGTTACATGCTTACCTGACACTATAACGTGCCAAAGATACATATAATGTGAACCTATCCTTAAAAAGTTTTCATAAAAATATGCACAATAATTTACCTACTTTTGTCGAAAATTTAGAGTATGGACCTAATCCTTAAATATTTTCCTGATCTAACGGAAGACCAAATTAATAAATTTCGAAAGCTTGAGGAATTGTACCAAGATTGGAATTTGAAAATCAATGTAGTCTCTAGAAAAGACATAGATGAACTTTATTTAAGACATGTTTTACATTCTTTGGCGATTGCTAAGTTTATCCAATTTAAGGATGGTACAAGAATTATGGATGTAGGTACAGGAGGAGGATTTCCAGGGATTCCATTGGCTATTATGTTTCCAAATTGCCAGTTTCATCTGGTTGACAGTATTGCTAAAAAGTTGAAAGTGGTCAATGAGGTTGTTGAAGGATTGGGACTTGCAAACGTGAAAACCACACATACTCGGGTTGAGGAAATCAATGAGACTTATGATTTTATTGTCAGCAGAGCGGTGGCGGCAATGCCAACCTTTGTAAGATGGATAAAAGGTAAAGTGGCTAAAAAGAGTCTCCATGAAATAAAAAATGGGGTGATTTATCTTAAAGGAGGTGATTTGGCAGATGAACTGGAGAATTTTTCTACAGCCCAAATATTTGAGTTGAACCAATATTTTGATGAAGACTTTTTTGAAACCAAAAAAATAGTCCACCTTCCCATTAAATTCAAAGGATAAGTCTTACTTAACAATCAGTTTGGATTGGAAAATGCCATTCTGTTGCGTTTTGATATTTAGAACATAAATGCCAGAAGTCAATCGCAAAGGGATTTGGGTTTTAAATGATAAATCCATGTGTTGTTGATATACCGTTTTACCAGTTAAATCTACTATGGATATTTCGGCATCATTCAACTGATGGCTTGAAATTATCGAAAGGGATTCGGAAACCGGATTTTTTTCAAGTCTTATGCTGAGGTTATTCTGCAATTCATCTTCACTCGTCAAGGTTTCATTAAATATTTCATTGAGAGCAAATGCCGCATTTCCATTAGTCAAAGTTACATGAGGTTCATTATTTGAAGGAATATAAGTGTTGTCAAATGGGGTGTTATCTAAATTGGGTGTATTATACCAGTTCAAATCGGAAATGGCCAAAGAACTTAAGGTTGGGATAAAATTGAAATATTGCGTGTTTAGGTTGGCAACAAATTCGGCGATTAAAGGATTGCTGCCATTATCAAAAGAATACATGTTGAATTGTCCTCCAGGAGCACTATCTAAACCATCCGAGAATGAAGTAGCTTCTGAAGCTGCTGAAAAGGTATAAACGTCCTGCCATCCCCAAAAGTTAACCTGACCAATAAAATGGGTTACCTCTATGGATTGATTCGACAAAGGAGTAAAATGTAATGTGATGATAGCTTGCGTATCGAGGCCGCTAACCTGTCCCGTATCGAAGGTATGGTTTAATAATTCCATTCCTGGGGTTCCGATCATCATGGCAGTGCCACTTCCGTTAGAGATTGCCACGTTTCTGACATCCTCTGGAAATCCCATGGCATCGAGTTCTGATTGGAAAGCATCTCTAAAGTTTGGTGCGCCTATGGGTAAAGTTTGATTTGGATCTTGTTCATAACTGGAACCGGATTGCAAATGCCCTAAGTAATGGTCAATCAACATTTGTTTAGCGGCTGCACTGTTCAATAGATTATTAACAAAAGGTTCGGCTTCAGTAAGTGCAGGATCTCCATTCACCATATAGTTGAAAAGATATTGGATGCCAATAGGAACATTTGCTCCTAAATGGGGAGTGTCAAAAGAAATAAACAAACGTGTGTCATGATCCATACTATTTTGCTCCATGTATCTCAGAGCATATCGGGAAATTAATCCACCCATGCTTGGGCCAACAACCACATTCTCTTCAGTACCCGTTTTCATCCCATTAATAGTATTAATGAGCTCCACCAATATAAAGGCATTCCTTTGGATAAAATCGGCACCTCCATCTATAATGGTAGTTCCATCTGTAGAACTCGTGTATATGGGGAAATTTAAAACTACAATATCAAACCCTTGATCTCTAACGTCATCTCCCAAGTTTTCGCCATTACCATAGTCAAGTAGAGGGTAGATAAGCGAAATGTCTCGATCATCACCAGGATCAAATCCATCTACCACAAAAATGGGTTTGTCCAGGACGCCGTCCACATTGTCGTAATAGATTTTATATTCTCCAGTTCCCAATTGGGGCATGGGTTCATCATAACCTTGGTATGGAATGGTTGAATTGATAGTTGAAATGGCACTCTCGCCACCAGGTTGGGCGAAATTGTATATAGGAAAAAGTAATAGTAGAAAGAGGTAATATTGTTTCATAAGTAAGTTTTTTCAATAATTGACTTCTTAAAGATAAACTTTTTACTAATAATTTACTTGAATAGAGGTGTTTAAGAAATAAAAAAACCTTGAAGATTACTTCAAGGTTTTTTCTTTTTATTTGATTTTAGATTATCCTAAAAATGGATATCTATAATCTGTTGGAGTTACAAATGTTTCTTTAATAAGTCTAGGTGATACCCATCTTAATAAGTTTTGTGCACTTCCAGCTTTATCATTAGTTCCTGAAGCTCTTGCTCCACCAAAAGGTTGTTGTCCAACAACAGCTCCTGTAGGTTTGTCATTGATATAGAAGTTACCAGCACTATTTTCAAGTGCTCTTGTAGCTTCATTAATAGCATACCTGTCTGTTGCTAAAACGGCTCCAGTTAAGGCGTATTCACTAGTTTCATCAAGTAATTGAAGAGTTTCAGAGTATTTGTCAGCTTCGTAAACATATATGGTGATGACAGGGCCAAACAATTCGGTACACATAGTTGTGTATTTCGGATTAGTGGTCAAAATAACCGTAGGCTCAATAAAGTAACCTTTAGATTTGTCATATCCACCTCCAACAATAATTTCAGCATCATCATCAGCTTTAGCTTGGTCGATATATTTGGCCAATTTATCAAAAGAGCCTTCATGGATGACAGCTGTTATGAAATTACCCATATCTTCTGGAGATCCCATTTTAAAGGAATTGACGTCTTCAATAACATAGTTTTTCACATCTTCCCAAAGGTTGTCTGGAATGTATGCTCTTGAAGCAGCGCTACATTTTTGTCCCTGCAATTCAAAGGCACCTCTTGAAATAGCGGTCGCTACTTGTTTTGCATTGGCGGATTTATGAGCGATAATAAAATCTTTACCACCAGTTTCGCCTACAATTCTAGGGTAGGTTTTGTAATTGTGGATGTTATTACCAATTTGTTTCCACAGTTCCTTAAAAATAAAAGTAGAACCTGTAAAATGCAATCCAGAAAAATCTGGGTGCGATAAAATGGTGTCCGAAATCATAACTGGATCTCCAAAAACAACATTAATGACGCCATCTGGAACTCCTGCTTCTTTGAAAACATCCATGACAACTTTTGCTGAAAAGACTTGGCTGTCACTTGGTTTCCATACAACCACGTTGCCCATTAAAGCCATACATGAAGGTAGGTTTCCGGCAATTGCAGTAAAATTAAATGGTGTTACAGCATAAGTAAAACCTTCAAGAGGTCTATATTCCACACGGTTCCATGCATCTGATGTGCTTTCAGGTTGCTCTGCATAAATGTCAGTCATGTATTGCACATTGAAACGGAGGAAATCAATTAATTCGCAAGCAGCATCTATTTCGGCTTGATGAATGGTTTTGGATTGAGCAATCATGGTGGCGGCATTAATTCTAGCCCTGTAAGGGCCAGCAATTAATTCTGCAGCTTTTAAAAAGATACCTGCTCGCTGTTCCCATGGCATTTGAGACCAAGATTTTCTAGCTTCTAAAGCTGTTGAGATTGCTTCTTCTACATGTTTTTTTTCTGCTAAGTGATAGGTTCCTACACTATGTTTATGGTCATGTGGAGGAGACATGGTTCTGGTATTTCCTGTGGAAACATCCTGACCATTGATATAAAGAGGGACATCAATTTGACCATTGAACATCTCTTTGTATGCTTTCAAAACCTCTTCCCTTTCTGGAGAACCTGGAGCATATGATTTGACCGGTTCATTTACAGCAATTGGGACATTGAAAAATGCGTTCGCCATAGATTTTATGATTTTATGGTGTTACTAAATTTTGGAGTACAAAGGTATGTTTTTTATGTGGTTTTTAGTGTAACAAGAGTATCAAAACAAAGTTAAATGCCATAAATTTTGTAAGTTACATGCCAGTATTTTAGACTGCTTAATTTATGTGTACAGTAACGCTAGTTGCGATAGGAGATAGTGGATTTGTATTAACTTCTAATAGGGATGAAGATCCGCAGAGGGAGACCATTGCTCCAAAGATTTATTTTAAGGAAGGAGTAACTATTTGGTGTCCTAAGGATAAAGTGGCTGGAGGAACATGGATTGGTTTAAGTGATAAGCAACGGGTTATTTGTCTCCTTAATGGCGGCTTCACGAGACACAAACGACTGGATAAATACAAAATGAGCCGTGGGGTTGTTGTGAAGGAATTATTAATAGCTGATAATTTTTTGAATTGTATTTCCAAATTTGACTTTTCTCATATTGAACCGTTCACCATTGTAGCTGCCGATTGGAATGATTCGCTTTGTTTTTTTGAAATCGTTTGGGATGGATTAGAGGTGCATCAAAAGGAATTAGAATTGAAAACCCATATTTGGTCCTCAACGACATTATATGATGAGCAAATGAAATCGGAACGACATCAATGGTTTAAAGAATTTAAAGAGGGTCATAGTCTAAATGAAAAATCTCTTCTGAAATTTCACAAAACCTATAACTTGAACAAGGAGTATGGTATTATTATGGATCGTGGTTTTGTCAAAACGACTAGTATCACTCAAATAGTGATGAAAAAGGAAGAAATTAAGACTAAGTTTTTAAATCTTCAAGAGGAAGATTCAATGGTTCATGAGATATTTTCGAAAACCAATTTTATTCATGAGTAACTCAGGAATCATTATTGTTTTGGCTTATCCAGAGACTATTGTTAAGGTGTCTAATGAGTGGTATTCGCCATTATTGAAATATGCAGGAATAGGAAAAAAGGATTATGTAAGGGCAGGTCATGCAGCATTAGTGCTTATTGAAAAAGGGAAAGGTGAAATCTGTTATTATGACTTTGGCAGATATATTACGCCACAGCCCATGGGGCGAGTGAGAAGTAAAGAAACAGATGGTGAATTGGATTTTTCACTGGAAGCCCAATTTACCAATGGTCAAATGACAAATTTGGAAGAAATCTTGTCTTTTTTGGCTACGCAACCACAATTTACTCATGGAGCAGGTAATATGTATGCATCTGTTTGTGATGAGGTTGGTTTTGATAGGGCCCAAGCATATATTAAGGCAATGCAGGATAAGTTACTTATCAGGTATGGGGCCTTTGTGAAGAAGGCCTCTAATTGTGCCAGATTTGTAACAGATGTTTTGATAGCTTCAACGACTAATAAAGTGACCCAGAAAAAATTAATCCGTTTAAAGAGATTTACTCCTAGTACGATAGGAAATGTTGTGGCTGCGGCCAATGATTTGGGAGTCTTTAAAGTTTCAGAAAGTGGAATTATCGAACCTTTTTCCTCTGGTGTTGGTAAGATAAACAAAGAATGTCTGCTTGATCCTTTAAAGGATTTCAAGCCCAGTTCTTTAGGAACTTTGATCCCCCAAAAAGTGGATCACGCGGGTCAAAAGGCTCAATGGCTATCTGGTATTGGTTCTGGTGCTTGGTTTGAAATTTTAGAGACCGATGGATGCCGAGTTGTATTCAGAAGAATTTCCCCAAATGGACATATTGATGTGCATGATGTATTTTCAACAGAAACTGCGGTTATTGATTGGAATAGTCCATTTGAATTTACACATCACTCCAATTGTAAATATTTTCATATACAGCAGGAGGATAAAATTGTGCGGTTTAATAGAGGTATTAATTAAGTGCAAATGGAGCACTTAGCTTAAAGCTTGGGATAATCACCTGAAACTTATTGGCTGAAGAAAAATTAACCATATTAAAATGACCGCTCATGCAGCCGAAAGGAGAAGATAACAAACAGCCTGAAGTATAGGTGTGTGATTCTCCTGGGTTTAAGACTGGTTTTTTTCCAATAACTCCTTCTCCATTTACGGTTTCAATGTGATTTAATGCATCTTTAATGGTCCAATGTCGGGCAAGTAACTGAACCACATCTTTGCTCTGGTTCTCAATTGTTACCTTGTATCCATAGGCAAATTGAATCCTATAATTCTTATAGAAAGTTCCTTCAAAAGTGGTTTCTACAGAAATTTTAATCCCCCTCGTGACTTGCTGTACCATTTTTGGCTAAACGCTTAAAAAAGTTTTGGTTCTTGCTAAAATAAGAAATTTTAATTGTAAAATGTAAAAAAATAGATGTTAATGATGATTGTCAGGGTTTTAGTTTGAAATATTAATAGAGCTAGCCTCTCCCATTCCAACCAGACGATCAAATCTACTTCCTAAATCTCTAAAATAAACTAAGACTTTATAGTTGTTTTCGGTTTGATAAAAATTGCCGCCAATGGCTCCTTCATCTATATTTCCTTTTCTATCTACAAGAACATACTTGTAATTGTAAAATCCTTGTTTCAATAAAAGGAATCCCTCATAGACATTTCTATCTGCATTATAGGTCATTTCATTTTCCTTAGTTATAGCATAGTTGTTATAATTTCCATATATATAAGGTGTTTTACCTAGGAATGGTTCGTTGGCCAATAATGAGAAATGAATCCAGGCATAATCGGCTTCAATACTAGGGTTTTCTACATCAAGGGCGGTTATTATGAAATTTCCATTGATATCTGGATTGTAAGTATATGGACGATCTTTTCTGGCTATATTGGTAAATAAATAATTGTTATAAAGGTCGTGTAATTCAATAAATTGAATGGCATTATTGGCCGCCCTAATGTCTTTATTGTCAAAATAAAAGTACTCATTGCCGGCCCAGAAACTAGATTCCTTGGTGTATTTGTAGATTAATTCATTACCCATGGTGTATTGAGGCTTCAGGTTGGAGATAGCAGAGTTTAAATTATTATTTTGAATAATTAAGGTTTTTACCGTCTGATCAGGATTGGTGAACTCAATAGAGCTAGAGTTGATGGATATATCGACACTTTGTTTTTCTTCAATAAACCTAACATCTCTTGATCGTTTAATAGCAACTCCAACTTGAGCACCTTGTTCATAAATCATGAATTTTCTAGAAAATACCAATTCATCATACTCATTGTAAATATGAATCATGTAGTTTCCAGAAATCTTTAAGCGACGTGTTCTTTCATTAGGAATAGTAAGCTCGTAATGAGAATAAATTTGATAAGTGTTGAACGAATTTTGATAGGTCCTTATTCTTTGATTATCATAGCCATCCATAAACTCCGTTTTAGCTAGTACAGAAGGTGTCCAATCAAAATTATAATATTCTATTTTATAGTAGAAGTCAGCTTCTTCCCCATTCAAGGCATCAAATTCCAATTGAATAAAATCTCCTAACTTGATAACTGGGAGCTGACTTTCGTTGGTGTCTCCTTTAAAAGTGATTGTTTTAATGTGTTCGGGCGGGTTGACTTCTCTGGTGACCTGAGCATCGATGTTAATTGAAAAAAGAAGAAATAGGAGCGTTAGAGTTAGTCGGATTACCATTCGTTTGTCATTTGTTTTGTAAATATAATCAAATTTTATGCCTTGTTATAAAGGGTTTATGATGGCCCTAAAATTAACCTTTTAAAAAAGGTTGGAGCGGTTGATATTATTAACTTTACAATAATTTCAATAGGTTGAGATTTAGGGAGGTTGCTAAACTGATCTAAATCATCATTTTTCCAGAAAGTTTTAGGGAAATTTGTTTTAGAAAGTTATGGAGACAACAGATCTTACAAAAATGGTAGAAGAAATTGATGTGATTCTTGAGAAAATAATTCAAGATCAACACAATTACAAACGTGTGCTCAAGGATATTCACCCCGACCATGAAAAGAGTGCGATTAACTTGATACATTATCTCACCTTACGATCGTTTGATCTACGCGAATTGCAACATCAGTTGGGTATTTTGGGAATGTCTAGATTGGCAAGGGCAGAAGCCCATACTGAGGCTAGTTTGAAAATTACGCGCTACTATTTGTTGAAGTTGCTTAATAAGTCTATTGACTGGCCGCAGGATTTTAAGGTTTCAATTTTAGATAGTGAGCGATTGTTGACTGAAAAAACCAATGTTTTGTTTGGGAGGTCCCCTGAAAATAGAAAACAAAGGATCATGGTGACCATGCCTGGTTATGTTGCAAATGATAGAGAAACCGTTGAAAAAATGATTGTCAAGGGTATGAAAATAGCGCGTATAAATTGTGCTCATGACACTCAAGAAGATTGGTTCGATATAATACAACATATTAAGGCCGTAGATGCAAAACTTGGGAGAAGAACCATAATTGCCATGGACATAAGTGGACCTAAAATAAGAACTGGAGAAGTGAAAAAACCCATTGTTCTTTATGAAGGTGATGAATTACAATTGTCTCGAGTTCCTTTGGTGGGAAGAAAGGCGCAATATGATAAGAACGGGGCGCTTCAGTCGCCGGCAATTATTGCCTGTACATTGCCTGAAGTTTTTGATTACCTCCATAAGGGGAATAGAGTGTATTTTGATGATGGTACTATTAAAAGTGAAATTGTAGATTTAAATGGTGATATCGCCACAGTTAAAATCCTTAGGTCCGATGAAAAGGGGGGCAAATTAAAGGCCGATAAAGGAATTAACTTCCCAGATTCCAAACTGAACATTAGAGGGTTGACTCATACTGATAGGCAAAACTTAAAATTTATTGCAAAATATGCCGATATCGTCAATTTTTCCTTCGTTAACTCTGTTAGTGATGTTCAGGAAATGCATGAATGTTTAAAGGAATTGGATGCTTTGGATTCTTTAGGAGTAATATATAAAATTGAGACCCAAGCTGCATTTAACCATTTGGAAGATATTTTATTGGAAGCCTTAAAAGCGCCAAAGGTAGGAGTGATGATAGCGAGAGGTGATTTGGCAATTGAAACAAGTTGGAAGGATTTGGGTTACATTCAAAAGGAAATGCTGGCATTGTGCAATGCCTGCCATATTCCCATTGTTTGGGCTACTCAAGTTCTTGAAAAGCTGGCTAAGAAAGGACTTCCCAGTAGGTCCGAAATTACTGATGCAGTAACGGCAACAAAGGCGGAATGTATTATGCTAAACAAAGGTCCTCATATTTTGAGAGCGATCGAGTTGTTGGATCAAATAATTGAGCATATGGAGCAATATCAAGATAAAAATGCGCCCTTGTTACCGAAGTTAAAAAAACTTAATCACTAACTACTGATAGCGTTTTTGTATTTGTCATAAAAATACATGGGTAGAAATCCGAAGTTTAGGATGACAATTCCCAAAGTGATTAAAACACTAGCACCCGGCCAATGTTGGATTTTAAACAAGACACCGGTCGTGCTAATTGCTACGGCGATGTAACCTAAGAAATACATGGTTTTTTTCATGGTAATTTGCTTTTTATGGGTGATTAATAATTGTGTTTCTATTTCAATATGTTCCAGGCCGGCTTTTCCAAATGCATCAATTGCCTGTTCATAAGCCGTTTCAAAATCAGTTTCTGAAGATTGTTCCAAAACGCAACAAATATGGTCTAGCAAACTATCAGATAAATCTTCAAGTGTAACACCTCTCAACATGATATCATGCTTGATCTGAGCTATATGATTTTCTGTTAGATTCATATCATATTGGTTTTAGGTTTGATAATAAGTTGCATGGTGGATAGAAAGTCTGATAGCTCGTTAATTTTTTCACTTACTACCTGCTTGCCGTTTTGGGTCAAGTGGTAATATTTTCTTACTCTTTTGCCTATGTACACTTTTTCAGTACTTAAAATTTTGTCAGCTTCCAATTTGTGAAGCATGGGATAAAGAGCTCCCTCAGTAATTTCAATTTTACCATTGGTAAGTTCTTTTACTCTTTGAGTGATTTCATAACCATACATTTTATTGTTCTCCTCAAGAAGTTTTAAAATGATGGGTTGAAGTGTTCCTTTTATTAGATCTTTTGAATACATAAGTCAAATATACATAAATATCTTAGGTATTAAAATTTTTAAGGATTTATTTTAATAGAAGGTGTATCAGAAAGTGTGTAATCTGTCCCTAGTTTGTGTAAAAATTATACGGTTTTGAAATGGATGAAGGCTAGTAGAGCCTTTAATTCGGTTGTTTTTCGGAATGGCACAGGGATTGAATAGGAGTCTGTGAAATCAAATTGAACAAATCGAAACATAATTAATGAGAAAAAATAATATTCCCTCAGAATTGAATTTGGATTATCCAAATCAAAATCATCAAACAAATAAAACTTTCAATCCACGAAATACTATAGTTTTGGCGGGAACTTTTCTGCTAATGATTTTTGCAGCTTTTCTTGCTGTATATTATCAAGAACAATTTTTAGCCTTTAGGGAAGAGCGATTGAACTCTACTATTGGAGCCATTTTCTTTTGGATAGCCACTGGTTTATTCTTTTTCAAAGGAGGTTACTTCCTTTACACCCTTTATTTATATTTTAGATATCGCTCAGTCAAGGCTGTTTCAGATGAGGAATTGCCTACTTGTACCGTGATTGTTCCTGCATACAATGAAGGGAAACAAGTGTATGCCACTTTAATGAGTCTAGCTCAAAGTGAGTATCCTGAAGAAAAATTGGAATTGTTGGCCATAGATGATGGAAGTCAAGATAATACTTGGTTCTGGATGAATGAGGCTAAAAAAGTATTGGGAGATCGCGTTTCAATCCTGCAGCAACCTAAAAATCAAGGGAAGCGGCATGCGCTTTATCGTGGTTTTAAAATGGGTAAAGGAGATATTTTTGTCACAGTAGATAGTGATTCAGTTGTAGATTCTGATACGCTTAAGAACTTGGTAAGTCCTTTTGTTGTTAATGAGAAATGTGGGGCTGTAGCTGGAAACATTAGAGTTCTAAATAATGAGAAGGCATTGTTGCCGAAAATGCTTAATGTCAGTTTTGTGCTAAGTTTTGAATTCGTAAGGTCAGCCGAAAGTCAATTAAATTCAGTATTGTGTACCCCTGGGGCTTTAGCGGCTTATAGAAGATCGGCTGTATTTGCATGTTTGGATGAGTGGATTAATCAGACGTTTATGGGGCAGCCATCAGACATTGGAGAGGACCGAGCGATGACTAACATGATATTGAAGCAAGGGCATTATGTTCTATTCCAAAGAAATGCTTATGCTTATACAAACGTGCCAGAAAAGTATAAAGGCCTTTACAAAATGTTCATTAGATGGGGTAGGAGTAATGTCAGGGAAAATATTGCCATGGCTAAATATGTATTCACCAATTTTAGGGAAGGTTCAAAGTCGGGAGCTAGACTTCTCTTTTTAAACCAATCCTTTAAAATTGTGATGTGTTATCCATTTTTGATATTTATGTTACTATTCATATTAACACATCCGGTGCTTTTTATTAGTTCTACGTTGTTGGGTATTTTAATCTTTTCAAGTTTCCCAATGCTTTTCTATGCCAAACGGTACAAATTTTCAGAGTCCTTTTGGGCCTATTCATATAGTATCCTTTATACATTTGGATTGTTTTGGATTACGCCATATGCTATTGCTACGGCCAGTAGAAGAGGTTGGTTAACTAGGGATTTACCAACAGCTTAAAATAATAATAAGGGGCATATGGTGAGAGAGGCCTGTTTCAAAAGAAGCAGGCCTTTTTTCTATTTCGAAATTCATTTAGTTCCTTTAATTGCGCTTAAGGGGCAGCCTTTTAATTTCAATTATATTTCTATTGAGATATCTTTTGTATTGAATTAAATGATGAAGAAATAATACTTATTTATGAAGTACATGGTTTTTGAAATTAAGAATGTAGGTTTATCTTAATATGGTGTGGTTTTTTAATTGTTTAAAGGAAATATTTGTGTGAAATTGATATGGAAATTTCAGTATACGGGGTATAAAGGCCTTTTACCAGGAGAAATATTGTATTAATTGTCAGATTAACAGACATTTAAAATGTACTGTTTAAAGCTATTTAGAATAAGTATAAATAAATAATTAGCATTCATTAAAAAGTTCATTATTTCTATTAAGTTTGTAAATTTGCGTCGATTTTTTGCACAATTAAATTCAATATTGAACCTATGTCAAACGACATTAAGATTAAAAAAGGTCTGACCATTAATCTTGTTGGTGAAGCTGAGAAAAGGCTGGAAAATGCCATTGTTAGCAACTTCTGCACCATCAGACCAGAAGATTTCCACGGAGTTCTTCCGAAACTTATCGCAAAAGAGGGTACTAAAGTTAAAGCAGGTGAAACTATTTTCTACAACAAAGATGTTGAAGAAATGAAGTTTGTATCTCCAGTATCTGGTGAGGTAGTTGAAGTAGAGCGTGGAGCGAGAAGACGTATCATGGCTATCAAGATTAAAGCCGATAAAGAGCAAAGCTATGTAGATCATGGTAAATTTGATATCGCTGGAGCTGATGCAGAAAAAGTAAAGTCCTATTTGCTTGCATCAGGAGCTTGGGTTTTTATCAAGCAACGTCCTTATGATGTAATTGCTAACCCTTCAAAATCGCCAAAAGCTATTTTTATTTCAGCTTATGGTACAGCGCCTTTGGCTGCAGATTATGATTTCACTCTGCAAGGTAAAGAAGCTGAGCTTCAGGCTGCTATTGACGCTTTAGGGAAATTGACATCAGGTAAAATCCATGTGAGTGTTGGAGCTAATTCCAATTCGCCTCTAGCAGGATTGTCTGGAATTACACTTCACAAAGTAAGTGGTCCTCACCCTTCTGGAAATGTTGGAACTCAAATCAATAGGATTGATCCTGTTAATAAAGGTGAAACTGTTTATACGGTTAATCCTCAAGATTTGGTGATCATAGGTGAATTGTTACTTACAGGTAAGTTTAATGCAGAACGTGTTGTGGCGTTAGCAGGATCTTCTGTGAAAAAACCAAGATACTTTAAAACCAAAATAGGTAGTGAAGTAGCAACAATGGTTTATGACAATGGAGTGGAGCAAAACGGTAACGACCGAATTATTTCTGGGAACGTTTTAACCGGGAAACAAGTGAAGCCAGATGGTGCATTAGACTATTATAGCAATACCATAACGGTTATTCCAGAAGGAGATGATTATGATTTCTTCGGGTGGAATAGACCTATATTTAATAAAATATCGACTTCTAGAGCGTTGACCTTTTCTTGGTTATCTCCTAAGAAGAAATTTGAACTGGATACAAATACCAACGGAGAACATAGAGCTTTTGTGGTAACTGGTAATTATGAAGAAGTTTTTCCTTTAGATATCTATCCAATGCAAATTCTAAAAGCTTGTATGTATAAAGATCTAGATGAAATGGAAGCTTTAGGAATGTATGAGGTAGCGCCAGAGGACTTTGCTTTAACTGAATTTGTTTGTGTTTCTAAACAACCACATCAAAAGATTATTAGAGAAGGATTGGATTTGATGATTAAAGAAATAGGTTAATGATTCGTTTTGTTCTTCAGAATGAAAAATAAGAAATAATGAGTTTAAAAAGTACATTACATAATTTAAAAGAAAAGTATAAAGGTACCAAGATGGCACCAGCGTTCAATGCGTTGCATACTTTTCTATATATGCCTAATGATACCACCCATGGTGGAACTCACATTAAGGCTGCCGATGATTTAAAACGTACCATGAATATCGTTATCATGGCCTTGGTACCATGTTTGATTTTTGGAATGTTCAATGCGGGATATCAGCATTATATTTCAGCTGGTGCACCTGTTGACTTTTTATCTTGGGATGCGTTTTACATTGGATTGATAAAAGTATTACCACTAGTTATTGTTTCCTATGGTGTGGGATTGGGAATTGAGTTCCTTTTCGCTACTATCAAGGGACATGAAGTGGAAGAGGGGTATTTGGTAACAGGAATGTTGGTTCCTTTAATCGTACCTGTAGATCTACCACTTTGGATGTTGGCTGTAGCCGTAGCCTTTGGTGTTGTTATCGGAAAAGAAGTATTTGGAGGAACTGGGATGAACATCCTAAATCCAGCTTTAACTATTCGTGCTTTCTTGTTCTTTGCTTATCCAACCTGGATGTCAGGGGATAAAGTATGGGTACATGGTGCCGTGGAAAGAGCTAATGAAATAGCCTCAGGAGCCAATGTCGATGCCATGTCTGGTGAAACTATACTAGGTAGTTTAGCTCAGGGGCAGACCATTGATTATACATGGATGGATATGTTCTATGGTTTTATTCCTGGTTCGGTGGGAGAGACTTCAACCTTCTTGATTTTACTAGGAGGTCTTTTCTTGATTTTTACCAAAATAGGAAGTTGGAGAATTATGCTGTCTTCTGTTTTAGGAGCCATAGCAATGGGCTTGATCTTTAACGGTGTTGTAAGTTCTGGTTGGATTGTAGAGGGTAGTAAGTTCTACGGATTAATGAGTGCACCATTCTGGCACCATTTATTGATTGGTGGTTTTGCCTTCGGTACCGTTTTCATGGCTACAGATCCAGTTACTGCTTCACAAACTAATAAAGGAAAATGGATTTACGGGTTCTTGGTAGGATTTATTTCTATCCTTATCCGGGTGTTCAATCCAGCTTACCCAGAGGGAGTAATGTTGGCCATATTATTGATGAACGTATTTGCACCTACTATTGACCACTATGTGGTTCAAGGTAATGTGAAGAAAAGAATGAAACGTTTAAAAGCAAAAACAGCTTAAGACAATGAGTAATAAAACAGACAGTAACGTATATACCGTATTATTTGCCGTTGCAATGGTGATTATAGTTGGAGCATTGTTGGCTTTTACGGCTTCATCTTTAAGACCAAGAATTGATAAGAATAAGCAGATTGAAAAGCAGCAAAACATACTTTATGCTATGGGTGTCAATAATAATGACGAGAGTAGCGCTGTGTTTGTGGATGCTAACCAAGCACCAGAGCTTTTCAATGAGTACATCAAAAAGCAATTGGTGCTAGACCTTAATGGTTCAGTTATTAAAGAAGTAGAAGGTAGAGAAATCGTTAAGGATTATGAAACCCAACCTAAAGATGACTATGGAACTGATGTTTATTTAATGGACATCAAAAAAGAGAAAGCAAATAAAGAACAAAGACGTTTGCCTTTATTCATAGGAGAGAAGGATGGAAAAACCTTTTACATCGCTCCAGTTTATGGTAAAGGATTATGGGATGCTATTTGGGGATTTGTTTCATTGGATGAAAATATGGTCGTACAAGGCGTATTTTTCGATCATGCTGGTGAGACACCTGGTTTAGGGGCCAATATTAAAGAGCGTTTCTTTATGGATGATTTTACTGGTGAGTATTTGTTGTCTCAAGGGTCTTTTAAAGGAATTGATGTTGCTAAAGGTAATGCCGATCCTAAGAATGAAGACAAAGAAGATAATGCGGTTGATGCCATAGCAGGTGCTACTATTACTGGAAACGGTGTAGCAGCCATGTTGAAAAGCGATTTGAAGCTTTACAAGCCTTATTTTGATAATTTAAAAAACAATTAATTTATGGGACTTTTATCTAAAAAAGACGCCAAGTTAATTACAGATCCATTAGCAGATAACAACCCTATTACTATTCAGGTATTAGGAATATGTTCAGCTTTAGCAATTACAGCGCAATTAAAAGCTTCAATTGTAATGGCTATTTCGGTAATGGCCGTGTTAGGAATTGGTAACGTAGTTATTTCTTTAATACGTAACATCATACCTTCAAAAATTAGAATTATTGTGCAGTTGGTTGTAGTAGCTGCCTTGGTAATTATAGTAGATCAGGTTTTAAAAGCCTTCTCTTATGAATTGAGTAAAACCCTATCAGTATTCGTGGGATTAATTATTACCAACTGTATCATTATGGGTCGTTTTGAAGCTTTTGCTTTAGGTAACGGACCATGGAGATCTTTCCTTGACGGGATTGGTAACGCCGCTGGATATGGATTAATCCTTGTAATCGTTGGTTTCTTTAGAGAGCTTTTAGGTTCTGGAACTTTATTAGGATTTAAAGTTTTAGGAGACCCAATTGAAAAGACAGGTTTGTATTCAATAGGTTACGAGAATAACGGATTTATGTTGTTATCGCCAATGGCCTTGATTGTTGTTGGTATCATTATTTGGGTACAACGTAGTAGAAATAAAGATTTAATTGAAGACTAAATTTAGTTTATGGTTAGAGGTTGATGGTCTATTATAGGCAAGCAACTAACAACAAGAAACTAAAAACTAATATCAAATGGAACACGTAGAATTATTTTTCAAATCAATATTTATAGATAACATGGTATTTGCCACTTTCCTTGGGATGTGTTCTTACCTTGCGGTATCTAAAAAAGTAAGTACAGCAGTTGGTCTAGGGGCTGCAGTTATTTTCGTATTAGCTGTAACTGTGCCGGTAAACTGGTTACTTGATCAATATGTACTTCAACCAGGTGCTTTAAAATGGTTAGGAGAAGAATATGCTTCTTATGATTTGAGTTTCCTTTCTTTTATTATGTTTATTGCTACCATTGCAACCATGGTTCAATTGGTAGAAATCGTAGTAGAGAAATTTTCTCCAGCGTTGTATAATTCTTTAGGTATTTTCTTGCCATTGATTGCTGTTAACTGTGCCATCTTGGGTGGTTCATTATTCATGCAGTCTAGAGAAATTCCTTCTATAGGTTTGGCCTTTAATTATGGCATTTCTTCCGGTATAGGTTGGTTCTTGGCTATTTTGGCTATTGCTGCTATCCGTGAGAAAATTAGATATTCAAACGTGCCTGCTCCATTACGGGGATTAGGTATCACCTTTATCATTACTGGGCTTATGGCCATAGGTTTTATGAGCTTTGGAGGTATGTTGACAGGTGGAGATGATGCTGGAAAGAAGGAGGAGAAATCTGCTGTCATAGAGCAACCCGCAACACCAAATGAAGAAGTGGTAAAGGAAGAGGTTAAAGAAGAAGTAAAAACATTAGCTAATAATACTAAAGTAAACGAGTAACATGATTTTAGCCGCAGGTACATTAGGAACTGTAGTAGCAACGGTAGCCGCCTTTTTAATAGTAACCATTCTATTGGTTTCCCTGTTATTATTTGTCAAGCAAAAACTATCTCCATCAGGTCCTGTAACCATTAAAATTAATGGTGAAAAGGAAATAGAGGTAGCTTCTGGAGGAACTTTATTGTCTACTTTAGGAAATGCGAAAATATTTTTACCATCAGCATGTGGTGGTGGAGGTACATGTATTCAATGTGAATGTCATGTATTGTCTGGTGGAGGTGAAGCTTTGCCAACTGAAACGCCTCACTTTACAAGAAAGGAATTGAAAGAAGGAGCCCGTCTTGGATGCCAAGTGAAGGTAAAGCAAGACATGGAAATTGAAATTCCAGAAGAAATTTTTGGTATCAAAAAATGGGAAGCTGAAGTGATTCGTAATTACAATGTGGCTTCTTTTATCAAGGAGTTTGTTGTACGTATTCCTGAAGATATGAATTATAAGGCAGGAGGATACATTCAGATAGAAATTCCTCCATGTACAATTAATTATAAAGATATTGATATCACCGCTCACCCTGAAGAGCATGAAACGCCAGATAAGTTTCAAGCTGAATGGGATAAATTTGGTTTATGGCCATTAGTGATGAAAAATGATGAAACTGTTGAGAGAGCTTACTCTATGGCTTCTTATCCAGCGGAAGGACGTGATATTATGTTGAACGTTCGTATTGCAACTCCGCCATGGGATCGAGCTAAAAATGGTTGGATGGATGTAAATCCAGGAATTGCCTCTTCATACATTTTTAATCAAAAGCCAGGAGATAAAGTTATTATTTCAGGACCTTATGGAGAGTTCTTTATTAATGAGTCAGAGGCTGAAATGTTATACGTTGGTGGTGGAGCTGGTATGGCGCCCATGCGTTCACACTTATACCACTTATTCAAAACTTTAAGAACTGGTAGAAAAGTGACTTATTGGTATGGTGGTCGTTCTAAGCGTGAGTTATTCTACTTAGAGCACTTTAGAGAATTAGAAAGAGAATTCCCTAACTTTAAGTTCTATTTGGCACTATCTGAGCCTTTACCAGAAGATAACTGGAAAGTAAAAGAGAATATAGATGCACCTGGTGATGGTTTTGTTGGATTCATACACAATTGTGTGATTGAAAATTATTTGAATCATCATGATGCACCAGAAGATATCGAATTATACTTCTGTGGACCTCCATTAATGAATAAAGCAGTGGAGAAAATGGGACAAGATTTTGGTATCCCAGATGAGAATATCCGATTTGATGACTTCGGGGGATAGAATACCAAATCAAAAATATATTTTAGAAAAGAAAAGCCGATTCCATTTGGAATCGGCTTTTTTATGCGATTAGCTCTGAAGCTTTTTTGCTTTTTGCCCTGAATTTAAACAGTTGTGTACAATCCATAACATCTGGAATTTGATCCAATTCACACAAAGTACTGACCACTGCTGATAGGCCTTGAAAAAGTAAATCTTTATCCTGAGGGTTATCAGGTTTATTATTTCTGTAATGCACGGGTAATTCATAACCACAGGCATTTAAAAATGAAACTTCGATGTAAAGTAACTCTTGTGGAGTATATCCATTGAAGCGTTTTCCTTTTGCCTGGTGAAGCTTTCCAAGTAGATTTAATTGGGTAGAGCCATGATCGTCAGACAAGTGTTTCCAAAAATCTTGACCATCCAATATATTACCTACGGCACATTGTTTACAACATTCGGGGTGTAGTCTATTGCTGTGGAATGCCTGGTATAACTTTTCTATGGCACAATTAAACCGGTTACTTGTTCTCATAGTTTTTGAATATGATCCTTAAATTACAGAATTTATTTGAATCGGGTGGTTATAGGTTTATTAAAATTCGATACTATGCTTTTGATAACATGCTAATGGCATATCCAGAATTATGTATTAAAGACGTTGGCCATAGGTAGGAATTCTTTGCATTTTCTAGGGGTTTTGTAATACCTTTGTGGCATGGGAAAGCCACTGTCTAAACAGGAAATGCATAATTTAGCTATGAACCATGTAGGTAAGGACTTAGAACAAAGAGGTTTTGAGTTTATAGCGGTCAATAGTAAAATGAAACGACACCCTCAGTTTGTTTGCATTGATAGAAATGCTCAATACTATTTTGTAATTGTAAAGGTTGTAATGCTACCAGAAAATCCAAACAATTATGATGTGCTATGGATGGAGTCTTTCAAGAAGCATGCTCGTGAAAAGAATGCGAAAGTACTTTATGCCGGCGTAGGTTTGGGAAATCCCAATGGCGAAGATTTACCCATTTACCTCAATGAAGAATACCTTATGGAATATAATGGTATTCAAGTAGTAGAAACCAATTTGAACTAAATGAAATATTCGTTACTTGCCCTATTTTTATTAATAGCTTTTTCTTGTTCCAAACCACCTCAAAACACTAAGTTGTCTGGACCTGTTTTCGGCACGTCCTATTCTGTGATTTATGAAGGAACTGAAAATTATCAGAAAGATTTCAATAGGCTTTTTAATGAAGTCAATGAATCGATGTCTACATATATTGAAGATTCTAATATTTCAAGGATAAATCGAGGAGAAGATGTCGAACTTGACAATCATTTTAAAATGGTTTTTGAGGCCTCTAAGCTTATTTATAGATATACCGAAGGTGCATTTGACCCTACGATAGGAGGAGTGGTTAATGCATGGGATTTTGGTCCGGAAGGCGCTATTCAAAATATTGACAGTACCCAAGTAGATAGTTTGATGAAATCGGTAGGTTTTAATAGAATGGGAATCGTTGATAATCATGTGAAGAAAACAGCTCCAAATGCTTTTATTGATTTTAATGCCATTGCTAAGGGTTATGGTGTGGATGTCATTGGAGAATTTTTAGAAAGCAAGCAAGTAAATAATTATTTGGTCGAGATAGGAGGTGAAATAAGATGTAGAGGTTATAACGCTCAAAAGGAAAGCCTATGGAAAGTAGGTGTTGAAATGCCTCATTTTGATGGAAGTCAATCCGTCATGCGTACCATCGATTTAGAAAATGCGGCTATGGCCACTTCAGGAACCTACAGGAAGTTCAAGGTTGATTCTCTAGGCAACCGGTATTCCCATATTATCGATACAAAAACAGGTTACCCTAGTAAAACAAACTTATTGAGCATTTCGGTCATTGCAGAGAATTGTATGACTGCTGATGCCTATGCCACGGCCTTTAAAAGTATGGGAATGGATCGTATAGAGGAATTCTTGGTCTCTCATCCCGAACTTCAAGTTTTTTTAATTTTTGAAAATGAGAATGGTGAATTGGAAACTAAGTCTTTAAATGGTTTTCCAGAATAAGATTTTTCAAAGTTAATTGAGATATTATCTTGGACCTTTTTTTATTGTTTCACTAATTTGACTGTTAGTTTTTGAGAGTTATTTTCTAGTTGCATGATGTATAGACCAGAAGCCAAATGTTTTAAGGAAATTTGCGATTGGTAACGTTCTTGATGCACAAGTTGACCTGTCAGATTATATATTTTTATACTATTGGCTTGATAGTCGTTTGGAAGATGAAACGATACCAAATCTGAAACGGGGTTCGGATATAGATAAAATACATCTGTAGTTACTTCGGGCAAACTCAGCTCTTCTTCGCTTATTTTCAAAACAAAGCCGTCTTTCATGCCATTTCCTGTAACAGTTACGTCATCTACGTCGTTGCTAATATGTCCAAATTCATCAAAACTACCAACGGCAAAAAGAGCTCCGTCTTGGTCAACGTCAAGAGCAGTCACTCTAGCCTCTAGATCAGAACCCATGGTCTTCACCCAAATCATATCTCCAGAAGCGGCATCATAAGCTGCTATAAAACCATCGATATCGCCTTCGGGCGTAATGACAGCGGTTTCTAATCCGCCACTAAAATCACAGGTGTTATTAAAATCGCCTCCTAGAAATACCTGTCCTTCTGCCGAGGTGGATACGGCATAACCTCTTCCATTACCTCTAAAATCTTTTACCCATTGAAAACTCCCCGTATTGTCAAGCTTGAATAGAAAGGGGTTGTATCCCGTATCAGGAGCTGAGGTTACTTGATGTTCACCAGCATTGGGGTCAAAATCAACCATGCCATAAAAATAACCGGTTGCATAAATATCTCCAGTTTCAGAAACTTTTAAACCTCGAAGAGAGTTGGTATTATCTCCTCCAAATTGTTTCACCCATACAAAGTTTCCATCTGCATCTAATTTTAAAATAAACATATCAGAATAATACATTGTGTGTGGGGTTAGTATAACCTCTCCAACACCTGGGTCAAAATCTGTTTCGGTATGAAATTGCCCTCCTATATATAGGTTTCCATTAGCATCTAGGTCTAAGGTTTCAATGCGTTGCATGTTACTGGCTTCACCTAGGTTATGATACCATACAACATCACCATTTGTATCAAATTTTATAATAAACATAGAATAGAGACTCAAATCGTCTGGAGTGGGAATGTCAATAATATCTCCAGATGGCAAGGTAAGCGGGTTATTGTAATACCCTACAACATAAAAATTACCGGCTGCATCTACTTTTATGGCGCTGGGTCTTTTAACTGCCTCTCCCATAATTTGTTTGGCAAATACAAAATTACCATCCGTATCCAGTTTTGATATGTAGATGTCAATCCATGAATATGCACCTTGAGTAGAGGTTAAATTGTAAGTATTGGGCCCTGGGTCAAAATCGCCTGTATTTGTAAAAGTCCCAACCGAATACACATTATTCGAGTTATCTACAGCAACATCACCTCCACCATCATTTAAATTTCCACCAAATTTAACAGCCCATTCAATAATACCCTCGTTGGTATATTTAGCTAAAAAAGCATCATTACCACTCATGCCTGTTAGGGTGTAGTCGGAATTTATCCAATCAAATTCGCTATTAGAACCATAATATCCAGTTATTAAAAAATCATTTTCAGAATTGAGGGTAATGGAGTTTACTTGATCTAATACGGAACCACCTACATGTCCAAACCAATTAACATTAGGAATCTGTGCTTGTAAACTAAAAGTGATTAAAATAAATGGGAGAAGGTAATATTTTTTCATGGTAATGTTTAAAGAGAGTCTTTAAAGTAGTAAAATATTTCTTACAGTTATAAGGGCCATTCGATTTTTAATAAATTCTCATTTTGAGAAGTCTTAACTGTTAAATTTACTTTTAGAGAGGTATATAACAGGAAAATATTTAGTCTCCCGGTGAGCTAATATCTCTGTACTCCTTTAATCATGTATCTTTGGAAATTATTGTAAATGGTCAAAGAGTCTGCCCTTTTCCTAGGTTATTTATGCTAAATGCTTTAAACCTACATTAGAAGCAAACTACTTCAAACCAATCCTTTCTATTAAAAGAGGTACTAGAATAGCGTAAATTTTAAAGCTGAATTTCTTGATTTCAGGTCAATCAAAACAATGGGTTATAAGGTATCCTCGAGAATACTTTTCAATCATTTTCTTGATATACCAGGACTTGACTTTTAGCAATTCGATTATTAAGAACCTTTAAATATCGTAAGGCATTACCGTCTTCATAATCGGTATAGGCTTTAGAAGCCCAGGAAGTTGCTGCCTCTAAATCACCATTAATCTCGTTGATAATGGCCATGTTATAACAAGCGCGTCCCGCTACTTTTGCTTTACGATTGTTGGTCTCCATTTCCCAAAGCTCTGCAGCGCCATCCCAATTTCCTGTTTGAGCGCGCCTTTTTGCAATTTCGAAATTTTCCGTACCTCTTACATAGTATTCACGAGTCACGCGAATTTTATATGGAAAGGTTCGTAAGGCATAATCATGTCCTAAGTGGTCACTTATTTGAAGTACATTTTCTTTGCGTCCACTGATGGCCTCTAGCGCTTTGGCAGGATTTACACCTTTGCCTACTGAAGTAGACCATTGGTCAATTACAAACTCATCCAGTATTTCTTTGGTAAGATTGTTATAAACTCTAAAACCAGCTTTAATATTGGTTGTTATTTTGGCCGTATGCTCAATCACAGGAATTTTAAGTCCAAATGCGTTTAACTTTTGTACGGTTTGATTGCTGTAAGCAATGTGGGCATCCGTATCATAAAATGATAGGACGAATAATGCATCCACCTGATATTTTTGACATAATTGATTGACGGTTTCCCAAGACATATTACTAGGAAAAATTCCCAGGCCTGGATTTTCAACTTGATCGGCTTCTACAAAAGTGACCGTCTCAAACTGGTTTAGTTTTTTAAATTCATCTGAAATGCCTTGAACGACACGTTGGGCACCTTCTTTATCCAATAATTTTCCTTCCAGAGAAAAGACTTGATCCATTTGATCTAAGGTTTTATTGGAAGTCGATTCACTTCGGTTAAGGATACCAATGCGCTGTACTTGAGAAGATACATGAACAGGGGCAGGTTCTGTCACACTCATGGTAAGATGGTTCATAGACTGGCAACCAGTCAAAAGGAGAGCCCCTAAAACTAGGGCGTAAATAGGGATAGTAATAGTAGGTCTCATGTCTAAATTAGATTTGGGTTAATCTGTTATTTTAGATATTTAGTTAATGTGCAAGACTTTTTGGGGAAAGTAATTGCATCGGGATAAAGATAACATTTTTATTTTAATGGAGTGAAAATTAGTGGTTTGATACAGGAATCTATAAATGGCTGTCCTAAAATATGACTGCGGGTATACATTGTTTCAAGGGCTTAAGAAAGCGAAAGGGAAAAGATGTTCGGAAGGTCCGAAGGACTTTCCTGCGAGCAGTGACCTACCAATTATTTTTAAATTTTTTTGCAAGGTTATGCTATTTGGATTTTTCAATTTCCAATTTTATTCTTTTCATAGCAATAATTGCGTTTTCCACTTGTGTTTTCTGTTCCGTTTCGATTTTAACTATTCCGGTTGGAATATGAGTAATTTTAACTTCATTATGGGTTTCTCCACTATAATCAATTCTTATATTTTCCTTTCCGAAATATCTTTCGAGCTCTAAATATCTCTCAGAAACAGTAAAACAGTCAAATTCTATTTTTCGTTGATTGAATTCATTCCAAAATTGCTCAGATGTGATATCATTTTCAATTATCAAGTTTAACTTATTATAGGAATGAGTAACACCGTCCATTGGATAGTAAAGTTCAAATCCACCTCTTTCTTTGAAACCTATCTTGGCTTTTGCTTTTTTTGAACCTTCTCCAAAATATAAATGATAAATAGTATCATTTTTTATTTCAAACTCTCTCCAATTCGAGATCCAACCCAAACTAGTTGCGGATTGCATAGAGTCATTTTCAATATATAATTCAGCATAAAGTCCATTGTGGCAAGTACAATAATTTCCGTCTAGCTTCCTTTCGGATTTACATCCGATAACTGTAAAAACCAATATCAGTAATACGTTTTTTAATGTTTTCAGGTGGCTTTTTTTATGTTGCACAACTAATTATAGGAAGATAAATATACCCTTTTATGAGTATTTCTCTCAGAACATGTTAGATTTTTCTGGATTTATTAGCGGCTATTTATTTGCGCACAAATGGAATAATTTCACCCTGAGCCAAACAGTACCTTTCTATGTCTTCTTTTTCAAAAGTTTTGGTATAATCAACTTCCTCTACTTGAAAACCGATACTTCGTAATTTGTCAAAATAATCCCTGCCGTATACGCGCACGTGGTCATACTGACCAAAGATTTTCGCTCGTTCTTTTTTATCGGTTATGCTATTGTCCTCAAAAGTGGTTGCCCGATTTAAATCCTGCGGAATTTGAAAAACACCCCAACCACCAGGCTTCATAACGCGATACAGTTCTTTCATGGCTTGGGTATCATCTGGTATATGCTCCAATACATGATTGCAAAGAATCACATCGTAAGTGTTATCATCAAAAGGAAGGTTGCAAATATCGGCTTTGATATCTGCAAGAGGTGAATTGAGATCGGTTGTGGTATAGTCCAGATGAGGTATATTTCTAAATCGCTTATAAAATGCCTGTTCAGGAGCAAAATGAAGTACTTTCAAATGGTCTGTAAAAAAGTTAGTTTCCTTTGTGAGAAACAGCCATAGTAATCGATGTCTTTCCAACGAAAGCGTGGACGGAGATAAGACATTGTGCCGTTGCTCTCCATAACCATAGGGTAAAAAACTTTTAAAACTTTTGCCGTCGATAGGATCGGTATAGGTAGAGCCTTTTAAAAATGATTCCATGAAAGGCCTAACCACATAGCTGAGCCTAATGAGAATAGGTCTCGGTATGGTATTGAGCAATATTTTAAAAAGTTTTTTCAATCCCTAAACTTCTTGTAGTTGGTTTGAATTGATTAATTCAGAAATACCATTCCAGAGTTCAATCCTTTTATTCAAGGCTTCTTTGGCTACTTCCAAAACCTCCTGCCACTTTTGGTCATTATCCCCACATAGCTCCTCAATCATTTTAAGAGATAGGGGCCCGTGCTCATCGCCATCCAACTCAATATGTCGCTTTAAATAATAAGTGAGTTTGGAATAGGTTTGATCTTGGGTTTGTGATTGATTGATAATCTGAAAGAACATATCAGGAATGACATCTTCTCGACCAAAAGTAAAAGCCGAAGCAATTTTATGAGGCTCTCCTGTGGCAATGATATCAAACGTGAATTTGATAAAGTCGGCAGTTTCTTTTTGAATCTTTACACTATCCAAACTAGAATCAATAGATGCTCCTTTCGAAATGAGATCAATAAAATTTTGGATGGTATGTGTGTAGGCTCCTATTTGATTCATGGCGTCCAAATACATTTCAAAATGACTTTTCGGAATGCCATTTTCATCTAAATCACTTTCCTCACCCAATACGATTTCGTTTATAAATCGAGCCGTTGTGGCATTTTGAGCTGGAACCCATGGCGTTTTAGTACAAGTTAGTTGGTTTTGAAGGGCCTTTAAAAGGGACATAAAATCCCATACGGCAAACACATGTTGTTCCATAAAGATTTTTACATCATCCATATGGGAAAGTGCTTTATAAACTGGATGGTTGTTTAAAATAGTTCTCAGGTTTGAGAGCTCCTTTTCTACAAATTCAATTCGTTTCATATAATGTTTAAAGGACTAAAGCTTTTTGTCTAAATTCGGTTTCCTCATCACTTTCAATCCCTAGTGCTTCGTAGATGTAAGCAAATGTTGAAAGAATTTCAGGCTTACCATCAACTAAGGCGACATCATGTTCAAAATGGGCACTTGGTTTGCCATCAAGAGTCACAATGGTCCAGCCATCTTTAAGTTGCTTAACTTTGTGTGTTCCCATATTGATCATGGGCTCTATCGCAACAACCTGACCTTCAATAAACTTCTTGCCACGACCACGTTTTCCATAATTTGGCATTTCTGGATCTTCATGCATTTTTTTACCCAATCCATGCCCTACAAGCTCTCTTACAACTCCGTAGCCTTCATTTTCACAAAACTTTTGAATGGCGAAACCTACGTCTCCAACTCGGTTACCGTTTTTAAACTCACGAATTCCTACATAAAGAGACTCTTTAGTAATATCAAGTAGTTTTTTGGTTTCAGGAGCAATTTCACCAATTTCAAAGGTATAGGCATGATCACCATAAAACTCATTCATCAAAGCTCCACAATCAATAGAAACGATATCGCCATCTTCAAGTGGTTTGTCTGTAGGAAGTCCATGAACTACGGCTTCATTAACGCTGCAAAGTAGGGTAGAAGGACATCCGTAAAGTCCTAAAAAGCCAGGAACCGCGCCATGATCTCTAATAAATTCTTCAGCCATTTTATCCAATTGAAGGGTGGTTACACCAGGCTTTACTTCTTTGGCTAGCATTCCCAAAGTTTTGGAAACAACGAGTGCGCTTTGACGCATCAATTCTATTTCTTCTCTAGTTTTTACTATAATCATATCACAAAAATATCGGCAAAGTTACTTAAAATTTATGGATGTCTATTTATCAACTCGTTTTATGATTTTTGACATGTTTTTCCCTATTATTTGTCTTTAAATTTGTTGAAAATTAGAAGCCATGTATGAGTCTATTACAGCTGATGAAGCACTAAAAGTAGTTAAATCAAACGATAGGGTATATGTTCAAGCTGCAGCTGCCGCTCCACAATCTTTAGTTCAAGCACTTGCTCGAAGACATGAAGAACTTAGAAACGTGGAAGTATGCCATTTACACACCGAAGGTCCGGCACCGTATGCTAATCCAGAATATAAAGATAGTTTTCATGTTAATTCCTTTTTTATTGGAAAAAATGTGAGACATACTTTAAGAGCAGGCAATGGGTCCTATACCCCTGTATTTTTAAGTGAATTGCCCATTTTATTTAAGAGAAACATATTAAAGTTAGATGTGGCATTAATACATGTGTCACCTCCAGACAGACATGGGTACTGTTCTTTAGGGGTGTCGGTTGAAGCTACTTTAGCAGCGATTGACAATGCTAAGCATGTGATTGCCCAGGTGAACCCTAAAATGCCCCGAACCCATGGGGCGGGAATTATCCATATTTCAGAAATTGACGCATTTGTAGAGGATGACACACCCATTTTTGGTCATGAAGCAGTGTTGCCAACTGAGATAGAGAATAAAATAGGTGAGTATGTGGCAGGTCTTATTGAAGATAGAAGCACGCTTCAAATGGGTATAGGAAGTATTCCAAATGCCGTATTATCAAAGTTGACCAATCACAAAGATCTAGGGCTTCATACCGAGATGTTTTCTGATGGAGTTATTGATTTGATCTTGAATAATGTTATCACCTGTAACTATAAATCGATTAATAGAGGACGAGCCATGGCAACATTCTTGGTTGGGTCTCAACGTTTGTATGATTATGTAGATGACAATCCATTTGTGGAAATGAGAGGCTCTGATTATGTGAATAACGTTTCGGTTGTGAAGCAGAACCCTAAAATGGTAGCCATTAATTCAGCTATTGAAATTGATTTAACCGGTCAGGTCTGTGCCGATTCTATTGGATCAAACATGTACTCTGGGGTAGGTGGGCAAATGGACTTTATTAGAGCCGCTTCATTAAGTGAAGGAGGAAAAGCCATCATTGCATTACCGTCAACTACCAGAAAAGGTATCAGTAGAATAGTTCCTTCTTTAAATCCAGGAGCCGGTGTGGTAACAACAAGAGCGCATGTTCACTATGTGGTGACTGAATACGGAGTAGCTGATTTATATGGAAAAACTATTAAGCAACGTGTAAAAGCATTGACAGAAATAGCGCATCCCGATCATAGAGAGGACATTGCTAGAACCTACTTTGATTTAATAAACGGATAAAAGTTATTTCTTAAAAAACGAAAATAATCCTCTTTTTTTTGGAGGCTTTATAGGTTCATTGTTTGGGTCAGATAGCATTTGATAAATTTCTCCCCAGCCTATAAAGCCTCCAATATTTCTATCGTCTATGAATAAATCAGCGTGGATTTTCCTACTCTTTGTATAGTCAAATTGTTCTTCAGGAAAACTTTTGTTCACCGAATAGAAATGAATTCCATTTTCTTTACAAAACGTTACAGCTTCTTCTAGGCGAACATCACATCGGTAAGTCCAAAGGATTAGTCGGTGTCCATCTTCTTGAAGCTGTCTTAAGGTTTCAAAGGCAAATAGTTTAGGTTTTCCAATTTTGGGATAAGCATCCTCTACAATGGTTCCATCAAAATCTACGGCAATGATTAACTTGTTTGTAAAATTCATGTTTCGGTCTTGGTCGTAAAATTACAACTTTAAATAATATTTTATTTTATGGTTGATTTTCCCTAAGAATCAGGTATTTAAACTAATGATTTTTGTGTCATAGCTTCTGGCTGCTCTACGCCCATCATGTGTAAAATAGTCGGAGCCATGTCCCCTAGAATACCATCCTTAATTTCTTTCAAGTCTTTGTCAATCAAAATAATTGGGACCGGATTGGTCGTGTGGGCTGTATTTGGTGTGCCATCAGGATTGATCATGGTTTCACAGTTTCCGTGGTCTGCAATCAATAAAGTTGAATAATCATTTTCAAGAGCGGTTGTAACCACATCTTTTACGCATTCATCAACAGCTTCACATGCTTTGATAGCAGCTTCCATGACGCCAGTGTGTCCTACCATGTCACCGTTGGCAAAATTGAGACATACAAAATCAATATCCCCTTTTTGCAAAACAGGTACTAAAGCATCTCTTAGTTCATAGGCACTCATTTCGGGTTTTAAATCATAAGTGGCCACTTTTGGTGAGTTTCTTAAAATTCTTTCTTCTCCTTCAAAAGGTTCTTCTTTTCCTCCAGAGAAGAAGAATGTAACGTGTGGATACTTTTCAGTTTCTGCAATACGCAATTGTTTTTTGTGATGTTTTTCTAAAACTTCCCCTAGAGTATCCTTAAGGTTGTCTTTGGTAAATACCACATGTATGTTTTGGAAGGTGTCGTCATAAGTGGTCATAGTGACATAGTATAGTGACAACTTGTGCATGTTTTGCTCATGGAAATCTGATTGTGAAAGAGCTTCTGTCAATTGACGGCCTCTGTCAGTTCTGAAGTTGAAGAACAACACCACATCTCCTTCTTGAATTTTGGTAACAGGTTCTTGGTTTTCATCGACCATGACGATAGGTTTGATAAACTCATCAGTAACGTCTTGATCATAACTTTCTTGTATAGAAGCCAAAGCATCTTGAGATTTGCTCCCTTCTCCATTAACCAGGGCGTCATAAGCTAATTTGACACGTTCCCAGCGTTTATCTCTGTCCATGGCATAATAACGACCGGAGACGGTTGCTAATTTGGTATTCGTGTCTTTTACGTGATTCTCCAGACTTTCTATAAACCCATAGCCTGATTTTGGGTCTACGTCACGTCCATCTGTGAAAGCATGCACATAAGACGATGGTACACCATAGTCTTTGGCAGCGTCAATCAAGCCAAATAAATGTTTTATGTGGGAGTGAACCCCTCCATCGCTTACCAATCCTAAAAAGTGAACCGGTTTGTTGTTTCTTTTGGCATATTCAAAGGCATCTTTAATGACTTTTTCATCTTTTAAAGTGTCTTTTTCAACAGCCATATTAATCTTTACCAAATCTTGATAAACAATACGGCCAGCACCCAAATTCATGTGTCCAACTTCACTGTTTCCCATCTGGCCTTCTGGCAAACCAACATTAAGTCCGTCGGTTCTCAAACTAGCATTTGGGTACTTGGTATATAGCGAATCTATAAAAGGAGTATTGGCATTGTCAATAGCTGAAACTTTTGGGTCTGGAGATTTTCCCCACCCGTCTAAAATCATTAAAATTACTTTCTTATTCATGTTTACAAACTTTGGTACTGTAAAGATAATTCATATAAATGTCTTGAATAAATATGGGACTTTAAAATAAATGACTTTATGGAATTTTTATGATTTCTGAAAGGAACTGGAACTCAAAAACGAGAGATGTACAAAATTTAACAGATTTGTTCTCTGATAGTTAATAAAATGTTATAAAAAATATTTTGTGTAACAATCCAAAAAATTAATCGTCTCTTTAATACAATCAAAAAAATCATTAATCAAAAATCTTTCATCATGAAAAAAACAGCAGTCATTCTTGCAATCGCATTAGGCTTTTCTTTTAGTCTAGTAAATGCCAATCACAATCCAGTATCATCAACTGCAATGGAAACCGTAGTCGGACCAAAAATTAGTCCTTTATGTATGTCAATAGTTAAGGGAGATACAGAAACAGTAAAAAAATTATTAGGACTAGGTGTTGATGTCAATGAAAAATCTGCTGGAATGACTCCAGCAATCTATGCAGCCCGATACAATAGAGTAGAGATTTTAAACTACCTTATTGAAAGCGGTGCAAACTTAAAAGTAAAATGCGACAAAGGCTATACAGCCTTAGAACATGCAGAAATGTCTAATGCTACTGAGGCCAAAGCTGCCATTAAAAGCGCTTTGGATAAATAATCAATAGCATTTTTCATCGGTTGGTTAGTTGAAAAAGCCTCAGGTCACTGAGGCTTTTTCTTTAAATGTTTAAGCGATTTCAACATTGAGAAATGGGTTCCTATTTGAGGTATTTCAAAAGGTTCACCAAAGATTTCAAAACCGTTTCTTAAATAAAAATTAAGTGCTTTTTCTCTGGCATTACACCAAACCAATCCTATTTTCTTCTCAATGAGAATTTGATTTCCAGCATCAATCAATAGACTGCCATAGTTTTTGCCTTGTGCCGATGATAGAACTGCCATCCCTCTTAGTTGATACTGTTTGGGATTAGCCAAGTCTGGATGATGATTTTTTATAAATGTAACCACTCCCACAAGTTCGTTTAAGAGATAGAGTCCCAAATGAAATGTGTCTGGATCATCATCGCCATTAAAAACGCAATCTTCTTTGGGTCTGCCTTCCCGTAAGACAGGATGTCTAACTTCATGAGTTTCCAAGGGTGAGATTAATTTCACCTTTAAATCAGGGTTATTCAATTTATAAAGTTTGGCGGGCATGCCATCATAAAAGCCATCGCCGACCCAACTTAAACCAGATTTTATAATGACGTTATGAGAAGCCAAATTGTCTTTATGGGCATGGGCGAAAATAGTTGCCAATTTCAGTGTTTTGAAACCATAGGTAATGGATGCTTTGCAACTTTCTGTGGCATAACCATGCCCCCAATACTTTTTGTAGAAACGATATCCAACTTCAACCAAATGTTCTTTTGGATGAAATTTCAAACCGCACCAGCCTAAGAAAGCATTATCTTCCTTTCTGATAACGGCCCATCTGCCCATATTGTATGTTTTATATTGGTCGTAGGCTTCAATAAATTTTTGAGCTTCTAGAAGTGAAGAGAATGAGGAGTCGCCTGTAAACTGAATCACTTCAGGATCCTTGTTCATCTCAAAAAAATGAATAGCATCCGAAGCATTAAACTCTCTTAAATACAAACGATTTGTTTCAGCAATTAAAGTCATTGAGTTTCAATTGGTATGCTTTAAAGCAGGTTTTTTTTGTTATTTATGAATTTAAGAACACGATTAATTTTCCAAAAAAAAGAAGAAAAATTTGTTTGGAAATAAAAGTAAGTAATATATTTGCAACTGCAATCGCGGGAGTAGCTCAGTTGGTAGAGCGTCAGCCTTCCAAGCTGAATGTCGCCGGTTCGAACCCGGTCTCCCGCTCAAAAAAAGTCTCACATTTGTGAGACTTTTTTTATTTATTTCAGGTTGTTTAATGATGATCCCGTTTCTATTTCATAAGGGGTTTTTCCGCACTCAAATACCCTGCCTGTTAATTCACCTTTTAAGGTAATATTCTCGTTTTCGATGTGTAGCCAACTGCCTTCCCTTAAACCAACCACCGGCTGCGTATTAAATTGATGGAATTCTTTGATTCTGGTTTCTCGAGTTTCGCCCATGTGTTTATCTCCAGGTACGGGATCTAAGTAATGAGGGTTTAAGTTAAAAGGAACCATACCTAACGTTTTAAAACTTGGCGGGTAAACAATTGGCATATCATTGGTGGTGTTCATGGTTAACCCACAAATGTTGCTTCCTGCGCTAGTTCCTAAATATTTTGTTCCTTTGAAAAGGGCATCCCTTATAGGTTCGATTAACTGGTTTTTGTATAATTGGTTTACCAAAACAAAGGTGTTTCCGCCCCCTGTAAAAATAGCCTCGGCATTTTTTACTGCTTCAATAGGGTTATTATACGTGTGGATCCCCGTTATGTTTTTCCCAATTTTTGAAAAGCCCTTTTGTGCAATTTCAGTATATGCATCATGACTGATGCCTCCCGGTCTGGCATAAGGTATAAACAAGATGTTCGTTATATTTTTAAAAAACACTTCAAGTTCTGGATGCAGGTATTCCAAATAGCCACTCCCATGAATGGTTGAAGTGCTAGCCATTATAATTTGTTTCATTTTGTGTTGTTTTTTGTAAAGGTAGACAATATCAGGTTTAACAAAAGTTTATTATCTTAATAGGATAATATTCATTTGAAAAATAGTTCCTTTAATAAAAACTTTAAAGCGATCTCATGAAACAACTTTTACTTTTCACTTTTTTTTTAATCACTATTTCAACTTTTTCACAAGGTGTCATTAGAAAGGAAATTACCGGCCAAGTGGTTTCCAATGATAATGATGTAGAAGGTGTAACCATTTATAATAAATCTACTTCCAAAGGAACTATAACAGATCAGTTTGGGGAGTTTACCTTGTTAATGGGAGAGGGTGATATAATAGAGATATCGGCACTTCAATATACTCCAGTATCCTTTCCTGTAGCCAAAGAGACCATGATTACAGGTGTTTTGAAGATTTGGCTAACCGAGCAGGTCAATAGTTTGAATGAGGTCTATGTCTTTTCTTCGGAACTGACGGGTAATTTGGGAGTTGATGTAGATAGTGTTAAAGTGATGAAAATTGACCCCTTGGGGAATTTGACTTTAGGAGATGTGAGGAACATGAATTTCCCAACAGATCATTTAACCAAAGTAGATAATTTCATAACCAGACAAGGTCAATTTTACAATGGCGTTGATTTTGCGGCCCTATTAAGTGTGTTTTTTAAGAAAAAATCCAAGCCACTTCCTAAACACCAGGAACTGAAGAGAGAAGATCAAATTGTTGATATTTCTGAAAAATATACCCATGCGTTTATAACCCAACAGTTTCATATTCCCGAGGATCAAATAGAAGCTTTTTATTCCTTCTGCTATGAAAAGGGATTTGATGCCGATTTGTTGAAGGATGAAAATGAGGTAGAGCTGATTGAGTATATGGTGAAAATGAGTGAAAAGTTCAGAGGTTTGGGTAATGGGGAAGATTGATGTAATCTTTTTTATTGTCATTTTTCTTTCTGCCAATGTTCTGTTCTCTCAGGAAGTGCTGTTATCAGGTAGGGTTACTTCAAATGAGGATGTAGAAAATATCCATGTAATTAATAAAACTTCAAGTAGGTTTACTATTACCAATGAAAAAGGCGAGTTTCAAATATCTGTGAAACTCCATGATACCATATTGCTTTCTTCCCTACTACATCACCCAAAGGAGTTTGTGGTCTACCAAAAGATGATGGAAGAAGGAATTGTGGAGGTTTCATTGACTAAAACAACCTATGAATTGAATGAAGTGGTTCTTGGCAAGATACTAACAGGTGATTTAGGCGATGATGTCTCGGCTGTAGAAGGCGAACCCATCACAGCAAGAAAATTAGGTATACCAAGTTATGAGGGTCCACCTCTTACCCAAAGTGAAAGAAGGCTAAAGGAAGCTACTACTGGGGGAGGATTTGTTCCATTGAACCCTATTCTTAATGCCATATCGGGACGAACAAAAATGCTCAAGAATAGAATTAAGTTGGAACGCCGAGATGACCTAATGTATGAGATAAGAAGAAGTCTTGAAGACAAATTATTTGAAATGGAAGACTTACCAGAAGAAAGGCGTAATGAATTTTTCTACTTTTGTTCCGAAGATGATATCTTTATCCAACGATGTAAAGTGAGTGGTGATATTGAAATTTTAGAAATGCTATTGGTCAAGCTTCAAGAGTTTAAAAAGCAGTGGCAAACTAAAACCGATTAGTTGGAACACTATTTGTAAAGAAGTCAAAAAAATCAAATGAAATTGAAGTACCTAATTATTTTATTCGTGGTGCCGCTTATGGCATTTTCCAGTTTGCATAAATACTATGTAAGTATTACCCAAGTGGAATATGTTCCAGAGAAAAAATCGCTGCAACTTATTTCACGAATTTTTATTGATGACCTAGAAGATGTCCTACAAGCTAGGTATGATGAAAATTTGGTGATGGCCTATAAAAATGAGGATAAGCAAGTAGATCTTTATGTTGAAAAATATATAAGGAGTAAATTTGGAATTAAAATTAACGGCCAAGAGGTACCCTTAAATTACATAGGGAAAGAGTATGAAGATGATATTGCCATCGTTTATTTGGAGGTTGAAAATGTGAAGAAAATTTCCTCTATTGAAATTACCAATTCCGTGCTCTATGATTTGTATGAGGAGCAACAAAATATCATTCGCACGAAAATTAACTCCAAGAATAAATCCTTTATCCTCACTAGAGAAAATGATAAAGCAATGTTAAATTACGATTAAATGTCTCATTTGCATTGATTTTTTGCTATTTTCCGCCGAATTTTTTACCACTAACAAACTTTTCAAAAGAATAATGAAAATCTACAAGTATTTCTTTCTTTCGATGGCTTTTTTATCTGTTCAAGCTTTTGCACAAGAACAGGAACAAGAAAAGCCCGAAACAAAAACCGGTCATACCAATAACAATAAATTTAAGCAATTGTATGACGAATTTTCAACCCCAAATATGTTCAGGACGGCTTCTGGTGCTCCGGGTCCATCCTACTATCAGCAGCAGGCAGATTACAAAATGGACATAACCTTGGATGATGATAAGGCTACAATTTCTGGATTTGAGACGATTACTTATCACAATAATTCTCCAGACGAGTTAACCTATCTATGGGTTCAATTGGATCAAAACATGAGAGCCAAAGATTCTAAAACGCCTTTAATTGAAGGAAGTGGTGTAGCACCTGCTCAACAACCTTCTGGTTTTGTTTCAACTTATATGAAAGAACCTTTTGATGGAGGTTTCAATATCATGGAAGTAAAAGAAGCGGGCGGAAAGGCGTTACAACATACCATTAACAGAACCATGATGCGCGTTGAATTACCAAAGCCTTTAAAATCTGGAGAGAAATTTTCATTTTCAATCAAGTGGTGGTATAATATCAACAATCACGTAGATGGAAGAGGAAGATCTGGATATGAATATTTTGAAAAGGATGATAACCGAGCATATGTTATAGCTCAGTTTTATCCTAGAATGGCCGTTTATAATGATGTAGAAGGTTGGCAAAATTCCCAATTCTGGGGGCGTGATGAATTTGCGTTACCTTTTGGTGATTTTGAAGTGAACATCACCGTTCCAGCCGACCATATTTTGGACGGAACAGGAGAGTTGGTAAACCGTAAGGATGTTTTTACTAAAGAAATGATGAATCGTTATGAAAAGGCTAAAAAGTCTTATGACGAACCAGTGATTATAGTAACTCAAGCAGAAGCAGAAGCTGCTGAAAAGAATAAATCAACCAAGACTAAGACATGGAAGCTTCACGCTAAGAATGTTCGTGATTTTGCTTTCACAACATCCAGAAAATATATCTGGGATATGATGGCTGTTAACATCGGTGGAAAAGACATCATGGCAGTATCTTTATATCCTAAAGAAGGGAATCCGTTATGGGAAGATTGGTCTACCAAAGCTGTGGCTAGTACTTTGAAGTCTTACTCAAGAATGACATTTGATTATCCATACCACAAGGCTATTTCAGTTCATGCTAAGAACCAAGGAATGGAATATCCGATGATTTGTTGGAACTATGGTCGTCCTGATGAAAACGGAAATTATAGTGACCGTACCAAGTATGGAATGATGAGTGTTATTATCCACGAAGTTGGACATAACTTCTTTCCGATGATTGTGAATAGTGATGAGCGTCAATGGACTTGGATGGATGAAGGCTTAAACACATTTACCCAATATGTGGCGGAGCAGGATTTTGGTAAATGGTATCCTGATGCCTTATCAGAAGGAGATGAAACCTATCCATCGAGAAGAGGGCCTGCGGCTAAAATAATCCCTTACATGGGAGGAAATCAAGATTTCATTGCCCCTATAATGACTAAAGGTTTAAATACCTATCAGTTTGGAAGCAATGCTTACAGCAAGCCAGCAACGGCTCTTAATATATTAAGAACGACCATTATGGGCGAGGAATTGTTTGACTATGCCTACAGAACTTATGCGCAAAGATGGATGTTTAAACACCCAACACCAGAAGATTTCTTTAGAACCATGGAAGATGCCTCTGCAGTTGACTTAGACTGGTTTTGGAGAGGTTGGTTCTACACTACAGATTGGGTTGATATAGGAGTTAAGGATGTTAAAAAGTACTATGTGTCTTCTGAGCCAAACAAATATGTTAAAGATATCGTGGCACAAAGAGGAATGAAGATGTCAGATTTACCTCCATTAGTTTACATGGTAGAAGAGGGAAGTGAAGATTATAAGGAAAGTTTAAAGAATGGTTCTGCAGTTGAAAATTCATCTACATTAAAAGAATACCTTATGGACAATTTCACTGCGGATGAAAGAAAGAATATTAATGAACCAAAATATTTCTATTCTATTACATTTGAAAAACCAGGAGGTTTGGTAATGCCTATTATTGTTGAGTATACCTATAGCGATGGAACTTCTAAAACAGAAACATATCCAGCGCAAATATGGAGATACAACGATAAAGAAGTTAGCAAATCTGTGGCTTCTGATAAGGAAATCGTAAAGATTACAGTTGATCCTAACCTGGAAACTGCAGATATAGATACATCAAATAACAGTTGGCCAAAAGAAGTTCAACAAAGTGATTTTGATAAATTTAAAAATCAGGTAAGAGATTAAAAATTAACAAAAGGCCAGTTGAATTAACTGGCCTTTTTAATTTTCATATAATTCATCTTAGTATATTTGCATCGTGATAGCAAGTGCGATTATATTGTTTATAGGTACACCAGAGGTGATTTTCATTCTCTTCATCGTGGTGTTGGTTTTTGGAGCGGATAAAATTCCAGAAGTAGCCAAAGGCTTAGGGAAAGGTATGCGTATGCTTCGAGACGCTTCCAATGATATTAAATCTGAGATTAATAACAGTAGTGATAAGATGGGCATTGATACCAATATCACTAAAGATGTTCAAGACGAACTCAATAAAGTCAAAGACGATCTAGAGGACTTTACAGGCTCAATAAAAAGGAACATGTAGATTTGATTTCTTCTAATCTAAACTCTCCAAAGCATAAAGCAAACGATTTTCAGCATTGGCCTGAGAGCCAAAAACCGAGCGGTATATCGTTTTATCTTTTGTAATTAGTACCCACTGAGGTGTTCCTTCACTTTGGAAAAAATCATAAATCTCATGTGTTTCATCTAAATAGATGGGGAAGGGTAATTCTTTTGAGGTGAATATACTTTTGATGTCTTCTCCAGAGGTTGTTTGAGTACCAAAATTACTGTGAATGCCAATAACAGTTATATTTTTATGCATGTTCTGCAGCTTGTAGGCTAATGGCACAGCTCTTCCAGTGCATCCTAAACATTGGTTGTTATAAAGTAAGAGTAGCAGGTTTTGGTTTTTATAAATTGACAATAAATCCACTGGATTTTGATCAAAGTCTTGAACCACTATCGAATTTAATTGGTTATCCATTATCTAACGCTTTCTACTTATTGTTAAGCCATCACGTATGGGCAAAATAACGGTTTCAACACGAGAATCTTCCTTTAATAGTTGATTGTATTCAACCAATAGTTTTGTTGACGTATCCTTATCATTAATAGGTTCGGCTACTTTGCCACTCCAAAGAACATTATCTGAAAGGATGATACCTCCAGGCCTCAATTTTTCTACAATAGCATGAAAATAATTGATGTAATTTGGTTTGTCGGCATCAATAAAAACCAAATCGAAAGTGTGATCAAGTTCTGGAATGATATCTAAGGCATTTCCTAAATGCTGATAAATTTGTTCTCCAAATGGTGAGGCGTCAAAATACTTCCTTTGAAAATCTACCAGTTCCTCATTTACGTCAATGGTATGTAATTCACCACCCTTGGTTAAGCCTTCAGCCAAACAAAGCGCAGAATATCCTGTATAGGTCCCTATTTCCAATATGTATTTAGGCTGAATTAATTTGGAAAGCATGCTTAAAACCCTTCCTTGGTAGTCCCCACTTAACATTCTTGGTTGTAAAATTTTTTGATGGGTCTCTCTGTTGAGCTTTTGCAGAAGCTCCGGCTCATTTTCAGAGTGCTTTACAACATAGTTGTCAATATGTTCAGGCAGAAAATGCATATTAAGCCAGAATCTTGTTTACTAAATTTTGCTTTTTGACTTCATCATCACCAAATAACCACTGTAATACATTATCCTCCCACATGGCATCCTTTTCAGTTTCGTCGATGATATTCCTCTCAATGGCTAAATCCAAAATTTTCCCTGGATATGAAGATTGGGTAGTGCTTTCCATTTCCCCTAATGGATACGGATCGTCCAAGCCAATTAGCACCTGTTTCGCCGTTTGATTTTTTATCAATAACTGAAGAGAGCCTGTGTCATGTACTAGGGTGTCAAAGAATATGTTTTTATGCCCCACAGCTTTTCTAGGGTGTACTTTACCTTCAAATAAATCATGACGACCATCAAACCCTTGAATACGTCGTCCTAAATTAATCTGGGCCAATTGTCCGCCATGAGCAAAACAAATTCGCATATTTGGATATTTCTCATAGTAACCATTCAAGGTTAGGAAGTGGTAAGCATCTGCGCATTGTGCTAACATCCATATCAAATGAAATCTCCAAGCGGTGTTTTGAAGTTTGATGAATTTCTCACCATCATATGGGTGAATCTCAACAGCCAAATTATATTTGTTGGCTAACTCAAAAATAGGTTCGTTTTCCTCATCAAAAATACAACGCCAAGTTCCAATGGTGTCCATATAATGGGTGGGAAGGCATAATAAGTTCATGCCTAACTCTTCCACACAACGCTCAATTTCCCAGCAAGCACCGCGAACAAATCCAGGGTGAACTACAAATCCACACGTGAATTTACTTGGGTTTTCAGCTTGTATTCTACCATTAAAATCATTTTGAAACCTAAGAGCCTGCTTCATCTCTTCCAAACGCAGACCGTTACCATACAACTGCGACAAGTTGAGCACTACCGCATGATCTATTTTGTAGCGCTCCATCCATTCCAGCTTCTCGTTTAAGAAAAAACTCGAATCGGTTACAGGTCTGCTCCAGTCTTTCTGAAGCATGTATTTTCTGTCTTTGTCAACCCAAAAAATACCTTTATCCTTCATAAATTGAGGAATCTCCTCGGGATAGGGCAATAGGTGAGAATGGCCATTAATTCTTAGTTTGCGTTTCATGTTGGTAGTTGGTAGTAAATATTAGTCTTCTAGTTGTACTTTTTTAGGTGGTTGCATTATTTGCCCACAATTGGGACAGGTTCGCTTACCGGCATCGCCATAGTATTTATCAAAAATTTTGGGCATGTCAGTTTCAATGTTGTCCAATGTAAAATCTTCCTCATACAATTTGGTGGTGCAGTTTTCACAAAACCACAACAAGGCATCTTGAACCCCTTTCTCTCTTGGGTATTCTATAACCAAGCCCACAGTGTTAGCACCACGTTGTGGGGAATGTGGAACTTTTGGAGGCAAAAGAAAAATTTCACCTTCCTTTATGTGAATGTCTTTAGGTTGACCTTGGTCAATAACTTTTAAAACAATATCCCCTTCCACTTGGTAGAAAAACTCAGGAGTTTCATTGTAGTGATAGTCTTTACGGCTGTTAGGCCCACCAACTACCATGACAATAAAGTCGCCATCTTTCCAAACCACTTTATTCCCTACAGGAGGTTTTAACAAGTGACGGTTTTCTTCAATCCATTCTTTGAAATTTATAGGAGAAACTAATTGGCTCATATGTTATTTTTTTGGGCGTGCCCCTTGCGGGTCGGGTTTTTCGCGCTACACGGTAGCTAGCTTCAACCCCTCACGCGGGTTTTGGTTAAATTTACAAACTTTTTGTTCGACCACCATCAACTGGAAGGTTAATTCCGTTGATATAACTGGCGCGAGAACTTGCTAAAAACGTTATGGCATCAGCCAATTCCTCGGGTTGGGCAAAACGTTTGGCTGGCACAGCTTGTTTCATGGCCTCGGCAGCTTCATCTTCACTTTTACCTGTTTTTGCCGATTTATTTTTAATGATTTCCGTCAATCGCTCTGTTCCTGTTGCACCGGGTAGGACATTATTCACCGTGATTCCAAATTGTCCTAACTCATTGGCTAGAGTCTTGCTCCAGTTTGCAACAGCACCACGAATGGTATTGCTCACCCCTAAACCATCCAAAGGTTGTTTTACGGAGGTGGAAATAATGTTTATGATCCTTCCAAAACCAGCTTCTTTCATAAAAGGAACAACCGCTTGTGCCAACACGTGATTGCATTTTAAATGTTGGGTAAAGGCATTTTCAAATTCCTCGAGTTTGGCACTAAATACTGGGCCTCCAGCAGGACCTCCTGTATTATTTACCAAAATATGGAAGCCATGGTTTTGAGTTATAAACGTGTTTACCTTTTCTTGTAGTTCTTCAGGGTTTGAAAAATCAGCAACCAAATAATTGTGCTTGTCTGAATTTGGTAAATCCCTCAGCACTTCTTTTAACTTGGCTTCATTTCGAGCCACTAAAGTGACTGTTGCGCCTTCGTTGGCTAGAGAAATAGCAGTTGCTTTTCCTATACCAGCGGTACTTCCACAAACTAGGGCGTATTTATTATTTAGTTCTAGATTCATTTTCTAAGTTAATTTTTCTTGTCAGGTCGAGCGCAGTCGAGACCTTTCTTAGGGTTTGTATTTGGAATGCGTTGCATTTCGGCATTCAGATAATATTTGAAGTAAATCAAAGTCACCATTTGCCAATGCTAATTTCTTTTTCCTACTCCATGTTTTAATTTTCTTTTCAAAATAGATTGCTTGTTCAATATCATTGAATTCTTGTTGAAAAACTAATTTTAATGGTCTTCTTTTATAAGTGAAGCATTTTGTGTTTAAACCATTTTGATGTTCTTCAAACCTCCTTCCAAGATTATTTGTAACTCCTGTATAAGTTAAATGATCAGAACAAAGTAATATGTAAACATAATAAGTTTCCATTATTTACCTCTCGACTGCGCTCGAGGGGACATACGATTTTAATATTTAATACAAACATTCTTAGGTTCGGTAAAAAAGCGTAAGGCATCAAAGCCGCCTTCACGACCTACACCGCTGGCTTTCACTCCACCAAAGGGTGTACGCAAATCACGTAACATCCATGTGTTAACCCAAACAATTCCAGCCTGCAATTGTTGACTCATTCGCATGGTGCGTTTTAGGTCATTAGTCCAAAGGGTCGAGGAGAGACCATATTTTACCTTATTAGCCATTTGTAAAACTTCATCTTCGGTTTCAAAAGGCATGATAGTTACAACTGGGCCAAAAATTTCTTCTTGATTCACGCGGCATTCATCCGTTTTAACCTCAATGACGGTAGGCTCCAAATAATAGCCATTTTCAAAACCTTCAACAGTTACCTGGGTGCCCCCGCATAGTATGCTTCCGCCTTCTTCTTTGGCAATATCAATGTAGTTTAAAACCTTTTCCATATGGGGTTTGGAAACTAAGGCGCCAATATTGGTGTCTGTCTTTGCAGGATGACCTACTTTCAGGCATTTAACTTTTGCGACAAAATCGGCTTTAAATTGGTCATAAATAGGTTTTTCTACAAAAATTCGGCTTCCGCAAAGGCAAATTTGCCCTTGATTAGCAAATGAAGAACGTACCGTTGTGTTAAGCATATCCTCATAATCACAATCTGCAAAAATGATGTTGGGGTTTTTTCCGCCCAATTCCAACGATAGTTTTTTAAACATCGGGGCTGCTACTCTTGCAATATGGGCGCCAGTTGCCGTACCTCCCGTAAAGGAAATGGCTTTAATGTCTGGATGTTCAATAATGGCTTGACCTGTAGAGGTTCCCAAACCATGAACAATGTTTAGAACTCCCTTAGGTAAACCTGCTTCATTACAAATTTCTCCCAGTAAAAAGGCTGTCATAGGCGTAACTTCGCTGGGTTTGGCAACAACACAATTACCAGCTGCTAATGCAGGGGCAATTTTCCATGTAAATAAATAAAGAGGCAAATTCCATGGGGAAATACAGCCGACAACGCCTATAGGTTGTCTTAGGGTATAATTAATAGCTTGTTGACCTACACTTTCATGACTTTCACTGGCAAATTGCGTAATGGCATTTCCGAAAAAACGAAAATTACTTGCGGCTCTGGGAATGTCTACCGACTTGGCCAAACTTATTGGCTTGCCATTGTCCTTACTTTCAGTTTCTGCAAATCGATCTAGATTGGCCTCCAGTAATTCTGATATTTTAATCAAGATACGGCTCCGTTCTTCCAAGGTCGTTTGCGACCAATTAGGAAAAGCAGATTGGGCTGCTAAATAAGCGTTTTCAACATCTTCTTTAGTTGAATTAGGGATTTGGCCATATACTTCTCCATTGGCTGGACAATAGTTGTCAATCCAATCGTTGGATGAAGGATTATGAAAACTTCCGTTTATATAATTTTGGATTTTTTCCACAAAATATTATAGTTGGTTTGATTCCAAAAGTACAAATAAATTAAGGAAGCTACCCCATGAAAATCCCGTGCATATTTTGTATTTTGGTCTAAGTAATTCGTCTTATGAATGTTGAAAACAGTTTCTCGATTATTCTTTTGACCACTTCTGTATTAATGTTTTTTACAGGTTGGTGGCAAACCAAAAAGCCACCTAAATACCAGGAGGACTTTAAAATGCTTTCTAAATCCAAGCGAGCCGGAAGAAGTCCGGAGCATTGGTATTTTTCCTTAAGCTATGGAGGAAACCTTTACTTAAAATTTGCAGGTATTCTTTTTGGCTTAGGTATATTGGGTTTTTTGTTAAATTTCCAAATGTTGGTTGGTTTTATCCTCGCCATCTCCATTGTTGTTATTGGAGTTGCCGTTATAGGGTTGAAAACGGAAAAGGCTTTAGTTAATAAGTTTGGGAAGTGATACTATCTTTTAGATTGAATTAAGTCCGTCTACTAAAAATTATTTTTTTGAAGATCCATTTATTATTTACTTTTTCGTAAAGAATTCCATGCCGAAAATACCATTTGTTTCCAAGTTCAATATAGGCTTTATTCAATTGTTTGTTAAATACAGGTTTGGTGATCCAAATCTCTTTGTCTTTCTTGATTGAAGCTGTTAGGTTTTTTATTGAATCTTTAGAAACAAGATTTTCCACAATTAGACTATCTTCAATAAAATGATATTTTTTTAAATCCTCCCATTCAATATATTTTATCCCAAAACTTTTTAATTTTCGCATGTCTAGTCTATTCATGCTATCTAATTGTGAGTTTATATGTAATGTGTCATTTTCCTCCAGATGTATTGCTATAAACTTTCCTAACGGAATATTTTCTGGAAAGTTTCTCTCTTCATTTAATTGTAGTCTAGTTTCATCAGATTTAAAATCTCTTTGGCTAATAAAAGGATTTTGGTAATGTTTCAAATTAAAAATTGAGGTGTCAATTAAAACATCTTTTAAAAAATCCAATTGGTAATCTTGGGTTAGTTTAGGATGAGATTTTTTTTGGTTTTCAGTTCTTTCATTTTTGCATGCTGAGAGAAAACAAAATAAAAGAATGATATTTAAAAATATAGATGTATTTATTTTACTTAAAATAATCATCAACTAAGCTTTCTTATAAGCCGTTACCTTGATCTCTACCACCAAATCGGGATGTGGTAATTGATGTACTGCTACCGTAGTTCTTGTTGGGCCTGTTTCTTTCTCAAAGAATTCCCCATAAGCTTTGTTGTAACCAGCAAAATCATTCATATTCACCAAAAAGGTGGTTACATCTACGACATCTTTGATGCTAGCTCCAACGGTTTGAAGATTTCGGTCGATGTTTTTTAAGACCTCACGGGTTTGAACTTCTATATCCAGTTTTTTGGTGTTCATCTCGTCTATCAATTCGACTCCTGCAATTGTGTTGTCTGGTTTCCTAGAACTAGTACCTGAGACAAAAATGAAATCGCCAACTACTTTTACATGCGGATAGGCTCCTCTGGGTGTTACTTTTTTTTCTTCACTCATCGTTTTATGCGTTTTTAGCAATGCGATCTTCTTCTAAAATATGATCGGTTTCTACTTTAACTTTTTCAAAATTGGTTTTTAAATCATCTTCCATATTTAAAGTGCCATCGGCCAACATGTTTAAAATGGCTTTGTCTTGGGCACGTCCCCTCAACATGGCTTCTTGATATCCCATATCTTCATTAAAAGTCACTAGGGAATATTTTGAAGCGTACTCTGGAAATTCTTTTTCCAAAGCCATTTCCAATTTTCGTTTTTCCCTAAAGTTAGGGTGATTGACATGACCTTTCATTTCATGGAAATTGTCAATGGCTAAATCAGCTATGGCGTCGGTGTCCTTTTTGCGTCGGGATTCATAAATTTTAAAGATGGTTTCCCAATTCTTATGTCCTTCTTCCAATACTTGATCTAAGACCGTTACATCCTCAAAGGAAGCATTCATTCCCTGCCCATAAAAAGGAACAATGGCATGAGCTGCATCACCCATCAACAAGGTGTTTCCTTTGTAATGCCAAGGAGAACATTTCACTGTTCCCAAAGGCGATGTAGGGTTTTCAAAAAAGTCTTCAGCCAGATTAGGCATCAATTCCAAAGCATCTTTAAAATATTTACCAAAGAACTCCAAAACGCTTTCTTTGGTTGTTAGGTTGTTGAAATTGTATTCCCCTTCATCATAACTTAAGAACAATGTGACTGTAAAACTGCCATCCAAATTGGGTAAAGCAATAAGCATAAACGATTCACGTCCCCAAATATGCAAAGCATTTTTAAAGGTTTTAAAATCACCATTCTCATTGGGTAAAATAGAAAGTTCCTTATAGCCGTGAGAGAGCCAATTTTGAGAAAAGCTAAAAAGGAATTTTTTACTCAAATAGTAACTTTTTCTCATTGCTGATCCAGCACCGTCAGTCGCGAAAATGACATCGGCATCTTCAACAAACTCAGATTGGCTATTATAATCCTTAAAAGTAGAAGTGGTTTTCTCGAAATCGACAGAAAGGCATTTTTTGTTGAAATGGATGGTAACATTATCATGCTTTTCTGCTTCGTCGAGTAATAATGAGTTCAAGCCACCTCTGGAGATGGAATTGATATATTCCTCTTCGCGCCCGCTGTAAGGGGATAAGATGGTATTCCCTTCCAAATCGTGAAGCATTCTTCCATTCATAGGAATACAAAGTGGCATCACTTTATCTAGAATGCCGACCATGTTCATGGCTTTGATTCCTCGATCTGAAAAGGCTAAATTTATGGATCTGCCGGCACTTATGTCAACTTTGCGCATGTCTGGACGCATTTCCATCACAGTTACATTATAACCTCGTTGACCAAGTCGTAATGCTAAAAGAGAGCCGCAAAGTCCGGCACCAATAATTAGTATGTTTTGTTGTTTATCCATTTAAAATCGATTTAAGATTTTCAACCATTCTGTAAACATCTTCAAACGAATTGTATAATGGCACTGGGGCGCATCTTATCACATCAGGTTCCCGCCAATCTGCAATGACGCCCGATTTGGTAAGTTTATCAAATAGGTTTTTATCAGCATTTTTTACTTGAATGGATAGTTGGCAACCTCTTTCTTTTGGATTCTCAGGAGTAATGATTCTAATGGTGTCTTCACCCAGTTGTTTCAAAAGAAATTCAAAATACCCTGTAAGTTTTTTTGATTTTTCGTTCAAAGCTTCGATGCCTACTTCACCAAAAATATCTAAAGAAGCTTTGATAGCTGCCATAGATAAAATAGGAGGGTTGCTTAATTGCCAACCTTCGGCACCAGGCAACACATCAAATTCATGTCGCATGTTAAAGCGGGTTTGTTTGTTATGACTCCACCATCCTGTAAAGCGATTCAGTGATTTATCATAGGCATGTTTTTCATGCACAAACGCGCCGGCCAAACTTCCTGGGCCAGAATTTAGGTATTTATAGGTACACCAAACTGCAAAATCAGCATCCGAGTCATGAAGCTTTAAATTGACATTTCCAGCACCATGGGCACAATCAAAACCAACAATACAACCATGTTTATGTCCCAAATCTGAAATGCGTTTCATATCAAAAAATTGCCCCGTGTAATAGTTTGTATTTCCAATTAATACAAGTGCAATTTCCTCACCATGTTTATCCAAAAGGCCTTCAAGGTCTTCATATCTCAAAAGTTCTTCACCTTCTCTAGGTTTCCATAAGATAAGCCCATCTTTATCATCATATCCATGATGACGCAATTGGGATTCTACGGCATATTTATCGCTAGGGAAGGCATCACTTTCAATAAGTATTTTATAACGCTTAGCGGTAGGCTTGTAAAACGATACCATCATAAAATGGAGGTTGGCTGTTAAGGTGTTCATGACAACCACCTCAATGGGTTTGGCTCCAACAACCTTGGCCATATTTTCAGTCAGAAATTCATGATAAGGTAACCATGGATTTTTGGCTTCTGTATGTCCTTCTACGCCCAATTGGGCCCAATCATTCAATTCCTGATCAATATATTCTTTGGTGGTTTTTGGTTGAAGCCCTAAAGAGTTACCACATAAATAAACCAGTTCCTTTCCATCTTGATCCGTGGGAATATGGAACTTCTTTCGATAGTCTTTTAGAGGATCATTTTGGTCTTGTTCTTTAGCATAATCAAGACCTAGTTTGTGATTAGTCAATTTGTTTGTGTTTTGATTTCGGTAAAAATAAGAATTCTAATTCAAGCTATGAAGTTTTAGGGGTATCTTAAATTAGGTTTGAAATTTGTATTCATAAAGAAATTACTATAGTTTGGAAACCAGAAATTTGCTTTTATTCTGGTTCTTGGACTAAGGTTTTGAAAGCCAAGAAAGGAAAAAGCGCTTCAACTGATAGTGGAAGCGCTTTTTCGATTTATAGAGACGCGTATTGCGGAATTTTTAAGTTTATTATATTTACGCGTGTATGATGCATTTGGATGATGTAATTCTTTGATTATGGAAGATTTAACAAAATATTTTGAAACTAATAAGAATACCTGGAACAAAAAGGCTGAGGTACATTCTCAAAGTGATATGTATCAATTAAGTGATTTTAAGAAAGGGAAATCTTCATTAAATTCTTATGAACTGGAGGCTTTGGGTGATGTGTCTGGCAAATCATTATTGCATTTGCAATGTCATTTTGGGCAGGATACCTTAAGTTGGAGTAGGTTGGGCGCTAAGTGTATGGGAGTTGATATTAGTGATAAGGCGTTAGAAATCGCAAAGCAACTCAATGATGATTTAAAACTGGATGCAGAGTTTGTCTGTTGCAATGTATTGGATACCTCAAAGTATGTGGCCTCTTTGTTTGATATTATCTTTACGAGTTACGGGGTGATAGGTTGGTTGCCGGATTTAAAACCGTGGGCGATAATGATTGCGGAGCGGTTAAAACCTGGAGGAGTTTTTTATATTGCAGAATTTCATCCCATAGTTTGGATGTTTGACTACTTGGAAAAACCTGCTGTGATGAAGTATGGATACATGCAAAAAGAAACCATCTATGAGGAGTATGAAGGTACCTACGCTGATACAGATTCTGAAATGATTAGCAAAGAATATGGATGGAATCATGGCTTTGGTGAAATCATTAGCTCGCTTGCAGAGGCTGGTTTGAAGATTGAATATTTAAAAGAGCATTATGAAAGTCCTTATGATGTGTTGCCAGATTTAACAGAAACTTCTTCTGGGATGTATGTGGCTAATCATCAATTATATCCATTAATTTTTGAAATAAAAGCATCAAAACCATTGAAATAGGAATTGCTTTTTTAAATGCATTTGTAGTCCTATTTCCTTATTCACGAGTAGTTTAAGCTTTAAAATAGCATTCTGACGTCTTTTTTCGATGGTGTAATAAGGTTTGATTATCTTTAATTAGCTGTTAATCAAATTATAATTTTTTTCTCTCCAATTAATTGATAGTGGTTCAAGCCGCAAACCTCCATGGTTTAATAAACTTCTATTAAACCTCTCAAAATTATCATGTCTTTTCATTGTTGTGGGTACTAACTAGACTTCCAAGGATTGTCTTACTTAAAATTGGTGTTTTATTCCCCGGTCTAATTGACTTGGCCTCATGCTATTAATCAATTAAATCTCTTTTCCAATGAAAAAACACGACTACTCAAGCAAAAATGCTCCCCAAAAATTAAATCTCTTAATGGAATCCAAAAGGATGCCAATATCTTTCTATGTAATTTTTTTACTTCTTTTTTTAGTTTCGATAATGTCTTTTGGACAAGTCGCTCCTGTGAATCCGCCTATCGGTGGTTTTGATATAGACGGAAACTTGCTTTCTGATTCTGAAGGAGATTGGATTGATGACGGTGATGCTGCAACTGTTGGTGGATTTGTTCTTCAATATAATGGGTCAGAATATGTTCCAATTAATGCCAATAACACGAAGTTTTCACGTGATCTTTATAATACAACTTCTGATAATAGTTTTACGGGTGGTAGTTCATTTGGAGACAATCCCAATACTTGGAGTTGGACCAATAGTAAAGCGACCAGTAAATGTGATATTAATACCGTTATTCTTCACCAATCTACAAGCGGAACAGAAAAATGGCTTATGCTAGCCGGTGATCGATTGGTGACAAACGGAACTAGTTATATAGATTTTGAATTTTCTCAAGGGGTGTTTACCAAAAATGAAGGAGGAACATTTACCTCCGTGGGTGCGGATGGAACATCTTCCTTGGCATCAACCAACGGTAGAACAATTGGAGACTTTGTTTTATCTATGGAGTACAGTAATGGTGGGGGCAATGCCAATGTGCATTTTTATGTTTGGGAGGCTTCGGGTTCTTCCTACCAGTTTGTGGAAAAGGAAATTCCAGTGGTTGCAATGCAACCCAGTGCCTATGGCGCAACTAATGAATCAGGAGGAGTTTCGGTTCCTTATGAAGCCTTTGGGTCCAATAATTATATTGCCTATGCTTTTGTGGAAGCGGCAATTAATATTGATGCTATTTTTAATGCAAATTGTCTATCGGCAAATATAAAAACGGTGTTTGTTAAGACTAAAGCTTCTGACTCCTATAATGCTGCATTAAAGGATTTTGTTGATCCGATACCTGTCGATTTTCAATTTGGAAATGCTCAACTGGATTATGATGCGGCCTATTGTAAGTCAGGAACTGCTTCACCAAATGCGCCTGTTATTCCCAATGGAACATTTAGTGCGTCACCGGCTGGTTTGGTATGGAGTAACCCAACTGCTGGGAATAGTCAATTGTCCAATGATGGTATTATAGATTTGGCAGCTAGTTCTGCTGGGAGTTATACGATTACTTATACGCCCACAGGTAATGTTTGTTTAAATCCCGCAATGGATACTGTTGTCATAAATCCGTTGCCTACAGCTAATGCTGGTATAGATCAAACATTGTGTCAGTCTGGTGAATCGGGACCAACAAGCTTTACCTTGGCTGGATCTGGGTCTAACGGAAGCTTTAAATGGACCAAAGTAGGAGCAACAGGAACTGCTGATGTTTCTGGTTTTGATGATGATACGTCTCTTACGACCAATGTTTCAGTTTCTGGTATAGGTTCAGTTACACTGCAATTGACAACAACAAGTGGATATACCCCATCTTGCGGTACGCCTTCAGATCAAGTAGTTCTTAATGTAAATCCAAACCCTACCGTTAATGCTGGAAATAATCAGGCGTTATGTCAAACTTTGCCAACAGGACCAACCGATTTTACCTTAGCTGGTACAGGAACAAACGCCACCTTTAAGTGGACCAAAGAAGGATCTACGGGAACAGCAGATGTGGTCAGCTTTACTGACGATACCTCATTAACCTCTAATGTTTCCATTTCCGGGATAGGTACGGTAACATTAAAATTAACGGGTACTAGTGATCAAACCCCTTCTTGTGGTACAATCAATAGTACAGTCGTATTGACAGTTAATTCTAATCCAATGGTAAATGCGGGAAGTGCTCAAACGTTATGCCAAACCCAGCCGTCTGGCCCAACCGATTTTACCTTAGCTGGTACAGGAGCAAATGCCACCTTTAAGTGGACCAAAGAAGGATCTACGGGAACAGCAGATGTGGTAAGTTTTACCGACGATACTTCTTTAACATCTAATGTTTCTATTTCTGGAACAGGAACTGTTACTTTGAAATTAACGGCAACAAGTGACCAAAATCCATCATGTGGAAGTATTAACAGTACGGTTGTATTGACCGTTAATCCCAATCCAACGGTAAATGCAGGAAGTAATCAAGCTTTATGTCAAACCCTGCCAACAGGTCCAACAGATTTCACTTTAGCAGGTATAGGAACAAACGCTACTTTTAAATGGACTAAGGAGGGTTCAACGGGAACTGCAGATGTGGTCAGTTTTACGGACGATACTTCTTTAACGTCTAACGTGTCAATTTCAGGAATAGGCACAGTAACTTTAAAATTAACGGCAACAAGTGACCAAAGTCCATCCTGTGGAGTGATTAACAGTACGGTTGTTTTAATTGTTAATCCTAATCCAACATCCAATGCAGGTTCTCCTCAAGCCTTGTGTCAGTCTAAACCCGGTGGTCCAACTGTATTTAATTTGAACGGTGCTGTTGTAAACGGAACTCCTCAATGGTCCCAAGTTTCTTCAACGGGAACAGCTTCGGCATCTTTCAATAGTCCTAATTCTGCAACAGGAACAGTTAGTGTATCGGGGGTTGGTACAGTGACTTTAAGATTAACTTGTACAAGTGGATTTGACCCAGTTTGTTCCTCTGCAACGAATGATGTCATTTTGACTGTCAATCCAAATCCCGGTGATTTAACAGGAAACGTTACTCAACCAACTTGTGGTTTAACCACAGGTACCATAGCGGTTACTTCAACTATTACTGGATTAACCTTTAGTATTGACAGTGAAAACCCCGAGGATTTTACCAATAATACTGGTGTTTTTTCTGGATTAGCACCAGGTTCGTATGTCATCAGAGCGATGACAATTAATGGTTGTATTTCCAATGGAATGAGTAAAATTATCTATGCAGCACCTAATGTTCCGTCAACGCCTGTGGTCCAAGTCTCGGATCCAGCGACGTGTTCCTCTGCTCAAATGACCTTGCAGGTTGTAAGTCCAGTTGGTAGTGAATATCAATACATAAATGAATTGGAAGTTGGTGGTGTCTGGCAGTCGTCAGTTTATTTTAATATTAATGCCGGTGATGGTTTTAGTATTAAAGCAAGACGAACAGACGATACAACATGTATTTCAGATGCTGCTACTTGTGAGGAACCGGAAGAGGAAGCAGTTAAACTGGCTGAAATACCCAAAATTGAAGAAATTAAAGAGGTTGTTGGAAAGCCAGCTATAAAAGCCTATCCAAACCCTTTTAACAATGAGGTTAATTTTAAAGTAGATGTTCCAGATAAAAGTGAAGGAGAATTGGTGTTGATGAATTTGTTAGGCCAACGCGTAATGACCGTATTTTCGGGTGAAATAAAAGAGGGTAGTAATCATTATCAGGTCAATTTACCTTCATTAAATTCAAATACATTGATTTACATTTTATCCATTAATGGAGAACGCTTTACAGGGAAGCTCGTCCAGAACAAAATGTAGTGATATTTTTGATTAGTAGTTTTTTGAATTAGTCTTTAGGGTGCCAGAAAATATCTGGCACCTTTTTTAATGTTCTTTTTTCAATAAAAGGGGGCACGATTGTCTTAATTGCTGCAGTCTTTTGTTTGAGACATTTCTGATGTAGGGATTTGTGGGGTTTAGTCTTTCAAAGTCTTGATGATAATCTTCGGCTACATAAAACTTTTGAAAGGGTACAATTTCAGCAGCTATATTGGAATTTAATTTTTTGCCCCATTCTCCTTTTTTCTTTTCTGCGATTTGTTTTTGCTCGTCATTTTGATAAAATATAATGGATCTGTATTGCGACCCTTTATCAGGACCTTGACCGTTGACTTGGGTCGGATCTTGCGAACTAAAATACACCTCGACTAACTCTTCAAAGCTGATAACTTCTGGATCATAAATGACTTCGATGGCCTCAGCATGTCCTGTTGCCCCGGTGCTTGTGGATTTGTAGCTGGGATTGTCTGTGAATCCGCCAGAATAACCTGAAATGGCTTCATCAACACCTTTAATGCTTTCATAAATAGCCTCGGCGCACCAAAAACATCCACTAGCGAAATAGGCTTTAGCTTTGCCATTTTGAATTGGAACCTCCATAGGTGTGACTTCTAGTAATGCTTGTTTTTTTGAGTTGGATTGAGCTTTGTTTTCACAATTAAATAGGAAAATTGTCATAAAAAGGGCTGCAATATGTTTCATGAGATTGATTTTATTAATTGTAGTAGTCGTAAGAAAATGCATATCCTTAATTCTAAATAGTGAAAGTTTTATTAAATAAAAAAGCCTTTACAAATGTAAAGGCCTTCGAAAGTATGTTGTAAATTATATTAAGCTAAGCTCGCAAATAATTTTTCCATTTTCTCTTTTTGTTCATCAGCTAATGCTGGGTCAACCAAAATTCTACCACTGTGCTCATCTGTAATGATTTTTTTACGTGAAGCAATTTCCATTTGGATTTGTGGTGGAATGGTAAAGAAAGATCCTCCTGAAGCACCTCTTTCAACAGGTACAACAGCTAAACCATTTTTAACATTTTCTCTGATTCTAGTGTAAGCTTTAACCAATCTTTCTTCAATGTTTGATTTGTAGTCGTCAGACTTTTCAATCAAGGCTTTTTCTTCTTTCTCAGTTTCAGCTAAAATAGCATCCAATTCACCTTTTTTGTGCTTAAGGTGTTTTTGACGCTCTTTAAGACGGTCTTTAGTCTCAGAAATAACTTCTTTCTTTTGCTCAATTTGAGCTTTGAATTCCTTGATGTGCTTTTCAGCTAATTGAATTTCCAGTTCTTGGAACTCAACTTCTTTGGTTAAGGAATTATATTCTCTGTTATTTCTAACATTTTTTTGTTGCTCACTGTATTTTTTAATCAAAGCTTTTGATTCTTCAATTAAATTTTTCTTGTCAGTAATTTGGTGATCAATCGATTCTAAACTAGACTCAAGTCTTTCTAATCTAGTATTCAAACCAGCAACTTCATCTTCTAAGTCACGAACTTCTAAAGGAAGCTCTCCACGAACATTTCTAATTTCATCAATACGTGAGTCGATGAGTTGTAAATCGTATAAGGCTCTTAAGCGCTCTTCTACAGTTGTTTCTTTCTTTTTTGCCATATATTAAAAATACTTTACTGGATTGGTTTGGGTCGTTGATAAAACGACTGCAAAATTAGTAATTTTTTTTGTAAGATAAGAGGCTAAAAGATTTTTTGTGTATTGTTCACTTTCAAAGTGGCCGATATCGCATAAAATAATTTGATTTTCAGCGGAAAAGAAGTCGTGATATTTCAAATCTGCAGTTACAAAAGCGTCTGCTTTTGCAGTCTTAGCAGCTCCAATAGCAAATGCTCCAGATCCTCCTAAAACAGCTACTTTCTTAATTGGTTTGTTGAGAAGGGTTGTATGTCGGATGCATGAAGTTTTCATTTGCTTTTTTAGAAAGGTTAAGAAGGATTCCTCTTCCATTGCAGTCTCCAGTTCTCCTACCATTCCCATACCTATATGTTGGTTCTTGTTTTCTAGTGTGACAACCTCATAGGCTACTTCTTCATAGGAATGGGTTTCAAACAATGTCTTTAAAATGATTCTTTCAAGATGTTTTGCATAGGTAACTGAAATTTGTGTTTCTTCCTCATAATGAATGGAGCCCCGACTTCCTTTGGTCGGGTTGGATTGATCGTTCCCCTGGAAAGTGCCAGTTCCTTCAACATTAAAACTACAGCAATCATAATTACCAATGCCTCCTGCTCCCACATCGAATAAAGCCTGACGAAGTGTTTCTGCTTCATTTTTGGGAACAAAGGTTGTTAACTTTTTAATTGTGCCAGATTGAGGAATTAAAATTTGGTTGTTTTTTAAACCAAGTTGGTCGCAAATCATAGCGTTCACTCCTTGGAAAGAGTTGTCTAAAGCCGTATGAATCGAATATATGGCAATATCGTGTTTAATGGCTTTAAAAACAGTTCGTTCCACATAGGATTTTCCTGTAATTTTTTTTAAACCTTTAAAAATAATAGGGTGGAAGCTAACGATTAAATTACATTGCTTTTCAATAGCTTCGTCAACCACTTGTTCTAAAGTGTCTAAGGTAACTAAGATCCCTTTCAAAGGGGTGCTTGCATCACCCACTAGTAAGCCTGTGTTATCAAAATCCTCTGCATAATGGAGAGGGGCAAATATCTCTAGGTGATTTATTACATCTTGTATGGTCATCATGTTTTGAGCCTATTTTCATCAAACCTACAAAATTTTTTCAAGTGCTTGTGGGTGGATTTTTTACGAATTGGTTCATTTCAGGTGAATAAAAAATAATACTTTAGTTTCATGAAATTTTTCAGGAAGTTGCTTTATCCATTGAACCCCATTTATTATGTGGTTACTTATTGGCGTAACAAAGCCTTTGATTATGGGTGGTTGAAAAGTAAATCATATGGTTTTCCAGTTATTGGAGTTGGGAATTTGAGCGTGGGAGGTACTGGAAAGAGTCCAATGATAGAGTATTTAATCAGGTTACTATCTGAAGAATTTCAAACGGCTACTTTAAGTCGTGGATATAAAAGAAAAACCACCGGGTTCAAATTAGCTGATGCATCAGACTCGGCGGTATCTATTGGTGATGAGCCGTTTCAGTTTTTTTCAAAATTCAAGGATCAAATACAGGTTGCTGTAGATGAAAACAGGCAGAGGGGGATAGAGCATTTAAAATCCCGGAACCCCAGTTTGGAGATCGTTTTATTGGATGATTCTTTTCAGCATAGAAAGGTGCAGGCTGGGTTTTATATACTGCTTACGGCTTATGATAATATATATACAGATGATTGCATGCTCCCAGCGGGGAATTTAAGGGAGCCTAAAACAGGAGCTAAAAGAGCTGATGTTATTGTGGTCACAAAGTGTCCAAGCAGTTTGAATGAGCTTGAAAAGACACAAATTGCTAAAAGGCTGAAGCCTTTGCCTAATCAGCAGGTATTTTTTAGTCACATCAAATATAGTGATGTTGTTGTTTCAGAAAATCGTTCTCTTCAGCTTAAAGAATTAGAAGATTTTACCTTGGTGACTGGAATAGCCAATCCAAAACCATTATTGGAGTTTTTAAATCGAGAAAACCTGAAGTTTGAACATTCAAATTTTCCAGATCACCACCATTTTTCAGATCAGGAAATAGAAATGATTGCAAAAAGTAAAACTGTTGTTACTACCGAAAAGGATTATATGAGATTGAAAGACTATTCTCAATTAAAGGATAAATTGTTCCACCTGCCCATTGAAATAATATTGGACAAACCCAAAGAGTTTAATCAAAAAGTACTGGATTTTGTTAATTCCTTTTAGGAAGGTGAGCCTTCACTAATCAAAGCGTGGAATAGTTTTTTCTCAAAGTCTTCCTGCTTGAATGGTTTGGAGATAATATCATTAAATCCTGCTTCGTCAAATTCATGCATTTTATCTTCAAGGGTTACGGCTGTTAAGGCAAATATAGTAATGTCCTTGTTAAACTCTCTAATGAGCTTTGTAGCTTCTAAACCGCTAATTCCTGGCATGTGAATGTCCATCAAGATAACATGATAACGGTTCGTTTTAACTTTTTCAACAGCTGCCTCACCATTGTCTACAACTTCACATTGTAACTTCATCTTTGTCAAGATTTTTTTGGTGATCATCTGATTGATTTTGTTGTCTTCAACTACTAGAATCTTGATGTCTTTTAAATCAACATCTTGAACATCTTTGAAATAGCTCTTAGTTTCCTCAATGATTTCTTTTTCAGAATATTTCATGGGAATTTCAAAAGTGAAAGTAGATCCTTTTCCTAGTTCACTGTCAAGGTATATTTTACCGTTCAATATCTTAATTAACCCTTTGACAATGGAAAGGCCTAATCCCGTACCTCCATATTTTCTGTTAATTTGGATGGAACCTTGTGCAAAACTTTCAAACAACTGGTCTTGCTTTTCCTTACTGATACCAATTCCGTTATCCTGAATTTCAAATTTCAGATTATAGATGTCTCCCTTTTGTTCTGTTTTACTCACTTTAATCCAGATGTCACCATCTTTTGTAAACTTAATAGAGTTCCCGATTAGATTAATGAGAATCTGGGAAATTTTAATTTGGTCAGCAACATAATTTTCAGGTAAGCCATTTTCAAACTTAAAATGAAGTTTGGTATTGTTATCTAAAGCAGAGTTGTTCAAAGCCGCGATAACATTGGTTATTTTTTTCTTTAGATTGAATGGTTCTGGTTCTAACTCAACTTTATTAGCTTCTATTTTGTTTATTTGAAGGATGTCATTGATAAACGTGAGTAAGTAATCACCAGAAAATTTCAATGATTTTAAATGCTGAATCTGTTCTGGTTTAGGCTCTTCTTCCAACAGCATATTGGTTAAACCGGTTACAGCATATAGCGGTGTGCGTAATTCATGTGTTACTGTGGAAAGGAAGTTGGCTTTCGTTTTAGATGCTAATTCGGCCTTTTCCTTGGCTATAATCAATTCACTATTTTTCTTGTGCAACATGTTGTTGGTTTTTAACCTAATGTTGTTGTTTTTGTACAACGACAAGGTTAAAAGTGACAGGATTGTAATTAAAGCGATACTTAAAATGGTGGTAAGCTTGTTTAGATTATTGGCATCTCGCTCTTCTTCAAGATCTGCAAGTTTTTCTTTTTGGTATTGGGTTTGGTTTTCTATTAATAACTGCATCTTCTTTTCCTCAGAAAGGCTGTTTCGTTTCGCCTTTAAAATGGAATCTGATAAAGCAATGTGTTTTAATAGCAAATCATTGGCCTCTTTGAAATTTCCAACATTATGATTTAATTCGCTTAAAAGCAGGTATCCATGGTTCAATACATCATCAAATTGATGTTCCAAGGCAATTCTTAATCCCTCATTCGCTTCTTGCAAACCTGCTGTTTCATCTTTTAAATGAAAAATCGCATACCCTAAATGTATTTTACCGCTACTTAAAATTTTATAATTTTCATAGCGTTTAGCCATTGCAGTACTTTGGCTTAATAACATCTTAGCTCTTCTATAATCCTTCAGTTTAATGTAGGTTCTTCCTTCATTTAGATTTACTTCAGCTACATATTCATTTAGTCCTTCCTGTTGAAATAAAGTTTTTGAGGATGTATAATAATCTAGTGCATCTTGATATTGTTCCATGCTGAAATAGACATTTCCCATGGTCTTATAAGTTTCGGCAAGATTGGCATCATCTTTTGCGAAACGTTGCTTTTCATTGGCTTTAATAAGGTATTTAATAGCCTCTTCAGGTTCGTCTATTAGATATTGCAGTTTTCCAAGTTTGGAATAGATGATACCTTGGCTCTTTGTGTTATCAATTTTATTAGCAAGCACCAAAGCCTCGTCCAGTGTTTTTTGTGCCTCAAAATACCTGCCGTTTTCAATATCAGATTGTGCTTGATTGACATGATAATTTATCGCATTCTGAATGGTCTCAGGATCATCTTTAACTGAATCCTGAGAAAGCGCTTTAAAGCTTAATAGCAGAAGGAAAGCATATATGTAAATACTGATTCGGGACATCACATTTAGTTGCCAATGTGACAAATATAAATATTTATTCGATAAAAGTTACTTTTTTATCGATAAATTGCAAATTAAATCTAAAACTCGTGAAGAATAGCCGGTTTCATTATCATACCAACCTATAATCTTAACCATATTTCCGATGACTGAGGTCATCTGTGCATCAAAGATACAAGAGTGTTGGTTGCCGACAATATCTATAGATACAATAGGGTCTTCAGTATACTCCAAAATACCTTTTAAACGGTTTTCGGCAGCAGTCTTAAAAGCATTGTTAATTTCGGAAATGGAAGTTTCTCTCTTCACATTAAATGTAATGTCAGTTAAGGAGCCATTTGCTACTGGAACTCGAATACCACATCCTCCTATGACATCGTTTAAATCTGGGAAAATTTTCGTCAAAGCCTTGGCGGCACCAGTAGTAGTTGGCACAATTGACTGTCCAGCGGCTCTGGCTCGCCTCAAGTCTTTATGGGGTTGGTCATGTAAACTTTGGTCTGTTGTATAGGAATGAACCGTTGTAATATAAGCCTGATCTATTCCGCACAAATCTTTGATGATAGAAATCATTGGGGCAGCATTGTTGGTAGTGCAGGAGGCATTAGAAATGATCAATTCTTGACCATTTAAAATGTGGTCATTAACGCCCAAAACAATCGTCTTAATGTCATCCTCTAAAGGAGGGACACTTAGAATAACTTGTTTGGCTCCATTTTGAATATGGTATTGTAGGCTTTCTCTATCCTTAAATTTACCGGTAGATTCAATTACGAAATCCAATTTGAAAGCTGACCAATCAATATCTTTAGGGTGGGTATGGTTTAAAATGGCGACTTTTAGATCATCAACGTTTATGAATCCTTCGGAATAGGAAACATGCTGTTTCAAGACACCATGAATACTGTCGTATTTTAAAAGATGGCTTAGAGTTTGAACATCTGCCAAATCATTGATGGCTACAACTTCAATATCTGGTCTTTCTAAAGCCAGTCGAAATACACGTCTTCCAATACGACCAAATCCGTTAATACCAATACGGATCATTATTCGATATGCTTTTGTGCTTTATAAGAAGAGCGTACAAGAGCACTACTTTCAACATGTCTAAAGCCAAGATCTAAGCCTATCTCCTCATATGCCTTGAACTCATCGGGTGTCACAAAGCGTTGAACAGGTAAATGCTTTTTACTAGGTTGTAAATATTGACCAATGGTCACAACATCTACTTGACTGTCTCTTAAATCATGAAGCGTTTCAATGACTTCTTCCTTTGTTTCTCCAAGTCCAAGCATGATACCAGATTTAGTCCTACGCTGTCCTTGTTCTTTTAAATATTTTAATACTCCCAGGCTTCTGTCATATTTCGCTTGAATTCTAACTTCTCTGGTCAGTCTTCTTACGGTTTCCATATTGTGTGAAACGACTTCAGGGGCCACTTCCACGATACGATCAATATGTCTTTCCATACCTTGAAAATCTGGGATGAGCGTTTCAAGAGTTGTTTCGGGGTTCATTCTTCTTACTGCCTTAACAGTCTCAGCCCATAATATACTACCCATATCCTTCAAGTCATCACGATCTACACTGGTTAAAACGGCGTGTTTGATGTTCATGATTTTAATAGATCTTGCAACTTTCTCAGGTTCATCCCAATCCACTGTTTCCGGTCTACCTGTTTTTACACCACAAAAACCACATGACCTTGTGCAAATATTACCTAGAATCATGAAGGTGGCAGTTCCTTCTCCCCAACATTCTCCCATATTCGGACAGCTACCAGACGTACAAATAGTATTCAGGTTATATTTATCGACCAAACCTCTTAATTCCGTGTATTTTTTTCCGGTAGGAAGTTTTACTCGTAACCATTTTGGTTTTGGTTGTCGTTCTGTTGGTTTTAAATTTGAAGTTGTTGTGGTATCCATAACATTAAAATCTAAGGCTGCAAAGATACAAAGTATTCATTACAAAGTATACTAAACAGTTGTTAAGTACCAAATGCTAAAACTTATTAAAAGTAAGATGCTAATGATGCTATACAAGCGCATTCCTTTTTTAGGCCTTAATTCTTTGGGTGTATGTTTGCTTGTGATTAGAATGTAATTTACAACAGCATAAAATGGAGCTGTTAAAAAGGAGAGAATTGTGGCTATTTTTACTAGCATAGCCATTTCGGATAGGAAAAAAATAAAAATAATTAAGGTACCTATTGCCAATCCTACCATCCAATAGAAATAACCTTTATTATAATTTTTGTTAAAAAGAAGTTCTACCGATTTGGACATGGCTCTAGGAGAAGCGTCCAAAGTAGTTAAGGTTGTACTAAACATGGTGGTAAAAGCAGCTAAAGCAATTATGAAATAGGTCCAATGGCCAAGAGTTTGGGTATAAAGGGTAATAAGTTGGTTGGCAAATGAGGAAGCTTGCGGACTGAATGTTTCACCGCTATGGTTCATGACCAGGGCTCCCAAAGCTAAAAAGCAACAGCCAACTAATATGGTACTCACAAAGCCAATATTGAAATCGAATAAAGTGGACTTTTGGGATAAATCGGGATTCAATTTTTTCTTCTCTAGAGTCCATAGCGATTGCCAAATGGATACATCCAATGGTGCCGGCATCCAACCCATAAAAGCGATTAAAAAAGAAATGGCTAAAGTGTCTGATGGAATTATTTGTTCAAATGATAAAGGTTGATCCGTATTTGGGATGGCTATAATCACGGCAATAATCGTGCTTAAAGTGAGGGAAATGACAATCACTTTCATTAAATGGTCCAAAAAGGAGTACCTGCCTTTTAATAGAATAAAAAAGCAAATACTTAAAACAATAAAGGCCCACCATTCAATAGGTAAATTAATCCCGAAGAGGGTGGATGCCAATCCAGCCGTAACGATTGTAACTGCTGTTTGGATTGTAAACATGGTGGCCAGATTCAGTAGGAAATAGATCCATAGAATGGTTTTTCCTATTTTAAAATAACCTTCCAAAAGGCTCTCACCAGTAGCTGAGGTGTATCTGGGTCCAAAATGAAAAAATGGATATTTTATGATGTTGATGAAGAAAAGTGCCCAAAGTAATCCAAATCCAAAATCAGCTCCTGCTCTTGTAGATTGTACTAAGTGCGATACCCCAATGGCGGCTCCAGCAAACATTAAACCAGGGCCTAGTTTTTTTAACCGCGATTTCATTTTGTTTTAATGATTTCGGCAAGCAGTTTTTTGGCTCTTAAAAGTTTTACCTTAACATTGTTCATGGGCTCTTTTAACTCATCTGATATTTCTTGATAGCTTAGCTCTTGGAAATATCTAAGGTTGATGATTTCTTGATAATGGGGCTTGAGCTTTTTGATGTCTTTAAGCAATTTAGCCAAGTTTTGTTCTATGATCAACTGGTCTTCGGCAGAAGGCGATTCATCTAGAATTTGATTCAGGGAATCTTCATCCTGATTGGAAATAGTTTGGGAAATTTTATTTTTTTCTTTCCGTACCATATCAATATGAATGTTCTTTGAGATGGTAATGATCCAGGTTTGAAACGAATAGGATTCGTCAAAAGTGGCTATTTTATCAAAGGCTTTTGAAAATGCTTGTATGGTAATGTCTTCGGCTTCATTTTCATTACCGGTGCGTTTTATTTGGTAACCATAAACATAATCCCAAAAGGAATCCAATAAAAATTTAAATGCTTTTTGATCATTTTCCTTGGCTTTTTTTATGGCTTCTTTTATTTCCAATGCTTGGGCGGGGATATGAGGTTAGTTATAAAGATAATTAATTGGAAAAAGATGAGAAAACATTCCAGAATAGGAATTATTGGAACAAGGTCTTTTTCCATTAATTTTTTTGAAGCTTTTCCCAACGCAATCCATTGAATAAGAAATCGAAACGAAATTAATCCGACAACCCACGGCCATTGAAATAAAAATATCAAAAGGATAATGGAAAGCATCCAAAACAGTAATTGGGTACTGTAAAATAGGCCCAAAAGAAACTTATGCTTCGATTTATAAAGTTTCGCAGTTGAAATATGTCTTCTCTTTTGATGAATCCATGCCTTGAAAGAGTTTTTAGGTTGTGAGACCGTGAAGCTTTCTTCAGAAGTACAAATAGTGGTATTTTTTCCGTTGGCCACCTCATTTATAAAAAGATCATCATCTCCGGATCTTACTTTGATATGGTTGATAAAGCCATTGGCCTTAAAAAATTCAGTTTTGGTATAGGCTAGATTGCGACCTACCCCCATATAAGGATTACCCCAAGAAGCATAAGAAAAGTATTGAACAGCCGTTAAAAGCGTTTCGAACCGAATTAATTTATTTAAAAAAGATTTTTTAATCTTGGCATAGCTACCATAACCCAAAACAATGGATTTTGACTCTGAAAATTGTTTGCTCATTTCAGAAATCCAATGCTTGGAAACCGGTTTGCAATCGGCGTCGGTAAATAAAAGGTGTTCGTATTCTGCTGCCTTGATACCTAGGGTTAGAGCATATTTTTTATTGGCCCAAAAGGTTTCATTGTTCCTCACATTAACAATTTTGACATTAGAAAATTGTTCTTGAAATGCTTCCATGATTTCTAGTGTATCGTCACGTGAGGCATCATTGATCAAAATAACTTGAAACTTAGGGTACTCTTGATTTAAAATAGAGGGGAGAAATGATTTTAAGTTCTCAGCTTCATTTTTAGCGCAAACAATAACTGAAACAGGTAAGTTAGGAGATGCATCTATTTGCCTCCTTTTATCTTTACCAGATGGGAGTAACTTAAAAAAAAATAGATAATAGATTACTTGAATACCTACTACTCCAGAAAAAAAGTAGAAAACCCAATCAAGCCAGGTCATCAAATATTAAGAATGTTGAGGTTCGTTACAGTTTTGAAATTGGTCTGGAGTTTTTCCACAAAATCCGCATGCCTCACCATCTTTATTCAACATCGGATTTTGACTTGCACAAGTTCCTGCAAATTTTCCATCTTTTTTGGCCCAGATTTTAATTGCAATACCAGCAAATCCCAAACCTAATAATATTAAAGTAACTAAAAGAAGCTTCATAATTTTTCTTTTTGCAAAGTTAGGAATTTTAAGTTCAAAACATAAAAAGCGGGTTCCAATATTTTGAAACCCGCTTTCTTTTCTCAGTAGTGTTATTTTTAGTTATTGGTTGCTCTTATTTTTTAATAAAATTTCAGCAACACTATTTTCTTTTGTAGCCGTTTCATGCTCATTCCCTTTAGATTCAATAGTAATACTGTATCCAAGAGCATTTTCGGTATAAGGGATTTCTTTCAGCTGCCTATCGGTTTCAGTTAAGATTCCCAGGTCTACCATTTTATCTTGCAATTGAGCCCAAATTTTATACTCTTGGTCTTCAGGTAATTTAGGTAATGAAACCACATCAATCATAGAAGTTCTTTCTTTGGGATTAATATAAGCGACAGTCTTTAAGTTCTTGGCGCGTTGGTTCCCATTAATGATGTATTTTTCAGTTTCCGGATTGTTCAATTGCTTGAACTGCTTCATAATCTTGTCAATGTCTCCCCTAAGATCAAAAATTTCATCAACAATTACTTGGCTTTCATGCTTTTGAAGGCTTAAGTTATTTTTTAAGTCTAGATTTTGGGTGTATAGAAAATAAGAGGTTCCTGCAAAAATAAGTGTAGCAATACTAGCTGCTATACTTAGGTGGTACCACTTTTTTGTCTTTATTCTAGAATTTAAATTAATAACCGGAGTTTCCTTTTCAAAAGTGTCTTCTTCATTAAGTTCATCAAGGATGTTGTCCAAGATCGCTTGAGGCGCTTCAACAGCATTGCTTTTGGCTACGATTTCCAAATTGTGTTGCAAAGTGTTGTATGCATTCTCAACTTCAGGGTACTTGGCGATGTAATTTTCCACCATCAAGCTTTCCTGCAATGTTGTTTCGTCCATCAGATATTTTTCCAACAGACCAGAATGTAAGAAAGTATTTATTTTATCATTCATGACTTTTTTATTTTGGATCGTAAATCTTTTTTAGCTCACGAAGTCCAATTTTTAATCTTGACTTAATTGTTCCAAGAGGAATATCCAATTCCTCACTTGCTTCCTGTTGCGTCATGCCCTCAAAAAATAGGGCATTCAACACAATCTGATATTTCTCATCCAAAGTTTTTAAATGCTCTTTGATGTCTAGAACATCCTGATTGATACTTTCGGAAGTCAATTTATATACGTTTGAAATGTCGATTTGGATTTCCTTACTATCCTTATTTGTTTGTGACCTAACTTTGTCAATAGCAGTATTATACGCTATGCGATACAGCCATGTAAAGAGTTTGGCTTTGGAAGGGTCATAAGTCTTGGCTTTTTTCCAAACTTTAATGAATGTTTCCTGTAATGCATCTTGGGCAAGGTCATCATCTGATAGAACTTTTTTTATAACACCAAAAAGCGCATCTGCATAGTTTTCATAAAGCAAGGATATGGCTTGTTTGTTGCCTCGTTCCAACAAGTCAACTATTCTTTGTTCAATGGGTGAAATCAAGCTATTATTTGTTAAAGTGTTTTATAAGTTCAATCAAAGCAGATTTCCAAAAATATAGAAATCTGGGCAAATTAAATAATATTTACCTCTGCTTCAATTGAAATATCAAAAATTCGACGTACGGTCGTTTGGATTAATTTTGACAGTTGATAAATTTCTTGCCCTGAAGCGCCACCATAATTAACGAGTACTAACGCTTGTTTGGTATGCACACCGTAGTTTTTGAACGTTTTTCCCTTAAATCCAGCCGTCTCGATAAGCCAACCGGCAGGGACTTTTACTTCAGAATCTGAAAGAACATAGCCAGGAATATCTGGAAAATTTTCCTTGAGCTTTTCAAATGCCTTGGAAGAAACGACAGGATTTTTAAAAAAACTACCACTATTTCCAATCTCTTTTGGATTAGGAAGTTTACTTTCTCTAATATTTATGACTGCTCGAGAAACATCTTGTATGGTAGGGTTTTGTATCTCAAGACTGTCAAGTTCTTGAGTGATGGCACCATATTCTGTGTGTAAAACGTGATTTCTTTTGGTTAACTTAAAAGTGACACTAGTGATGATGAAATTTCCTTTTTCTTGAGTTTTGAAAATAGAATTTCTATATCCAAACTGACATTCAGCATTTGAGAAACTCCTAATTTCCTTGGTTTTGATGTTTAAGGCTTCGCAACTTTCCATAACATCCTTAAGTTCCACACCATAGGCGCCAATATTTTGGATGGGTGCGGTCCCTACATTTCCGGGAATAAGCGATAAATTTTCTATTCCACCCAAGTTATTTTTGAGACAAAACAGGACAAATTCGTGCCAAACTTCTCCAGCATTTGCCTTAACCCAAACATGTTCTGAGTTGTCCTTTAAAATTTCTATTCCCTTCAGATTTACATGAATGACCAGTGCATCCACATCTTTAGTCAAGAGCATGTTGCTACCACCTCCCAAAATAAATTTATCAGGGTATTCTTTTGAATCAAGAACCTCCTTTAATTCTTCAACATCTGATATAGAGATAAATGAACTAGCTTTAACGTCTATTCCAAAGGTGTTATAAGGTTTTAGTGATATGTTTTTATGAATAATCACTAATTGGGATAAACTTTAAGAGCTTCTTTAAGGATGTTAACGGCTTTTCTTAAACTGTTTTCATTTAAAACATACGCAATTCTGATTTGGTTCAAACCAACTCCTGGAGTTGAATAAAAACCGGCAGCTGGCGCAACCATAACAGTTTCTCCGTTGACAACAAAATGTTCCAAAAGCCATTGCGCAAAATCATCTGCGTTTTTAACTGGTAACTCCGCAACACAATAAAATGCACCTTTGGGTTTGGCTACTTTTACACCTTCAATTTTTTCTAGTTCTTCGATTAAGGTATTTCTTCTAGATACATATTCAGCTTTTACTTCGTCAAAATAACTTTGAGGGGTATTCAAGGCCGCTTCACTGGCAATTTGAGCTAAGGTGGGTGGACTTAATCTTGCTTGAGCAAACTTAAGAGCTGTTGCAATAACTTCCTTGTTTTTAGAAACCAAACAACCTATTCGGGCACCACACATGCTGTATCTTTTAGAAACCGAATCAATCATTATAGCATTTTCTTGAATGCTTTCTTCCTGCATAATAGAGTAATGCTCAATCCCGTCATAAACAAATTCACGGTAAACTTCATCAGCAATTAAAAACAAATCATGTTTTTTAACAATAGCCGCAAGTTTTTTTATCTCCTCTTTTGAATAAAGGTATCCCGTAGGATTTCCAGGATTACAAATAAGGATAGCTTTTGTTTTGGGTGTGATTAACTTTTCAAATTCTTCAATAGCAGGAAGTGCGAAGTTGTCCTCTATTTTAGAAATGACAGGAACAATATTAACTCCTGAAGCCGTAGAAAAGCCATTGTAATTGGCATAAAAAGGTTCTGGAATAATAATTTCGTCATCTATATCCATAATACTTCCAAAAGCAAAGAGTAAGGCTTCGCTACCACCAGTAGTTACGATGATATCATCTTTGGAAACGTGAATGTCATTTTTTTCGTAATAACCCGCAATTTTTTGACGGTAATCATCAGAACCTTCAGATCTGGTGTAAGCCAAAATATCCAAACTGTGAATCTTTACAGCATCTAATGCAATTTCAGGCGTTTTAATATCTGGCTGGCCAATGTTTAAATGGTAAACCGTTTTTCCTTCAGCATAGGCTTTTTCAGCGTAAGGTGCCAATTTTCTTATGGGGGATTGAGGCATGTCTAACCCCTTTTTGGATATTGCAGGCATAGTATTTTTTTAATTTTATTGGAGTGCAAATTTCGAAATAATCTTAAACTTTATTTAAAAATAAATGCAAAAAATTATAGGTTTCCTAAAGATTTGTAAATTCAATGAAATAGAATCGCTTGATAGCTTATGATGCGGTATGTTTTGACATTGATTTTGGCATGCTCCTTTCAATTCAGTTTGGCTCAAGGACGATATGTGATTCAAAACAAAAAAGGATCGGATAAAATCCATTTTAAATTAGTTAATAATTTAATAGTCATACCGATAAAAGTGAATGGGGTAGAATTGTCTTTTCTTTTGGATACTGGGGTAAGCAAACCTATTATTTTTAATTTCTTAAATCTGACAGATTCCCTTCAAATAGAAAAAACATCAACCATTTTTCTTAGAGGTTTGGGTGAGGGTCAAGCTGTGGAATCCATCAAGTCAGAGGGAAATGTAGTGCAGTTGGGAGATGCCATTAATGTCAATCAAGATCTGTACATCATTTATGATTCGGCATTGAATTTTACGCCAAGGTTGGGTTTTCCTTTGCATGGAATCATTGGCTTTGACCTTTTTAAAGACCTGATAGTAGAAATCAATTATTCTTCAAGATTTATTCGGATTACAGATCCCAAAATATTTCGTTATAGGCACTGCAAAAGTTGTGTGTCCTTGGAAATGGAATTACATAAGAACAAACCCTATGTTGATGTAGCGGTAGTTTTAATGGAAGAGGAAATTCCTGTGAAGTTATTGGTTGATACAGGCGGGAGTGACGCTCTTTGGCTATTTGAAAATAAGAGGATTGTAAACAATCAATCTTATTTCAATGATTTCTTGGGGCATGGGTTAAGCGGAAGTGTTCATGGTAAACGTTCCAAGTTAAAGAAGTTTATCTTAAAAGAATTTGAATTAAAGAATACAAATGTGTCTTTTCCTGACACATCTGATATAGCCTATATCAAAAAAATTAAAGGCAGAGATGGCAGTTTGGCAGGAAACATTTTGAAACGATTTAATTTGGTGGTCGATTACCCCAATTCAAAAATTAGCTTTAAAAAGAACCGACATTTTAAGGATCCTTTCAACTATAATAATTCAGGGATTGAATTGGAGCATGATGGAGTTCGATTAATAACAGAAGAAAAAGCTTACTATGAAATGCAACAAGTTAATCGAGAAGATAATAATATGCCCTCAACTAAAATAGTTTTGAATCCCAGCTATAAATTGGCATTAAAACCAGCTTTTTCCATTGTTGAGATTAGACCAGGCTCTGCAGCAGAGAGGGCAGGTCTTGAATTGGGTGATGTAGTTTTATCTGTTAATGGTAGACCGTGCGAAAAATATACACTACAAGAGGTGATGTTAAAATTTTATGAAGAGGTAGGTAAGGAAATAGAGCTTGAAGTAGATAGGAATGGCGATGTTTTGGAATTTAAATTTGAATTAGAATCCCCATTTAAAAAATAAAAGCCTTGATTTCTCAAGGCTTTATTAAATGATACTTCCTATGGAATTATTTTTCCATTAAGCTTTTCTGTTTTTTTTCTAGAACGCTACTTTTACTAGGGTCAATGACCTCTCCTTTGATTTTTAAAACTACAGTAGGAGTTTCAGCATTAGAAGTTACAGTAATCGATTTTCTAATAGGCATTACGCGTTTTGTGTCATACTTAACTTTGATTTCTCCTGTATCCCCTGGCATGATTGGTCCGTCTGGTTTCTCAGGTACCGTACAACCACAGCTTGACTTCACATTAGTTATAATCAGTGGGGCATTTCCAGTATTGGTGAATTCAAATGTTCTGACACCATCAGCGCCTTTTTCTATGGTTCCGTAGTCAATAACGTCTGTTTTAAATTCAATTTTAGCTACCTTATCCTGTGCTGAAACGCTCAAGGTCAATAATCCAACAAACAAGATTGTAATTAAATTTTTCATAATATTTCTATTTAATTCATTGTAAACATACTCACTTTTTGTGCCTAACGCAAAAAAATTAGATGTAATGCGCCTAAAAAAAATGGAAATCCTTGATTTTAAGGCTTAAATCTTATTTCGAAAAACAACAAAATATAAGTACTTTTGCGGGATATATTCCAAAAACTATTCCAAAGTATGAATATTCCATCAAAATATGATGCTAACCAAGTTGAAAGTAAGTGGTATGACTACTGGATGAAACACAATTACTTTCATTCTAAACCTGATAATAGGGAACCATATACCATTGTTATTCCACCTCCAAATGTGACGGGAGTTCTTCATATGGGGCATATGTTGAACAATACCATACAGGATGTGTTGATTAGAAGAGCTCGTTTACAAGGTAAAAATGCTTGTTGGGTTCCTGGAACTGACCACGCATCCATAGCTACTGAAGCTAAAGTGGTAGCTAAATTGAAATCGGAAGGAATTGATAAAAACGATCTAAGCCGAGAAGAGTTTTTAAAGCATGCTTGGGATTGGACTCATGAGTACGGTGGGGTTATTTTGGAACAGCTTAAAAAATTGGGTTGCTCTTGCGATTGGGAAAGGACCAAATTCACTATGGATCCTGAAATGAGTGAATCTGTAATTAAAGTGTTTGTAGATCTTTATAACAAAGGGTTAATTTACAGAGGGTACCGCATGGTGAATTGGGATCCAGAGGCAAAAACGACCTTGTCAGATGAAGAGGTGATTTATGAGGAGCGCCAAGGTTTATTATATTACTTATCATATCCTATTGAAGGCAGTAATGAGACGGTAACTATTGCTACCACAAGACCAGAAACTATTTTAGGAGATACGGCAATTTGTATCAATCCTAATGATGAAAGATATGCCCATCTAAGAGGCAAAAGGGCCATTGTGCCACTTTGTAATCGCGTTATTCCTATCATCGAGGATGAATATGTGGATGTAGAATTTGGTACGGGTTGCTTGAAGGTGACACCTGCACACGATGAAAATGACAAGAACCTAGGAGAGAAGCATAATCTGGAAGTGATTGATATATTTAATGCGGATGCCACATTAAATAGCTACGGATTGCAATATGAGGGGAAAGATCGTTTTGTTACTCGTAAGGAAATTGCCAAAGAATTGGAAGAAAAAGGATTTTTGGTAAAAACCGAAAATCACATCAATAAAGTAGGAACTTCAGAAAGAACCAAAGCTGTCATTGAACCAAGATTATCAGATCAGTGGTTTTTGAAAATGGAAGATTTGGTGAAACCAGCCATTAAGGCGGTATTAGAGGATGAGGAAGTTAAATTATTTCCTAAAAAGTTCGAAAATACCTATCGTCATTGGATGGAGAACATCAGAGACTGGAACATCTCCCGACAATTATTATGGGGGCAGCAAATTCCTGCTTTTTACTATGGTGATGGAAAGGAAGATTTTGTTGTTGCGGAAACTATTGAGGATGCTCTAGTCTTGGCTCAAGAAAAGACAGGAAATGCCGAACTTAAGACTTCAGATTTAACTCAAGACTCTGATGCTTTGGATACTTGGTTTTCTTCTTGGTTATGGCCCATGAGTGTTTTTGATGGTATCAGAAATCCAGAAAATGAGGAAATCAAATATTACTATCCAACAAACGATTTGGTTACAGGACCAGATATTTTGTTTTTCTGGGTAGCCAGAATGATTATTGCTGGTTATGAGTATATGGGAAAAAGACCTTTTGAAAATGTGTATTTGACAGGTCTGGTTAGAGACAAGCAGCGCCGAAAGATGAGCAAATCTTTGGGTAATTCACCAGATGCTTTGAAGTTGATTGAAGAGTTTGGTGCAGATGGGGTCAGAGTAGGACTGTTATTAAGTTCTGCAGCAGGAAATGACTTGTTGTTTGACGAAGCGCTTTGTCAACAAGGAAAAGGTTTCGGAAATAAAATTTGGAATGCTTTTAGGTTAATCAAAGGATGGGATGTTGATGAAACAATCGAACAGCCTGACTCTAGTAAAATAGCCTTGGAATGGTTTGAAGCTAAATTTCAGCAAACTCTTTTAGAGATTGAAGACCACTTTTCAAAATATAGATTAAGTGATGCTTTGATGGCAACCTATAAGTTGATTTGGGATGATTTCTGCTCTTGGTTGTTAGAGATGATTAAACCAGCATACGGAGAAGCTATTGATCCTAAAACCCTTCAAGGTGTTATAACCATTTTTGAAGACAATTTAAGGGTTTTACATCCGTTTATGCCTTTCCTTACTGAGGAAATATGGCAATTTATCGCAGATCGTACACCAGAAGACGCTTTGATTGTAGCTAAGTGGCCCGCTCAAAAGTCATTTGATCAAGCTTTAATTTTAGAATTTGAAACGGCTCAAGAAGTGATTTCAGGTATCAGAACCATTAGAAAGGATAAGAACATTGCTTTTAAGGACGCCATAGCATTTTCGGTAATAAATAATGAAGAGGTTAAGCCTACTTTTGATAGTGTCATTCAAAAATTAGGAAACTTAGAAGGTGTTGAGTATACCAACGAAGCTATTGATGGGGCTATCACTTTTCGGGTGAAATCCAATGAATATTTCATCCCTATGTCGGGAGCTATTGATGTGGAAGAAGAGATTAAAAAGTTAATGGAAGAGTTGAATTACACCGAAGGCTTTTTGAAATCTGTCCAAAAGAAACTATCCAATGAGCGCTTTGTAAATAATGCACCGGAGCAGGTTGTTGCAGGTGAGCGAAAAAAGGAAGCGGATGCTTTGGCAAAAATAGATACATTAAAAGCAAGCTTGTCTTCTTTGAAGTGATGAAAAAGAATCAAATCTACACCATAATTGCGATTGCTATTGTGGTTGGGATATTTTCCTTTGAAACTTTTTTAAATCAAAAGGAAAAAGAAAGCATAGTTAAAGAAGGAAGAGAGATTGGTGATCGAACCAATCTCTTTTTTTTGCCCAGTAGTACAACCGGTGTGATCGTGCATCATCAAGGCTATTCCTTGTCATATAGTGAAGCCTATGAGCAAGCAGAATGGGTTGCTTATGAGCTTTTGGAAGATCAACTTTCTGATGTGGACCGAAAACGGCCTTACTTTGAAGTCGATGAAGCTATACCAACAGGCGCTGCTAGTTGGCGAAATTATAAAAACTCGGGTTACGATAGAGGACATTTATGTCCTGCGGCAGATAGGCAATTTGATGAGGACTTATTCAACGAAACTTTTTTGACTAGTAATATTTCTCCACAGAATCATGAATTTAATGCAGGAATCTGGAATAGTCTGGAGCAAAAGGTGCGTTATTGGGCTAAATCATACCATGGGGTTTATGTGGTCACAGGTGGTGTTTTAAAACCGGGCCTTGAAACCATTGGGTCAGAGAAGGTAGCAGTTCCAGAATATTTCTATAAAATAATCCTGGACTATAATGAAGGTGATCCCAAAGCCATTGCTTTTTTGATACCTAATCGAGCGTTGGGAAGAAAAATCAAGCCATATATTGTATCTGTCGATTCCATAGAAAAGTTAACTGGGATTGATTTTTTTCCAAAAATGGAAGATAGATTAGAGGAAGAAATGGAAGCCAAATGGGATGGGGCGGGATGGAAATTTTAGTATAATTTTTTAAGAATCCCCATCCATCTGTAATTTCTAATATACTTACCTTCTTCGCTGGTGACGGTGAATTCAGGTTTATCCTTGAAAGCTTTCAGGTAGCCAGCTATGTAATCTCTAAAATAATTGAAACTTTTCTTTTTAACACTTAATTTTAGAGCTGAAATGGTGGTGAGTAAAAGCCCGTACCTCATTTTGTACATAGCTTCACCCTGTAAATGTTTGGCGGCTTTATTATAAGAAGCTCCAGTGGGTTTCAAATGTTTGACATGAAGTGTGTCATCTGCAAAGAAATTCCAGCCGTAGAATTTGGCTAGTAGTTCATCAATGGTATCCCAGCCCATGGTTCTTTTTAGCTTGCCCATTTCCAAAAAACAGTCTTTTCTGTAAGCTTTTAACGCACCTCTTATATGGTCTTTTCCTGTTAAATCTTCTAAGACCCATTGACCATCATTTTCAATATAACAAACACCGGCGGCCATTCCCAATTTAGGTGATTCTTTGAAGTGATTTGCTAATGATTCCAAGTAGTTCAATGGAAAGATCAAATCAGCATCATATTTACAAATAACATCATATGCTTCATCTAAGGTATCATATCCTTTATAAAAGGCGTTGATGATTTTGGTTCCAGGTAAATGTTCATTCGAAGAGGTAATGTTTACCAGTTCTATGAAGTTATGGGATTTTGAAAATTCTTCTACAATGTTTGGAGTATCATCTGAAGAATGATCATTGACTACCACAATTTTTTTTGGCAATAAAGTTTGATGGACTAGAGAATTTAAGGTGTCTCCTATGGAATCCGCTTCATTATGGGCAGGTATAACAATGTAAAAGTTCAATTATTGAATTTTTTCAGCATAAACAATATAATAACGAGGAGTGAACCATCTTAGTATTGGCCTAATTCCCAGTTTTTTGGTTGGATTGGTCCATTTTTGACGATCCAAAATTTTCCAACCTGCTTTTTCTAATAACCAATCAAATTGCCAATCTTCAAATTCATGATAGTGCCTATCCCACAAGTCTGTTTTGCTTCTGTATGCAGGAGAAAACCAAAGTCTCAGAGGAATACTTGCAACTAATTTGTCTGCTTTTATTGACTTTAAAACCGTAAAAGGAGAGAGTAAATGTTCGAAGATTTCGAAAGCGGTGACTACGTCTGCATTAGAGTTTTCAATGGCTTCGGTATTTAAATCCAAATCTTCACCTTTGGTATTAGATACATGGAATCCTTCCTTTTTCATGATTTCGGAAAAGGGGTTTGAAACCCCCAAATCTAAAACCTTTGAATCCTTTGAAATATGTTTATTTAAGAATTCTAATGTGTTTTTAAATCTTTTGTTTGGATATGTTTTCTCGTACATCTGGTTGGAATAAATGGCATGGTGCAAATATATAATTTCAAAATAAAGTTGTTATAATTTATAATTGTTAATGAAGATGTAGACATTTTTTGTAATTGATAATTTTCACGTAGGATTTTTTTTAAAGGCTTGATTGATTTATATTTATAGAAAATTGCTGCTTGAAAATATCTTTCCAAAATATTAGGATCTTTCTAGTTATTTTAAGCTTAGCCTGGTTTCATGTTTTTAGTGTTGCTAGGGGTAACGTTATTCAAAATAATTTAGACCCTCAACTGGAGGTAATAACTCCTAGCTTATGCTCCTCTATGGACGGGGCTATTATAATTACTGAATTGGATTCCAATACAGCATATGAGGTTCAATATTACAACGGTAGTTCACAAACATTGACCTTGACGACCAATACCAATGGTACTTTGACCATTAATAATTTGCCGTCAGGAGATTATCAAAACTTGATGTTAACAAACTTGGTTTTAGGTGACCAAATATCCTTTGGTACTGTAGAGGTCCCTCACGTACCTCTACCAGCAGTTATTTCATCTGTAGTAAATGCCAGTGAGTGTTTTGCAAATGGTAATATTAAGATTTCTGGTCTGGAGCCCTTTACAGATTATGATGTGGCTTATATTTTTGGGGGGGTACAAGATGTTACACTTACTTCAGATTTTACTGGGTTAATAACACTTTCTGGGCTGGCACCGGGATTTTATATTAATCTTACGGTTGAAGATATCAATACCGGGTGCCATGTAGAGTTTGATGCAATTGAAATTGAAGGAGATCTTTTTGATGCGGGTTTTTCTATCATTCCTCCTTCGGGCTGTGACAGTCAGGACGCAGTTATGTCTTTTGCCGTTTCTGATTCTAATCCGGCTGTTTATGAGATTACTTATTCCATAAATAATCAAAGTTTTTCTGAAGTAGTTTCAACTTCGGGATTAGAGGCCATGGTGGTTAATAATCTAGAGCCAGGATACTATTATGACATTGCTATAACAAATATTGAAACAGGCTGTTTTGATGATTTAGGGTATTACCAGATTCCTAGCCCTATTTTAAGTTTGGCGAGGTATTTTGCTGAGCCTTCGGGTTGTCTAGCTACAAATGGAGTGATCACCATTACGGGTCTAGATTTAAATCCGTTAACTTCTTTTGAAATTGCCTATACTCTTAATGGAATTCCCCAAAACCTCATTATTGAATCAACGGACACTGGCCAGCTTATTATGACCGGCCTGGGAACTGGTCTGTACGATAATTTTTCCATTTCAGAAATAGGAAATGATGACTGTCACGGAACTATCGAGCCAGTTGAACTCATTGCTCCCGAAATGGAAACGGTTTTGAATATAAGCGGAACAACGGCTTGCAATACTACTGATGGCGCTTTGATGTTCTCAGAATTGAATTCAGAAATGGAGTATTCTTTAAGCTATGTGAATGGTAATGGTGAAACGGTGGAGTTTATTCAAATGTCCAATTCCCAAGGTCAATTGGAGTTTACAAGTTTGTCAGCAGGTTTGTATGCCAGTTTTACACTGGTGGAAGTTGAAACTAGCTGTTTTGCCCAATTTGAAGATGTTTTGATTTCCGCACCTGAATTGGAGATCGAGTTGGACGTGGCACCCGCATCACGATGTGGAGAGTCAGATGCTGCCCTTTACTTGTATGGCTTGCTGCCAAATGCTTCCTATGAAGTGGGTTATTCTCATGGCGGTTCTCCATATGCGCTGGCTTTGGAAAGTAATTCCAATGGCATTCTTACAATTATGGGACTCGATTCGGGGACCTATGGATCTCTGGAGGTGTTGGAGTTGAGTTCTGGATGTTCCAAAACATTGGGTTCTTTTGAAATAGAATCACAAGATCTGGTTTTAGATTTTGAACCTATTATTCCTTCAAACTGTGCTGCCACAGATGGTGAAATTATCATTAATGACTTATTGCCAAACGAACAGTACCAGATTTATTTTTCTGGGGGCATTCAGGATGACGGAGAATACCAAGTGTTTAGCTCAGACTCTGACGGGATCCTTACGCTGCTAGGGCTCTCTGCGGGGATTTATGATGGATTATCCTTGGTTGAGGTAAGTAGCGGCTGTGTAGGTGTTATAGAGACCGTTAGATTGGGATGCTTGGATGGTTTTGGATGTTACAAATTAAGATCATTTTTCACTCCTAATCAAGATGGAGAAAACGACTTTTGGGGGCCAGAGGCAGAATCTCAAAGTTGCGATTATACTTTAAGAATCTTCAATCGCTTTGGAAAACAACTGGCCGTTTTAAGTCCACGTGATTACAGGTGGGATGGAACCTATGAGGGTCAGCAAATGCCTTCAGATGATTATTGGTTTACTGTAGAATATGTAGATGATCAAGGGAATCCTGGATTCTACAGGTCTCATTTTACTCTAAAACGCTAGTTTGATTTTTAAATTTAGGCTTTGTAAATCATGGCGTTGATATGCATTCCGGCACCTACACTGGCAAAAATGACGACATCACCTTTATTTACAACATGATTTTCCAATTTATTTTTCTTTACCAAATCATATAGAGTAGGAATGGTGGCTACGGAACTGTTACCTAGTTTATGAATGCTCATGGGGGTGATGTTCTCAGGCTCTGGCATACGGTATGCTCTATAAAAACGCTTCACAATAGCTTCATCCATTTTCTCATTAGCTTGGTGAATAAATATTTTTTTTACATCCTTTATATCCAAGCCACTTTGGTCCAAACAAGCTTTCATAGCTTGAGGAACGTGGGTCAATGCAAATTCGTAAACTTTTCTCCCTTGCATTTTTATGTAACTATTCGCTTTAGATTGGTCATGATTATAAGAATTGCCGAAATATAAATAATAGGCCTCATCAAAGGTGTAACTCGCCGTATCAAAAGCCAATATGCCACCTTCCTCTTCAGTTTCTTCAATAACCGTAGCTCCTGCACCATCAGAGAAGATCATACAGTCTCTATCATGTTTATCAATAACCCTTGATAGCATTTCGGTTCCTATAACCAAACATTTTTTAGCCATTCCTGCTTTGATGAATGCTTGGGCTTGAATAACACCTTCTAGCCATCCAGGGCAACCAAACAAGAGGTCATAGGCAACGCATTTTGGGTTTTTAATTCTTAATGTGTGTTTGATTCTTGCTGCAAGCCCAGGAACCATGTCACCTTGATTGGTGCCATATTTAACATCTCCAAAATTATGGGCAACAATTATGTAATCGAGTGTTTCTGGGTCTATATTGGCATCGGTTAGGGCTTTTTCGGCTGCAAAAGCTCCCATGTCAGAGGTGACCAAATGCCTGTCGGCATAGCGCCTTTCTTGAATACCTGTAATGGCTTCAAATTTTTCAACTATAACACTGTTAGGGGAACTGATTTGAGAGCCGTCGGCATTTAGGAATAAGTGTTGATTAAAATCAGAGTTTTTCTCAATGTTTTCTGGTATATAACTTCCTACACCAGTTATTTTGATGCCCATAAAAAATGCTTTTAATTTATTAAGCCATGAAGGTAGGCATAATAAACTAAAAGCAAATTTTAATTTATAATTTTATACGATGTCCAAAAATGGCTTATGCCTCCATATAGTCCTCTATTGGGGCACAAGTACATATCAAATTACGGTCACCATACGCATCATCAACACGTCTAACGGTAGGCCAAAACTTATTTTCTCCAACATAAGGTAATGGAAATGCAGCCTTTTCTCTTGAGTATGGGAAATTCCATGTGTCCGATGTTAACATTTCCAGGGTATGCGGTGCATTTTTCAATACATTATTGACATCATCTTTAGACGTAGCGTCAATTTCCTTTTTAATAGAAATCATGGCATCACAAAAACGATCCAACTCCTCTTTGCTTTCACTTTCGGTTGGCTCAATCATTAGGGTTCCTGCTACAGGGAATGATACCGTTGGCGCGTGGAAACCGTAATCCATTAAACGTTTAGCAATGTCTGTTACTTCAATACCATTAGCTTTAAATGGTCTACAGTCTACGATCATCTCGTGAGCTGCTCTACCCATTTCTCCAGAATACAGGGTGTCAAAATGCCCTTGTAGTCTTTGCTTCATATAGTTGGCATTCAAAATAGCTGTTTTGGTAGCATGGGTTAAACCATGTGCTCCTAACATTTTGATGTAACCGTATGAGATTAAGCATACCAAAGCAGATCCATATGGTGCAGCAGAAATAGCTGTAATAGCTTTTTTTCCACCTGTTTTTATTACTGGATTTCCAGGTAAGAATGGAACCAATTGCTTTGCAACACAAATAGGTCCTACTCCAGGGCCACCACCGCCATGAGGAATGGCGAATGTTTTATGTAAATTCAAATGACAAACATCAGCGCCAATTCTACCAGGATTGGTTAATCCCACTTGCGCATTCATGTTGGCTCCGTCCATATAGACTTGTCCGCCGTTGTCATGGATGATTTTAGTTACTTCTTTAATGGCAGATTCATATACCCCATGAGTAGATGGGTAGGTCACCATTAAACAAGATAAATTGTCTTTATATTTTTCAGCTTTTTCACGTAAGTCCTCTACATCAATATTTCCTTTATCAGTAGATTTGGTCACTACTACCTGCATACCAGCCATAACAGCACTAGCAGGGTTGGTACCGTGAGCAGAAGAAGGAATCAAACAAATATTTCTGTGTCCTTCACCTCTAGATTCGTGATAAGCTTTTATAACCATTAAACCAGCATACTCACCTTGTGCACCTGAGTTAGGTTGCAAGGATGTTGCAGCAAATCCTGTGATTTCTGTCAATTGATCTTCAAGCTCTTTTAAAACAGTTAGGTATCCTTTTGCTTGTTTTTCTGGAACAAAAGGATGAACATTAGCCCATTTAAAGATACTTAGAGGTAACATCTCTGCAGCTGCATTAAGCTTCATGGTGCAAGATCCCAAAGAAATCATAGAATGGTTCAAAGAAAGATCCTTGCGCTCCAATTTCTTGATATAACGCATCAATTCTGTTTCAGAATGGTAAGAATTGAATACATCTAATGTGAGGAATTCTGATTGACGTTGATACTTGTCAGAAATGGCATTTGCATAGGTAATGTCGTCAATAGTGAAGGCTTCTTCTCCAGCAATTTCAGAAAATACCAATATTAAATAATTCAAATCACGAACCGTTGTGGTTTCATTCAATGAAATAGTAACGGTTTCATCATCTGGATAATAAAAGTTGACTTTTTTAGCCTTGGCTATTTTCTTAACCTTTTTAGCTTTTACTTTTATTTGAAGAGTATCAAAATAGTCTGTGTTGACTTGTTTGAAACCTAATTTTTGAAGGGCATCAGCCAATAGAACCGTAGCACTATGTACACGATCTGCAATGAACTGAAGTCCTTTTGGTCCGTGGTACACAGCATACATTCCGGCCATAACTGCCAATAGTACTTGAGCAGTACAAATATTGGAAGTTGCTTTGTCGCGTTTAATGTGTTGCTCACGGGTTTGAAGTGCCATACGTAGCGCACGATTACCGTCCAAATCTTTGGTTACACCAATAATTCTTCCTGGGATATCACGCTTATAGGCTTCTTTAGTTGCAAAAAAGGCAGCGTGAGGTCCACCATAACCCATTGGTATACCGAAACGTTGGGTTGTGCCAACCACAACATCAGCACCAAAAGATCCAGGTGCTTCCAGCTTTACTAGGCTTAATATATCAGCTGCAACAGCTACTTTTATATTGTTTTCTTTGGCTTGTTCGATAAAGGATTTAAGATCTGTAACCTGACCATGTTTTCCTGGATATTGTAAAATAGCCCCAAAGAATTCCTGTGAGAAATCAAATTCACTTTCTTTCCCAATAACCAATTCAATACCAATTGGTAAAGCTCTTGTTTGTAATAGGGAGAGGGTTTGTGGAAGAATGTCTTCTGAAACAAAGAATTTATTAATGCCTTCTTTTTTCTGAGCTCTTTCACGTACAGCAAACAACAGACTCATCGCTTCGGCAGCTGCAGTACTTTCGTCTAACAAGGAGGCGTTTGCCAATTCCATTCCAGTCAAATCAGTAATCATGGTTTGGAAATTCAATAAAGCTTCCAATCTTCCTTGAGCAATTTCAGCTTGATAGGGAGTATAGGCCGTATACCATCCTGGGTTTTCCAAAATGTTTCTTTGAATGACCGCCGGAAGAATGGTAGGGTGGTACCCCAAACCGATATAAGTTTTGTAAACCTTATTTTTTTTGGATAAGTTGTGGATGTGAACTAGGTATTCTTGTTCACTCATGGGTTCATCCAAATTCAGTTCTTTTTTTAGTTTGATTCCATCAGGTAAGGTTTCATAGATCAGTTGGTCTAAGCTATCTACACCTATGGTTTTTAACATATCTTGTTGTTCCTGTTGATCAGGTCCTATATGACGAAGTGCAAAAGAGGTTGTATCCATCAAATTTAAGTTGTGTTTTAAGGCGCAAAAGTACGCATTTCTATATGTATTTTTGTTATTGCAGACTAAAGTTTTTAACCAAAAAAAACGGTTATTAACACTTTGATTATTTTTGCTATATGTCTCGATTTAAGGCTTTATTCAATTTTTATATTAATAGCAGTATTCATGTGGCTTTGTCGGTGTGTGCTCTTACATGGATTACCTTATTGGAGTTTGGTATTCCTTGGGATACCCTTCTTATTGGATTCATTTTTTTTGCCTCGATAACAGGATATAATTTTGTGAAATATTTTGGTTTGGCTAGGTTTCATCACAGGAGTTTGGCACATTGGCTTAAGGTGATTCAGGTTTTTTCATTGTTGAGTTTCTTGGCCATGATTTATTTCGGACTGAAACTAAAGGAAATGACCTGGCTTTATATTGTAGGTTTTGGAATCGTAACATTTTTATATGCCATACCCTTTTTGCCTAGAAAATTTCTTTTTGACCACCAACAAAATTTAAGAAATGTTGGAGGAGTCAAGGTTTATATCATTGGGTTGACGTGGGCTGGGGTAACAGTCATTTTACCCTTGGTCAATAATGATTTTCAATTGAATTCTGATGCGCTAATTACTTTAGTGCAACGATTTTTATTCGTGTTGGCATTGATGCTTCCTTTTGAAATCAGGGATTTGAATTATGATAGCTTAAAGCTGGCTACGATTCCACAGCAAATAGGAATCAAAAACACAAAAATGGTTGGTGTCATTTTGATGCTTTTGTTTGTGATTTTGGAATTGTTCAAGGCCTCGGTTACCTGTCACTTTTTAACCGCAGTTTGTTTTATTGCTATGGTTACTTTGGCATTTATTTGGGTGTCCAAAAAAGAACAATTTGAATATTACTGTTCCTTTTGGGTGGAAGGCATTCCTATTTTATGGTTGGCTTTGGTTTTGCTTTTGGAGTTCTTTTGAGAAATGGTCTTTGAGGGATTGTTTTTCGGAATGCTTCATGCATTGCACTTTGGATTGCTTGAGGGAATGAGTCAATTTTTTGTTTTTTGATATGTAGCCCCTTGTGTGCTTGCACCAAATTAATCGTAAATTCAGTTTTAGTTTTTCCCAAAGGGAGGCATCATTATACTGGGACTTGTCACAAATGTGATATGCTTCATCACAGGAGATAAACAAGATAGATTTTTTTTCAGACATAGGTTAAAACCAGTTTTTTTCCATGCAATCAGCTAGGGCTGTTCTTGCCCTGTGAATGATCACCCACAGGTTAGACGCAGTGATGTTTAATTCATTACAAATCGTTTCGGTATCCAAACCTTCTATAGTTTTCATTTTAAATACAGCGGCCTGTTTTTCTGGAAGTTTATCCAAACATTGAAAAATAGCATTTCCAAGTTCATCATTTTCCATTTGGTCTTCTGCTGTTTTATCAAAGGGATCAGAAACTTGCTCTTCCAGCCAATCACCATTATTGTCTTCCTCATTGTAATTGATCTTGACTTCAGCCTGACCCTTTTTGGAGTTTATCTTACGATAATAGTCAATTATTTTCCTTTTTAAAATAGAGATAAGCCAGGTACGCTCAGATGCTTCACCTTTAAAATTCTTCATGGAATTTAAAGCAGCAAAGAAAGTTTCTTGTACTAAATCCTTGGCCATTTCCCGATCGTTCACTCGAGATATGGTATAATTGAATAGGTAATCAGAATACCTATCAATCCACCGGTTGGGATCTAGTTTGTGGCTAGGCATAACAGCAATTCTTTTACTCAAATTTAAACTAAAAAAATGAGTTCGTAACTGATTTAATAATAATATGTTAAAGCGAAGCTGGAACTCATGTAAGTCCACATGATAATAAAGAAAATGTGAACAACTGTTTCAAATGATTTTCCTCGCCATAGTTTGGGGGAATAAACTAGTAATTGGAAGATTAATCGGATAAACCAAAAAATGCCTAGACCCAATGCTATTGTTTTACCAAAATAAGTATGGGTTAATTCATAGGAATAAAAAATGCAAAGAATACCAATTAAAAATACTACTAAAGCAATAAAAAAAGTATGGACAACCATGAGTTGCTTATTAATGAGTTCTAGTTTTTGAAGTTCCGTTTTCCATCCAAAATACTTCGGGAATATAAAGTGTACTAAGGCCAGTAAAACTAAGAAGATACCGATGATTTGAATATGAGTTTCCATGGAATTGGTTTTAAGGTTCAACTATAAAAATTGATAAAAAAGGAGTGAATTTCTTTTCGCTTATTTTTGAGAATCCAGCTTGTTTTAAACTTTTTTTCCAAGTTTTTCTCGAAAAGAAGTGAGTGAAACCTACATGAAATGCCATAAAATTTGGTAGATCCCTTAAGTGCTCAACCATAATAACTTTACCTGTAGATTTTAAAATTCTTTTACATTCTTTAAGAAAGATCACTTTTTCTTGATTTGATCTTATTTCATGGGCCGCCGATAACAGACATATTAGATCTGAGGAATTGGTTTCTAATGGAATAAGGTCTGTCGAAATCTGTTCTGTCTTGGAATGATTGATGCCTTCTTTTCGGGCACGTTGAATGGCAATTTCCGTATGATCCTTCGGGTTGTAAAAATCAAAGACTCGAAGATTGGATTTAGGAAATTTTTTATTCAACAAATGACTAGTTTCATCAAAGCCTGCATGTATGTTGACAATGCTTAAAGAGTTTGATGTTTTTATTCGTTTGTTTTCAAGCCATTCAAGTTTGTAGTATCCGGAATAATCATACACATATGCCGATACTAATAAAGGCATTGCCAAACCTAGAAGAATAAATATAATAACTAATTGGTTCCAAAAAGTGGGTATTTCAAATATATAGGCAACAAGACTGAAAAGAATTAATGCGCCAAATCCTAGGTAATAATAATGGCGATTAAAGTTTAATATATTTTTTACGCCTTGAAATTTTGTTCTGTTTGTTTCCATGATTCAATTTTTCCTTTTTTCCACTGGTAGGGAATGTTTTCAACAATAAAAGCATTGGCTAAAGTTGGGGTCGGTTCCAAGTTTAATGTATTCAAAAATGGTATATGATATTCTTTGATGGACGCAGGTCTAGGGTGCCAATCGTTTCTAAGGCCTTTCACAATTAAAACCTCATTTGTATGTTCGTTAAAAGTGAAAGTGTGAGGTAATGGTCCTGCAAATCTTCTAGCTTCTTTCCATGAGATAAATGGAGAATTTTGAGGTAAGACGCAATCATCCCTTCCAGGATAGCAAACGATTTTTAATTTAGACTTTTTTGAACGAATAATGAGCTCATCGGCTATGCTGGTTTCCATTTCAATATCCGTTGAGGAATAATTATAATGAGTAAAAATGTTGCCTAAATAGGCCATTCTATTTTTGTTGGTTTCTGATTTTAAAATGTATAAACCTCTCAATCTCTTTCCTTCAGCTGTTTGGTACCTTACATATATTCTGTAACCTGCCAATACAAAATCTTGACCTGCAAATTCAGGAAAAATAGAAGGTCTTAGGTTTCTTGTCTTTACAAATGCAGCTGCTAAAAATCCATAAGTATGCTTGAAGGTGTCCAACTGCAAGCAGGGAGGGAGCAAGGGATTAAGTGTTTCTTTAGGTAATGCAAAGGTCAATACTAAAGACATGTCAAAATGCGCTTTGACATCAAAGGGATGATTTTTTAGTAATTGGAGCATAATCGTGGTTTTTAATTGTTCTTGTTTGGAAATAGGTATACCAAATAAAGGCCATGAAAAGAAATGCAAATACAATATTAAATGGACCCCACAGGAGCAAATCTTTGGCAAGAGTGAATTCCAAAATATTCATGGCTAAAATCGTAATCAATTGAATGAAGGCATTTAAATGATTTAATTTTTTGGAAAGAATCCATATGCCTAGAATGACCTCTAAAAATCCGATTGAAAGTGTCATTTCAGAAGCAAATGCATGACCCAAAATTCTAGCAACTATATCTTCATGCCTTTGATTCAATGGAATTATTTTAAAAAATAGTCCACTGGTAATCCAGGTTAAGGCGATAAATAAAATAGATAAATTCTTAAACATTTTTTAATTATTAAACTTTCAGAAAAAATTGAAACATTGTATTAAAAAAATTAGCGCATAATCTTGATAAATGTTTTAGTAACCCAATTAAGATCTTGGTCAGCTATTTTGTTAAGCATGTCATCGGCTTGTTGGGTTAAATCATGAAGCGCTTTGGTTTGTTTCTTCAATTCCTCTGTTTCTTCACTTTGATCGCTATCAATATTTGAAACCTCCTTTAAAACCTTCAATACAGGTTTTAATTCACGTCTACTTCGTTCTTTGGCTATATGTCTGGCCAGTTCTTCCACATCCTTTTCTGTTGTGAAATATTCTTTACGTTCTCCTGGAATAATTTCTTTGGTAACGATACCCCAGTCCATCAATTGTCTTAAATTCATACTGGTATTACCTCTTGAAATTTTTAACTCCTCCATGATGTCTTCCATGGACAAGGGTTTGGTAGAGATAAATAAAAGCGCTTGAATTTGTGCCATGGCTTTATTGATGCCCCATAGGGAGCCTAAACTCCCCCAAGTGCTAATAAACTTTTCTTTGGCTTCTTGATAATTCATGAGTCAAATATATAAAATATTTTAAACTTTCAATAATAATTGAAAGTTTATTTTCTGAAAGAACTAGTTCTAAAAGGGAACTACTAAAGTGCCTTTAAAACTTAGGCTCTATTTAAAAGACTTTTGACTTTGAATCTAAATGTTTAAGGTTTTGGCGGTAGATCAAAAGCATTTGCTTCATGTTCAAAATGGTTGCGATGACTACCATCACAAAATGGTTTGTTTTCTGATCTGCCACAGCGGCAAAGTGAAACTAAAGTTCGGCCTCCCAAACCATAAACGTTACCTTCTTTATCGACAATTTCAAAATCGCCATCTACTTTTACGCTTCCGTTGCTAAGTATAGTGAGTTTGGTTTTAGACATGTTTAAATGTATTGGTTATTGGTGGTAAGATACACATTTTTAAAACTTCCTCTAAAGTTTTAAATCATACGCAAACTAAAAATTTTATTAATGCTACTAAATAGTTAAGACGGTTTCGCGAGGTGCATAGAATTCAAAATAAAAGGGCGATGATTATCGCCCCTTTCTTCATTCCTTATTTTTCTATCAATCCAGCTCTTCTTAAAAGCGCTTCAGGTTGTGGTTCTTTACCTCTAAATTGTTTGTAAAGCACCATGGGGTCATCTGTACCCCCTTGAGATAATACATTGTTCTTAAACTTACTTGCTACTTCTTTGCTGAATATGCCTTGTTCTTTAAAAAATTCGAAAGCATCGGCATCCAAAACTTCCGCCCATTTGTAGCTGTAGTACCCAGAAGAGTAACCACCTTGAAAGATGTGTGAAAATGACGTGCTCATGCAATTTTCTGCTACGTCTGGGTATAATTTGGTGCTTTCAAAAGCTTTCAGTTCATGAGCTTTCACATTAGAAATATCGGTTGGGTCAATTCCATGCCAGCTCATATCCAACAAACCAAAGCTTAACTGCCTTAAGGTTTGCATTCCTTCATGGAAGGTGGCTGATTCCTTAATTTTTTCAACCAAATCCATTGGGATTACCTCACCGGTTTCATAATGGGTGGCAAAAAGCTCCAAAGCCTCCTTTTCATAACACCAATTTTCCAAAACTTGACTTGGTAATTCCACAAAGTCCCAAAAAACACTAGTCCCAGATAAACTTGGATAAGTTGTGTTTGCTAACATGCCATGTAAGGCGTGACCAAATTCATGGAATAGGGTGGTCACCTCATTGAATGTAAGCAAAGATGGTTTTGTTTTGGTGGGTTTAGTGAAATTACATACAATGGAAATATGTGGACGGTCATTAATGCCATTTTTCACATATTGCGGCTTGTAAACAGTCATCCAGGCACCATTTCTTTTACCTTCCCTAGGAAAGAAATCAGCGTAGAAAATAGAAACATAATTTCCGTTATCATCAGTAACTTTATACGTCAAAACATCTTCATGATATTTGTCAATCGTATCAATTTCTTCAAAATGTAAGCCATATAGTTTTTGAGCGATTGTAAACACACCATTGATAACATTTTCAAGTTTGAAATAGGGTTTCAATTTCTCGTCATCTAAATCAAACAATTTTTGTTTTAATTTTTCTGAATAATAAGCGCCATCCCATTTCTCTAAATGGTCGATACCATCTAATTCCTTGGCAAAAGCTGATAACTTTTCAAATTCCTTTTCAGCTGCTGGTTTGGCTTTTTCCAAGAGATCCTGTAAAAAGGTAGTGACCGTTTCAGGATTTTTCGCCATACGCTCTTCTAAAACGAAATGGGCATGAGTAGGATAGCCTAAAAGGTTGGCTCTTCGATGGCGTAATTTAGCTATTTTGAGAACTATTTCTTGGTTGTCTAATACATCTCCATGAAATCCTTTGGCTCCAAAGGCAATAGCCAGTTCTTTCCGTAATTCCCTATTGTTAGCATAGGTCATAAAAGGAATGTAGCTTGGGTATTGCAGTGTAATCACCCAGCCCTCCTTTTTCTTGGCTTCTGCTGTTTGTTTAGCTTCTTCCTTAGCGTCTTCGGGTAAACCAGCCAGATCTTCTTCATTCGTTATATGAAGTTCATATTTATTGGTTTCAGCAAGCACATTTTCTCCAAATTTTAATTTGAGCTGACTCAATTCTTTATCAATTTGACGAAGTTCTTGCTTTTTGTCCTCAGGGAGATTTGCTCCGTTTCTGGAAAAGCTTTTATATTTTTTGTCTAGAAGTGTTTCTTGCTCCTTGGTTAAATTCAATTGCTCCTTTTGATCGTAAACAGCTTTAACACGTTCAAACAGTGTCTTATTTAAGGTGATGTCGTTGCTGAACTCAGAAAGTAGTGGAGAAACTTCTTGCGCTATTTTTTGGATCTCGTCGTTGGTCTCGGCCGAATTTAGATTAAAGAAAATACTTGAGATTCTATCCAGTTGTTCTCCAGAGAAATCTAAGGTTTCAATCGTATTTTTAAAGCTTGGTGCCTCTTTATTCTCACAAATTTCATCAATTTCTTTTTTAGCATCTGCAATTCCCTGAATAAAAGCCGGAAGGAAATCCTCATTTTTTATTTTTGAGAAGGGAGCTGTATGATATTGATTGTCAAATGGTTTATTTAAAACGTTCATTTTTTTGTAAATTTCTTTAATCAGAATAACGTCCTTTTTTTCTTACTAAAAACTTGATTAGCATAACATTAACAAATTTTTTTCTTTGTAATCTGAAATGTTTTTTTACTTTTGCCGAAGATTTTTCATAAGAGTTTAAAAGTTTACTCTTTAAGATGATTGATTAATAGCTTGAATGCCTCGGTAGGGATACCGAGGCTTTTATTTTAAATCCTTCGCAGATTCGTAGACTTTCATCTTCAAGCCTTCTTTATAAGCTATAATTTTATCTAAAACACACTTGTCTGAGCTCCCGATAATTTGGGCGGCTAAAATACCAGCGTTCTTAGCACCATTCAATGCTACGGTAGCAACTGGTACACCTCCTGGCATTTGAAGAATAGATAAAACAGAATCCCAACCGTCAATGGAATTACTACTTTTAACGGGTACCCCAATGACAGGTAGAGGGGATAATGATGCTACCATCCCGGGTAAATGAGCTGCACCGCCGGCGCCTGCAACGATGACCTGAATGCCTCTGCTGTGAGCATTTTTACTATAATCAAATAATTTTTCTGGTGTTCTGTGTGCCGATACAATATCAACTTCCACCTCAATATCAAATCCTTCCAATATATCAATAGCTTCTTGCATAACTGGCAAGTCGCTTTTACTTCCCATGATAACTCCTACTTTGCTCATAACTTATTTACTGATTACGTTAATGGTCTTTTTTACTTGTTCGGCTATTTGTCTGGCCTCATTTATATCTTCATTCACTATGGTCACATGTCCCATTTTTCTGAATGGTCTGGTTTGTTTTTTTCCATAGATATGTGGAGTTACACCCTCCATACCCATAATGGCTTCAATATTTTCATAAATAACATTGCCGGTATAACCTTCAGCACCAACCAAATTTACCATAATTCCGCCAACAGTACTTTCCGTTTTTCCTAAAGGTAAGTTGAGAACGGCTCTTAGGTGCTGTTCAAACTGAGATGTATAGCTTGCCTCAATGGTTTGGTGTCCCGAATTGTGTGGTCTAGGGGCTACTTCATTCACCAATATTTGGTCTTCTTGGGTTTGGAACATTTCTACCGCCAACAGCCCTACATGGTTAAATGCTTCAGAAGTTTTTAAGGCGACTTCACGAGCTTTTTTTGCCACTTCCTCATCGATTCTGGCAGGACAGATTACATATTCCACCTGGTTAGCTTCAGGATGGAATTCCATTTCTACCACAGGATAGGTTTTAATTTCGCCTTTTGGGTTTCTAGCTACAATGACCGAAAGCTCATTTTTGAAAGGAATCATCGTTTCAGTAATACATTCCACATTAGGAAGTCCTTCTAAATCTTCAACTTTGCGAACCACTTTAACACCATTTCCATCATATCCAAATTGGGCGCTTTTCCATACAAATGGTAATTGAATGCCTCCATTGCTAATGGCTTCCTTAATTTCTGAAGTATAAGCAAACCGACTAAAATCAGCTGTTGGAATTTGATTGTCTACATAAAATAGCTTCTGTTTGGCTTTGTTTTGAATGGTTCTTAGTGTTCTTGAAGAAGGGTACACCTTAATGCCTTCTTTTTCCAAGGTTTCCAAAGCGTCTACATTAACGTTTTCAATTTCTATAGTCAAAACATCTACCTGCTTCCCAAAAGCAACAACGGTATCATAATCCATTAGATCCCCTTGATGGAATTCGTTACAGGCAATTTTACAAGGAGCTTCGTTACTGGGGTCCAAAACACTGGTATATATGTCAAATTTTCTGGTATTGTAAAGGAGCATTTTTCCTAATTGACCACCACCTAAAATACCTAGTTTAAAATCTGAAGAAAATAAATTCATGAAGGCTTTGTTTTTGGGCAAAAATACAAATCAAATGCCTGTGATAAAACAAAAAGCGCAACAATGTGGCGTCAAATTCGCAAAACTTTTAACATTTGATTATCTTTGTTTTCCAAAATAAATAAACCGGTGGTAAAACTTCACGATTTAGAATTCAGACCTTTTATTAAAGCCCAAGAAATAGATGCCGTTGTGCAACGAATGGTTGATGAAATTTCTCGTGACCTAAAGGATGAAATTCCAGTGTTTGTGGGTATTCTCAACGGTTCCTTCATGTTTGTCAGTGATTTTGTTAAAAAATACCCCAGTGCATGTGAGGTAACATTTATCAAATTGGCTTCATATGAGGGATTGAAATCTACAGAGGATATTCAACGTCTCATTGGCTTGACTCAAGATTTATCAGGAAGAACAGTGGTGATACTTGAGGATATTATCGATTCTGGAAACACCCTTCATGAGGTGCATCGAATATTTAATAACGAAGGAGTAAAACAACTTATCATAGCCTCTTTGTTTTATAAACCGGAAGCTTACAAAAAGGATTTCAAAATTCACTATAAAGGTATCGAAATACCGAAAAAATTTATTGTTGGTTATGGCTTGGACTATAATGGTCTGGGACGTGATTTGCCTGAAATTTATCAATTAAAAACTACACAACATATGACTAATATTGTCCTATTTGGCCCTCCAGGTGCCGGTAAAGGAACACAAGCAGAATTTTTAAAGGAAAAGTATAATCTGGTTCACATTTCTACTGGAGATGTGTTTCGTTATAACATTAAAAACGAGACCGCTTTAGGTATGTTGGCCAAATCCTATATGGATAAGGGTGAGTTGGTACCCGATAAGGTAACCATTGATATGTTGAATGCTGAGGTAGAAAAGAATGCAGATGCCAAAGGTTTTATCTTTGATGGTTTTCCGCGAACTTCTGCTCAAGCAGATGCCTTGGCAGAGTTAATGGATGAGAAGGATTCTCAAATTAACGCCATGATTGCTTTAGAAGTAGATGATGAAATATTGGTGGAACGTTTGTTAAAAAGAGGGGAGACCAGTGGTAGAGCCGATGATGCTGATGAAGCCATCATCAGAAATCGAATCAAAGAGTATTACAGTAAAACAGCGATACTAAAAGATTACTACACCAAGGAGGATAAATATTTTGGAGTAGATGGCGTTGGTAGTATCGAGGAAATTACCCAGCGATTAAGTGAGGTGATCGACAAGCTGTAATAGACAATTAAAAATTATGGCTTTTTTCCTGTTAGTATTTTTGTGCCTTTCTTTTTTGTTATTTCCAATAGCGGCCATAGTGAGTTTGCTTAATAAGACAGTTACAAATAATGACAAATTGATTTGGATTCTGATTGTGTTATTTCTTCCTATCATTGGATCCATTTTATATTTTGTTATTGGAAGACCAAAATTTAAGGCGCTGGAAATAAGAAATTCCAACAGGAATTATTTTAAATATTAAATTATTTGACTAATAAATAGCTTCTTTCTGAAGAGATTGTAATATGACTGAAGGGAATTTTGTTGATTATGTGAAGCTTCATATAGCTTCTGGAAATGGAGGTAAAGGATCTGCACATTTACACCGTGAAAAATATATAGCCAAGGGTGGACCTGATGGAGGTGATGGTGGTCGTGGAGGTCACGTTATAATGAAAGGGAATAAAAACCTTTGGACGCTTTACAATTATAAATTTAAGCGTCACTTCAAGGCCGGTCATGGGGAACATGGGGGTAAGCAAAGAAGTACGGGGGCAGATGGAGAAGATATCTACATGGAAGTGCCTTTGGGAACGGTCATTCGTGATAAAGAAACCAATCAAATCCTTTTTGAAATTACCGACGATGGCGAAGAAAAAATCATCGCTCAAGGTGGTATGGGAGGTCGTGGAAACTGGCATTTTAAGAGTCCCACCAACCAAACGCCTCGATATGCACAACCAGGTATTCCTGGTGAAGAAAAGGAGATTATTCTGGAACTTAAAGTTCTTGCCGATGTTGGTTTGGTGGGATTCCCTAATGCAGGAAAATCTACGTTGTTATCTGTGGTCACAGCTGCCAAACCTAAAATAGCAGATTATGAGTTTACAACCCTAAAACCTAATTTAGGTATTGTTCAACATAGAGATTATCAAACTTTTGTAATTGCCGATATTCCTGGTATTATTGAGGGAGCTGCAGAGGGTAAAGGTTTGGGGCATTATTTCTTAAGACACATTGAGAGAAACTCGGTATTGTTGTTTCTTATTCCTGCCGATGCGGGAGATATCAAGGAACAATATGATATCCTTTTAAATGAGCTTAGAAGATATAATCCAGAGATGTTGGATAAACAGCGTATGATTGCTATTTCCAAAAGTGATATGTTGGATGAAGAATTAAAGGCAGAGATGAAAACCGAATTGGACGCTATCTTACCTATAGATTATATGTTTATTTCTTCGGTGGCACATCAAGGACTTCAAACTTTGAAAGATAAATTGTGGGGCATGTTGAATGACTAAAATGCCCCTTCTTAATTTCTAATTTTATATCTTTAAAATAAAAGATATGAGAAAATTAAGTTTCCTTTTTCTATTGCTTTTTATGGGGTGCCACAGTATTCAGGTGACGCATGACTACGATAGAAATATTGATTTTTCCAAATACAAAACATTTAACTATTACCCACAGATGAACTCTGGGTTGAGTGAGTTGGATGAAAATAGGTTGTTGGATGCCATTGATGCTCATTTGACAAACAAAGGATTTACCTTATCAGAGAATGCCGAGTTGCTTATAAATGTTAAAACTTCCGATTATCATTCCATGCAGCAGAGTACTGTTGGATTGGGTCTAGGCGGTGGTGGAGGCCAGGTAGGCGGTGGTGTTTCGGTTGGTATTCCTTTAGGTCAGGATAAAACAAATCGGGTGATACAAATAGATGTTTTAGATCAAAATGGGTTGATTTATCAAGCGATAATGGATTCCCCCTATTTTGATAAGGCTACACCAGATGAGCGCACCAAGCACATGCAAAATATTGTAGAGAAAGCCTTTGAAAAGTTCCCGCCTCCTCAGGAAGTTCGTTAAGATGCTGTTAAGGCTATTTTGATTCCTCTTGGGTTGTTTTAACTTCGTTGGAAACCAATCCAAAAAATAATGAAAAAAGCAATCCTTATTACTTTTCTATTAGTTTGTATCAATTTACAGGCCCAGTATACTATCGAACCTCCCAAAGGATATTCCCATGATATAGGGAATATGATTGTCATGCTTGACAATTTAAAGGGTAGGGTTGAATATTTAGTGAAAGATTTAAATCAGGAACAGACAGATTTTCTGTTAGACGATAATTCCAACCGAATTGGCGCACTCATTTATCACCTAGCCGCAACCGAGGCCTATTATCAGGTGTTTACCTTTGAAAAGCGAGACTTTAATGAAGCTGAAAAGGAAAAATGGATGATGGCACTAAGCCTTGGGGATGAAGCTAGAGCAGAATTTCAAGGAAAACCCATTCAGTATTATATGGATTTATATAATGAGGTGCGCAATAAAACAAAGGAACTCATGAAAACCAAAGACGATAAATGGTTTTCAAAAACCAATAAAGGCATGTCCAATCATTGGGCTTGGTTTCATGTGATGGAGCATCAAGCCAACCATATGGGACAATTGGCCTATTTAACCAAAAGATTACCGAAAGAATAATTTAAATATCAAAAAAATGGAAAATAAAGTAGCTTTAATCACAGGTGGCTCAAAAGGCATCGGATTTGGAATTGCACAGGCACTCTTAGAACAAGGAGTACATGTAGCAGTGACCAGTAGAAGCAGCGCTGCGGCTCATGATGCTGCTGGAAGATTAAATGCCCATAAAACAACTAAGGCCAAAGCAGTAGGATTAAAAGGAGATGTGACTAATTTTAGTTCCATTCAAGAGGCGGTCAAGGATGTGGTGAATGAATTTGGACACCTAGACATCGTCATCGCCAATGCCGGATTGGGACATTTTGCACCCATTGAAGATTTGACACTAGAACAATGGCAGGAAACAATCGATACAAACTTGACAGGCGCTTTTTATACATTAAAGGCGAGTGTGGATGCTCTAAAAAATACTGAAGGTTATTACATCACTATTTCCAGTTTGGCTGGGACTAATTTCTTCGCTAGCGGATCGGCTTATAATGCTAGTAAATTTGGTGTTACTGGGTTTACTCAAGCAGCTATGTTAGATTTGAGAAAATATGGAATCAAGGTGAGTACCATTATGCCGGGGTCAGTATCGACTTATTTCAATGGTCATGAACCAAATGACAGTGATTCCTGGAAAATCCAGATAGAAGACATCGGTGAGTTGGTGGTCGATTTAATTAAAATGAATCCCCGAACGTTACCAAGTAAAATTGAGGTCAGGCCAAGTATGCCACCATCCAAATAAATTAAAATCCCGCAATTGCGGGATTTTTTGTTTCTATTTTATGTGAATGCGTTGTCCTTCACTATGACTACTAAACTCTGGGGCATACATACTTTGTATGGTAGTAATACCATTGCTCATTTCTCCAGCATTATTGACTCTTAAATCATATTCAAAAACATAAACACCTTTGGGTAAATAATCAAAAAAGAAATTGGTAGAGGCATCTTTGGTGCTTTCATAATACCCCAAGCCGTCTTGATACTTGTAGGCAGAAAGTACGTTGATAGGTTCCAAGCCTGCAGCGCGCATGTCTTTCATGTGTATAAACTCCATATCTCTGTCACTCTTTAATTCAATACGTACTCTCACTAAATCACCAACTTTTAAGGTGGTGTCTTTTGTTATTTCTGAAATCTTTTCACCTGTATGGGTATTGGTTTTTAAGAACAATTTCTTTTTTAAAGAAAGTGGCGATTCTGCAGAGGTTATCGCATCCAAGTCTTCAAAATATTGCCAGTATAAACTACCCCATGCAATTCCGTTTCCTTTTTTGGATAAGGTGACATCAGCTAACTCAGGTTGAATCTCTGAAGCACTCCAAGATGTTTTGTAGTACCCAGTACCAGCTTCCACCTTGACGTTTTCTAATTTTGAAGGTTCAATCTTTTGATTACCAACCACAACCTCTACAGCATCGGTGACGCTTAACCAATCGCTACCTTGAAGCAACAAAGCATACACCGCTTCGGTAGTGGCTTTGGTAGTTTTCCATTGATTGGTTTGCTTGTTTTTCAATAACCAGATTTTAAGGTTGTCAACCGTTTCCATATCATTTTCAATTTCAGAAAATGCTTCAATCATTAAGGCTTGGGTCTCAATAGGTGCTTGATGCCAATACCAAGAAGCCACATTGTCCTTCCAGTACATACCTAATTCGTCATTGGTGATGCTGGTTTCTTTCAAGGATTTCAGGATCTTGTTAGCAGTTACTGAATCTTGATTTCTAAAGGCAACCAAAGCCATCATGCCTTTGATATATAAGGATTTGGAAGTCCAATAGTCCTTGATCTGATTCATGTAGTAGCTCTTGATGGTAGCCACTTCCTTTGAAAGTTCAACCTTAGGATAGAAACTAAGCATGTATAGATATTGAATCTGACTGTAACTCAAATGGTCTTTCGATAGATCCACATCTTTACGGTATTTGGTCAAATCCTTGTATTCCTGAACAAATTCTTGATCTAGATAATTCAGAGCTTTTTTAATCATTTCGGTGCCACCCTGAGCTTGTCCAAGTTTGTTTGTAGTTACTCCCAATTGTCCTAAATGCCCAAACCCAGTAATAATATGTTGCGTGATGAAACGGTTAGGTTTTCCACCGTTAAACCAAGCCCAAGCTCCTGAACCCATTTGGTTTTGCTCCAGTTTTTTCAAACTGTTTTGCAGCTCATTGGTCATTTTGTTCATGTCAAACAACAAAGCGATACGTTTCTTTTGTTCGGTTTCGCTTTGAGCATCACGCAGCCATGGAGTTTCCTGTATCAACAGACTTTTCAATTCCTCGTTTTTCTCCAAATTGCTTATTAGAGCATCGGAGTTGCGCCATTGGTCAAACACTTCTTTAATTCTAGGATTACTGTTAGCAATGTGACTTGCCAAGGCATTGGCATAATACCTACTAAAGGTTTGTTCATTACATTCATACGGATATTCCATCAAATACGGTAACGCTTGTACCGCATACCACGCCGGATTGGAAGTGATTTCCAAAGTGAGTTTGTGGTGTTTTAAAGTTGTTGAGGTGTTAGTTTTTAATTTGTCCAACGTAAACGTTCTGGTCTCATTACTTTTAATCCACATGGGCAAAGTTTCTGTAACCAACATTCTATTGGACAGTACCGGTAAAGCATTTTGCTCGCCATCGCTAAACTCCCCAGCTTGTGCCACAATTTTGTATTGAACTGCGTCTACATGATCCGGAACATGAAGGTTCCAAGAGACTTGGGTGTTCCCTTGTTTTTCAACAGAGAAAGGTAGTATCCCTTGATTGTCATCCTGAGCTTGTCGAAGGAATAGTAACTCATTTGTAATATCCTTTCCCGTGCTAGCATCTTGCAGTTGCAACATGGCATGACCGCTTAAAGCCTTGTCTGAAAGATTCGAAATTTTGGTGCTGATGGTAATGACATCCCCTTGTCTTAAAAACCGAGGCACGTTTGGCAACACCATTAATTCTTTTTGGGTCATGGTGTTTAATTGGGAGACTTGACTTTCCAGTGTTTTGGTATGCGCCAACAGTTGCAGTTTCCATTGGGTTAAAGCTTCTGGTGTGGTAAAACTAAAGCTCACGTTGCCATCTTTATCGGTTTGCAATTGCGGAAAGAAAAAGGCCGTTTCTTGCAGGTTTTTTCTGGCTTTTATATTTTGTAAGATGGCTTTTTTCGTAGTAATAATAAAAACCCCATTGGCTCCTTGCGATCCATAAAGAGCTGCGCCATTTGCTCCTTTTAGGATATTTACATTTGCAATAAGACTAGGGTCCATACTTTCTAATTCTTCTACAGAAACAATCTTTCCATCGAGAACCAAGAGGGCTTGTTTATCTCCTGTTTCAGATCGGTTTCCGCGCAAAACTATTCTGGAGCCACCACCAATTGTATTTATTTGGAGTCCAGATACCTTACCGGATAGACCTTGAACGACATCAGAGTTTTGGGCTTCCGTTAATTCTTCAGCTTTAACTATCTGATTAGCCGTAGTAATTTCATCTTTTTTTCTTTTAAATCCTAAAGCAGTAACAACTACTTCATCCAAATTGTTACTGTCAGGAGTCAAGGATATAAATAGAGCATTATCTGTTTTTACCTGGTAATTTAAATTAGTGTATCCAACAAAACTGAAAATAAGTTGGTCATTATTATCTGCTTGAATTAAGAAGTTGCCATCAAAATCCGTTTGGGTTCCATTATTAGTACCCTTAATGACCACATTTACTCCTGGTATTGGTGATCCGTATTCATCAGTGACTGTTCCAGAAATAAATCCTTTACTTATACTAGAATCATATTTGCTTTTTATGTCCCTTATTCTGATCTCATTGAGATATTGTTTAATAAACCATTTGTTTGTTAGGTGAAATCCAAACCAATTCAAAGCATCATAACTTTGATGAGGATAACTTAATGCCTGTCTATTTTGATTGAAGATTCTAAAGCTACTACTGCCAAAACTTTGTCCAGAACCTCTATGGCCTCGATTGGAGTAAATAGGTTCATACAATGGATCAAATCGCCAATTATGGGTTTTAAATTGATCTAAAGACGCATCATACATGCTGGCTAATAATTCGGCGCTAACTTGTTCCCCTTTTGGTCCTTTAATAGTAAAACTCCAAGTTTCTTCACTTCCCGGTTGCAGCTTATCTCTAAAGGTCTTAGTCTCAATCTGTAAATCGCTACTGGGATAAGGGACTTGAATGGTTTGGCTCCCACTTTCAAAACCGTTGGCAAAGGCAAAACTGTAATGGATGGCAAAACCACCCAAATCTTTTTCGGTGATGGGGATTTCGAATGAAACCATGTCGGTATTCAATGTCAAGAGTTTGGTCTCGACAATTTGGTGTTCCTTTTCAATATCTATGGACACAGTCATGTTCTCAGCAGCAGATCCTACTGAAATGACGGCATGTTCACCCACTTGATAGCGATCCTTATCTGTATGGAATTGGAATAGTTGGTGGTCTGCCAGCGTTTTGTCTTTGGGGCTAAACACCGTGATTTGCTGCTCAGCTTTAACCACTTGATCAAAGCGGTCCTTGGTTTCAAAAATGATTTTATACAAACCAGATTCCCAGGATTTCATGTTCCCCAAAATCACCTCTTTAGAATCCTTTGTGTTGACAGCCATGTCTTTGACCAAAGTCCCAAGTTCCCAAGTATTAACATCGTTTTCATCTTGGTAGGCTTCATGAGGGAAATATGTTTTAAATTCGGCTTGTGTCATCAAAGGATAATCGGGAGCCGACCAAGGACGATCTCTCAAAACGTGCTCAGGAGCTTGTAGTTTATAAATTTTTAAAAAACCTTCAGTAGGCACAAATGTGCCATTTAAGTTATTGGTGATTAGAGTCAATGACTCTTTTTTGTTGGTTTTATCCCATTTGCTCGGAGCTTGGATACTTGCTGTCAAAGCATGATAACCCACATTTGCCGTTGTGGTAGCCGAACGGGTTTCTCCATTGATGTCTGTTACATCTGCTGTAACCTCATATTGAAAGATGGGTTGACTCTCCTTGCTCACCGCGGTGTCCGGAAGCGCCTTAAATACCACTTCAAACTCACCTTGAGCATTGGTGGTAGTTTCCCCATGGGCGATTTCTTGAGGCTCACTGTAATAGGCACGAGGATTCCATCGGTACCAAATAGGGTATTGCACTTGTCGCACCACCCGATAGGTCACCTTGGCATCGGTAATGTTGCTACCGGCAAAGGCAAGAGCAGTTCCATGGACAGTAACCGAATCATTCACGCGAAAGGTATCGGTGATAGTCGTAAATTTGGTTTCAAACTTGGGACGTTTGTATTCTTCAACCGAAAAGTAATATTCGACATCCAAATCATTACCATCTCCATAAAAATTGATGTTGTATTGTCCGTTTAGACCATAGCTAGGTAATATAAACTCCCCAGCAACAGAACCATATTCGTTACTTTTTAATTCCAATTCAGCAACTTCATCATCGTTCACATCATACACATCCACATAAAACAATTGATTGGGAATCACTTCAGATTTACCATGTGTTGTTTTCATGGCAATGGCCTTGAAATAAACCGTTTGACCTGGACGGTAAATACTCCTATCTGTAAACACAAAACCTTTATAATCCACATCGGTTTCAGAACGATTGTAGTGTTGACTGATATAATGATTCCCAAAATGTGCTTGGTCGTTTCCATAGGTCACTTCAATAGTTATGTTCCTCCAATACTCATTGGGTTTTTGAATTTGGATCATTCCTTTTGAGTCCGAAGTAAACGATTTGGTAATATAAGAGCCATTGTAGTTCTTTTGATAGCTTAATACCACTTTGGCCTTAGCAATAGGTGCGCCATTGATTCGATTGATGACTTGATAGTATTGATTCAACTCATCAGAAGTTTCAGTAATGGCCAAGTTGGTCACTTGAAAGGTCTGGGCAGCAAAGGTGTTTGCTTCATTATTAACCAGAGCTACCATAAGGTATCTACCGTTGTCCAATTGAGGCACCAATACTTCTGTACTGTGAGACTGGTAATCACCTTCATCTTTTAGGGTGGTTTCCCAAACATCGCTAGCGGTCAACTTTTTAATGAATTCCCATTGCAAGTCTTCCCTATGGTTTTCTTGGTAGGTCTTGTATTGTTTTTCGGTAAGTTTAAACACCTTAAATTCTAAAGCTTGGATGTTTTTATAAGTCACCAGAACTTTACTGTGCTGTTGAATGGGAAGATGGCTTTCTGTCATTAAGTTTAAACTTTCTCTGGAGATATAACTTTGAAGCACCTCACATTTTTCAGCGCCTATACTTTCAGGGAAATTTTTAATAAGTTGCTCACACAAGTCATAAGCTTTTTTGACTTTCCAACGGTTCTCTTCTTGGGTACGAGGTTGGTAACCTTGTCCTTGATAATAATATTGCTGAGCCTCCTCAAAACCATAAAGGGTACTCACCGCTTGCCCAGAATAATTGTCTTGACTTTCCTTTAAAGTACGAATCAGGATGTCCTGTTTGTCGGGGAAACTGGCATAGCTTTCTACAAAGTTGAGACGCTCAATATCAACATCTACTAGTGCATCTGCTTGGGTGTCGGTTTGATGAAATTGAATCAAATCCTGATACAATTTTAAGGCTTTCAATGGTAGAGAAGTAGAGTCCGTCGAAGTGATGTTTAAGCTTGAAAATTCATCAGCAGGACATAAAAATCGGTCATTGTCAATCTCAAAAGCTTCATCTGGTTTGGTGATGCTACTCTCATCGGTCTTATAAAATTCCAAAGCATTGTGTGCCAACAAATCGTAAAGTGTAGGTCTATAAATCTTAGAATCCTTTTGTTCGGTAAGTAGTAGCTTAAAGGTTTCAATAGGTGTTTCCTTAAGAACATCTGAGGGTTCCAGAGATGCTTGAAAGTGCTTTTGTATTTCTTTAAAAAGCGTGTTTAAATCCCACGTTCTGAAATCCACCGAATCTACTTTCTGTGTGGTTTCAGTGCGGTTGTATATCTTCCAGCGGTTTTGCTGAAAGTATTGCCAATACATCGTGGCTAGCATATTTTCCAACAGATTTTTGGTAGGGGCTTCTGCTTGGTGTATTTCGCTTTTGAAATCTTGAATCACTTTTAATTGGGCGTCTTCTTCTAGAATCAAAGCAAACTTGCTTTTGTAAATAAGGGTCTTGATTTCCTGCGGCTTGTTACCTTCCTTTTTCGCTAAAGTGGCAATATCATTAACAGCTTTTAGGGCAGATTTGGGCAAGTTGTCAAGCTCATAGCTTTCTACCTGTTTCCACAGTTTAAGATAGGGATCGGTTTGGGAAAAACCGGTTAGGGTCATAAGACTTATTAAGAAGGTGATGGCAAGTGGTTTCATGTAATATATTTTCTACAAAATACAGTTCAAAAGTTGTACCAAAAAATAGATATTGAGGCAAATACGTGTTCTGTTGAGTTAAAGTAGGTATTTACCAAGTCAAAAAGAAAAATTACCTTTGGAGTATGTGGCGACTAGGTATCATATTTATATTTCCCATAGGCCTCTTATCCCAAACCTTGGATGATGAGGTTAAGAGCATCTTGATGAACAACCAGTTTGCAGATGTAGAAAGTTATATGGAAATGAAATTGGAGGCCAACCCAAACGATTTGGAGACCGTAGAACTTTTGGGAGATATTTATTCCCATCAAGAAATGTGGGATGAAGCCGTTGAGCAATATGACATATTGAAATCCAAACATCCCGATAATGCCAACTACCAATACAAGTATGGCGGTGCCTTAGGAATGAAAGCGGCATCCAACAAACTGGCAGGTATCGGTTTAATATCAGATGTCAAAGCTTCCTTATTAAAGGCTGCCGAATTAGATCCTAGGCATATTGATGTAAGGTGGGCTCTTGTGAAGTTTTATATGGAATTGCCTGCCATTTTAGGAGGTTCTACAGACAAATCCTTAGAATTTGCCAACCAACTTGAGACCCTTTCCCCTGTAGATGGACATCTAGCCAAGGGTTTTATTTTTAAGGAAAATGAAGATTACATCCAGGCCGAAACCTATTTAAAAAAGGCTTTAGAAATAGGAGGCTCTAAAACCTGCTATTTGGAGTTGGCTCAATTATATATGGAAACCAACCAAAAGGAAAAGGCCAAACAAGTTCTTAAACAGGGGGTAGAGGCTATACAGGATGACGATTTAAGAAACAAGCTACAAGAATTATCTGGAGAGTAAGAGCCTAATAAAATGAGGCGGTAAGCTTTATCAAATAACACAAATCCCCTATCTTTGATTCACAATTCTACACCCATATGAACGTACATTTTATAGCCATAGGAGGAGCAGCAATGCACAATTTGGCCATAGCCTTACACAATAAAGGATATCAAGTTACCGGAAGCGACGATACTATTTTTGAACCATCAAAATCGCGTTTACAGGCTAAGGGCTTGTTGCCTGAAGCCTTTGGTTGGTTTCCAGAAAAAATCACCTCCCAGTTGGATGCCATCGTATTGGGAATGCATGCCAAAGAGGATAATCCAGAATTGTTGAAGGCTCAAGAACTAGGCTTAAAAATATACAGTTACCCTGAGTTTTTGTACGAACAGTCCAAAGATAAAACGCGTGTAGTTATTGGAGGTAGCCACGGGAAAACCACCATCACGTCCATGATTCTCCATGTGATGCATTACCACGATATGGAAGTAGATTACATGGTGGGTGCCCAACTGGAAGGCTTTGATGTCATGGTAAAACTAACCGACGACAATGATTTTATTGTTTTAGAAGGCGATGAATATTTAAGTTCGCCCATTGACAGGCGCCCCAAATTCCATTTGTACCAACCCAATATTGCTTTGTTGAGTGGTATCGCTTGGGATCACATCAATGTGTTTCCTACCTATGAAAACTATGTGGAGCAGTTCCAGATCTTTGTAGATAGCATTGTCAAGGGGGGAAGCATTACCTACAATGCCGAAGATCCCGAAGTAGTTAGGGTGGTAGAAGCTAGTGAAAATACCATCAGAAAGTTGCCGTATCACACCCCCGAGTATACGGTAGAAGATGGTGAAACTCTTTTGGAAACACCAGAAGGCGAACTCCCCCTTGAAGTGTTTGGAGCCCACAATCTAAATAACTTGGCAGGTGCAAAATGGATTTGCCAGCACATGGGCATCGATGAAGATGATTTCTTTGAAGCCATTTCTACATTCAAGGGAGCCAGTAAACGACTAGAGAAAATTGCAGTGGGAAAAACCAGTGTGGCATACAAGGATTTTGCCCATTCGCCTTCCAAAGTAGAGGCTACCACAAAGGCAGTAAAAGATCAATATCCAGATAGAAAATTGGTGGCTTGTTTAGAACTACATACCTATAGCAGTCTGAATGCCGAGTTTTTAAAACAATATGAAGGAGCCCTAGATGCTGCCGATGTTGCGGTGGTATTTTATTCCCCACATGCCGTGGAGATTAAAAAACTAGATGAGGTCACCCATGAGCAAATCAAACAGGCTTTCAACAGGGAAGACTTGACCATTTTCACCAATCCTGAAGATTTTAAAACCGACCTATTTTCAAGAAATCTAGAAAACAGCGCCTTGTTGTTAATGAGTTCTGGTAACTATGGTGGTTTGGATTTTGATGAGGTAACCGAGTTGATTAATTAAAAAAATAATTTTCAATTCCTGTTTTATAAATCAAAATCAAATATGCTTAATTTAAATTAGAATAAATTTTATTTAAATCAGTTAATAAGTTTCTCCTAAACCCTTTGTTCAAAGTAGTTCCGGAAGAGGAGTAATCATAGAAGATTAAAGAATCCTTTTTAACAATCGCTATTTCTACTTTTGAGTCTGATATAAGTGGTATTTTACCTTGGAACATTTCAGCTTTTGGAGAAATGGAAATAAACATAACAGGATGTCTATCTTGAGTTATCTCCAGCTTAATAGCTTCTGGAACAAAAACTGACCCTTCCCTTATTGATTCAAAAAAAGAAGTAATATCACTTTCTTTTAGTGGCTGTGGTGTAAGTTTTGATTTGTTGACAATTCTATATTGATTGGAATCTAACTGAAATAAAGAATCAATGGTTTTGTTTGTTGATTTTTCAAATTGATTGAATAGATTTTGAAATACTTGATTGCTGCTGTAGGTATAGATTGGGTTCACATAAGTGAATTTAGTTTCTTTTGATATGGATTGACTTTTAGTGATTTGGTGCTTGGGTTTACAGTTGAAAATCAAAAAAAATACAATTAGAGGAAAAAGTTGTTTCATGTCTTTTGGTTTTATTTTTCAATAAAAGTGATTACCTGTTCTTAAATATAAAGTTAGATATATCAGATTTTAAGTGTCTTAAATGAATCATTAATTCTTGTTTGGGTAAATCTAAAGAGGTTGGTTATGCAGAAAATAAAGATGTGGGATTTTTCATATGAATCAAAAGTAAAAAAAAAATGAAAAGAGAAACGATTTTATGTATTAACCTGAAAAAGTTATTAATTTCAAAATGAGATGATAAAGTAGTAGTTTTTACTAGTTTGAAGTGTTTCATTTAACTATTTTAATCCCATGCAATCCACACCCTCGATAAAACAGCTTTTTAAATATTTCCAAATGGCACTCACAGGTGCCGAACAAGAGTTTACATCCGGTAGTATTCGTAAGGCCATCTTCATGCTTTCCATACCCATGATCCTCGAAATGCTCATGGAGTCCATCTTTGCTCTAGTCGATATTTTTTATGTCTCTAGGGTAAGTGTCAATGCAGTCGCAACCATCGGTTTAACAGAGTCAGTTGTGACCTTGGTCTATGCGGTGGCCATTGGGCTTAGTATGGCCGCTACAGCCATTGTGGCACGCCGAGTAGGCGAGAAGGATCTCAAAGGAGCATCACAGGCCGCGGTGCAGGTCATTATTTTAGGTGTTCTGGTATCAGTTATAGTCAGTATCGTGGGTATATGGTATGCCAAGGAAATTTTGGCTCTTATGGGCGCCGAACCCGATCTCATTTCTGAAGGCTATGGCTATACCCAAATTCTGATAGGTGGTAATTTAACCATCATGTTGTTGTTCATGATCAATGCCATTTTCCGTGGTGCGGGGAATGCCTCCATTGCCATGTGGACCTTAATACTTTCTAATGGTTTGAACATCCTTTTAGATCCCATTTTTATTTTTGGTTGGGGTCCTGTTCCTGCCTTTGGCGTAAAAGGGGCAGCTATTGCCACTACTATTGGTCGTGGTACAGCTGTATTATATCAATTGGTGGTATTGTTTTATGGTATCGGAAAAATCAAAGTTACCCTTCAGGACATAGCCATCAAGATATCGGTCATGTTCAACTTGATCAAGGTATCCCTCGGGGGGATTGGCCAATTTTTAATTGGAACCTCCAGCTGGGTGTTCTTAATGCGTATCATGAGCGAATTTGGCAGTGAAGTGTTGGCAGGATATACCATCGCCATCAGGGTGATGATGTTTACCCTCATGCCGTCTTGGGGCATGAGCAACGCAGCAGCTACTTTGGTAGGCCAAAATCTAGGAGCCCAACAACCCGATCGAGCCGAAAAATCGGTTTGGATAACCGGGAAGTACAATGCTATTTTTATGGGGTTGGTGTCACTTGTTTATCTCATATTCGCCAAAAAAATCATCATGTGGTTTTCAAATGAACCAGAGGTCATAACCTATGGTTCGCTTTGTTTACGGGTTTTGGCAGCGGGTTATGTCTTTTATGCCTATGGCATGGTGGTGATTCAGTCCTTTAACGGTGCCGGTGATACCAAAACACCTACCTATATCAACTTTTTCTGTTTTTGGTTGTTTCAATTGCCATTTGCTTACTTGACCGCTATCACTTTAGACTGGGGGCCTAAGGCTGTCTTTTTGGCCATCACTTTGGCAGAAGTCCTCATTGCCATTGTTGGCATTATTTGGTTTAAAAGAGGCAGCTGGAAATTGGTGAAGGTTTAAAAGAATGAGTTTAAATGTCGATTTTAAGTGGTTTTTCGCCTATTCAAGTTGCTCCAGAAGCTCTTGGGTTAACTTTAAAATGTCATCGTATTTATTATAAATTTTCCGATGGCAGATAAGAAATCCAATGGCTACACCCCAAACTGCCTAAAATGATGATCCAAATGTTTGTATTGCATTTGTCCCCATTGGGGCATGGTGAAATCTCCAAACATAGGGTGTGGAGGAAGACTACCGGCATCCTTTTTAGCATGAAACCTCTCAATAAGTTTTACTAAAGTTTCCTTTTCGCTTTCAAAATCCTTGGCTTCCGTTACTACAAACTCTTTAGAAGTGGGTAATCCGGGTTTCCAGGGCTTGTCATTGTACAAAGAAGATTTAAACAGCGAGAACATAGCCCTCATAAAAACATTGGGCTTGTCGGGCTTCAGTTCCCCTAATGATATTTTTAAAGGCCCTTGACAGTGCCACAACATCTGGGAGGCATCCATCGTGCCCCATTGGCGTGCACTATCAGATTGCAGTTGCTCCAGGCGGCTTAAAATCTCTTGATAGGTGGTCGGGTCAAATAATGATTGCATAACAAGGTGCTAAAAATTGCAGTTGAAAGTTACAATATTTATATTTACTACATGACGCAAAAAAACGCTTCTTTTTCAATTAAGCATTGGTCCCAAGACGACCAACCTCGAGAGAAACTTCGGGACAAGGGTAGAGGTGTTCTCAGTGATGCTGAATTGGTGGCCATTTTAATTGGCTCTGGTAGTAAGGAAGAAAGTGCCGTAGAATTGTGCAAGCGTATATTGGCAAGTGTAGACAATAACCTAAGTGCTTTGGGTAAGCTAAGTCTCAAACAGCTTATGGCGTTTAAAGGTATTGGGGAAGCCAAAGCCATATCTATCGCGGCGGCCATGGAGTTAGGAAGAAGGCGCAGGGGAGAAGAAGCCCTAGAACTCAAGAAAATCACCTCCAGTAGTTCGGTTTTCGAACTGATGCAACCCATAATAGGGGAGCTGGCACATGAAGAGTTCTGGATTATCTATCTCAATAACTCCAATAAGGTGCTACAAAAAATACAGCTCAGCAAAGGAGGCATGACAGGAACCTTGGTAGATGTGCGCTTGGTTATGAAAACCGCTTTAGAATTAGGAGCTACCAGTATGATTTTGGCTCATAACCACCCGTCAGGAACCTTAGTCCCCAGTGAAGCCGACAAACAAATTACACAAAAACTACAACGAGCAGGAGAAAGTTTGGATATAAAAGTGCTGGATCACTTAATCATCACCGAAAAGGCTTACTTTAGTTTTGCCGATGAAAATCTCATGTAATCCATGCTACTTGTTTACACTCATAAAATTACGCCCAGACTTAAGTATGCTTTCAAGCAAATCTTTACGCGTATTTTAAATATTCCGGTAGATTTCACCACCACCATCGAGGAATTTATCGCCCATGATAGCTTAAAAATGTCTTACACCAAACAGCCATTAAGCAGTGAGTTGTTTGTAAAAAGTCATGACCTTTTGTTCGAACAAGGTTTATCAGACATAGAGGTGCACGTCATGAAATGGGATGATACCAAGTGCTTTTTCCCAGCAGGAGAGAAGAGCAGTATCCCCTTTGATATCTTTGCGGCTACTTTTTACATGCTATCGCGATATGAAGAGTATTTGCCTCATGTAAAAGATGAATACGGCAGGTTTTCACCAGAAGAGAGCTTAGGTTTCAAGCATGATTTTCTTCAGCAGCCGGTTGTAGATATTTGGGCTTACAAATTTAAGGAGGTACTTGCAATCCAATTTCCAGACTATGTGTTTGAAGAACGCGCTTACAGAATCAAACCCATTATTGATGTTCCCTGTCCGTATCAATTTAAAAGTAAGGGCGTTTTAAGAAATTTGATGGGTACCCTTGGCGATTTATTTTCACTTAAATTGAAAAGACTTTACCAGAGGTATTCGGTGCTGATGGGATTAAAACATGACCCAGATGATACCTTCAGGTATATCATCAATAGACAGAAAACCACACATCACAAGTTCATATTTTTCTTTATGGTAGGTGATTTATCCACTTATGATAAAGGAGTAAACATAAACAATAAATCCTTTGTGTCTCTCATCAAGCAGGTGTCAGATTACTGTCAGGTGGGCCTCAAAGTATCCTTTCTAGCGCTCACAGATATGGAACGATTAAAAAAGGAGAAAAAAAGAATGGAAGGCATTATTTATGCTACCCTTACGGCCTCTAGAAATTCCTTTTCAAAGGTGAACCTGCCAGAATCTTATAGAAATTTGGTAGACCTGGAGATAGGAGAGGACTACACCATGGGTTATACACGTCATTTTGGATTTCGCGCTGGTACTTGTACGCCTTTTTTCTTTTATGATTTGGATTTTGAGATTCAGACACCACTTAAGATTTATTCCTACCATATGATGGACTTTTCCATGCTGAAAATACATTCGCAACTGGATAAAAAACAAGCCTTACAGTCTATGATTTCAAAGATAAAAAAGGTCAATGGCGAATTTATCCCGGTGTTCCATAATTATACTTTTAGTGATTTGGACCGTTGGAAAGGATTCAAGGAATTGTTTAATTTGATATTAGACTCAACAGATGAGGATTAACGGCATCACCGATATATTTTTTGATTTAGACCATACCCTATGGGATTTTGACAGGAATTCGGCATTAACTTTTGAGAAGATATTTAGCCTGAATAAGGTGTCCTTGGATTTGGAAGAATTTCTCTTCCATTACGAACCCATAAATTTAGATTATTGGAAACTTTACAGAGAAGATAAAGTAGATAAGGCAACTTTGAGGTATCGAAGGTTAAGTGATTCCTTTGATAGACTGGATTATAAAGTTTCGGACGATTTGATCAAGAAACTCTCTATCGATTATATTGCATACTTAGGTACTTTTAACCATTTGTTTGAAGAGACTTTGGATATTTTGGATTATTTATATCCCAATTATAGGTTGCACATCATTACAAACGGTTTTAGCGAAGTGCAGTATAACAAAATAAAGAATTCCAAAATAGATCATTATTTCAAAACCATTACCGATTCTGAAAAGGTTGGAGTTAAAAAGCCACATCCTAATATCTTTGAATTTGCTTTGGATTTAGCTGAGGCTTCAAAAGATTCCAGTATTATGATTGGGGACAATTTGGAGGCCGATGTATTGGGAGCTTTAAATTTTGGATTGGATGCCATTTGTTTTAATATCAAAAACGAAAATGTTGGGGCAGAGGTAAAACAAATTAGGAATTTATTACAATTAAAGAACTATTTATAATTGTATCTTTAATCCATATTACAAAAGAATAGAAATGAAGAAAGTTTTATACGCCCTTTTTGTTGGTCTACTGTTTGTTCAATCAGGATTTTCACAGGAGAGCATCAATAATTATAAATATGTCATAGTACCAAACAAATATGATTTTGTAAAAGAAGCAGACCAATACCAACTCAATTCCCTTAGTAAATTTCTGTTTGAGAAGTACGGTTTCAAAGTGGTCATGCAAGATGATACGTATCCTGATGAATTGTATAATAACATGTGTTTGGGATTAAAATCAGATGTTGTTAATGAATCGGGTTTGTTTACAACTAAGTTAAAGGTCGTTTTAAAAAATTGCCAAAATAGAGTGGTTTTTGAAGGAGCCGAAGGAACGAGCAAAGAAAAACAATATAAAGTGGCATATAACCAAGCTTTAAGAGAAGCTTTTGTTTCTGTGGAAGCTCTAAACTATTCATACGAACCATCTAGTTCTGTGGCTCAAGCCAAGGCAGTGGCTCCTGTTGCTGGGAGTAATGAGGTTAAGGTACCGGTAAAACAAGTAGCTGAAGTTGCTACGGTAGAAACAGTAACAGCTCCGCAACCTAAGACTGTAGTTGAGCAAAATGAGGTTGCATATGAAATGCTATATGCCCAAAAAATTGCAGGAGGCTATCAATTGGTTGATAGTACCCCTAAGGTTGTTATGGTTCTCTTAGAGACTCCACAAGCAGATATGTTTTTGGTTAAAGGCAGGGACGCTATTGTTTACAAATCAAATGATGAATGGATCTTAAGTGACAAGAGCAGTGGGGAATCTAAGACTACAACACTGGTCATTAAATTCTAATAACCGTATTTATTTTTCCAACGTGATTTTAGAAAGTCCCTTAGGGCATTTTCTCTGGAATTAGAACCTGGCTCATAGAGCTTGGTGCCTTTGATGTCGTCTGGTAAAAATTCCTGTTCAGCAAAGTTATTTTCATAGCTATGCGCATACTTATAATTGTCACCATAACCCAACTCTTTCATCAATTTGGTAGGTGCATTTCTGATGTGTAAAGGCACAGAGAGATCTCCCGTTTGCTTCACCAATTGTTGAGCCGAATTGATAGCTTCATATGCGGCATTACTTTTTGGAGAGCAGGCTAGATATGTAGCACATTGACTCAGTATAATGCGCGATTCGGGATAACCTATAACAGAAACAGCTTGAAAGGCATTGTTGGCAATAACAAGAGCCGTGGGATTTGCATTTCCAATATCCTCACTAGCTAATATTAATAACCTGCGGGCAATGAATTTAACATCTTCACCACCTTCTATCATTCTGGCCAACCAATATACTGCTCCATTAGGGTCACTTCCTCTGATAGACTTAATGAAGGCTGAAATGATATCGTAATGTTGCTCCCCGGTTTTATCATAACGAACCGTATTGTTTTGAACTTTCTTGAGAACAGAATCATTGGTTATTTCAACCGTTTTGGAATCTTCAGAATTCACAACAAGTTCAAAAATATTGAGCAATTTGCGAGCATCCCCTCCAGAAAGGCGCAATAATGCATCGGTTTCCAGAAGTTTTATGTTTTTTTGAGATATATGTTCATCTTTTTCCATAGCCCGCTTTAAAAGGGCTTCCAGATCACTTTTACTGAAGGAATTTAAGATGTATACCTGGCAACGGGATAATAGAGCGGGAATAACTTCAAAGCTTGGGTTCTCGGTAGTGGCACCTACAAGGGTTACCCAACCTTTTTCAACCGCTTGAAGCAAAGAATCCTGTTGTGATTTACTGAATCGGTGAATCTCATCAATAAAAAGAATCGGGTTTTTAGCAGTAAAGAGACCACCACTGTTTTTAGCTTTTTCAATAACATCTCGCACATCCTTAACTCCAGAATTTATAGCGCTTAGGGTATAGAAAGGTCTGTTGGTCTCGGTGGAAATGATATTGGCCAATGTCGTTTTGCCTATACCAGGAGGACCCCAAAAAATCATGGAAGGTATAAGTCCTTGTTTGATTTGATGGAATAGAGAACCTTCCTTTCCAATCAAATGGTCTTGTCCTATATAGTCCTCGAGGGTTTTTGGTCTTAAACGTTCTGCCAATGGTTCGTTCATGTGGTAAAATTATGGAATTATGATGGATTCAGTATGGATGTAAAGGGAAATACTGACAATTTATCATTACATTTCTTCTTGGGTAGAAATTTGATAGATGAAACGTATGAAAGAAGACTCATTTCAATTTTCTAATGGGGTAGTTGTTTACCCATTACTATTTGTTTTGTCCATTTGGGTGGTGTTTTGGGCTGAGGTTCGGTTCGGTTTTAATTTCACTAGGTTAGGAATCTATCCATTGGCTGTTAAAGGCATTCCAGGTATAGCCTTAAGTCCCTTAATTCATTCAGGTTTGACCCATTTGCTTCACAATAGTTTGCCGCTTTTGATCCTGTCTGCAGCACTGTTCTACTTTTATAGGCCCATAGCATGGAAGGTAATCATTTTTGGAATCTTACTAAGTGGTTTGATGACTTGGTTGATAGGAAGGCCTTCCTATCATATTGGCGCTAGTGGGTTAATTTATGTCTTAGTTAGTTTTACCTTTTTCAAAGGAATTTTTGCCAAACACTATCGGTTAATAGCGTTGTCTTTGATGGTTGTATTCCTATACGGAGGAATGATATGGTATACCTTTCCTATCAAAGATGAAATTTCATGGGAAGGTCACTTATCTGGGTTTTTAGTGGGCTTATTTTTTGCGCTGGTTTTTAGAAAGCAAATAGCAAAACCCAAGAAATATGAATGGGAAAAGGACGATTTCAATGAAGATGACGATCCCTTTCTAAAGCATTTTGACGCCGACGGGAATTTTATTGAACAACTGCCTGAGGAGGTCGATCTGGAAGAAGACACACAGGATTCTATAGTTTATAATTATATCTATAAAAAAAAGGATGATGACGATTAACGACGTTGTCTAATCACTTCATATAGGAAAGCACCACAGGCGACCGATACGTTTAGCGATTCTATGGTACCTAATAAAGGTAATTTAGCGCGGTCATCTACAATTTTTAAAACGGATGGATTAATCCCTTTTCCTTCAGATCCCATAACAATGGCGCATGGTTCAGCGAACGAAACATCATATAAATCGTTGTCTGTTTTTTCGGTAGCTGCAATAACTTTGATACCTGAAGCTTGTAGATGAAAGATAGCATCCTTAATATGATCAACTTTACAAATAGGAATTTTGAAAATAGCTCCGGCGCTGGTTTTTACAGTATCGGCATTAATAGGAGCACCACCTTTTTTCTGGATGATGATACCATGAACACCAGTACATTCAGCGGTTCGTATGATGGCCCCAAAATTTCTAACATCACTTAATTGGTCTAAGACTAAAAATAGGGGAATAACACCTGATTCTAGAGTCTCAAGAATAAGCGCATCCAAATCATGAAATGCAATCGGAGCGATTTGGGCAACGGCACCTTGATGGTTTCTATTCTTGAACTTATTCAATTTTTCAATAGGAACATAGGAGTAATTAATGTTTTCTGATCGAATTAGGCTTTCCAATTCTTTAAACAAATCACCTTTCAAACCTTTTTGCAAGAATACCTTATCAATATTTTTTCCAGAATTGATAGCTTCAATAATGGTTCTAATCCCAAATATTTCTGTGTCGTTTTTCATGATGTAAAAATATAAAAAAGCCTGCTTAAAAAAGCAGGCTTTTAATTATGAGTTATTGTTTAATTTAAATTAGGATCTAGACCCTTTAAATTTCACTGGAAGATTTGCAGAAGAAATTCCTGCTGCAGATTTACCAGAAACAATAGTTTCACCAGTTTCAATATCTGTTACTGTGTAAGTATTACCTTCAATAGTTAAAACAAATTTAACTAAATAAGCATCATCATTACCTTCTTCTAAACCACCAGTTGCAGTATTCCAAACAGTGCTTAAATCTACTTCTTCAACCCAAACACCAGGCTTGGCAAAAATGATAGAAGCAGGAGCATTGGTTGCAGCTTCTGGCAACTCTGATCCAGAGTAAACCATAGAATAGAATCCAGGGATAACCCAGTAGTCTCCATCTGGTAAAACACCTTCAGGAACTGTAATTGATTCTGGACAATCATACCATGAAGCAGCTAAAAGACCGAAGTTAGCATCATAAAACTCTAAATCGAAGTCAGCTCCACACCAGTCGTGAGTATCCCCATCAGCTCCGGTGAATTCACCATCCCATCTCAAAATAACTTGGAAGTCATTTGATGTGATGTTGCTAATGTTTACAGCAAATTCAGCTCCAGCACCAACGATTGAGTTACCAGCATATCCTTGAGAAACTCTGATTCTTGCAGATTCAGTTCCCTCTGGATAAATATCGTAAAGAGGTTCAACGTAGAAACTAACTGATGTAGAATAAGCAGGAATAGTAACATACCAACCTTCAGGACCATTTTCATATTCTGAAAGGTGAATATCACTTCCTCCTTCTCCGTAAATAGCTACATCATCCCAATGATCAGATAATAGATCGATTTTAAAGTCAGAATCTAAAGAAATTGCTCTGTCAATTGTGATTGTAACCATTACTGGATCATCACCTTCTGTAACATCCAAATCTGTAGTAGTTACTGTTGCAGTTGGTTTGTTATGTGATGGATAATCTTGATCATCATCCATACATCCAAATGCTAGAAGGGATAAACCAAACAAGAATAATTTATAATTTAATTTTTTCATTTTTAATGTCGTTTAAGAGATTTTTATTGAAGCGTATAGGTCATGGTATAGATGTAGTTCGTACCAGATAATACTATTGAATAAATAATAGTAAAGTTTCCATTCTCATCAACAACTCCGTGAGCACCTGAACTTGCATCTGGGTATTGTACACCACCCCAAGTATTACTATAGGCATTCATTAAGTATTGATCAGGTAAAATAGATAATTCACCACATACATCTACAAATGAGAAACCGTGATCAGGTTGTAAAGAACCTGCAGCCCAGTGACCTGTAGTTAACGTATGGAATGTGTTTACACCTACTTCTTCAAGTGGTTCAACTCCCATACTAAAGCTTGCTCCATCACTTCTTGTTCCAGTAACCAAATAGTTTTGTCCTCCTAATTCAGATTGACAACCTACAAAGGTAATGGTAAGTGTAGTATTGAAAGATGAAATAGTAGCGTTGTTTGAAGCAACACCTTCAAGGTCTAAGATCAATCTTGTTGGTTCAGTAGGATTTAAATTTCCAGTATTGATATAAATACCAAATTCATCAAATCTTTGACCAGCAGGAATAGTCATTGTTCCAGAGTTATCCATGAAATCAAACTCTACACCTTCTGTTGCAGAAGATGCTGGATTCACGCTGTAATTAACAACGATATTAGAAGCTGATGGTGTTCCATCCATACCACCTATTAAATTTAACGGATAGTAAGATTCAATAGGTCCTTCATCTGAAAAATAACTTTCAGTAAATGATGCTGTTTTAAAACCAACCACATAAGGAGTGTTGGCCATAGCATCTAACGTCTCATCTTCGTCGTCTACGATACAAGAAACACTAAAAAGTGCACTTACTAATAATAAGGTTAATAATTTAAAATTTTTCATATTCAATTTTTTTTAAGATTAATTTTGAGTAGCATCCCAGAAAATGTAGGTGCTGAATGCAGTTTCTGCATTTTGGCTAGGTACATTTGCGGCATTGGCAATTAACTCAGAAGCTGGATATAATAATCTATTAGGCTTGTTTGGTCTTTGAGCAGTCAAAGCCAAAGGAATTTCAGGATATCCAGTTCTTGTATATTCAATCCAAGATTCAATTGCATTGATTCCGTTTGTAGCTAACCATTTTTGAGTCATAATAGCCTCAATTTTGTTTGCTGATCCATCCCAACCAATTTCGTTGATTGCATCACTATTAGCAATGTAACTAGTAGCAGAAAGATCATAATAATCAAATGACGCGGCGATACCAGCTTGGAATAAAGCCTTAGCATCTCCAGAAATATAGTTTCTAAAAGCAGCTTCTGATTGTAAGAAGTAGCTTTCAGCAGCTAACATAAGAACACCATCCTGATCATGTCCTTTCAAAAGACCAGGACCGATTGGAGAGATATCTTCTGGGATGTTAGGATCGTTACTATCGATACCTTGCTCAACACCAATAACTACTCCTCCAATAGCCTCATAGATTTCATTTCCTCTTGGATCTGGAATACCAGGAGTACCATTTACAAAGTCAGCAGCATATTTAGATGCTCTAACAAAACGGTGTGAAGTAGTTTCAGAATCGTCAACGTTATAACCATAAGTTCCGTAGAAAGGATTTTGACGTCCTGCATCTTGAGCATATCCAGGGTTAATAGTTACGTCAGTTGAAACGAAATTCTGAGATAATGAAGCAAATTGTTCATTTAAGTAAGTAGCAGTTTCACCATCTGTTTCAGCTTTAGTTGCTTCTCTCATAAGAATCTTAAGCTTAACAGTGTTAGCAAAACGCTCCCAACTTGCCATGTTTCCACCAAAGATAACATCCTCAACTCCTACTGCATAACCTGATCCATCTTGGATTAAAGCGATAGCTTCGTCAAGTTCTACGATTAAAGCTCTGTAAATAGCCATTTCGTCGTCATAAGCAGGTGTTAAATTGTCATTCCCTTGGAATGCCTCACTGTAAGGACAATCACCATAAAGGTCAACTAAATATTGGAAATAGAAAGACTTCATAATCTTAGCTATAGCCACGTGTTGGTTGTAACCTTCAAAGTTAGAATCAATCATAGCTTGAAAGTTACCTAACTGAATGTAAAGACCATCCCAAATACTACTGTAAAAGGTACTAGTCATAATCATTTGGTACTCTTCGTTAAATCCACCAGTAAAGGCGTTAACGTTAGCAGACCAGTTATTCATGAAGACATTCCCTAAACGATTCATCGTACCAGCCTGAGTGGAGTAAATTCTCGTTTGTGCTCCTGCCAAAATTAGGTCAGGAGAGATTAAATCTGCCGTAGGGTTGTCTATCGGATCGTTTATGTCTAAGTAATTGCTACATGAGTTTAGTAACGTCAAGGCAATTAATAGTGTAAATAATTTATTTAATTTTTTCATGATTTCAAGCAATTATTAAAATGTTACATTTAGGCTCATACCAATTGATCTTGTCACAGGGTATTGGTTAACTGCTGCTAAACCTTGACCATTTCCAGTTGTATTGGAAGTTTCAGGATCGTTATAACCTCTATTCTCCTTAGGAAGAATAGTAAACAAGTTTCTTGCGTTTACACCTAAAGTTAAAGAACTTAAAGCAGTGTTATCTAACATCTTTGGAGATAATGAATAACTTAAAGACAACTCACGACACTTGAATGCAGTAGCATCTAACACAAAGTTTTCAGCAACAGTATAGTAATCGTTAGAGAAGTAGTTTAAGTAATTAGAGTAAGTAGTACCACCAGTGATAACACTTGTATTTGCTACATATCCACCGTTTCCATCAGGAATAGCTGAGTTTGGATAGATAAATCCAGTTCTACCATTTTGAGCAGATTCAATTAAGTGACCTGACCAAGATAACCAAGATTTAGATCCAGACCAAAATTGGTGACCAGTTCTGTAATCAAATACACCAGATAATCTGAAACCTTTGTAGCTGATAGAAGTATTTAATCCTAAGATATAATCAGGATTCGCAGTACCTAAAATTTGTAATTCGTTAGATACTCTTGGTGTTCCTGTAGCAGGATCAATGATAACACGTCCTTGAGGATCTCTTTCATAAGCAGAACCTTTGATAGTAGGGAATTCTTCACCTACCACTGCAAACACACCAATTGGGTTAGCGTTGTTAGGGAATGATTGTAATGCTAACTCATCTGTATCATCACTAATTTTGATAACGTCAGTTTTGTTAGTTGCATAAGAGAATCTTGCTTCCCAACGTAATCCTCTTGGATCTGCAGACCAGATTGGCTTAACTCCTAAATCAACTTCAAAACCTTTTGTTTCAGTTTCACCAATGTTAACTCTAGATGTAGCAACACCAGATGCATAAGATGCAGAAGTATTAGCAATTTGGTTTGTGTTTTTTGAGAAATAGTAAGAACCATCAACAGTTACTCTATCGTTAAACAATCCAAGGTTTAAGTTAAATTCTGTTGAAGTTACGAATTCTGGCTCTAAGAATTGGTCAGTAATACTTGTGTCTCCTAAGAAAGAGTTTAATGAACCATAAGGGAAGTTTGCAGCTTGCCCATAAATTGGAACTACCTCATATGCCCCGATACCACCATCATTACCTACTTTTACGTGAGAAGCAGCAATTTTCATGTAGTTTATTGGACCATCAGTAATATCAAACGCTTCTGTAGGAACAAAAGATAAACCTACTCCAGGGTAGAAGAATGAGTTGTTTGAAGGGTCTAATGTAGAAACCCAGTCATTTCTAGCTGTTACGTTTAAGAATAAGAAATCTTTAAATCCTAAATCCACGTTTCCAAATAGACCAATTCTTCTACTTCTAACAGTTGAGTTACCAACGTTTGGTGTTCCTGTTACGTTGCTAATGTTATAGAAACCAGGAATTGTTACGTTGCTACCACTGTTATTTGTACGGATAAATAAGTTATCCTGTAAGTTGTGACCGATATTCGCTTTTAATGTGATATCATCAGTTAAATTGTAATTAAAGTTAACTAATAAATCCCCATAAAAGTTTCTGTAATTGTCATTGTAAGTTCCAAAAGAGGAAATGGTTGTGTGATCTCCACCACCTACGTTTTCAGTATCTACATAACCATTAACCCAGTTTCTTCCACTACGTTGTCTAGTTCTGATACTCGCGTTATAAAGGATATCGATGTTATCATTAAGTTGGTATCCTAAGTTTACAACACCAGTCCAGATATCAAAACGATCTTCTTGTCTTTCATTGTCTCTAATCCAGTATGGAGATCTGTAGTAAGAAGTCCAGTGAGTAGCATTGTTAGGCTCAGAAAATTCTTCTACTGGAATGTTTGTTGCTGTTTGTAATAATTCAGTATACAAAGTTCCTGTAGATTGTTGCGTCTTACTAGTTAAATAAGATACGTTACCTTCTAATGTCCACTTACCAACTTTTTTACCTCCTTTAAAGTTAAAGGTGTTTCTGTTAGCCTTGTCATCAGAAATAACGAATTCTGTATCTACTTTGTTAGCAGATAAGAACACATAACCATCTTCCAAATTACCGTTTGATAAACTAATAGTATTTTGGAAAGTTGTACCTGTTTGGAAGAATTCCTTGATGTTATCATCAATTGCGCTGTATGGGAAATATCTGTATGATCCATCAGCTAATGGTAAACCAACTGGTCTAAGTTGACCATCCATTTCAGGTCCCCATCCACCATTTTCATAAGAAACAAACTCTCCATTCCATCCTTGACCATATCTATTTTGTCTTTGAGGAATGTAAGCGATTGATTCAAAAGAAGCAGATGAACTAACTGAAACATTGAATTTGTCAGTAGTACCACCTTTTCTAGTTGTTACAATAAAAACCCCGTTAGAACCTTGAGAACCGTAAAGAGCAGCACCGTTAGCACCTTTAATTACGTTTACAGATTCAATTAAGTTAGGGTCAATATTAGCTAAAATTTCAGATGATGAAATTACCCCATCAATTACAATTAAAGCTTGGTTGTTACCAGTCAAGGATCTGTTACCACGTAATACGATACGAGTACTTTGATTAACTCCACTGTTAGTAGTGTTAATTTGTAGACCAGATACCTTACCAGATAAACCTTGTACTAAGTTAGGGTTTTGAGCCTGAGTCAACTCTTCTGCTTTTACCACTTGGTTGGCTGTGGTAATCTCATCAAGTTTTCTCTTAGTACCAAGAACCGAGATAACTACCTCGTCTATGGCTTGAACATCGGGCTCCATGGCAAAACTAATGGTAGAAGAAGATCCTACTGTCATTTCCTTTGGAGTGTAACCCACAAAAGTATAGACAAGGACACTTCCTTGGCTCGCAGAAATGGAATAATTTCCATCAAAATCTGTTTGAGTACCATTGGTCGTACCTTTAACGATGATATTAACTCCAGGGAGCGGCAATCCGTTTTCATCCGAAATTGTCCCTGAAATTGTTTTTTCTTGTGCAAAGGAAAGATGCACAACAAACGCTAAGAATAGCGTTAGAATTCCACTAAACTTTGTTTTCATTTTATATTTTATTTGAATTAGTCTACGCCAAAAATCATAATAAAAAGTTAATTAAACAACATTAGCAGGTTAAAATTTTCATTTTTTTTAAAAAGTTTGTTGGATTAACGTTAAGAAAACTCTAAAAAAAAGAAGTGAGGCTTAAATGCACCTGGGAGTTGGAAAACTTGAAATTTTGAGACTCTGTTTTCCCGTTGGCATAATTAAATTTTAATAATCCTGCTTTGGTTAAAAGTCCGAACCCAAGACCAAAACTGTAGAGGTTTTCTTGCTGAGTTGAAAGCTCGTTTTCAAGGTATCCAAAATCTATAATGGTATGAATATAAATACTTTCTGAAAGTGAATGCCTGTATTCTGTATTGATGAAGGCATATAAATTAGCAGCTAAACTATTTTCTTCAAACCCACGTATAGAATTGATTCCTCCAAACCATGACAGTTCATTTTCAAGGATATTGGAACTATCCAAGAGGAAGCTATTTAACCTAACGTAAATACTGTTTTTGAGATTTAAATTAAAGATTTTAAATGCGTCTACCAATATTTGATTTTGTGCCAAATCTTCTCCGGATAATGTTCTTTTTCCGGTTCCGATTTGGAATCGTAACAACGAATTTGTAGGGAATAGTCTGTTGCTTTGTCGTAAATTGAAAACATACCTTACATTATAAAAGGTAGATTTATAATCGTTAAGGGGGATTGTGGCTTCCTGACTTAAAAGATTTTCAGATTGCACACCTTGAATGCCTATATATATAGAATGCTTCGGATTAAACTGATAGAAAAGATTGGCGCGTTGCTCGCTAGTTGTAAAAGTTGAATCCTTCCGAAACAGTCTCAATTCAAATTCAGTTCCCAATGGTGTCTGGAAGAGATAAGGGATTTCTATATTGGTTTGAAACCTTCTTTGATCGTTTTGGTCGCTTTTGTAGGTCAAGCTAAATCGCTCCCCAAAATTAAGGTTGTTTGTCAAGTTTAAATTTAAGTAACCGTTAAATTCTATTTTATTGGTTTCTTCATTGGTTCCAAATCCTATGAAGCCGTCAAAGTTGTTTATTTTTTGTTTTTCTATATAAAGGTATAGAATGGTTGAATCTTTAGTGAATTGGATTTCTGGGTCTTTAATAGAACTTGCGAATGACAATTGGTCTAATCTGTTAACCTTTTCCTTGATTTTGGAAATGTTCAAATTTTGACCGTTCCTTATTTTAAGGTAATGCCGGACAAATGACCTAGGGAATTTTTCGTAACCTTTAATTTTAATATCGTCTATATGACGTTGGTCTTGGTTGTCTTTGATTTTTAATTTTGCAGTTAAATAGTTGTTTTCAGCTTGAATGTCGTCAAGTTGAAAAGAGATAAAGGGATTCCCTAAATCTGATAACGTCAAACTTAATTTATTTAAACTTTCCTCTAAATCAAAAAATGGAAGGGTGAAAAACGTGTCTGTATAAGTGTCGCTTATTTTTTTTATTGCCTCTTTCGGAATGTTGTTATAATATATATGTATAGAGTCATATTTTTTTTTTAGGTCGATCAAGCCTAAAAAAGTAGAATCATTTGTTTTCCTTAGTTTGTCAAATTCAGCATCTAAAAAACCAGATTTAAATGTTCTTTCTTTAAAAAGGGCGTATTCTTTTTCAATGGATAGGACATCCAGATGTATTTTTGCATAACCTAAAGAATCTATTTTGGCTGAATCTGAAATGGATTTAGATAGAATTCTGAGATGAAGTTCTTGACAAACAGTATCTGTAGTAAAAAAGATATATATAATAAGGAGTGTGAGATAAGATTTCTGCAACGGTAAAAATTCTTATTGGTATGTAAAACTAACTCAAAAAGAGATGTTTTAATATAAAGAGGCTTTTATTTTTTAAATGAGATTGAAAATTAATTTGTTATGATTTGAAAAATTAAATTTAATTTCTACCTTTGCAGCCCTCAAAGAAGAGGTATTGTATAAAATTAGTAAAAATTTATGCCAACAATTTCACAATTAGTACGAAAAGGAAGAGCCAAGATTACCAAGAAGAGTAAATCGGCTGCTTTGGATTCGTGTCCGCAAAGACGTGGCGTTTGTACTCGTGTATATACGACTACACCTAAGAAGCCTAACTCAGCTATGCGTAAAGTAGCAAGGGTAAGGTTAACTAACGGTAAAGAAGTAAACGCGTACATCCCAGGTGAAGGACATAATCTCCAAGAGCACTCGATAGTATTGGTAAGAGGTGGAAGGGTAAAGGATTTACCAGGAGTTAGATACCACATTGTTCGTGGAGCTTTGGATACCGCAGGTGTTCAAGGAAGAACGCAACGTAGATCTAAGTATGGAGCAAAACGCCCTAAAAAGTAAAATTTTTTAAGACGAAGACATGAGAAAAAGACAAGCGAAAAAAAGACCTTTGTTGCCAGATCCACGTTTCAACGATCAGTTAGTGACGCGTTTCGTTAACATGATGATGTGGGATGGTAAGAAGTCTGTAGCTTTTAAAGTGTTTTATGATGCGATTGACATTGTAGACCAAAAGAAAACTGACGACGAGAAGACTGCTTTAGAATTGTGGAAAGATGCCTTATCTAATGTGATGCCTCACGTAGAAGTACGTAGCCGTCGTGTTGGTGGTGCTACCTTCCAAATTCCAATGCAAATTCGTCCAGACCGTAAGATTTCAACAGCTATGAAATGGTTGATTGGATATGCGCGTAAAAGAAACGAAAAGTCAATGGCTCAAAAATTGGCATCAGAGATTTTAGCTGCTGCAAAAGAAGAAGGAGCAGCCGTTAAGAAGAGAGTAGATACTCACAAGATGGCAGAAGCAAACAAAGCATTCTCACACTTTAGATTCTAATATAAATGGGTAGAGATTTAAAATACACAAGAAATATAGGTATTGCAGCACACATTGATGCTGGAAAAACAACAACTACAGAGCGTATCTTATTCTATACAGGGGTAAGTCATAAAATCGGTGAAGTTCATGATGGAGCCGCTACTATGGACTGGATGGAGCAAGAGCAAGAAAGAGGTATTACTATTACTTCTGCTGCAACGACTTGTACTTGGCAGTTTCCAAGAGAAAATGGTGTTCCAACTCCTGATGCAAAAGATTATCACTTTAATATTATTGACACTCCTGGTCACGTTGACTTTACTGTAGAGGTAAACCGTTCATTACGTGTATTAGATGGGTTGGTATTCTTGTTTAGTGCTGTTGATGGTGTTGAGCCACAATCTGAAACTAACTGGAGATTAGCTGATAACTATAAAGTGCCTCGTATGGGATTTGTTAATAAGATGGATCGTCAAGGATCTAACTTCTTAGCAGTATGCCAACAGGTTAAGGATATGTTAGGGTCTAACGCTGTGCCAATTGTATTGCCAATTGGTGATGAAGCAGACTTTAGAGGGGTAGTTGATTTAGTTAAAAACCGTGCTATTGTATGGCATGAGGATAACTTCGGATCAACTTTTGACGTTGTTGACATTCCTGAAGATATGAAAGCAGAAGTTAGCGAATACAGAGCTAACTTAATTGAAGAAGTTGCTGGATATGATGAAAACTTGTTAGAGAAATTCATGGAGGATGAAAACTCTATTACAGAGGATGAAATCCATGCTGCTTTAAGAGCTGCTGTTATGGATATGTCTATCATTCCTATGGTATGTGGTTCTTCATTTAAAAATAAAGGGGTTCAATTCTTATTGGATGCCGTATGTCGTTACTTGCCTTCGCCAGTAGATAAAGATGCGATTGTAGGTACAAATCCTGATACAGGAGAAGAGGTTAAGCGTAAGCCAGATGTTACTGCACCATTTGCTGCATTGGCATTTAAGATTGCTACAGATCCATTCGTAGGTCGTTTGGCATTCTTCCGTGCTTATTCTGGTCGTTTAGATGCAGGATCTTATGTTTTGAACAATAGATCTGGTAAAAAAGAGCGTATTTCTCGTATTTACCAAATGCACTCAAACAAGCAAAATGCTATTGAATATATCGAGGCAGGAGATATTGGAGCTGCTGTAGGTTTCAAGGATATTAAAACAGGAGATACCTTATCTGATGAGAAGGCACCAATCGTTTTAGAATCTATGGACTTCCCAGATCCAGTAATCGGTATCGCTGTTGAGCCTAAAACTAAGGCTGATGTTGATAAATTAGGTATGGCTTTGGCTAAATTAGCTGAAGAGGATCCAACGTTTACAGCAAGAACAGATGAAGCTTCAGGACAGACGATTATTTCTGGAATGGGTGAGCTTCACTTAGATATCATTGTTGATCGTCTTAGAAGAGAATTTAAGGTTGAAGTAAACCAAGGTCAGCCTCAAGTGGAGTACAAAGAAGCAATTACAAGAAAAGCTGAGCACAGAGAAGTTTACAAAAAACAATCTGGTGGACGTGGTAAATTTGCTGATATCGTATTTACTCTTGAGCCAGCTGAAGAAGGAAAAACAGGTCTTGAATTCGTTTCAGAAATTAAAGGTGGTAACGTTCCTAAAGAATTTGTTCCTTCAGTTGAGAAAGGATTTAAAATGGCTATGGTTAATGGTCCGTTGGCTGGATATGAAGTGGATTCAATGAAAGTTACTTTAACGGATGGTTCTTACCACGATGTGGATTCTGATCAATTGTCATTCGAATTGGCTGCTAAACTAGGATTTAAAGCTGCTGCTAAAGCTGCAAAAGCTGTAATCATGGAGCCAATTATGAAATTAGAAGTGTTGACTCCTGAAGAAAACATGGGAGATATTGTAGGTGACCTTAACCGTCGTCGTGGTCAAGTTAATAACATGAGCGACAGAGCAGGTTCTAAAGTTATCAAGGCTGATGTGCCATTATCTGAAATGTTTGGATATGTAACTGCGTTACGTACCCTTTCTTCTGGTAGAGCAACATCAACCATGGAATTTTCACATTATGCTGAAACACCTTCTAACATTGCAGAAGAAGTGATTAAAGCGGCTAAAGGAGTTGAAGCTTAAATTTTAAGGAAATGAGTCAAAAAATTAGAATAAAATTAAAATCATACGATCACAATTTAGTAGATAAGTCTGCTGATAAGATTGTGAAGACAGTAAAAAGTACTGGAGCTGTTGTAACTGGACCAATTCCATTACCAACACACAAGAAAATTTTCACTGTACTACGTTCTCCGCACGTAAACAAGAAGAGTAGAGAGCAATTCCAATTAAGCTCTTATAAGAGATTATTGGATATCTATAGTTCTTCCTCAAAGACTATCGACGCTTTAATGAAGCTTGAATTGCCAAGTGGAGTTGAAGTAGAGATCAAAGTGTAAGTACACTTCGTTTGTTAGCTGGATAAGTTGACAAGTACATGTCCGGAGCTGCGTGCAAAGGAAAAACGGAAAAAATACAATTCAGGGTTGAAAGGTATTTTGACCCTGAAGTTTTTTAAATAAGTAAGTAATAATAAATTAAATTAATAATTATGTCTGGGTTAATTGGAAAAAAGATCGGAATGACCAGCATTTTTGATGACAAAGGAAAGAACATTCCTTGTACTGTTATCGAAGCAGGTCCATGTATCGTTACCCAAGTCAGAACCGAAGAAGTTGATGGCTATACAGCTTTACAACTTGGTTTCGATGACGCGACAGAAAAAAGTGCTACTAAAGCTGAAATTGGTCACGCCAAAAAAGCTGGTACTTCTGTTAAGCGCAAAGTCGTAGAATTTCAAGGTTTTGATGCGGAGTACAAATTAGGTGATGCAATCACTGTTGAGCATTTTGTTGAAGGAGAGTTTGTTGATATCTCTGGAGTTTCAAAAGGAAAAGGATTCCAAGGGGTTGTTAAACGTCATGGTTTTGGTGGTGTAGGTCAAGCTACTCACGGTCAACATAACCGTTTAAGAGCACCAGGATCTATTGGAGCTGCTTCTTATCCAGCACGTGTATTCAAGGGAATACGTATGGCTGGCCGTATGGGTGGTGAAAAAGTAAAAGTTGAAAATTTAAGAGTATTAAAAGTAGTTCCTGAAAAGAACTTACTTGTTGTTAAAGGATGTGTTCCTGGACACAAAAACTCTTATGTAATTATCGAGAAGTAATGAAAGTAGCAGTTTTAGATATAAACGGAAAAGACACAGGTAGAAAGGTTGAGCTTTCTAAAGATGTGTTTGCTATTGAGCCTAACAACCATGCTGTTTATTTAGACGTGAAACAATACTTGGCTAACCAAAGACAAGGAACTCACAAGTCTAAAGAAAGAGCAGAGATTGCAGGTAGTACTAGAAAAATTAAAAAACAGAAAGGTACTGGTACAGCAAGAGCTGGTAGTATCAAGTCTGGAGTTTTTAAAGGTGGTGGACGTATGTTTGGTCCTACTCCTAGAAACTACGGTTTCAAATTGAACAAGAACCTTAAGCGTTTAGCTAGAAAATCAGCTTTATCAATTAAGGCAAATGAAAACTCTATCGTAGTATTAGAAGATTTTTCATTTGAGACTCCAAAGACTAAGAGCTTTACAGCTGTGCTAAAAGCCTTAGGACTAGAGGATAAAAAATCTTTGTTTGTGTTGGGTGCATCAAATAATAATGTATATTTGTCGTCGCGCAATTTAAAAGGGTCTGAAGTTGTAAATAACTCAGAATTAAACACTTACAAGATTTTGAATGCGAATCAAGTGGTGCTTTTAGAGAGCTCATTAGAAGGAATTGAATCGAATTTAAGTAAATAAGGAAGGCAATGAGTATTTTAATAAAACCTATTATTACTGAAAAAGCGACTACTCAAAGTGAAACTTTGAATGCTTACGCTTTTGAAGTGAGCCAAAAGGCGAACAAGGTAGAAATTAAAAAAGCGGTTGAAGCTGCTTATGGTGTTTCTGTTGAACAAGTTCGTACGATAAATGTCCGTCCAGAAAGAAGAACCCGTTATACAAAAACTGGGATTCAGCACGGTAAAACAAATGCTATCAAAAAAGCAATTGTAACTGTGAGTGACGGAGAGGTGATTGATTTATATAGCAATATGTAATAAGACAAAAAGATGTCAGTAAGAAAATTAAAACCAATCACGCCAGGTCAGCGTTTTAGAGTAGTAAATGGGTTTGACGCCATTACTACTGATAAGCCGGAGAAAAGTTTATTAGCTCCGAAGAAAAAATCTGGTGGTAGAAACAGTCAAGGAAAGATGACCATGCGCTATTTAGGTGGTGGTCACAAAAAGAGATATCGTATCATTGACTTCAAGCGTAACAAAGCAAATGTTCCAGCTGAAGTAATGTCAATTGAATACGATCCAAACAGAACTGCATTCATCGCTCTATTGAATTATGAAGATGGAGAGAAGAGATATATGGTAGCTCCAAACGGATTACAAGTTGGACAAACTGTTGTTTCTGGTGAAGTGGTGCCAACAGAAATTGGTAACGCAATGCCATTAGCAAACATCCCATTAGGAACTATTATTAGTTGTGTTGAGTTAAGACCAGGTCAAGGTGCTGTAATGGCAAGAAGTGCTGGTACTTTTGCACAATTAATGGCTAAGGAAGGTAAGTATGCTACTATCAAATTGCCATCTGGTGAAACAAGAATGGTATTGTCTGCTTGTATGGCAACTATCGGTGTTGTTTCCAATTCAGATCACCAATTAATGGTATCTGGTAAAGCTGGTAGATCTAGATGGTTAGGTAGAAGACCAAGAACTAGACCAGTAGTAATGAACCCAGTAGATCACCCAATGGGTGGTGGTGAAGGTCGTGCTTCAGGAGGTCATCCACGTTCTAGAAAAGGTATACCTGCTAAAGGTTATAGAACCCGTTCTAAGACAAAAGCGAGTAATAAGTATATTGTAGAACGTAGAAAGAAATAATAAGTCATGGCAAGATCATTAAAAAAAGGACCTTACGTTCATTATAAATTAGACAAAAAAGTTCAAGATAACGTAGAATCTGGTAAAAAAACAGTCATCAAAACTTGGTCTAGAGCAAGTATGATTACTCCAGATTTCGTTGGACAAACTATTGCAGTACATAACGGGCGTCAATTTGTGCCAGTTTATGTAACTGAAAATATGGTAGGACATAAATTAGGAGAATTTTCACCAACTAGATCTTTTAGAGGTCACGCAGGTGCAAAAAACAAAGGTAAAAAGTAATAAGCTATGGGAAGTCGTAAAAAACAAATGGCGGACGCTATTAAAGAACAGAAGAAGCAAGTTGCTTTTGCTAAGCTTAATAACTGTCCTACATCTCCAAGAAAAATGCGTTTAGTAGCTGATTTAGTAAGAGGTGAAAGCGTAGAGAAAGCTCTTAATATTTTGAAATTCAGTAAGAAAGAAGCGTCTAACCGTTTAGAGAAATTGTTATTGTCTGCAATTGCAAACTGGCAAGCTAAAAACGAAGATGCTGATATTGAAACCGCTGAATTGTTTGTTAAAGAGATTAAAGTGGATGGCGGAGCAATGTTGAAAAGATTGCGTCCAGCACCACAAGGTCGTGCACACAGAATTAGAAAACGTTCTAACCATGTTACTTTAGTGGTTGGAGCTAACAATAACACACAAAGCTAAGATAAGAGTATGGGACAAAAGACAAATCCAATCGGGAATCGCTTAGGAATTATCAGAGGATGGGAGTCTAACTGGTATGGAGGAGACGATTATGGTGATAAACTTGCCGAAGACGATAAGATCAGAAAGTATATTCATGCTCGTCTATCTAAAGCTAGTGTATCAAGAGTAATTATTGAGCGTACGCTTAAACTTGTAACCGTTACTATCACTACTGCAAGACCTGGTATCATTATCGGGAAAGGTGGTCAAGAGGTAGATAAGTTAAAAGAAGAGCTTAAGAAAATTACTGGCAAAGAGGTTCAAATTAACATCTTTGAAATTAAAAGACCGGAACTTGATGCGTACTTGGTAGCTTCTAGTATAGCTCGTCAAATTGAGAATCGTATTTCTTACAGACGTGCTATCAAAATGGCAATTGCCGCTACCATGAGAATGAATGCTGAAGGAATTAAAATTCAAATTAGTGGTCGTTTAAACGGTGCTGAAATGGCACGTAGCGAACACTACAAAGAAGGACGTATTCCATTATCAACATTTAGAGCCGATATTGATTATGCACTTGTAGAAGCTCATACTACTTATGGTAGATTGGGTGTTAAAGTGTGGATTATGAAAGGCGAAGTATATGGTAAAAGAGAGCTTTCTCCGCTTGTTGGTCTATCTAAGAAGCAAGGAAAAGGTGGAGGTGGACGAGGTAACAATAATAACAAATCTCGTCGCAGAAAGTAATTTTTTAAAGAATAGAAATCATGTTACAGCCTAAAAGAACAAAATTTCGTAAGCAACAAAAAGGACGCATGAAAGGAAATGCCGGAAGAGGGCACCGTCTTTCAAGTGGTACTTTTGGAATAAAATCATTAGACTCAAGTTTTGTTACAGCACGTCAAATTGAAGCTGCACGTATTGCTGCAACCCGTTATATGAAGAGAGAAGGATCTATCTGGATTAAGATTTTCCCAGATAAGCCAATCACGAAGAAGCCTCTAGAGGTACGTATGGGTAAAGGTAAAGGTGCTGTTGAATATTGGGCTGCTGTTGTTAAACCAGGTAGAATACTTTTTGAAGTAGGTGGAGTGCCTTTAGAAACTGCTAAAGAAGCATTGCGTTTAGCCGCTCAAAAGTTACCGGTTAAAACTAAGTTCATTGTTGCAAGAGATTACGAAGCATAATTTATTTGATATTATGAAACAATCAGAAATTAAAGAATTATCTGTAGCTGAGTTACAGGAAAAACTTAGTGAGACAAAACAGAGCTATGCAGAATTGAAAATGGCTCACGCTATTTCTCCTCTAGAGAATCCAATTCAACTTCGTTCTGCAAGAAGAACAGTAGCTAGAATTGCGACTGAATTAACTAAAAGAGAATTACAATAAGTCTGCAGAAAATGGAAACAAGAAATTTAAGAAAAGAACGTATAGGTGTTGTTACGAGTAACAAAATGCAGAAATCTATTGTAGTTTCTGAGGTGAAAAAAGTAAAGCACCCTATGTATGGTAAGTTCGTGTTAAAGACTAAGAAATATGTCGCACACGACGAAACAAACGAATGCAACATTGGAGATACTGTAAGGATCATGGAAACTAGACCTATGAGTAAATCTAAGTGCTGGAGATTAGTTGAAATAATTGAAAGAGCGAAGTAATTATGGTACAGACAGAATCAAGATTAAAAGTAGCTGACAATACAGGAGCTAAAGAAGTACTAACTATTCGTGTTCTTGGTGGTACTAAAAAAAGATATGCTTCCTTAGGAGACAAAATTGTAGTTTCAGTTAAAGAAGCTACTCCTAATGGTAACGTTAAGAAAGGTGCTGTTTCTACTGCTGTAGTAGTGCGTACTGTAAAAGAAGTAAGAAGACCAGACGGATCTTATATAAGATTCGATGACAATGCTTGTGTGCTTTTAAATGCTCAAGGTGAGATGAGAGGTACACGTGTATTTGGTCCTGTTGCTAGAGAACTTCGTGATAAACAATTCATGAAAATTGTATCATTGGCACCAGAAGTGCTTTAATGAAAAATAAGATGACAAAGCTTAAAATAAAATCAGGAGATACAGTAAAAGTTATCGCAGGAGACCACAAAGGTGCTGAAGGTAAGGTTTTACAAGTATTAATAGATAAGAACAAAGCGATCGTTGAGGGTGTAAACTTGATTAAGAAACACAACAAACCAAGTGCACAGAACCCTCAAGGAGGAATCGTAGAAAAAGAAGCGCCAATTCATATTTCTAACTTATCTTTGCTGACCTCAAAAGGTGAGACAACAAGAGTTGGATTGAAAATGGAAGGTGATAAGAAAGTGAGATTTTCCAAAAAATCTAATGAAGTAATATAGTTATGGGATATACACCGAGACTTAAAGAAGAGTACAAAAGCAGAGTAATTGCTGCTCTTACAGATGAATTTGGTTATGACAATGTAATGCAGGTTCCTAAACTTCAAAAGATTGTATTATCTAGAGGAGTAGGTGCTGCTGTTGCAGACAAAAAGTTAATCGACCACGCAGTGGATGAATTAACAATGATAACTGGACAGAAAGCGGTTTCTACCATGTCTAAAAAAGACGTGGCTTCATTCAAATTACGTAAAGGGATGCCTATCGGTGCCAAAGTAACTTTACGTGGAGAAAGAATGTATGAATTTCTAGACCGTTTGATTACTTCAGCTTTACCGCGAGTAAGAGATTTTAATGGAATCAAAGCTACAGGTTTTGACGGAAGAGGTAATTACAATTTGGGGATTATTGAACAAATTATCTTCCCAGAGGTTGATATCGATAAGGTAAACAAAATCTCAGGTATGGATATTACCTTTGTTACTTCTGCTCAAACTGATAAGGAAGCAAAATCATTATTAACAGAATTAGGATTACCATTTCAAAAGAATTAAGATATGGCTAAAGAATCAATGAAAGCCCGTGAGGTAAAAAGAGCTAAAACAGTAGCTAAATATGCTGAAAAACGTAAAGCTTTAAAAGAAGCTGGAGATTATGAAGCATTACAAAAGCTACCTGCAAACGCTTCTCCTGTACGTATGCACAACCGTTGCAAATTAACAGGAAGACCTAAAGGTTATATGAGACAATTTGGAATTTCCCGTGTCATGTTCCGTGAAATGGCTAACAAAGGATTAATTCCAGGAGTTAAAAAAGCAAGTTGGTAATATTATTTATATAATCAGGTTTTAGGTTCGAGAGCGTAATACTCGAAAACCGGAATCACAAAATCAATTAGTATGTATACAGATCCTATTGCGGATTATTTAACAAGAATTAGAAACGCAGTGCGTGCTGGCCACAGAGTGGTTGAAATCCCTGCTTCTAATTTGAAAAAGGAGATAACTAAAATATTATTCGATCAAGGATATATTTTAAGTTACAAATTTGAAGAAGATACTGTACAAGGTGCTATCAAAATTGCCCTTAAGTACAATAAGGAAACTAAGGAACCTGTCATTAAAAAGATCGAAAGAATCAGTAAGCCAGGTTTACGTAAGTATGCAAGTTCAAAAGATCTACCTAGAATCTTAAACGGTCTTGGTATTGCTATCATCTCTACTTCTCACGGAGTAATGACTGATAAGCAAGCAAGAAGAGAAAAAGTGGGTGGTGAAGTATTGTGTTACGTTTACTAATTTAAAACAGTAGAAGACATGTCAAGAATAGGAAAAAACCCAGTTGCAATACCAGAAGGAGTTACAGTTGAAGTGAAGGACAATCTAATTACTGTTAAAGGAAAATTAGGTGAATTAACACAAGATTTCGAAGATGTAACCGTAAAGGTAGAAGAAGGTCAAGTAATCGTTGAGCGCTCTTCAGATTTAAAAGACGAAAGAGCTAAACACGGTCTATATAGAGCTTTGGTGAACAATATGATTCACGGAGTATCTAACGGATGGACAAAAGAATTGGAATTAGTAGGTGTTGGTTATAGAGCAAGTAACCAAGGTCAAAAATTAGATTTGGCTTTAGGATTTTCTCACAACATCGTATTAGACCTAGCTCCAGAAGTGAAAGTTGAAACTGTTTCTGAAAAAGGTAAAAATCCAATCATTAAGTTAACGTCTCACGATAAACAATTAGTTGGTCAGGTTGCTGCTAAGATCCGTGGTTTCCGTAAGCCAGAGCCTTATAAAGGAAAAGGAGTTAAGTTTGTTGGTGAACAAATTAGAAGAAAAGCAGGTAAGTCTGCATAATCATTTAAGCTATGGCATTAACAAAGAACGAAAGAAGATTAAGAATTAAAAGCAGAGTACGTAAGGTAGTTTCTGGTACAGAAGCAAGACCAAGATTGTCTGTTTTTAGAAGCAATAAAGAAATATATGCTCAAATCATTGATGATGTAACTGGTAAAACAATCAGTTCGGCATCTTCAAGAGATAAGGACATTAGTTCTGCAACAGGAACTAAAATGGAAATCGCTGCACTAGTAGGTAAATCAGTTGCTGAAAAAGCTATGAAGGCCGGTGTAGAAACTATCTCTTTTGATAGAGGTGGGTATTTATATCACGGAAGAGTAAAATCATTAGCTGAAGGAGCTAGAGAAGCAGGACTTAAATTTTAAGAAATTATGTATCAAAAATATAAAAGTGCAGAACTAGTAAAACCAAGCGGATTAGATCTTAAAGATCGTTTGGTAGGAGTACAAAGAGTTACTAAGGTAACCAAAGGGGGTAGAGCCTTCGGTTTTTCTGCTATCGTAGTAGTAGGTGATGAAGCTGGTGTAGTAGGTCACGGTTTAGGAAAATCTAAAGATGTGGCTAGTGCTATCGCTAAGGCAGTGGAAGATGCAAAGAAAAACTTAGTACGTATTCCTATAGTGAAAGGAACATTACCTCATGAACAAAAAGGTAAATATGGTGGAGCTAGAGTAAACATTATTCCTGCTGCTCCTGGTACCGGGGTAATTGCTGGTGGTGCTGTAAGAACAGTATTGGAAGCAGTTGGTGTACATGACGTATTATCTAAATCTCAAGGATCATCAAACCCTCATAACGTGGTAAAAGCAACTTTTGATGCTTTATTACAATTGAGAAGTGCTCAAACAGTAGCGCGTGATAGAGGTGTATCTTTAGAAAAAGTTTTTAACGGTTAATATAAAGGATAGAGATGGCAAAGATTAAAGTAACTAAAGTTAAAAGTGCAATTAACCGCACTTTGAGACAGAAGAGAACTCTAGAAGCGCTTGGTCTAAGAAAAATGGGTCAAGTAGTTGAGCACGATGCTACACCAAATATCCTTGGTATGGTTGAAAAAGTTAAACATTTAGTTTCTGTTGAAGAAACAAAATAATAAAACACTGAAATGGATTTAAGTAATTTAAAACCTGCAGAAGGTTCAGTTAAAGGTCAAGGGAAGCGTATCGGACGTGGACAAGGTTCTGGAAAAGGCGGTACTTCTACAAGAGGACACAAAGGAGCTAAGTCTCGTTCTGGGTATTCTAAGAAGATCGGATTTGAAGGTGGACAAATGCCACTTCAAAGAAGGGTTCCTAAATTTGGTTTCACCAACATTAACCGTGTTGAATACCAAGGAATCAATTTGGATACTTTACAACAATTGATCGACGATAAAAAGATTAGTGATACTTTAGATTTTGATACTATGGTATCTTTAGGTTTGGCTGGAAAGAATGATCTAGTTAAAATCTTAGGTAGAGGAGAATTGAAGTCAAAAATTAATGTATCTGCTCATAAATTTACTGCTTCAGCAAAGGCTGCTATCGAAGCTGCTGGAGGAGAAGCCGTAACTTTATAATCACTTTTTAGCGCATGAAATTTATAGAAGCAATAAAAAATGTTTGGAAAATAGATGAACTAAAGGACAGAATCATTCTTACTTTAGGGCTGTTGTTAGTTTATCGTTTTGGCGCGCAAGTGGTTTTACCTGGTATTGATGCGGCTCAATTAGAGAGTTTGCAATCTAATACAGAAACAGGGTTGTTAGGACTATTAAATGCATTTACCGGGGGAGCATTTGCGAATGCCTCGGTTTTTGCGTTGGGTATTATGCCTTACATCTCCGCATCAATTGTAGTTCAATTAATGGGAATTGCTATTCCTTATTTACAGAAACTACAAAAGGAAGGAGCTAGTGGGCAAAAGAAAATTACCCAAATCACCCGTTGGTTGACAATTGCCATTTGTTTGGTACAAGCACCGGGATATTTAGCTAGTTTACCTACAGCGTTTGGTATTCCACAAAGTGCCTTTTTGTTAGGAACAGGAGGCGTGTTTTATTTTTCATCGATAGTTATTTTGGTAACAGGAACCATATTTGCTATGTGGTTAGGTGAAAAAATCACTGATAAAGGAATTGGTAATGGTATCTCTTTATTGATTATGGTAGGTATCATAGCTAAATTACCTGTTTCATTTTTACAAAATGCCTCTTCAAGAATGGAGAACAACCAAGTGATGTTGATTGTTTTTGAATTGGTAATTTGGTTGGTAATTATTTTGGCTTCGGTCATGTTAGTAATGGCGGTTAGGAAAATTGCTGTGCAATATGCAAGAAGAACTGCAACTGGGGGTTATGAAAAGAATGTGTTTGGATCAAGACAATACATTCCTTTAAAATTGAATGCCTCTGGTGTAATGCCAATCATTTTTGCTCAGGCAATAATGTTTGTTCCTGGTTTGATTGGAGGTACTTCTATAATGAAGGACTCATCAGTTGGACAGTGGTTACAAACTCAATTTTCTGATATTTTTGGTTTATGGTATAATGTGCTATTTGCATTGTTAATTATTGTGTTTACTTATTTCTATACGGCAATTACAGTACCAACCAATAAAATGGCAGATGATTTAAAACGTAGTGGTGGTTTTATCCCTGGAATTAGACCAGGTACAGAAACTTCTGAATACTTGGACAAGATTATGTCTCAAATTACATTGCCAGGATCTATTTTCTTAGCATTGATTGCCGTGTTCCCGGCTATTATTGTGAAGTTATTAGGTGTGCAATCAAGTTGGGCCTTGTTCTTTGGAGGAACCTCGCTATTGATTATGGTTGGAGTTGCAATAGATACAATGCAACAGGTAAACTCTTACTTGTTGAATAGACACTATGATGGCTTGATGAAAACTGGTAAAAATAGAAAAGCAGTAGCTTAACATTAGACCTATGGCAAAACAAGCAGCAATAGAACAAGACGGTACGATTATAGAAGCATTATCAAATGCGATGTTTCGTGTGGAGTTAGAGAACGGGCATATTGTAACAGCTCACATTTCTGGCAAAATGCGTATGCACTATATTAAATTGTTACCAGGAGATAAAGTAAAATTAGAAATGAGCCCTTATGATTTAACAAAGGCTCGCATAACCTATAGATACTAATACTATGAAAGTAAGAGCATCAATAAAAAAGAGAAGCGCCGATTGTAAAATCGTACGTAGAAAAGGTAGACTTTACGTAATTAACAAAAAGAATCCTAAATTCAAACAAAGACAAGGATAGTTATGGCAAGAATTGCAGGGGTTGATATACCAAAAAACAAAAGAGGAGTAATCTCTTTGACTTATATCTACGGAGTAGGTAAAAGTAGAGCACAAGAAATTTTAGCTACCGCTAAGGTGGACGAGAACACTAAGGTACAAGATTGGACAGATGACGAGATTGGAAACATTCGTGAGGCTGTATCAGCTTATACTATTGAAGGTGAATTACGTTCTGAAACCCAATTAAACATCAAACGTTTAATGGATATCGGTTGTTATAGAGGAATTCGTCATAGAGCTGGACTTCCATTAAGAGGTCAAAGAACTAAGAACAACTCTAGAACCAGAAAAGGTAGAAGAAAAACTGTTGCCAACAAAAAAATGGCAGGTAAATAATCATTAAGACATTAGTCATTAGTTATTAGAGTTAGATGAATCTGTTCGAAATAGAAATGTTTAGGATTCTAACAACTAAAAACTAACAGCTAGAAACTAAGAAATATGGCAAAGTCAAGTACAAAAAAACGTAAAGTTATAGTTGATGCAGTTGGAGAAGCTCATATTAATGCTTCTTTCAATAACATCATTATCTCATTGACCAACAAAAAAGGAGACGTGGTTTCATGGTCTTCTGCTGGTAAAATGGGGTTTAGAGGATCTAAGAAAAACACTCCTTATGCAGCTCAAATGGCAGCAGAAGATGCAGCTGGTACTGCTCAAGAAGCTGGTTTGAAAAAAGTGAAGGTATATGTTAAAGGTCCTGGTAATGGTAGAGAATCTGCTATTAGATCTTTACACAATGCTGGAATTGAAGTAACCGAAATCATTGACGTTACTCCATTACCACACAATGGATGTAGACCTCCAAAACGTAGAAGAGTATAATTATTACTCGTAAATATTCATAAAGAAATTAATATCAGCTGAGTACATGGCTGATATTAATTTTTTTGTATATTTGCACACCGAAAAAAATAACAAGTATTAACGAGAGGTTAACGATTATCGGAGGATAAGATTAAGACCTTAATCCATAATCACTCTCAAAAACAATTAGAAATGGCAAGATATACTGGTCCTAAAACTAAAATAGCTCGTAAGTTTGGTGAAGCTATTTTCGGAGATGATAAATCTTTTGAAAAAAGAAATTATCCTCCAGGTCAACATGGTGCTAACAAGCGTCGTGGTAAAAAATCTGAATACGCTATCCAATTAATGGAGAAGCAAAAAGCTAAATATACCTACGGTATTTTAGAGCGTCAATTTAGAAACATGTTTAAAAGAGCTACAGCAGCACAAGGAATTACTGGTGAGGTACTTTTACAATTATGTGAGTCTAGATTGGACAATGTAGTTTACAGAATGGGTGTTTCTCCTTCAAGAAGAGGTGCTAGACAATTAGTTTCTCACAGACACATTACTGTAAATGGTGAAGTTGTAAACATTCCTTCTTACCAATTGAAAGCTGGTGATGTAGTAGGGGTAAGAGAAAAATCTAAATCTTTGGAGGCTATTGATAAATCATTAGCAAATTCTAGCCAAGTATACGAATGGATTACTTGGAACACTGAGAAGAAAGAAGGTACTTATGTATCTGTTCCAGCTAGAATCCAAATTCCAGAAAATATCAACGAGCAATTCATCGTCGAATTATATTCTAAATAATAAATTAACCACATTGGTATTTAGCCAAAGGGTCTATTCGTACTTCTTCAAACTTATAGACCGCGCAACTAAATAACAATTAAAACGAAGAAAAAAATGGCAGTATTTAATTTTCAAAAGCCGGACAAAGTAATCATGATCGATTCAACCGATTATGAAGGCAAGTTTGAATTCAGACCTTTAGAGCCTGGGTACGGTTTAACCGTAGGAAACGCTTTAAGAAGAGTTCTTTTATCTTCATTAGAAGGTTTTGCTATCACTTCTGTGAGAATAGAAGGTGTAGATCATGAGTTCTCTACTATTGCTGGTGTTGTTGAAGATGTAACAGAAATTATCTTGAACTTGAAACAAGTGCGTTTCAAAAGACAAATTGATGATGTAGATAATGAGTCTGTGTCAATTTCAATTTCTGGACAAGAACAAATTACAGCAGGTGATTTTCAGAAATTTATTTCAGGATTCCAAGTATTAAATACAGAAATGGTTATCTGTAACTTAGATCCTAAGGTAAGTGTTAATATGGAAATTACCATTGAAAAAGGTAGAGGATATGTTCCTGCTGAAGAAAACAAAAAAGCTTCTGCGCCAATAGGAACTATTTTTACTGATTCAATCTATACTCCAATTAAAAATGTGAAGTATAGTATTGAAAATTATCGTGTTGAGCAAAAAACGGATTATGAAAAATTGGTATTTGAAATCATTACTGATGGTTCTATAAATCCTCAAGATGCTTTAACAGAAGCAGCTAAAGTGTTAATTCACCACTTTATGTTGTTCTCTGATGAAAGAATTACTCTTGAAGCAGACGAAATTGCTCAAACCGAAACTTATGATGAAGAATCACTTCACATGAGACAGTTATTGAAAACAAAATTAGTGGATATGGATCTTTCTGTACGTGCTTTAAATTGTTTAAAGGCAGCAGAGGTCGATACCCTTGGTGATTTGGTTTCTTATAACAAAAACGACTTAATGAAGTTCCGTAACTTCGGTAAAAAGTCTTTAACTGAGCTTGAAGAGCTTGTAAACGTTAAAGGTTTGAACTTTGGAATGGATCTTTCAAAATACAAATTAGATAAAGACTAACTTCTTCATATTTTGCTCCTCGAAGGAGTTGTAGCAAGATGAAGATTAAATTTTAATGTCATGAGACACGGAAAAAAAGTAAACCACTTAGGTAGAAAAACTGCTCACAGAAAAGCAATGTTAGCCAATATGGCTTGTTCTTTAATTGAACACAAAAGAATCAACACTACAGTTGCTAAAGCAAAAGCTTTAAAATTGTTTGTTGAGCCATTGGTAACTAAATCTAAGGAAGACACAACTCATAATAGAAGAATTGTTTTCTCTAGATTAAAGCAAAAAGATGCTGTTGTAGAATTGTTTAGAGAAGTTGCTCCTAAAGTTGGAGATCGTCCAGGAGGTTACACCAGAATTATTAAATTGGGTAATCGTTTGGGAGATAACGCTGATATGGCTATGATTGAATTAGTAGATTTCAATGAAATCTATAATGCTTCTAAGCCAGAAAAGAAAACTACAAGAAGAAGTAGAAGAGGTGGTTCTAAAGCTGAAAAGCCAGCTGCTCCAGTTCAAGATACTCAAGCTTCTAAAGAAGAAGAGGAATAAAAATCTGTTAACTTATGTTAATTGTAAAAGGATAGGCTATCAAAGTCTATCCTTTTTTTATATTTGTCGCTTTCTTAATAAAATCGATATGAAAAATTTAATTTATTTAACAGTCTTACTATTAACTTGTCAAGTAGGATTTGCACAATTAACCAATGCGGCTATTTTAGAAGGCGTTTTGGATGAAAACACAAAATTTGGCAGGTTTGTCAATGCTAGAGGAGAAAGTGGTTCTGTAAAGGATGCTTACTTATTTGATGATACTAGTGGAAAAGTGGAAATATTCACCAGGTCTGGAAAAGCTTATTCATTTAAAGATGTTAATTTCAATTTAAGCAAGCAAGAGTTAAGTGTACCACTAGAAGATGGGAAGTCTTTCACATTCAATAATGCTGATATCAAGTATTTTCAAAAAGGAAATAGAAAGTTTGTTTTTATACCAGGTCAATCTAAGCCATTACATGAAATTGTTTTTAAAGGTGACAAGGGATCCTTATTTAAGAAGTTTGATTTAGAGCTTAAACAAGCAATGACAAATCCACTGACTAACGAAATTACCAAGCCAGCATATTATACTAAAGAAGAGGTAATGGTGCTTAGAAGAGATAATCAAGTTTTTGAATTACCCTCAAAAAAGAAGAAATTCTTAGAAGCGTTTGGAGACGATAGTGGTAAGATTGCAAAATATATCAAAAGCAATAATATATCATTGAAAAATAACAATGACATTATAAAGGTGATAGAATATTATAATACAATATAGTAAGTGTTGTAGGATAAAAAGGGCTGAAATTTTTCAGCCCTTTTTATTTTTTGTGTATATTTAATTGATATAAAGTCAATTACTGTAGAGATGTCTTCCTATTTCCATGTTGTTTTTTGACTTTTGTCTGGTTTATTAATTAACATTTTAAAAAAAGCACTTATGAAAATGAAAACTATTTTAAGTATTTCGATTGGGATTTTTAGTTTGTTCAGTTACTCCCAAATGCCTTCTACCAGTCCTTATGAGGCTTTAGGCCCCACGGGACCAACAAAAATTGAAAATGGTATTGAGGTGCCCATTGACATGAGAGGGGGAATGGCATCGGATTTGTTAGCTAATTTTGAAGGACCTACCGATATTCAAAATTTAGAAGCCCTATTGGATGATAATAGTAAATTTGGAAGGTTTGTCAATGCTAAAACGGGTATTGACGTCAAGGATGCTTTCTTGTTTGACAGTCAAAAGGGGAAAGTTAAAATCGTTACAAAAAGCGGAAAAGGCTATATGATTCAGGGAGCAAACTATAATTTAGTTAGTGATCAGCTTTTCGTTCCAATTGGTCAAGGAAAAGTATTTACCTTCAATAATTATGATATTCGATTTTTTGAGAAGAACGGAGATAAATTTGTGTTTCTTCCAGAAACCAATGAACTACATCAGGTTCTTTATATAGGTGAAAAAGCCATTCTATTTCAAAAGTTCAAAGTTGTTTTAAAAGAGGCTTCAGTAAACCCAATGACCAAGGTTGTTACCAAACCGGCATATTATGATAAGGAAGAGATTGTTTTGGTTAAAATTGGAGATGAATTTATTGAAGTCCCTAATAATAAGAAGAAATTTGCCGAGTTATTCCCAGAACATTCCGCTGAACTACTTAAGTTTATAAAGGATAACAAAATATCATTAAAAGATTCTGAACAAGTAAAAAGAGTTGCTAGCTATTATGATACATTGTAGTTGGACATCTTTCTCACATAATTAAAGGGTAAACATTTTAGTTTATCCTTTTTTTTATGCAATTTTGCAAAACTTTTCTAAACAAATGAAATACAACAAGCGAGAAAAAGCAATTATTCTATTGGCTGATGGAACCATTTTCTATGGAAAATCAGTAGGCGGTAAAAAGGGAACTTCTTTTGGTGAGGTTTGTTTCAATACTGGAATGACTGGGTATCAAGAAATTTTTACAGATCCTTCTTATTTTGGTCAAATTATGGTTACTACCAATGCACACATTGGTAACTACGGGGCTAATGATGAAGAGGTTGAGTCAGATTCAATAAAGATTTCTGGTTTAGTATGTAGAAATTTCAGTTATGATTATTCTAGGGAGGACGCTGATTCTTCCTTGCTCGAGTTTTTAAATAAATATAACCTTTTGGCTATATCTGATGTAGATACTAGAGCTTTAGTAAGTTATATTCGAGACAACGGTGCTATGAACGCTGTAATTTCAACTGAAGTAGATAACATTGAAGGATTGAAAAAGCAGTTGGCTGAAATTCCAGATATGAATGGTTTGGAATTGTCATCAAAGGTATCTACTAAAGAGCCCTATTTCTATGGAGATGAAAATGCAAGTATCAAAATTGCAGCTTTAGATATTGGAATAAAGAAGAATATTTTAAGAAACTTGGCAAGTAGAGATGCTTACATTAAAGTATATCCATATAATGCCAGTTTTGAAGAAATGGAAGCTTGGAATCCTGATGGGTACTTTTTATCCAATGGTCCAGGTGATCCTGAACCTTTGAAAGAGGCGCAAGAGGTTGCAAAGGAAATTATCAAAAGAGATTTACCTTTGTTTGGTATCTGTTTGGGACACCAAGTTATTGCATTGGCAAACGGAATTTCCACTTATAAAATGCACCATGGTCATAGAGGGATCAATCACCCTGTAAAGAACCTAATTACTGGTAAAGGAGAAATTACTTCTCAAAATCATGGTTTTGCTGTCAATAGGGAAGAAGCAGAAAAGCATCCCGATATTGAAATCACACATATTCATTTGAACGATAATACGGTTGCTGGTATTAAGATGAAGAATAAGAATTGCTTCTCGGTACAATACCACCCAGAAGCAAGTCCTGGACCTCACGATGCATCCTATCTTTTTGATCAATTTATAGAGAATATCAAAAATAAATAAAGAAAAACCTCAAAGATTTTAGCCATTCTTTGAGGTTTTTTTTATTCGAAAACAATGTAGTTAGATTATTACATAAATATGCCTTGTGAAGGTGCAAAAAGGCTGGTAATTTCGTAAATTTGTTAAGGAAATTAATTTTATAAAAAGAACATTATGAGCATGATAACCAATATTCACGCGAGACAGATTTTAGATTCCCGTGGAAACCCTACTGTTGAAGTAGATGTGATAACTGAAAATGGTATTTTAGGTAGAGCTGCGGTGCCTTCGGGAGCATCAACAGGTGAACACGAAGCGGTAGAGCTAAGAGATGGTGGGAATACCTACATGGGAAAAGGAGTATCTAAGGCAGTTGAAAATGTTAACACAGTACTTGCTCAAGAATTATTAGGTGTTTCAGTTTTTGAACAAAACCTAATTGATAGAATGATGATAGAATTGGATGGAACGCCTAATAAATCGAAATTAGGAGCCAATGCTATTTTAGGAGTTTCTTTGGCAGTGGCTAAAGCTGCTGCTAACGAATTGGGAATGCCATTGTATCGTTATGTTGGAGGAGTGTCTGCAAATACACTTCCCGTTCCAATGATGAATATTATCAACGGAGGTTCTCACAGTGATGCGCCTATTGCATTCCAAGAATTCATGATTATGCCTGTTAAAGCGAAAAACTTTACACATGCGATGCAAATGGGTACTGAAATCTTCCATAACTTGAAAAAAGTATTACACGATAGAAATTTAAGTACAGCTGTTGGGGATGAAGGAGGATTTGCTCCTACCTTGGACGGAACAGAAGATGCTATCGAAACGATTGCTAAAGCAGTTGAAAATGCAGGATATAAATTTGGCGAAGAAATTAAAATTGCTTTAGACTGTGCTTCTGCTGAATTCTATGAAGATGGTGTTTACAACTATGCTAAATTTGAAGGAGAAACTGGTGTCACCAGAACAAGTAAAGAACAAGCTGAATATTTAGCTGAATTGGTTTCTAAATACCCAATTATCTCTATCGAAGATGGTATGGATGAAAACGATTGGGAAGGATGGAGTTACTTAACTGAGTTGGTAGGTGATAAAGTACAGTTGGTAGGAGACGATTTATTCGTAACTAACGTAGAGCGTTTATCAAGAGGAATCGAAAACGGAATTGCAAACTCAATCCTTATCAAAGTAAACCAAATTGGTTCTTTAACTGAAACTATTGCAGCTGTTAATATGGCTAAAAATGCTGGTTATACTTCTGTTATGTCACACCGTTCTGGTGAAACAGAAGACAACACAATTGCTGATTTAGCTGTGGCTTTAAATTGTGGTCAAATTAAAACAGGATCTGCGTCTCGTAGTGATCGTATGGCCAAGTACAACCAATTGTTGAGAATTGAAGAAGAGTTGGGTGATGTAGCCTATTTTCCTCAGGAAAAAGCATTTAAGGTGAAGTAAACTCATTTACATACAACACGGAAAAAAGGCCTACAATGCAAATTGTAGGCCTTTTTTTATTAACTTAAAGGAATTCTTTTATAAAAAATGCTTTTCTATGTAAAATAACCAATCATGAAACATACATATTTGTTATTCGTTCTCTTCTCCCTAAGCGTTCAATCACAAATAATCAACTTTCCAGACCAGACCTTTAAAGATCAGTTGCTAGCATCTTCACCATCTAATCAAATAGCTAAAAATCTTTCCGGAAGCTGGTTTCAAATAGATGCCAATAGTGATGGTGAAATCCAGGAATCGGAAGCGTTGGAAGTGTCTTATATCTCCGTTTCAGGCTACACAACAGAAGTTAATAATTCAATCCTTAATGATATCACCGGAATTGAATATTTTACCAATTTAACACATCTTATATGCTCCCCTCACGAAATCAATTATGTTGATTTAAGCCAAAATACATCTTTAACATATTTAGATTTTTCTGAACCGCTTTCAAGTACGTTGAATTGGTATTCCTTGGTTGAGATTGATTTATCTGTTTGTCCCAACCTGGAATATTTAAATTTAAATGGGAATTATTTACAAGCTATTGATTTAAGTCAAAATAGTAATCTAACAGTATTAGGTATAAACTACAATGATTTAACCGTTTTAGACATTTCCTCAACTCTTGTTGAAAATGTATGGATAGACGGCAATAATTCTCCATTGTCATTTGTAGGTAATGAGTCCTTACTTAGTTTTGGAGCTGAAACCACTACTCAATTTTTGGAACTTGATTTTTCAGCCTCACAGAGTTTGCAAACTATTCATGTTTATAGTGGTCAAATTGAGGATTTAATTTTAGGAAATCATCCTAACTTAATTACAATGGTGCTAAGTTTACATCCTAATTTTGTCAATTTAGATACAATTGAAATTTCTAATCTTGAAAATATTACTATTTATGGGGGAGGGATAACTCTATTGGATTTGAGTGCTAATAATCAACTTCAAACAGTTTACATTCAATCCGAATCTTTAGAAACTATAAATATTAAAAACGGTAGCTGGGAAGAGTCAATCTACATTAATAACTCTCCTTGGGATTATTCAAATTTGGCTTTTATATGTGCAGATGATTTTCAAGTACAGGAGCTATCGGATATTTTTGGTGATGAAGTGGTAGTTCATCCTTACTGCAGTTTCACACCTGGCGGAAATTATAACACAACCACTGGTCAAGTTGTATTTGATTTAAACAATGACGGATGCCAAACTGGAACTGGAACGGTTTCTAATGTCCTGATACATGTGGAGTCAGATGGAATGGAAGAGGTAAGTTATGTGAATTCTGGAGGTGCATATTGGTATTATTCCCAGGAAGGTACTTTTGTCCTTACACCCTCCATAGAACATCCAGAATGGTTCACTATCACTCCAGAAAATGCTTTTATTGTATTTGAAGACAATCTTAATAATACTACCACTCAAGATTTCTGTATTTCAGCTCTAGGGACTCACCAAGATTTAGAGGTAGTATTGACTCCAATAGGTAATGCCCAACCGGGTTTTGATGCCGATTATGAATTGATCTATAAAAACAACGGCAATCAAGTGACCTCTGGACAAGTCAGTTTAAATTTTGATGCCTCCCTGATGGAGTTGGTATCGGTATCGCAGGAACAAGATGTTTTCAACAGTGGGGAATTGATATGGGATTTTGAGGATTTATTGCCTTTTGAGTCGAGAAGTACTTATGTTACTTTTAACTTAAATGCCCCTACAGAAACACCTCCTCTAAATATTGATGATGTTCTTACATTTTCGGTTGAAATTGTTGGAGTCCAAGAAGATGAAAACCCTGATAACAATAGCTTTCAATTGAACCAAACGGTGGTAGGAGCCTTTGATCCCAACGAAAAGGTTTGTTTGGAGGGGGATATAGCCCCAATAGAAAAAATAGGCGACTATTTGCATTACACCATCAACTTTGAAAATACAGGAAATGCCGCCGCTACCTTTGTGGTTATAAAGGATGTGCTCAATGAAAGTGAATACAATTTAAATTCTTTACAGATTCTGTCTGCTTCCCACTCTATGGAAACAAGGATGGAAGGAAGTTTATTGGAGTTTTATTTTGACAATATCGATTTAGGTCCCGAAGAGCAGGGACATGTGACCTATAAAATAAAGACCTTGGAAAGTTTGGAGGTAGGTGACACTGTGAGCAATTCGGCAGAGATTTATTTTGATTACAACCTTCCTATAGAAACCAATGAGGCCATCACCAGTTTTGAGAGTCTCTCATTAATCGAGAATACAGCCCAAGAAAGAAGTATCAAAATTTTTCCGAATCCAACAAATGGGGTTGTTGAAATTGCTTCTTCATCATTGCCTGTAAAATCGTTGGAGGTTTTGGATATAAAGGGTCGACGTCTTAGTATAGCAGAGTACAATGAAATGCATGTTCAATTAGATTTGGGATCTTATAAAAATGGCATGTATTTAATAAAGATTCAAACAGTTAATGGATTTCATTTTGCTAAGGTTATTAAGAATTAAATTTAAATAATGGACGCTTAATCTTTTGACTGAATGCGGGTTATTATTTTCTTAATAACTGCCTATTTTTTTGTATCAATTTTAATGATATCTTAATTAACAAAACCTTTACTAACTTTCTTCTTAAATAGTCAGATATTTCGTAAATTTGAGCCTGCTGAAAAAATTAATTTACACTTTAAAATAATAATATAAAAATGTCAGATAAAGCTACAATAGAAATTGATGGTGAAAAATATGATTTTCCTCTTATAGTTGGTACTGAAAATGAAGTTGCCATAGATATCAAAGCACTCCGATCTATTACTGGTGGAGCCATTACAATTGATCCAGGATTTAAAAATACAGGTTCATGCGAAAGTGCTATCACTTTTTTGGATGGAGAAAAAGGAATTCTAAGATATAGGGGATATGCCATTGAGGAACTAGCTGAAAAAGCTGACTTTTTAGAAGTTGCTTATCTTTTGATTTTTGGAGAACTTCCTACCAAAGAACAAAATGAAAAATTTCATGCAGACATCAAAGCGGAAGCTGTTGTCGATGAAGATGTAAAGAAAATTATAGACGCTTTCCCTAAGTCGGCACACCCTATGGGAGTTATTGCATCTTTAACAAGTGCGTTAACTGCTTTTAACCCATCTTCTGTGAATGTGAATTCAGAAGAAGACATGTACAGAGCTATCGTTAAAATATTGGGTAAATTCCCTGTATTGGTAGCTTGGACGATGCGTAAAAAACAAGGTTTACCTCTAAATTACGGAAGTGATTCAATAGGTTACGTAGAAAACATCTTAAAAATGATGTTTGAAAAACCTAATCATACCTACGAACAGAACCCTATCTTAGTTAATGCTTTAGATAAGTTATTAATCTTACACGCAGATCATGAGCAAAACTGTTCAACATCAACCGTAAGAATCGTAGGATCTTCTCATGCAGGTTTGTTTGCTTCTTTATCAGCTGGGATTTCTGCGCTTTGGGGACCATTACATGGTGGAGCCAATCAAGCTGTTCTTGAAATGTTGGAGGGTATCAAACAAGATGGAGGTGATACTAAAAAATATATGGCCAAGGCTAAGGATAAAGACGATCCATTCCGTTTAATGGGATTCGGACACCGTGTTTACAAAAATTTTGATCCAAGAGCCAAAATTATTAAGAAAGCAGCTGATGAAGTATTAGGAGACCTAGGTGTGACAGATCCAGTTTTGGATATTGCTAAAGGATTGGCAGATGAAGCATTAAGTGATGACTATTTCGTACAACGTAAATTGTATCCAAACGTAGATTTCTACTCGGGTATTATTTATAGAGCCATGGGAATCCCAGTAGAAATGTTCACTGTGATGTTCGCTTTAGGCCGTTTACCGGGTTGGATTGCTCAATGGAGAGAAATGAGACTTCGCAAAGAGCCAATTGGACGTCCTAGACAAGTTTACATTGGTGAAACTCATAGACCGTTTGTAAACCTAGAAGATAGATAAACTTTTTAAAATGTTAATAATGAAAGCTTCATAAGCAACTATGAAGCTTTTTTTGTATTCTTATTTATGCTACAATTAAACGTAAAGAACGAAACATCTAGATTAAGAGCTGTTGTCTTAGGTACCGCTGTAAGCAATGGTCCTACACCAACAGTGGATGAGGCTTATGATCCTAAGTCCTTAGAACATATTTTGGCAGGAACCTATCCATTAGAGAAAGATATGGTCAGGGAAATGGAAGCCGTAGCCAAGGTATTTGAAAAATATGATGTACAAGTTTTTAGACCACACTTAATAGAAGATTGTAATCAAATTTTTGCACGAGACATTGCCTTTGTCATCGATGATTATTTTATAAAAGCCAATATTTTACCTGATAGGGAAAAGGAATTGGATGCGATTCAATATGTCGTTGATCAAATAGACCCCCAAAAAGTAATCAGACCACCAGAAGAAGTGCATATTGAAGGAGGGGATGTTATGTTGTGGAATGACCATATTTTTGTTGGTACTTATAAAGGAAGCGACTACCCGAATTACATAACGGCCAGAACTAATATGCAAGGGGTTCAGTTCATTAAAGATATGTTTCCTAACAAAAAAGTGAAAGAATTTGATTTAGTAAAATCTAAAATTGAGCCGAGAGATAATGCGCTTCATTTAGATTGTTGCTTTCAACCTGTAGGAAAAAATAAGGGAATCATCTATAAAAGCGGTTTTAGAGAAGAAAGCGATTATATGTATTTGGTTGATTTGTTTGGAAAGGAAAACCTATTTCATATTACAAGGGAGGAAATGTACCACATGAACAGTAATATTTTTTCAATAGCTGATGATGTTGTGATTTCCGAACAAAATTTCACAAGGTTAAATACATGGTTGAAATCAAATGGATTTACAGTCGAAGAGGTGCCCTATGCTGAAATTGCTAAGCAGGAAGGTTTATTACGCTGTAGTACAATGCCACTAATTAGGGACTAATTCACCTGGCATATAATGGTGACTTCGGCTTCTTCACCAACTTTAAAAGTGCCGATATCTTCACCAATCTTATAGTCAAAGCGGTTAACAGTAAAGCTGCCTTCAAAGGTGTTATTTTTGAAGCCAAAGGGGATTGTTACAGTTTTGGTAACACCATGAATGGTTAAATCTCCTGTGGTTTCAAAGCCATCTTTTGTTTTGGATACCGATTTTGAATTGAAGCAAATAGATGGGTAGGTTTCTACTTCAAAAAAGTCTGGACTTTTTAAATGAGTATCACGTTTATTATTATCTGTGTCAATACTTGCTGCTTCGATGCAAATATCAAATTTGGAAGTATTTAATTGAGTAGGATCAAATTTAAAATCACCTTTCATTCCTGAAAAAGTTCCTTTTACGGTGAAAAGGCCTCCACCTTTAATCTTAAATTCCACTTTAGACTTTTGGTTATTAATGGACTGTTGAGCTTGGATATTTATTGAAAATACCATGGTTAAAACACACAGGACTAATCGGATCTTTTTCATATTGTTGATGTTACGGTTTACTTAAAATTAAAAAAAAAGGAACCACATTTACGTAGTTCCTTTCTTATATTTTAGTTAAAGTTTTGTGTTTAAGCCATTTCCACAAACAAACCTTCATCAGTTTTGTTCACTTTGGCAATACCATTTTTAGTAAGACCTTTGATGGTTTTATCCCACTTTTTATTGCTCAACCCAGACTGTGTTTTTAACTGGTTCAAATCAATAGGACTTTGTCCTTTCAAAATGTTGTACACCCCTTTTTCATCCTCGGTCATTTCTGGAGCCTTTTTCTCTGGTTTCATTTGCGGGAAGAATGAATCGAGTTTTCTGAAATACTAGTAAACATAGGGTTTAACCGAGGTGCAATATTGTTGTCTGACATTTTCGTGACACTAGACTGAGATTTATCTGCTTTAATCTGCTATTTCCTCTATTCAGGTAAATTAAAATATTTTTTGGTTTTTGAAATAAAGTCATTCCTATTCCTTCCTATTTTTAAATCTGATAAATAGAACTCCCCACTACCAATTAACCAAAAGACTCTATCTATTTCAAAAGCATCAGTTTTATTTTCTTTTGCAATTTCATCTATTAGTTTTAAAGTTTGATAATCCTGTTGCAAACTATTCTTTGAATCTATAAGATTTAATTCCTTAAATATCTCTTTTAAATGGACATCAGGTTTGCCAAAATTTAGATAACCTATTTCTTTTAGAAAATCACAAGCTAATGGAAACCCTATTCCTCTAATTTCAATGCTTATTAAAAGAGGTAGAGCTGGTTTTGCTTTTTCATCTTTAGCAAAGAAATCAGCCCATTCATAAAAGGACTGAGCACTATCAAATTGATTTAAAAAATGGGCTGAATCAATTACAGAATTACAAAATAAAGGCCATATACTTTTAGGTGTCTTTCTTATTTGTCCTTTGGGGTTTAATATCTCTATTATGCTGTCTAATAGCAACTCTGAATCGGACTTATTATATATAAGAGAAACTTCTTTAGGATTAAAATTGAAAAGGACTTTATCTAAATTATCGATGCCTCCAATTGATTCACCGATTATTTTAGGGCTCATTTGTTTGTTCTGTGCTGTACTGCACAAACGCTTGTAAACCGAGTTTAGATCGTCTGGCTTATTGAACTCTGGGGAGAAGTGACGTTTTAATAATTCTTCTGTGACACCTTCTTTTTCTAATAAATAGTTATAGGCAAATTGATATAACTGTTTGTGATTCATATTTAAATATTTACGTACATAATAGGATTGGAGTTTCCTTTTTTGAAATAATGTTCTACAGATTTATACTTGTATTTATCCGTTATTTCTCTAGGAGCTATTTCGCCAACAAATTCAAATCTACCTTTGGTTTTCAATAATATCTCCTCTTCTGGATTTCTTACGTTTTCTGTGGTTTCAGCCTGATACCATTTATCTATCTTATAGACTTCTTGAATAATGCCCTGATATACAGCAAAGGCATACTTTGCTTTTTCAGCCCTAGTAAGGCTCACTTTCCAAAATCCTCTTGTAAAATCATATAATTCTCTCTCAGACATTGAATACCTAAACGCTTTACTTATTCGTATTAACAGACTAGGCTCATTGACATCTATTTGCTTTCGTTCGTATAAGGATTTTATTTGATTAATCGACATTCTACCGAATGAAGCACTTTGATAACCTTTATTGATATTTTTAAGGTTATTAATGTTCAAAAGGTCTATTATAGAAGATTCAACCCTTAAAGCCATTTCTTCACTTTCTAAACCGTGTATAAGGATTTCAATGTTTGGCTCTAATCCACTTTGCCTGAGGTATGAGATATATTTTACTTTTTCACTTTCCTTGATTTCATCTAAATGTGAAAAGGCTCTATTGCCTTTTCCTTTACCAACATAAAATACTTCGTTTGTAATAGGATGGGAGTAGAGGTAAACGTAGTATTTTAAATCATTAAAAATGAATTTGGGAAATTTGCTGTTCATTAACTTCTAACAATGATTTATTACTCCAATATATAAAAACTAGTCCACTAATTTTTGTTCAGTTAGTTTTATATCCCATTTCTTGTTTCCAAGGTAACTAGCATATCCAGTAAATATCGAAGGGTTGTTATAACCATTATTACAATCAAACTCACAATAGACTCTTACCCTGAAAATTTGGTTGCCTAGATAAGTGACATAATCCGCCCTATAATTGCCCTGAGCCGTTACCTGACACCCAGGTAGGTCTTTTGGTATATAATATCTTAAAAATTGTTTTGTGTTTTTAAATGCCTCCTTTCTCCAATAGTCATTATATTCAAAATCATTGTCTAGGGGTTCTGAATTGGATTTATTATTGGATAAAGGTACTTGATTATTGTCTTTATTTTTAATCCTCATCGGGCTATAGTCATAAGTGATTGAGGTATCTCCCTCTTTCATTTGTTTTAATCGGTTGACCTTTTTAGCCCATTCCTCTTTGTCTTTGATTTCAATAATTGAATTGTTTGATTTTTCTTTAGGTTTTAGAAGCTGATGAGGCGTTTTTTCTTTGCAACCAAAACTAAGGATAACTAGGATAATGAATGTGATTTTTGATATAAGTTTCTTCATGTTATTAATCTTTGATTGCTTCTTTTACTGTCCATAACCTTAAATTAGTTCCTTTTGCTCTAATCTTTACAGCACCCCATTTAGATTCTTCTAAATAGACTTCTATCCCTTCCGGTACTTCTGCATAGAAACCTTCATTATAAAGTTGGTTAAGTACATCTTGTTCTCCTTGATTTGCTAATTTTAGAATTTGCTTTAGGTCTTCGTACCTTGTAGTACCATAGTATCCTTGTTTCGTGATATAGATGCCAGCTTTGGAACCATTCTCTGAGAAATATGAAGATATTAAAAGAGTGAAAATAAGAATACCTGTAATAATTAATCCCCATTTGGTTGAACTACTTGCTGTAGTACGATTGTCTTCTTTTAGGCTTCTTTTGCTTTCTAAGGTATCTATGAATTTAGATTCTTGTTGAGAAACTCTGATATTAGGGTTTTGGAAAAGAGTAGTGTAGAATTTTTTTATTGTCTTTTTAGCCCCAGTTTGCCAAATATCATCGGTATGTGAAAAGGTGGTTATTTCCGTTAATTCACCATGTGAGATTATGTGAGTTTCACAGTGTACGGTTTGAAGACCAAACCGAGTTGACCACACTATATGTCTCGAATCTTCATAAGAAACATTTCCAAAGGTTTTCCCTATGAGGTTTTTTACAATCTTTTTAGTTTCATCTTTAGGTGTATCAACTAGAACACTTTCTTGAATCATAAATATTAGCGTTTAACCTCCTTATAATTACTTGATTGAAGGTTTATAAAAATATTAGATTTTGATAACTCTGAAAAGGAAACAGTCTGTTTAATCAGGGCACCTTTATCACGTGCGTAAAAACTTATGGTAGTAAGAGGGGCTCTTAGTATCCTAATAAAAAGAAAACTTAAAAAATTAATGGGGGACAAAATTTTAACTTTATAAAAAATTATTTACTCTTATCTCTTAAAGCCCTTATATATTCAAAGATAGGAATGTCAAATCCCATCATTAACATTGCATTATCGAATGATAATGATTTTTCAATTATAGGTACAGAATATGAAATATTTAATTCTAGGTCGTTAAAAAAACTAACACCAGTACCAACACCAGCAATTGCGAAATTAAAATTATCTTGAGACTTTAAATCAACTACATTATATATAACTCCAGAACCATAAAACGATATATAAATATCATTAATTAAAGGGTCTTTTGGAGGAGAAACCCATCTTCTGTATGTTCCTTTATATAAATACCAGTCCATTGGTTTTTGTGAACGGGTATAATCAAAATCAAATAACATAAATTTGATTCCCAATTTTTCACTAACAAATGCGATATCAGTTATATCATCAGAGTTGTCATTATTTGGAATAGAAGTGTTGGTGCCAGTAAATAAGCCATAATTTAGCCCTATTGTAAAAAATGGTTTGACCCCTATTTTATGCTTTTTCAAGTTAGTTAAACTTTTGTCGTAAAACTCTTCTTCTAAAGAAATGATAATTGATTCAATATCAATCTTGAATGTATTAAAAACCACATCTGGATTATTTATATTGAATTCATAAATCACATATTTAGAGATAATTTCCCCTATACGAGCTAAAAAACTATTTTCCCCAATATCATCTTTAAAACCTTGTAAAGAAAAAGCAAAGAGACCAAAAAGCTTTTGAATGTACGAATTATCCAAATCCTTTAAACTGTTGATGTTAAATTGACCATCATTAATTAAAGAAGATGTCATGTCATATATTTCATTTCCTTTAATAGCATATGTGTTAAGTTTATTTACGAACTCATTCAATTCTGATTTAATTGATTGCCTTCTTTCGTCAGGTATGCTATTAGAGTAGTCAATTGAGAAACCAGATTTAAATCTGTACTCGATTGATTTTTTTAAAAATAACCCATTTGATGTAAAAAGATTAATCTCCTTATCTACTAATATTTCAAATAATTCATCAACTATGAAATTGAATTCAATCTCCAAACTTGACTTAATTTTAGAAACTTGCATTATTTGATTATTATCTGCATTAGATTTAAAATCGACACCGCACTTATTAATATATCCAATCTTATCAATTTTTTCATTTAAGGAATTAAAAGTAGTGTCAGAAAAAACGAACTTACCTGTAGATTTATCCGGAATAAAACCGTACGTTCCGAATAAATCTACATACGCTTTCTTTTGATCTGAAGGATCGTTATTAAGATGGTAATCAATAAAATAATTTGCTAGAACATAATTGATTGAATAATTAGATATCTCTGTTATTAAAGACTTGGTCATAACAGTTTTGTTTTTTTCTGTTGATAGAATTTCAACTAAATTATACATTGTATTATAGGTAGTATAATTTGTTGTTTTAATATTTTTAACAACTAAATTTTTTAAGACTCTTTGCTTAATTTCTTCTTGTTTTTGTTGTACTAACTCTGATATTAGTTCTACATCAGGGTCTAATTTTTGTGAAAAGACATTTACGGAAACAAGTAATAGTAATAAACTAATGGTGAATTTTAAGGTTTTCATAGTTGGTTGATTAGTGATTAAAGATTGTAAGTTAATTCTTTCTCTGTGAAAATCAAATTTTTTTATTGTTAATAAGTTATTAATCAGATTTGTAGTGGAATGCCAAAGTCCAATATTCAAATTTTTCGCAAACAAAATTTGTATAAGATTTGAGTATAGAATGTCTTTTTAAAAAGCGATTCATTTTTTTTATGTCTGTGTCAAAATGATTTTTCGACATCCTTATTTTAAAAACTTGTATCTGTATGTTTTGGTTATTTTTTTCCATTTTCGAATAGTTTTAGTTTAATAGATTCAATTTTATCGTCTAATTCATCGATTAAGTGCTTGTCTAGTGCATTTTCTCTTGCCTCTATTGTAATATCTTTAACGGTTTTTCTCATTCTACTACGTTTTACCTTATCGTTCGTCTGATTGAACTCTAATTGGGATATTTTATTCAATATTCTTTCATAACCAATTCGCTCCAAACCGTGATAGGATAGGTATTTATAAATTCCATTGTGGTGCTTGAACAAGAATTCAGGGTCTGAGCCCAAAGGAACCTTAATAACCTTCTTATATCCATTATGCCAGTACTCAACTAGTTTATGCTGAATAGAATTTCGAAGAAGATGCTTCACTTTAAACTTCCTTAAACGAAATCTTTCTTTAAGGTTCTTTTTAAGTTGTAATTCGTATCTCAGGATGTTTTTGTTTCTTAAATAAGTTAAATCTACCGTTGAAGTATACCTTAAGCCTTTCTTCATTTCCTTTAGCTTGTCGTAGAAAATAAAACTACGGGAGTTTATAACTGTGTAGAAAGTAACAGATTCATCATATCTCATAGTTTTTAATCTTGGAAAAGCCAAAAGACAAGAAATGTATTCATTAACTGGATAGTTAACTTCGATATTCATACCAAAATCAACCCTAGTCAGTTTTGCTTCATTCATATCAACACCTAGGTTATCTGAAAGCATTTGTATAGCATTTTTGAAATCATTCCAATCAAGATGTCTTAGATTATTTCCAAAATAAAACTTGGGCAGAGAGCCATTGAATGAAAGCTTTTTAGGGTTTTCATTGAGGTCATAACTAATAGTAATTATCATATTCAAAAGGCTAAAATTTCTTGTAATTGAATTTTGCTTTATTGTTTTAGTTGAATCTTTTGTTAACTCTTTGAAATAGCCTTTGTCGTAACCCTTAAGCATGATATAGCCTTTAATTGTATCAACCATATAGTTATCATTATATGTTAATTGGAGTAACTTATTATAATTTTGAATTTAACTTTAGATTTAAGATTCTATCTGCTATAATAGTATCCATTTCATCCTCACTTTCAATTCGGTTTTTCATTACGAATTTTTCTAAATCCCTACGACGAATGAATATGAGTTTACCAGTTGGTTTAGAGTAGGGAATCTGTTTAGAGGATACTAGTTTTTGGATTTGTGAATAGGAGATACCCAGTACTATAGAAGCTTCTTTAAGCGTGTAGATTCTTTTTCTAAAAAGGGTACTATTTTTCACCTCTTTTCGGAGAGATTTAATCTCTTTGAGTAATAATGAAGTTTTTGCCATAATGTTTTTTATTATGGCGTAAATCTCCTAAAAAGTAGAAATTTAGTAGATAAGTGCTAGGTAAGTGGAAAGTGAGTACTTATGTTGTTAACGATTTTAACTATTTTATCGTTTGGAGGAATTGAATCTGCTTTTTCGTGATAAACACTGCTTAGTTGTTTGCTTTTGAACGTTTTTCCAGATTTGTTAGTGAATAGGCTTTCAATTAACTTAAAATGCCGACTACCGATTTCATTATCAAAGTAAGCTAATAAAGAACAGATTAAGTATGTAATTTGTCTTTCAGTTCCTTTCCATTGGATTTTATTTCCTTGTTTTGTTACCTTAAATAAGGATTCAAAATCTTCTTTTGAGCATTCAACTAACTTTTTGGATTTAAGCTCTTCATATAGGACTGATATAAGTTCCTTGGAATTAATATTATCTTTTATCATAAAGTAGCCGATTCGACTCTCTCTAACTGGTTTATTCTGTGATGGGGATTTTCCAATTTCAATTAATTTAGTGTCAATAATCCTTTTAAGTTTAATTAGCCTAAGCCTTAAATCCTCAAATTCAGAATTATCAATGTTTTTTATTTTTAATAGGAGTTCTATGATTTCCTCTTCAAACTGTTCATAGTATTCATCATAAAAAAAACTATCTTCAATTCTATCCCTGAAACCGCCACCATAAAAATCATCTAGAACCAATTCATTAAAATATTTTTCGAAATTGTAAATAATCCTATCTTCGTAGTATTCTACTAATCTACTTGCTTCGGTTTTATCCATGGTTTAAAAGTTAAATGTAGGAATACTATTGACGGCCTTTTCTTTTTCCTCATTAACAACCTTAGCATAAACTAAAGTGCTATTTATGTCCTTATGCCCCAAGAGTTTTGAAACTGTATAAATATTAACCCCATGTGTGATTAGTAAGGTGGCAAACGTATGTCTAGCTGTATGGAATGAAACATCTTTATCGATTGAAGTTACATCGATTAGTTTTTTTAGGGTTCTATTTGAGGAACTGTTATAATTAGATAGATTGAAAACGAATTCTGAATCCTTTTTTTGTGATTCTAAGATGTTTCTTGAATTTTCATTTAAGGGTATATAAACAGTTGACTTAGTTTTAGTCTGTTTCAATTGAATCCCTTCTTCTGTAATATTTTTCCATTTAAGATTAGAAATGTCAGAGAACCTAAGGCCTGTATAGCAACCAAAAAGAAATGCATTCTTAACATCTTTGTCGAAGAAATCAGTATTAATGATTTCTTGTATTTCTTTTTCAGTTAAATAGACCATTTCATTTTCTTCTTTTTTAGGTCTATCAATATGTATAGCAGGGTTTTCAAGGATGATTTTCTCTTTTACCGCCTTGTTTAAGGCTGCGTTTACCTTATTAAAATAAGTGAAAGTAGAGTTATTAGAAACCTCATCGTTGAGGTGTTCTATAAATTTTTGTAACCAATTAGGGGAAACATCCTCAAATTTGATTTTTCTTCCTTGAAAGGAGATTAGATGTTTATAGGTGTTATCCCAAGTTGTCTTAGTATTATCAGTCTTTGAGTCACCTAATTTTTTAAAGTATTCTATGAAGTTGGCTTTTTGAAGTTGCCTTGAAACCAACCCGTTTTTAGAGTTTCCTAATTCGATTTCAAGTTTAGCTTTAATTCGGTTTACAATTCTCTCTTTTTCTTTCCTTTCTTCCTTGGTGTCCGATGGTTTGAACTCAACTTCTTTAATGGTCTCTCTAATCCTTTTACCATTGACCAAGTAATCTAATTGGAATTTATACGGTCTGTTTCTAGCACTTAATTTACTGTCTCCTATATATTTCTTTCTAAGGTTAACGGCCATTTACTAGAGGTTTATCCTACGGATAAATATAATGGAAAAAGTTGATATTAGTGGATGAGTTAAAATTTAAATCATTCCACGATATGTTCTTTTTCCCTAAAAGAGAAATTGTAAAAATTAATTAAATCTTGATATTCTTCACTTAAGTCTTTGTATGAATTTCTAAAGCTATTATCCGATTTAATTATATCTGAAAGGATAAAACTAGTAAACATATTTAATTTTTTAATAGACAGGAAAATACTTTGCTTATCAAAATTTTTGTCCCACATATTTTTTAATTGTAAAATGGAAATGCTTTGAGAATGGGCGTGCCAGGAAAGGAAATTATAAATTTGGTCATTTATACCTTCTTTGATTCCAGCCTCTTTCATTAATTGTTTCCAACTTAATGGATGAAATTTATCATGGTTGAATGTGATTTTCCATTCCTTATTAATGGTTTTTAGAAATGAGATTTTTTTATCTTCAGTAAGTTCCAAGTAGGCGTGTCTAGTTTTGATGGCCATATCCAGCCGTTCAATACTTTTTTTATCTGACTCATGAACCCTTTTTGCTTCATCTGTTTGAGGATTTATTTGTCTTTGAAGTAATCCATATCTCATCCAAATCTCAAATCTCAATTGAAGTAAATCATTATCGAAGTTTAAATTTGAAATATAGTTTTGAACTAAGTAATTTTCAATAATAGCCCTTACTAAACAATGAATGGAAAATGGATCAATTAATTTAATAGAGAAATTTTTGCTTCTAGAGTCTAGGCTTATACCATCTATTAACTTCTTAATTGAAAATCCATGAATGATAAATTTTTGAGTCAATAGGTTTATAAAATAATTTCGCTCATTCTCGAATTGTGTTTCTTTTTTTTCTATCCTGTTCTTAAATAAGGATAAGAGGGCATCCATCAATTTATCAAAATGTAAGAAATGAATTTCTGGATTGTCATCTAAAACATCTACTGCTATTTTTAAAAAGCTCGCATGGTTCATTTATCATATAAAATTGTGATGTGTGATTTATTTATTTGAATTAAGTCAGGATACTATCGTTCTTTGAGCCTTATCTATTAATTCTTCTAGGTTTTTTCTTGCCTACATCAAAATAATTAAATAGAATTTGGTCTATAAATGTTCTCACAATTTTATTTGGGTTATCTTTTACAGTTATTATTGAGGCTCTGCTATTTTTATCTTGCAGTTTTGGGTTCCAATTTCTATTATGAACTCCAAAGGATAATTGGTCTCTGTGAGTTCCAACATTAACTAAATCCACATTGCGATTAAGTTTAAAAGATTCTTGGTCTCTTCTTGCTGCTACATACAATTTGATATGTGGCCTTTTTTTTACTTTTCCTTCTACAATATTAGCTTTTCCAGTTGGTCTAAATCGTTCAAAATAAAATACAAACCCCATACTATCATTATTATCATTGTTTCTGACAGATAATACAAAATACCAAGTGTTTGATACTTTTCTATCCTCTAAAATATCTAAATATTGGCTATAGGATAATATTTCATATTCTTTAATATAAAAGGAAATATTTGGTAGTAATTTATCAATTGTTTCAACATTTTTAGCAAGAATTGTTTTAAAGGTATTTAATTGATTTTGCCATACCTCATATTGATATGAAAATGTTTCTTTTGCATCTGAGTACTTTTCTTCTCCAAGTTCTTTATATCTTTTTTTCCAAGCTATTTGTCTATCATGTTCATTCAAAAACTCCTCATAAATATTAACGGTTTGTCTTATTTTGTCTGAGAATAAATCAACTAATTTTGTAATGTCCCCTTTGTCTGCATCAATTAGTGCATTGTAATAATTGTCTCTATCCCCAATTTTAACGACAATTTCTGGGAATCCTTTCTGAAGTAGAAAGAAGTTAGTAAATAGTCGAGTAACCCGACCATTACCATCGCTGAATGGATGAATCCACACAAGCCAATGATGTAGTATTGCACTCATTACAATTGGATTGTATTTGTGCATGTTTCTATTCATCCATTTGAACAACTCATCAATCTCTAATTCAATATCTAACCAACTAATTGGAATATGTTCAGAGTTTTTAATTGAAACCTCTTCCTTTCTAAATTGACCACCAATAATTTTTGGAATATTTTCCATTATTAAGGAGTGTAATTCTTCAAGGGTACGTTTACTTAGTTGTTCGCGACCATCGATTAACTTATAAAGATACTCAGTGGCGTTAGCTAATGATTTGGCTTCAATTTCATCCTTTAAGGGCCTTTCATTGATAACCATTCCATCTAATATAATTTCTGTTTCTCTCAAGGATAATTTATTTCCTTCAATTGCATTAGAATTGTAAACTGAAGAAATTAGAAGATGTTTTTTTAATCTGTTCTCTAAATCAGCATCAAGGCCATGATCTCTTCTCCGATTGAGGTTGTCTATTATTTTATCTATATTTTTTAGATTCTCTGTTAAATCTAGGTCTGCAGAAATATTTGGAATTTTGTATCTCATAAGGTGCAAATTAATTTAATAGTTTTCCTCTAAAGTATCCTTTAATTTTACCAGTATTAATAAAACGTTTTGAGATAAGAGGGGATTTGCATAATCATTTGATTCTCTTTTTTTTAATTCAATTAAGCTTACTAATAATTCTCAAAAGACTGGGCTTTAACCGCCCCTTGTGAATTTTAAACCAAGATAATAAAAGTGAAAGGATTTTCCTATATAACAGGTTAGAAGCTTTTTACTCGTTATGTATCTTGTTAATGGATGGTCAGGTTCTTAATGTACTAAAAAAGGAATTGTAATTATAAAGGAGGCATGGGATATGAAGAGCCCTTGTTTGATGTTTTTTGGTTTGATGATTAAAGTGACAGATGCGTGACATCATTCTAAGATTTATCTGCTATAATCTGCCAATAAAAAAGGGTTGCATCAAGCAACCCTTCACTATTATTAGATACTGAACTATTTTAGCATAACTAGTTTTTAAGCCATTTCCACAAACAAACCTTCATCAGTTTTGTTCACTTTGGCAATACCATTTTTGGTCAAGCCCTTAATGGTTTTATCCCACTTTTTATTGCTCAATCCAGACTGTGTTTTTAACTGGTTCAAATCAATAGGGCTTTGTCCTTTCAAAATGTTGTATACCCCTTTTTCGTCCTCGGTCATTTCTGGAGCCTTTTTCTCTGGTTTCATTTGCGGGAAGAATAGTACTTCTTGTATCGATTGGTTGTCAGTTAAAAACATGATCAAACGATCCATTCCAATTCCCATTCCAGAAGTAGGAGGCATGCCATATTCCAAAGCACGCAAAAAGTCATAATCAATAAATTGAGTTGCTTCATCATCACCTCGGTCAGCCAATTTTAATTGGTGTTCAAAACGTTCTCTTTGATCAATTGGGTCGTTTAATTCGGAATACGCATTAGCTATTTCCTTTCCACAAACCATCAATTCAAAACGTTCAGTTAGTTCTGGATTGTTACGATGTTCTTTACACAACGGACTCATTTCTTTTGGATAATCTGTGATGAACGTCGGTTGGATGTAATTGCCTTCACATTTTTCACCAAAAATCTCATCAATCAATTTTCCTTTACCCATGGTGTCATCAACTTCAATGCCCATGCCTTGAGCCGCTTGCCTAATCTCATCTTCTGTTTTGCCAGTAATATCAAAACCAGTAAACTCCTTAATAGAATCGGCCATGGTCACACGCTTGTAAGGTGCTTTGAAATCTATTTCATGATCTCCAAAAGTCGCCTTGGTTGTTCCATTTACAGCTGTTGCACAATGTTCCAACAATTGCTCACAGAAATCCATCATCCAATTATAATCTTTATAAGCGACATAGATTTCCATAGCTGTAAACTCTGGGTTGTGTGTTCTGTCCATTCCTTCATTTCTGAAATTCTTAGAAAACTCATAGACACCATCGAATCCACCTACAATTAATCGCTTCAAATAAAGCTCATTGGCTATTCTCATATATAAAGGAATATCCAAAGAGTTGTGATGCGTTACAAATGGTCTAGCTGCCGCTCCACCAGGAATGGGTTGTAAAACTGGAGTTTCAACTTCAAAATAACCAGCATTGTTAAAGAAATCACGCATCGCATTAAAGAGCTTAGTACGTTTTACAAAGACTTCCTTCACATTTGGGTTTACAACCAAATCGGCATAACGCTGCCTGTATCTTAATTCGGGGTCGTCAAATTTGTCATGTACATTCCCTTCAGCATCAACTTTAGGTAATGGTAAAGGTTTTAAAGCTTTACTTAAAAGCGTGAAATCCTTAACCATGATGGTTTTTTCACCCACCTTAGTCTTAAATAATTCACCTTCAATACCGATAAAATCCCCAATATCCAGCAATTTTTTATAGACATCATTGTATTTGCTTTTATCATCACCGGTACAAATTTCGTCACGGTTAAAATACACTTGAATTCGGCCTTCACTATCTTGTAATTCTGCAAAACTGGCACTTCCTTGTATACGTCTGGACATCAATCTGCCAGCAACCACAACCTTCTTTCCTTCCTCGAAATCAGACTTTATTCCCTTGGACGTCTGTTTTACAGGAAATAAATCTGCAGGGTATGGGTTGATACCTAACTCGCGTAATTTGGCAAGTTTGTCTCTTCTTACGATTTCTTGTTCAGATAACTGTGACATATACTATTATTTGTGTAATTTTTGAAGGCACAAAGATAACTAGTATTCATTACTATTTCAATTTATTATATTGGAAAATCCTGTAACAAGTCATCTTGTTTTTCGACAAATGAGTACATCAATCAATAAACTAAATTATTATGAGTTTTTGGAGAGTATTACTTTCTATCATTTGCCCACCTTTAGCCGTATTGGATAAGGGTTGCGGTTCTATTTTAATAGTCTTTTTATTATGGCTTTGTGGCTGGGTTCCTGGAGTTATTGCTGCATTGGTTATTTTGAATAATCCTAAGTCTTAATTTGTATCTTTGTACCAACCTTAAAATTTACAAATGAAACAGCTATTTTTTACCCTAACTTTTGTCGCTATACTTTTATTAACCAGTTGTCAATTTTCAGAAAACATTTATATGCAAGAAGATGGATCTGGAAAAATGACCTTTAGCATGGATGCATCTGAACTAATGAAGATGGCTGGGGACGAGATGTCCAAGGACGGAGAGAAATCGATAGATTCTATTTTGTATTTTAAGGATTTTCTGGAGGCTAAAAAAGACAGTATTTCAAAATTAAGCCAAGAAGAGCAAGAGAAATTAAAAAACCTTGAGGCTTTTGGAATGCACATGGTTATGGATTCCAAAGAACAAACCATGAAGTTTGATTTGTTCTCAGATTTTAATTCGATTTCAGAATTGGATGACCTTTTTAAAGCCATGAATAATGTGAGTAATTTCCAAGGAGAAGGAGGCGTGGATACTAAAGATACAAGTAATCCTTTTTCTGCCATGGCAAATGCAAATGGATCAGAACTTACTTATAGCCTTAAAGGAAATTTGTTTAAAAGGGAGACAGTGATGAAAGATCAAGAAGTATACAAGACTTTGGTTGACAGTATGGGAGATTTGACTCCTATTTTGGCAAGTTCAACCTATAAGTTGAATTATCATTTCCCTAGAAAAATAAAGTCAGCGTCTCATGAAGATGCGTTGTTTAGTGAGGATAAAAAGACCATGACCCTAGAGTTAAATTTTATGGATTATTTGAAAAATCCGGAATTGTTAAACGTGGAAGTGGAACTAGAAGATGAATAGATGAATAAAAAAGTTCAATTACAGGAGTTAGGAAGAAGGGATTATAAGGATACATGGGACTACCAGGAATCCTTATTTCAGGAAATAGTTGATGTAAAAATCAAAAATAGACGGGAGGAAACAACTCTTGAAACTCCCAACTATTTTCTTTTTGTAGAACATCCGCATGTTTATACCTTGGGTAAAAGTGGCGACATCTCCAACTTATTAATTTCTGAACAGCAATTAGCAGAAAAAGAGGCAACCTTTTACAAAGTAAACAGAGGAGGAGATATCACCTACCATGGTCCAGGACAGATTGTAGGATATCCGATTTTGGATTTAGATAATTTCTTTACTGATATTCACAAATATCTGCGACTTTTAGAGGAAATGATTATTCTCACACTAGCGGAATACGGATTAAAGGCGGAAAGAAGTGAAGGAGAAACGGGAGTTTGGCTGGATGTAGGAACACCTTTCGCTAGAAAAATTTGTGCCATGGGCGTAAGAGCGAGTCGCTGGGTAACCATGCATGGATTTGCTTTAAACGTAAATGCAGATTTGGGCTATTTTGACAATATGATTCCTTGTGGAATTAAAGGTAAAGCCGTAACGTCTCTAAATATGGAGCTGGGTAAAAAGGAGATTGATATGGAAGAGGTGAAATCCAAATTGTTAAAGCATTTTACTGAGCTTTTTGAAGCAGAATTTATTTCAACAAATAAGGAGATTTTAATTTAACCCCAGAGATTATCGATTACCTTCCTCACAAGGAACCCTGCTCATTTGATCTGAGTAGGTACCTGTGTCTGGATTATAAACGGGATTACTTACTTGTATGTAGCAATCATCATCTTTACAACTTTGTAAAGCAAGCGCAGATAAAATGAGAATAGGAAAGAGGTAACGAACTTTTTTCATGTTAGTGCTCTTTTATTAAAAAAGGGTCATTATAAATTTAATGAATTATCCCTCTGTGTTGAAATAAACTTTATAGTAATGCATCTTTTTTTCTTCGTCATAGCCTCGTTCTAAATACTCCTCCGAAGCATCGGGAGCATCAATATCCAGTTTTATTTGAATATTGGTATCAAGTTTTATTTCGGTTTTTAACTTTCGCTTTTCCTTTTTTACTACAGCTTCGGCCACGTCAAAGTGATTTCTAACCACAATATCGAGCTCACTTTCAAAGCTCTTTTTGTAATTGTCAAAGAGCTCTTTGTGTTTGTCTTCAAAAAACACCTCGTCTTTGAAGTCTTCCACATCCACACTTTCATGTTCCTTGAAGTAGTCAATAGTTTTGGCCAAAAAGGTACTTTGCTCTTGATTGCCATAAGAAGTCTTTAAAACTTCCTCAGAAAAATCTCTACATAATTCGATATAAGTTTGGGTGTGCTGATTAGCATCATCGGCAAATTTGATATTCAAAAATTGCTTGGTCCAATATTGCGCATCATAATTATTGTTGTCGGCGCTCAAAATAATACGCCCTTCAGCATCGCTTTGATTTAAAATCAAGCATCCTTTATCAACTTTTTTTGAATTGATTCCTTTTTGAACAACCACATCATAACTGCTATTTTCTAAAAAGGTTTGAAAGAAGTCCACTTTATTCTCTATTTTAAAGATGCCAACAGCATTGGTTGTGATTTCATTGTATTCAATACCCTCAAACAAAACTACCAATACATCTCCCGTTTTTATTTGTGCAGAATTAGATTGCTCAAAAAGATGCTCAACAATATGTTTGGAAGTTTCAACAAAATGATCGTCATCTTCAAAAATTTGAGAGCTATAGGTGTTGATCTCATTTAATGCAATACTAGCATGGTGGTTGAACCTATAACTCTGAACCACACTTCCAAAAGGGCGTAATAAAAATGGGAGCATTAAATCGTAACTGGCATCATCAAATCTTACAATATCTTCAGAAAAAGCATTTTTGGTATGGTTAAACTTATTACCAACTTTATGAATGATTAACTTAGAGATTGAGGCTTGGGAACGCTTTATCATAGCTTGAAAAGATTAATTGATTTGGTAAATTAAGATGGAGTTATTTTCTCCTTGGGTAACAAATTCCAAATTTCTGTCTTTGTCGATGTTGTCTAATGCCATTTTTGAAGTTCCATAAACTGGGAAATTATTAATAGGTTTGGCATTACTGTCAAATAAATAGACTTTTTGGGTTTGCAAATCAGTTACAGTCACATAGATTTTGTCATTTAAGTAGAAGATATCGGGATCGGTATAATTTCCAAAATCAAGTTCTATGGTTTTATCCTTAATGGTCAATCTATTCTCAGACATTGCAACTAATGTTTTGGAAGTTGTTACCAATTTGTGATGATCGGTCAGTTTTAAATCTCTTGATGCCGTATTTCCACTTTGATCAATAGTAACCAAAATACCGTCTTTTGTTGTAGTTATGAATTTGTTTTCGAATTCATAGATGCCGGTATCTGAATACTGGTATTGATTTTTCGGGGTTACCCTTGTTTTTCCAACGCGGTCTTGAATGTAAATTTTGTCTTCTGTTTGAAATAGGAGGTAGTCTTTATTTCCTATTCTTATATGTTGCGGAGCATGTACTAGGTTCTTTTCTGTTCCTTTGAAATTGAATCCTTTTACCGATTTCCCTCTACCATCAACCATATAGATTCTGTTACCCTGAGTAATGATTAAACGATATTTTTTGTTATTGTCATAGTCAAATACAGCTAATGGCTGGGTAATATCGTCATTGAATTTTAAAGGGAAAGGATCTACTTCCTTGCCATTGCGATCCAAAACATAAACCCGATGTGGGGTGGCAAAAGCTAATTGAAGCCTTCCATTTTTATACATGTCTATTTGACTAATTTGACCAAGTATAGGTCCATGTAGTTGCTTTTTCCAAAGAACTTTCCCAGAATTGGAAATAAGATAAAGGTTGTTCTTAATATCTTGAACTACTATTTCCTTCTCTTGTGTGATGTGATTTGATACAAACTTGGGCTCATTAATAAGGGCTGCATCAAGTTCTATTGAAAATTCTTCTGAAATGGAATTGTCAACAGCCTTTGTTTTGGCCTTTTTGAAAATACCATTAATATGTGCGAAATCTTGATCGTAGATAAATTGAAGGGCAGAAACCTTATATTGATTTAATTTAAATGCTTGTTCTTCATTAAGATTTTTTTCGAAGAAGTTACTTAGGGTTTCCTGGTTCCCCACCATTAAAAGTGAAGACTCGTCACTTAACTGCATTTTGATATCCTCATAAAAGTCTCGATGAGATAAGGTGGTATTATTTTGAAAGTTGACTATAATGTTTTGTAAAAGTTCGTAACTATCTGAAAAAACAAAAAACTGATTTAACTGGCAATATTTGGTGGCCGTTGAATAGGGTACTAAGCTTCCAAAAGATTGATGAAAAAATTCTGGATATTTAAACTCATGAATTTCCACTTGTCTATAGGTTTCTATTAAGGATGATTCTAGAGATTCTAAAGTAGATAGGTCGTCTAGGGAATTTAAAACGACAGCCTGGTCATTTCCTTCAAAAATGAGACCTACTTCTATAATATTATCTAAGAGGGAAGTTTCTACACTTAAGGAATCTGCGATTTCAGGTAATCTCAATTGAGGTTTCAGTTGGCTGTAGTTTGCGAAAGTGAAACTTAGAAAGCCATCGCTATTAGCTGGGGTGATTTTAGCCAATTCATTTTCTTGAGGTTGAATGCCTTTAAACTGATTGATGAAACTTTTTGTAGAATCAGTAGCTTTCGTTACACCATTATATATAACAGCATCTTGATTCAAGTCTATATCTAAATTATAGTATGAACTAAAGGACGCTGAAGAAATAGAGTCTAGATGAAAAATGTTTTGAGGAATGGAATGATTCTTATTATTTATGAAAACGGATAAATCAGAACCACTGTTTGAAGAGTTCAGTAATTCTAACCATTCACTTCCTTTGATGTTAGACTTAAGGCAGTTTTGAAGTAAATCTAATGTGGACGCTCCAATAAAAATACTGTCTTTAATTACACTATATAATATGTGTTGGTCAATAGTGGTTTTGGAAAAGGTAAATCCTTGATCTGTGATGGTCTCTAATTTATGATTCGGTAAAGAATCGATTTGGAATAAATATTTATTGAGGTGAGTAGCTAGGCTATATTGTAGGCTATCATTTTGATCATGAATGAAGCTTAATAAAATTTCTTCCTCTGTAGAAAAGTGCTGAATCAAATCCAACTTGTCGGTTAAGTTTTGGGAAACCTCCGAGGAAGAAAGGGATTTTAGAAGGTCATTATTCTTTAAGGAGCTTTTTAATCCTTCTAATTGGTTAATTCTAAAAACAAATTCTGGATCCTGGGGTAAATAGTCTAAAGGTTGCCTTTTTGAAGATTCTTTGGAGCAACTAAAAACAAGCACCACAAAAAGAATGGCATATTTTAGGTTTTTCATTAAAGAGGGTTTGTGCAAATATAATTGTTATAGGTCTAACTTTAATTGTTCTGGAAGTAGTTTGAATGATTTTCTGTGGTAGTTTGTCGGCCCCAATTTTTTTATGGCTTCCCTGTGTCTTTTGGTTGGGTATCCTTTATTTTTTTTCCAATCATATTGAGGGAATTCTTCATGAGCCTGTTCCATATAATCATCACGGTAGGTTTTTGCCAAAACAGATGCAGCTGCAATCGATAAATATTTACTGTCTCCTTTGATAATAGTGTCAAAAGGAACTTCATTAAAGGGTTTGAATCGATTGCCATCAACAATGATATATTCCGGTGTGATCTTTAATTGCTCAATGGCCCGATGCATTGCCAAAATGGAGGCATTTAAAATATTGATGGCATCGATTTCTTCAGGGAAAACATGAGCCACACCAAATGCAAGTGCTTCTTGTTCAATAATAGGCCTTAGGAATTTCCGTTTCCTTTCAGATAATTGTTTGGAGTCATTCAAAAGGTTGTTTGAAAAGTCATTTGGTAAAATAACGGCCGCCGCCGTCACCGGACCAGATAAGCAACCTCTCCCTGCTTCATCTGTTCCACATTCAAATTTAAATTCAGAATATTTCAGCTTGAGCATTTAAATAATTCTTAGTATAATCGCGTTATGATAAATTGTACATACCTTTGCAAGGTCTGAAAAATTATTATGAAGAAGATATTTTTAGCACTTTTTTTGTTTGGTTTTGGCCTTTCTACATATTCGCAAATAATTCAATCAACAGATGGCCTAACTCCAACTGGAGATTACGATGAAAACCAACAAAGAAGAGGGTCTACAAAAAGTACCTCCAATAAGAACATTATTAACTATGATGCTAAAATTGAGCAGTATCTTATAATATCTCCAGAACGAGATACGACTCATGTGGATACTTCTTTAACAATAAAAAAAGAATATAAGTGGAACTATCTCAGGAGAGATTTTTTTGGGTTGCTGAAGTTCAATAATGTTGGGCAAACATATAATACCTTAATATATAACTTAGATAATGAAAAACTAATGCCGCTTTTTGGTGCAAGGGCGAGACATTTTAATTATATGGAGATTGAGGATATCAATTATTATCATGTGCCTACACCATTTACAGAGCTCTATTATAAGTCAGCATTTGAGCAAGGGCAACAGGTTGATGCCTTCTTTACTGTTAATACGTCCAAGCAGTTTAATTTTTCTGTGGCATATAAAGGACTACGGTCTTTAGGTAAATACCAACATATATTGACCAGTACGGGAAACTTTAGGTTTACCTCCAGTTATGATTCTAAGGATAAAAGGTACTCGGCCAACGGTCATATCGTTATTCAGGATTTGTTGAATCAAGAAAATGGAGGGATACGGGATGATAATATCATATATTTTGAATCCGGTAATCCCGATTTTAAGGATAGAGGTGTATTTGATGTAAACTTTGAAAATGCGGAAAACATATTAAAAGGAAAGCGCTTTCATTTAGATCACACATATAAATTAATCCAAGAAAAGGATTCGATTTCTAATAGTTCCTTAAAAGTAGGAAATGTCATTTCATTTGAAGACAAGTATTATGAATTCAACCAAAGTGCAGCCAATGAGTATTTCGGTGATGCATTTCAAGCAAGTAATTTAAGAGATCGGGCTACTTTAGAAGATTTTCATTTAGGAGCTTATGCAGAATATAGAAACGAACTTCTTGGTGATTTAAGATTCCAGACTGGAATGGATGACTTCAATTATGGATATGACAAGCTAGTCATCTTAAATGAAGAGGTCATAACGAATAGGCTTAAAGGGAAGGTATATAATATAGGAGGAGGTTATACCAATAAAATTGGAAGATTTAATATAAAAGGAGATTTTGGTTTAAACGTGGCGGGAGACTTTGATGGTAACTTTATAACGGGACAGGCTACTCTTAATATCATAGATGATATATTATTGTCTGCAAAGATCAATCATAGTTCCAAAGCTCCCAACTATAACTTTCTACTTTATCAAAGTAGTTACAAGAACTATAACTGGCGAAATAACTTTAATAATGTAAAGACTCAAAACTTACAATTTGGAATCTTGTCTCAAAAATGGGCTGAAGTACTGGTTGATATTTCCACCATTACAGATTATGCCTATTATATAAAGGAGGAGACTTCAGATTTAGTTAAGCCCTTTCAGAATAATAGCACAATTGGATATTTGAAGGTTCAATTAAAAAAGGATGTGAAGTTAGGTAAGTTTGGAATAGATAACTCTATAGTATACCAAACTATTGAAGATGGCAGCCAGGTATTCAATGCTCCAGAATTTGTAACACGTAACACAGTTTATTATCAGAACCATTTCTTCAGAAATGCGTTGTTCCTGCAAACGGGAGTAACCTTTAATTATTTTACCGAATATTATATGAATGCTTATGATCCACTTTTGGCAGAATTCTATGTTCAGACAGATCGTAAGTTTGGAGGTTTCCCTATGTTTGATTTCTTTATCGATGCGAAGGTAAGAACGGCGCGTATTTATTTTAAGGCAGAACACTTCAATTCAGCGTGGACTGGATACGATTATTATTCCGCACCAAACTACCCATACAGAGATTTTATACTGCGTTTTGGTATTGTTTGGAATTTCTTTTTATAAGGTTTTTCAAAACAAAGATTTTTTCTTATCTTGTAAAGCTCTGAAAATCAATCTTTGATTTTCAATTTCAAAAAAACTTCAAAAAAAGGTTTGAAAAAGTTTGTTGGATAGGAAAAAAGGGTGGTATATTTGCACCCGCAAACGGGGAAACCGGGAGCGTAAGTTCATAGAAAGTTTGAGATACTGGGGTTAAGGGAT
>NZ_JAAFZY010000020.1:0-1072 GCF_011764015.1 Mangrovimonas sp. CR14 | reverse complement strand
CGTTGGCTACAATTTGAGCAAAATGCACCTGATATTAGATTTAGACGGAGTTTTGATAACAAACCCAAGTTGGAAAGCCGACCAAATTCACTCTGACGGATATTCTGAATTTAACCAATCATGCGTTGAGAATCTAAACCGACTTTTGACTTTTCAAGAATTTGACATTTGGTTGAGTTCGACTAGGCGAACCATGAAAACTCTGACTGAATTTAATCTGATTTTTAAAAATCGTGGAATAGATTGCAAGATTTCTGGATTTTTACCAGAGTATGCGGATTGTAAAAATCGTAAAGAAGAAATAATAAAATTTATTAGTCAAAGAAACACTTCTGACTTCTTAATTATCGATGACGACAAATCATTAAACGGATTAGAGAACGAAATCAAAAACAGGCTGATTTTGACTGAATTGACCAAAGGGTTTAATTCAGAAAAATTAAAAGAAGCTATGGATAAAATAAAAACTGTAGCCAACAATGGCTAAAGTTCATTGCTTCTGATTTTCCTTCGGAAAATCCTCGCCTCTGAACTTTGCCCAGTTTTATTTACTAAATTAGTGCCGAACCCACGCAACGAAACCTTAGCCGAACCGTTGCCTACAATTGCGGAAACTCACTCGGACGGAGCAAAAACGGATTGAAAAATCGGAACTCAAAAAAAATAAAATACTGAAAAAACACTCGGATTTATCACTCGAACGCTGAATGAAAAACTGAATGGAAAAAATAATTCAGATAGAAAAGCGTACGGATTTTTGAGCAAGTTTACGGAATCAAAACCCAATCGGAATTCAAAAACGTTGCGGCCGAACTGAACGTGGAAACTTACTCTTGCGGAATTGAAAAGCAAAACGGAATTGAGCAAGTTTGCGGAAAAATTGCTCACTCGAACGCTGACAAAAAAGCTGAACTGGAAAAAATGGGCGGAATAAAAACAACTGTAGGCAACAACGGCTATAGTTCATTGCTTCGGATTTTCGGCAGAAAATCCTCGCACTTTTGCTATCTTTGGTTCACGGTGGAAAATCCTTGCGGATTTTCACGCAACGAAACCATAGCCCAAAACGTTG